>NZ_JZKH01000101.1 GCF_000961885.1 Streptomyces rubellomurinus
GGCGCGGCCGGCGCGGGCGGCGCGGCCCCGGCGGCCGGCACCACGGTGAAGATCGGCGAGGCGATCCAGTTCCCGTACAAGTACGGGCACACCGAGGGCAAGGTCTCGCTCACCGTGACCGGCATCACCAAGGGCGACCCGGCCGACCTGGCCAAGTTCAACCTGGGCGACCGCGCCAAGGGCCTGGTGCCGTACTACGTCAACTACAAGGTCACCAACGTCGGCAGCACCGACATGTCCTTCGCCAGCCTGACCCAGATGAAGGGCCTGCTGGCGGACGGCTCCGAGGCGCAGGAGCTGTCGATCATCGGCAAGTTCGACAAGTGCCCGAACAACTCCTTCCCGAGCGGCTTCACCAACGGCCAGTCGGTCACCTCCTGCGTGGTGGCCATGTCGCCGGAGGCCTCCAAGGTCGCGGGCGCCGAGTTCTGGGGCGACCCGTACACCCTGGGCAAGGGCCTCAACTGGAAGTAGAGCGACCGGAAGTAGTCGCATCGGCGCAGCACCGCCGGAGGGCGGGGACCGGCACCACGCCGCAGTCCCCGCCCTCCGGCGTCCCCGCCGCTCAGGCGGCGGCCGGCACCCCGTGGATGCGCAGGAAGGCGTCCACGCCGTCCGCCGCGATCCGCCCGGCCTCCTCCTCGGCCACCGGCAGCACGCCCCAGAACGAGCGCTCGGCCACGCCGTGCAGCGTGAGCAGGGTGAACCGCTCGGCGGCCCGCTCCGGGTCGTCCACCGCCAGCAGCCCGCGCCCGGCGAGCGCCGCCAGCCGGTCCGCGAGGTCGCGCCGGGTGGCGACCGGGCCCGCCTCCCGCCAGGCCTCCAGCACGTCCGCCGGGACGTTCGCCACCTCGGCGCGGATCGCCCGGCCGACCGCGCCGTGCTCGCCCGCGGCGAGGACGACGCGCGCCCGCGCGACGGCGAAGCCGACCAGGGCCCGGCGCGGGTCCTCGGCCCGGTCCAGGTGCTCGGCCATCAGCCGCCGGACCTGCTCGGCCAGCCCGGCCGAGCTGCGCAGGGCGACCGTGAGGAAGAGGGTCTCCTTGTCGGGGAAGTGGTTGTAGACCGTGCGCTTGGACACCCCGGCCTCCGCGGCGATCGCGTCCATGCTGGCCCGCAGGTACCCCTCGCGTCCGAACACCGCCGTCGCGGCCCGCGTGATCACCCTGCGCTTCTCCGGCCGCCCTGCTCCGCCCGTCCCCGTCACGGCCCCTCCTCCTCGGCCGGCCCGCTCGCCGACCGTTCGAAATCGCCCGTTATGGCCGGCGCCGCCCCTTTCGGAGCGGGCTTGCCGGCGAACAGGCGTGCTCTATGCTGCCTACGATCTCTACATCCTCTACACCCGTGTAGAGGAAAACCGAAACGGGCCTGCCCCCGATCCGCGACGGGAAACCGCCGCCGGGAACCGGCAGACCGACCTGAGCGTCCAGAACTGGCAGCGCCGCAACCGTCGTTGAAGCACGGCACCCGGCGTCGGCGCCGGCGCCGCGATCGGCGCGCGGGACGCGGAAATTCCGGGGGTGAGTACGTGGCAGGGCAGCGAGGACGGGCGTCCGAGCAGGGAGCACGGCGACGGGCGGCGGGCAGACCCGCGGCGGCCACCCCGACCCGCCCGCTGTCCGGCGGCCCGGCGCTGCCCGCCGTCGTGGCGGTCGGGCTGCCGCTGATCGGCGCGGCCGTCGACGAGCTCTCCGGCCCCGGCATGGGCTGGGTGTTCGCGGTCTGCGCGGTGCTCGGCACCGGGCTCGCGGCCGCGCTGTGCACCCGCAGCGGCTGGTGGTGGGTGCTGGCGGCCTCGCCGGTGGTGGTGCTGGCCGTGACGGCCGGCGCCGAACTGCTGGCCAACAGCGAGAAGTACCACGGCACCGCCCTGGCCACCGGCTCCACGAAGTGGGTGGTGTACGGGTTCCCCGTGATGGCGAAGGCCGCGGCCGCGGCCCTGCTGGTGATCGTGGTCCGGGTGATCCGGGGCCGGAGGAGGCAGCATGACTGAGCAGAGCGACAACGGCCGGCCGGACGGCGGCCGGGACGCGGGCCGGCCGGAGGGCGGCCGCTCCGCCCGCCGCGCCCGCCCCGCCGGGCCCTCCCGCCCCAGCCCGGCGCTGATCGCCGCCCGCACGGTCGCCTGCACGGCCGGCCTCGCGGTGTTCGTGGCCAGCGGCGTCGCCTGGTACGGGTTCAACGAGCTCACCGGCGGGATGACGACCTCCAACGCCATCGCCGAGACCAAGAAGGACGCCCCCAAGCACCTCGACAACTCGGTCAACCTGCTGCTGATCGGCCTGGACAGCCGCAAGAACATGGACGGCTCGGACATCGACCCGCAGTTCATCCAGGACGAGCTGCACGCCGGACACAGCTCCGACGTCGGCGGCTACAACACCAACAGCCTGATCCTGCTGCACATACCCGCGGGCGGCGGCAAGGTGCAGGCCGTCTCCATCCCGCGCGACGACTACGTCATGACGTACAAGGGCGACGGCACCAAGATGGGCATGGCCAAGATCAAGGAGGCGTACGGCAACGCCAAGGACCAGGCCAACCCCGGCCTCCAGGCCAAGGGGTTGAAGGGCGCCGATCTGGAGAAGGCCGGCCGCGACGCCGGGCGGGCCGCCACCATCCGGACCGTCCAGACCTTCCTCGACCAGCCCATCGACCACGTCGCCGAGGTCAACCTCATGGGCTTCTACGACATCGCCAAGGCCGTCCAGCCGATCAAGGTCTGCCTCACCCACGACACCAAGGACCCGGCCATCGAGGGCCAGGGCTCCGGCGCCGACTTCCACAAGGGCATCAACGAGCTCAACGCCTCCCAGGCGCTGTCCTTCGTCCGCCAGCGCCACAACCTGGACGGCCCGGACGGCAACACCGGCGACTTCGCCCGCACCCACCGCCAGCAGGCCTTCATCTCCTCCGTCGTGCACAAGCTCAAGGAGGACGGCATCATCAGCGACCTGGGCAAGCTCAAGGGCCTGTTCAGCGCCGTGCAGAAGGACCTGGTCATCGACAACGAGTGGAACATCCTCGACTTCGCCGAGCAGGCCCCGGCCCTGACCGGCGGCAACGTCGAGTTCAACACCCTCACCTTCGACGGCTTCGGCAAGAAGAACGGCCAGGACGTCAACCTCGTCACCCCGGCCAAGATCCAGAAGGTCGTCAAGCAGATCTTCGGCTACGCCGACGCCGCCGCGCCCGCCCCGGCCGACGGCGCGACCGACACCCCGAGCGCCCCCGCCCAGCAGCCCACCGCCACCCCCACCAAGGCCGCGGCCACCGCGACCGTGGACGTCTACAACGGCTCCTCGGCGGCCGGCGTCTCCTCCACCGCCGAGGGCAAGGCCCTGGAGGGCATGGGCTTCAAGGTGGGCACCACCGGACCGGCCCGCACCAAGCAGAAGGCCACCACGGTGACCTACGGCAAGGGAGCCAAGGACGCCGCCGACCAGATCGCCGCCCGCTACGGCGTGAGCGCCACCGAGTCCGCCTCGGCGGGCGCCGACCGGGTGGTCGTCACCCTCGGCAGCTCCTTCACCGGCGTCGCCGACAAGGCCGACAAGCCCAGCACCCCGGCGGCGCCCGGCGGCGACCCGGCCGCCAACGTGCCCGTCCAGGGCCCCGGTGTCGACGCCCAGTCCGACGGCGGGATCCCCTGCGTCTACTGATCCCGCCCGCGCGTCGGCGCCCCCGCCCGGTGCGGGCGGGGGCGCCGACGCGTACGGGCGGGGCCGGTCAGTCCACCGTCCAGGTGTCGCCGCCGGTGAGCAGCGCGGCCAGGTCGCCCGGGCCGCGGTGCGCGGCGGCGGTCGCCAGCTGGCTCGTCATCAGCTCGTCGTAGACCGGCCGCCGGACGTCCCGCAGCACCCCGATCGGGGTGTGGTGCAGGGTGTCCGCGTCGGCGATCCGGGACAGCGCGAAGGCCGTGGCGGGGCCGGCCGCGTGCGCGTCGTGCACCAGAACCCGCGCCTCGTTCTCCGCGGTGACCGGGGCCACGAACAGCTCGCCGTCCGCGCCCCGGAACACGCCGCCCGCGCCGTCCGCGCCGAAACGGATCGGCTGCCCGTGCTCCAGCCGGATCAGCGCCTCGTCGCGGGTGCCCGGCTCCTTCAGCACCTCGAAGGCGCCGTCGTTGAAGATGTTGCAGTTCTGGTAGATCTCCACCAGCGCCGTGCCCTCGTGCCGCGCGGCCGCCCGCAGCACCGACTGCAGGTGCTGGCGGTCCGAGTCGATGGTGCGGGCGACGAAGGAGGCCTCGGCGCCGATCGCCAGCGACAGCGGGTTGAACGGCGCGTCCAGCGAGCCCATCGGCGTCGACTTGGTGATCTTGCCGAGTTCACTGGTCGGCGAGTACTGGCCCTTGGTGAGGCCGTAGATACGGTTGTTGAACAACAGGATCTTCAGGTTCACATTGCGCCGCAGCGCGTGGATCAGGTGGTTGCCGCCGATCGACAGCGCGTCGCCGTCCCCGGTCACCACCCACACGCTCAGGTCCCGCCGGGAGGTCGCCAGCCCGGTCGCGATCGCCGGCGCCCGGCCGTGGATCGAGTGCACGCCGTAGGTGTTCATGTAGTACGGGAAACGGGACGAGCAGCCGATGCCGGACACGAACACCGTGTTCTCGCGCCTGATCCCCAGCTCCGGCATGAAGGACTGCACCGCCGCCAGGATCGCGTAGTCCCCGCAGCCCGGGCACCAGCGCACCTCCTGGTCGGTCTTGAAGTCCCTTGCGCCCTGCGGCTCTTCGGCCCTGGGCACCAGCCGCAGCGACGGGAAGCCGCCCTCGTCCACAACGGGCTCGCTCTGCTCGCTCATCGGTGGTCCTCCTCGTCCAGGGTGCCGATCGCCGCCCACAGCACGTCCGCCAACTGCGCCGCCTTGAACGGCAGTCCGCGCACCTGGTTGTAGGACTCGGCGTCCACCAGGTACTTGGCGCGCAGCAGCAGGGCCAGCTGGCCCAGGTTCATCTCCGGCACGATGACCTTCTCGTAACTGCGCAGCACCGTCCCGAGGTTGGCCGGGAACGGGTTGAGGTTGCGCAGGTGCGCCTGGGCGACCTCGCCGCCGTCCGCGCGCACCCGGCGCACCGCGGCGGTGATCGGCCCGTAGGTGGATCCCCAGCCGAGGACCAGCACCCGGGCGTCGCCGCTCGGGTCGTCGACCTCGACCGGCTTGACGGTGATGCCGTCGACCTTGGCCTGCCGGGTGCGGACCATGAAGTCGTGGTTGGCCGGGTCGTAGGAGATGTTCCCGGTGCCGTCCTGCTTCTCGATGCCGCCGATCCGGTGCTCCAGGCCCGCCGTGCCGGGCACCGCCCACGGCCGGGCCAGCGTGTGCGGATCCCGCAGGTACGGCCAGAAGGCGCCGTCCTCCCGGTTCGGTCCGGTCGCGAAGTCCGGGTCGATCAGCGGCAGTTCGCCGACCTCCGGGATGCGCCACGGCTCCGAGCCGTTCGCCAGGTAGCCGTCCGAGAGCAGGAACACCGGGGTCCGGTAGGTGACGGCGATCCGGGCCGCCTCCAGCGCCGCGTCGAAGCACTCCGCGGGCGTCGCGGGGGCGACGATCGGCACCGGCGCCTCGCCGTTGCGGCCGAACATCGCCTGCAGCAGGTCCGCCTGCTCGGTCTTGGTCGGCAGGCCGGTGGACGGGCCGCCGCGCTGGATGTCCACCACCAGCAGCGGCAGTTCGAGCGAGACGGCCAGGCCGATCGTCTCCGACTTGAGCGCCACCCCGGGCCCGGAGGTGGTGGTCACCCCCAGCGCCCCGCCGAAGGCCGCGCCCAGCGCCGCGCCGATGCCGGCGATCTCGTCCTCGGCCTGGAAGGTGCGCACCCCGAAGTTCTTGTGCTTGGACAGCTCGTGCAGGATGTCCGAGGCCGGGGTGATCGGGTACGAGCCGAGGTACAGCGGCAGGCCCGAGCGCTCGGCGGCGGCGATCAGCCCGTAGGACAGCGCCAGGTTGCCGGAGATGTTGCGGTAGCGGCCGGCCGGGAGCTTCGCCGGCGGCACCTCGTAGGACACCGCGAACGACTCGGTGGTCTCGCCGAAGTTCCAACCCGCCCGGAACGCCGCGATGTTGGCCTCGGCGATCGGCGGCTTCTTGGCGAACTTGGCGCGCAGGAACTGCTCGGTGCCGTGGGTCGGCCGGTGGTACATCCAGGACAGCAGGCCGAGCGCGAACATGTTCTTCGCCCGCTCGGCGTCCTTGCGGGCCAGCCCGCTGTCCTTGAGCGCCTCCAGGGTCAGCGCGGTCAGCGGCACCTTGTGCAGGTGGTAGCCGTCCAGCGAGCCGTCGCCGAGCGGGTCCGCCGGGTAACCCACCTTCGCCAGCGCCCGCTTGGTGAACTCGTCGGTGTTGACGATGATCTCCGCACCGCGCGGCAGGTCCGGCAGGTTCGCCTTCAGCGCCGCCGGGTTCATCGCCACCAGCACGTTCGGGGCGTCCCCGGGGGTGAGGATGTCGTGGTCGGCGAAGTGCAGCTGGAAGGACGAGACGCCGGGCAGGGTGCCGGCGGGGGCGCGGATCTCGGCGGGGAAGTTCGGGAGCGTGGAGAGGTCGTTGCCGAAGGACGCCGTCTCCGAGGTGAAGCGGTCACCGGTGAGCTGCATGCCGTCACCGGAGTCGCCGGCGAATCGGATGATCACCCGGTCGAGTCTGCGCATGGGCTTGGCCCGCCGCGGCGGCGTGCCGCCCGGGCCGGGAGGGACGGCGGGCGCGCCCGGACCGGAGTGCCGCGCGCCGCCGCCGGCCCGCTCCTCGCCGTCGTCCGAGCCGTCCACTGCTTCCGACTGATCGACCTGACTGGTCACTGCCGCGGACCTCCTCGTGGGCGCACCACCGCGGGCGCGGCCCCGTGCCCCGTCCGCCTGGTGCACCTCTCGCATCCTATGCGCGCGAGGTCGGCGGGGGCCGGAACTCCCGCATGCGGCGGGAAACCGCCGGGCGCCGTCCGTGCCGCACACCCTGCACAACGCCCCGGCGGCGGCGACCATTCCGGCCGGCTACGAGTTGAGGTAGGTCAGCACCGCGAGCACCCGGCGGTGGTCCTCCGGGCTCTGCGCCAGGCCCAGCTTCAGGAAGATGTTGCTGACGTGCTTCTCCACCGCGCCGTCCGAGACCACCAGTTGCCGGGCGACCGCCGCGTTGGTGCGGCCCTCGGCCATCAGCCCCAGCACCTCGCGCTCGCGCGGGGTGAGCCCGGCCAGCACGTCGCCCCTGCGGCTGCGGCTCAGCAGCTGCTGCACCACCTCCGGGTCCAGCGCGGTGCCGCCGTCGGCGACCCGCAGCACCGCGTCCGCGAACTCGCGCACCTCGGCGACCCGGTCCTTCAGCAGGTAGCCGACGCCCCGGGTGGAGCCCGCCAGCAGCTCGGAGGCGTAGCGCTCCTCCACGAACTGCGACAGCACGAGCACGCCCAGTCGCGGGTAGCGGGCGCGCAGTTCGACGCAGGCGCGCAGCCCCTCGTCGGTGTGGCCGGGCGGCATCCGCACGTCCGAGACGACCACGTCCGGCAGCGCGCCGGCCGCCGCCAGCCCGTCCACCGTCCGTACCAGCGCATCGCCGTCCCCGACGCCCGCGACCACCTCCAGGCCGCGGTCGGTGAGCAGCCTGGTCAGGCCCTCCCGCAGCAGTACGGAGTCCTCGGCGATGACGACACGACGCATGGCGACCTTCCCCCGGAAGTGGTGCGGACGGAGGCCAGTCTCCCCCATGCCGGGCACCCCGCGGTCCACGAGCCCTCAGGGCCCGCCCGGCGGCCGCTCACATGGTGCGGATCGCCACCGAGTCGCACAGGCCTTCCAGGGCCGCCTTCGCCGGGCAGTCCGGCAGCGTGGCGAGGATCGCCCGGGCCTCCTCGGCCTGGCGCAGCGTCTCCCGGCGGGCCCGCTCCAGCGCGGGGTGGCGGCGCAGCAGGCGCAGCGCCTCGGCGTGCAGGGCGTCGTCGGCGGACAGGTCCCCGGCGAGCAGCTCGCGCAGCCGGGTGTCCTCCGGGTCGGCCGGGTCGGCCGGCATCTGCTGCAGCAGCAGCGTGGGCAGCGTGGCCACGCCCTCGCGCAGGTCGGTGCCGGGGGTCTTGCCGGACTCGTGGCCGTCGCTGGCGATGTCCAGCACGTCGTCGGCCAGCTGGAAGGCGATGCCGATCCGCTCGCCGAAGTCGCCGAGGGTGTCCACCACCCACGGCTCGGCGCCGGCCGACTGCGCTCCTATCCGGCAGGCGACGGCGATCAGCGAACCGGTCTTGCCGGCCAGCACGTCCAGGTAGTGCAGCAGCGGGTCGACGTCCGGGCCCGGGCCGCGGGTCTCCATGATCTGGCCGGTGACCAGCCGCTCGAACGCCTCCGCCTGCATCCGCACCGCCTCCGGGCCGAGGTCGGCGAGCACCTGGGAGGCGCGGGAGAACAGGAAGTCGCCGGTCAGGATGGCGACCGAGTTGTCCCAGCGGGAGTTGGCGCTGGGCGCGCCCCGGCGCACCGGCGCCTCGTCCATCACGTCGTCGTGGTACAGGGTGGCCAGGTGGGTGAGCTCGACGACGACGGCGGCCGGCACCACGCCGGGCGCCCCCGGGTCGCCGAACTGGGCGGCGAGCAGCAGCAGGAGCGGACGGAAGCGCTTGCCGCCGGCTTCGATCAGGTGGCTCGCAGTGACGGTGATGAACGGGACGTCGCTCTTGACGGTCTCGGCGAGCGCCGCCTCCACCGCGTCCAGTCCGGCCTGGACGTCCCGGGTCAGGTCGCGGTCCTGCACGCTGAGCCCGAAGGGTCCCACGACGGTCACGAAGACCACTCCTCTGTCCCTGGTCGATCTAGCGGCCTGGTCCTTGAGTGCCGCCGCTGGCCATACAGGCAGGGTATCCGGTCGTGAGTGGATCACTGCACGGGCGTGCTGGTCCTGTCACGATCCGGCCGGAAGGCCTGGTCAGACGGGCTGCGCGGGCCGGTCGGCGGCGGGGTGGAATCGGCCGCGCATAAAGACGCGCGCGAGGACGCGACAACGACGCGTACAACGACGCGTGGAACGACGTGCGCAAGGACGCGCACGAAACGCCGGAGGCCGGTCCGGGAATCCCGGGCCGGCCTCCGCCGCGGCGACCGGAACCGGTCAGTACGCGAACAGCGAGGCCTTCGACGCGAGCTCCAGGAAGTACTGCGGCAGCAGGCCCAGACCCAGCGTGACGAGCACCCCCACCCCGATCGCCGTGGCCGTGAACGCGCTCGGGATCGCCACCGTCGGGCCGCCCGGCTGCGGGTCCGAGAAGAACATCAGCACGATCACCCGGATGTAGAAGAACGCGGCCACCGCCGAACTCAGCACACCCACCACCACCAGCGGCGTCGCCCCGCCGGCCGCCGCCGCCTGGAACACCGCGAACTTCCCGGTGAACCCGGACGTCAGCGGGATCCCGGCGAACGCCAGCAGGAACAGCGCGAACACGCCCGCCACCAGCGGCGACCGCCGGCCCAGCCCGGCCCAGCTCGACAGGTGCGTCGCCTCGCCCTTCGAGTCGCGCACCAGCGTCACCACGGCGAACGCGCCCAGCGTCACGAACGAGTACGCGGCCAGGTAGAACAGCACCGAGGACACGCCCTGCCGGTCGAGCGCGATCACACCGGTCAGGATGAACCCGGCGTGCGCGATCGACGAGTAGGCGAGCAGCCGCTTCACGTCCTGCTGGGTCACCGCCAGCACCGCGCCCACCACCATGGTCAGGATCGCGACACCCCACATCACCGGCCGCCAGTCCAGCTTCAGACCGGGGAACGCCACGTAGAACAGCCGCAGCAGCGCCCCGAACGCGGCGACCTTGGTGGCCGCCGCCATGAAACCGGTCACCGGCGTCGGCGCGCCCTGGTAGACGTCCGGCGTCCAGGCGTGGAACGGCACCGCGGCGACCTTGAACAGCAGCCCGACCGCCAGCAGCCCCAGGCCCGTCAGCAGCAGCACGTCGCTCTGGGTGCTGCTCAGCTGCGCCGGGGTGGACATCGCCTTGCCGGAGACGACGTCCGCGATGTCGCCGAGCTTCACGCTGCCCGCGTAGCCGTACAGCAGGGCCGTGCCGAACAGGAAGAACGCCGAGGCGAAGGAGCCGAGCAGGAAGTACTTGACCGCCGCCTCCTGGGACAGCAGCCGGCGGCGCCGGGCCAGCGCGCACAGCAGGTACAGCGGCAGGGAGAAGACCTCCAGGGCCACGAACATGGTCAGCAGGTCGTTCGCGGCGGGGAACAGCAGCATGCCGCCGACCGCGAACATGGTCAGCGGGAACACCTCGGTCGTGGTGAACCCGGCCCGGACCGCGGCCCGCTCCTGCTCGCCGCCGGGAGTGGCGGCGCCCTGCGCGGCGAACGCGTCCGCGGGCAGGCCGCCGGCCTTCGGCTCCAGCCGGCGCTCGGCGTAGGTGAGCACCGCGACCACGGCGACCAGCAGGATCACGCCCTGCAGGAACAGCGCCGGGCCGTCCATCGCCACGGACTCCATGGCCAGCAGCTCCAGGTGCGGGGCCCGGCCCTGCGCGGCCAGCACCACCACGGCGACGAACGCGCCGGCCAGGCCCGCCAGCGCGAGCGGCACCTGCGTCCAGTACCGGTGGCGGCGGGGCACGAAGGCCTCCACCAGGATCCCGGCCACGGCCGCCCCGAACACCACCAGCATCGGCGAGAGCCGGCCGTACTCGATGTGCGGCGCCGGGATGCTGGGCGTGTTCCCGCCGAGGGCGGCGAGCACTGCGATGGCGCTCACTTCCGCTCACCTCCTGAGCTGGCGGCGACCGGGTGGACCGGCGCCGGGTCGGTCCGGTGGACCTGCGAGAGCGTGGCGTCCACCGAGGGGTTCACCAGGTCGGTGAGCGGCCTGGGGTAGACGCCGAGCAGCACCGTCAGCGCCACCAGCGGCGCCACCACGGCGAGTTCGCGCGCCTTCAGGTCGGGCATGGCGCGCACGCCCTCCTTCACCGGGCCGGTCATGGTGCGCTGGTACAGCAGCAGCGCGTACAGCGCGGCCAGCACGATCCCGAAGGTCGCGACGATCCCGACCGCCGGGTAGCGGGTGAACGTGCCCACCAGCACCAGGAACTCGCTGACGAACGGCGCCAGCCCCGGCAGCGACAGGGTGGCCAGGCCCCCGATCAGGAACGTCCCGGCGAGCACCGGCGCGACCTTCTGCACGCCGCCGTAGTCGGCGATCAGCCGCGAACCGCGGCGCGAGATCAGGAAGCCGGCCACCAGCATCCACGCCGCGGTGGAGATGCCGTGGTTCACCATGTAGAGGGTGGCGCCGCTCTGGCCCTGGCTGGTCAGCGCGAAGATCCCCATGATGATGAAGCCGAAGTGCGAGATCGAGGCGTAGGCGACCAGCCGCTTGATGTCCTTCTGGCCGATCGCCAGCAGCGCGCCGTAGACGATGCCGACCAGCGACAGCACCAGGATCGCCGGGGCGAAGGTCCGCGACGCGTCCGGGAACAGGCCGAGGCAGAAGCGCAGCATCGCGAAGGTGCCGACCTTGTCCACCACGGCGGTGATCAGCACCGCCGTCCCCGCCGTCGCCTCGCCCATCGCGTTCGGCAGCCAGGTGTGCAGCGGCCACAGCGGGGCCTTCACCGCGAAGGCGAAGAAGAAGCCGAGGAACAGCGCCTTGTCGGCGGTGCCGCTCAACTGCAGCCGGCCGTCCGCGACCGCGTCGGTCAGGGTCCGCAGGTCGAAGGTGGCGACGCCCTGGTCCTGCGCCAGCACGTACAGGCCGATCACGGCGGCCAGCATCACCAGGCCGCCGAGCAGGTTGTACAGCAGGAACTTCACGGCCGCGTAGCTGCGCTGGCGCGCCGACTCGGGGCCGCCCGCCCGGTCCCCGAAGCCGCCGATGAGGAAGTACATCGGGATCAGCATGGCTTCGAAGAACACGTAAAAGAGGAAGACGTCGGTGGCGTAGAAGGAGACGATCACCATCGCCTCGACGGCCAGGATCAGGGCGAAGAAGCCCTGGGTGCGGCGCTTGCCCTCGATCGTGCCGGCCTCGGAGCCGTCCGCCCCGCCGGCGCCGTCCGGGCCGGGCGCCACCGGGTCGGCGTCGTGCCAGGACGCCAGGATCACCACGGGCACCAGCACGGCCGTCAGCAGCGCGAGCACCGCGCCGATGCCGTCCACGCCGAGCGAGAAGGTGATGCCGAAGGAACGGATCCAGCTGTACGACTCGGTCAGCTGGTACCGGGCGCCGTGCGGGTCGAACCGCGCGGCCACCACGGCGGCCAGCACCAGGGCCACCGCCGAGACGCCCAGCGCGACGGCCTTGGTGGTGCGGCGCCGGGCCTCGGTCGAGCCGGCCGGCAGGGCCGCGGTCAGCACCGCGCCGGCCGCCGGGACGACGCAGGTCGCGGTCAGCAGCGCGCTCACGGCTTGCCTCCCCCGCGAGTTGTGGATTCCATCAGACGGACCTCATCAGGAGAGTCGAGGCGACCAGCACCAGCGTGCCGCCGAACATGGAGAGCGCGTACGAGCGGACGAAGCCGTTCTGGATCCGCCGCAGCCGCCCGGACAGGCCGCCGATGGTGGCGGCCAGGCCGTTCACGAAGCCGTCCAGGCCCCGGCTGTCGAACCAGACCAGGGTCGCGGTGAGCGCCGAACCCGGCCGCACCAGCACGGCGTGGTTGATGTCGTCCTGCAGCAGGTCGCGCCGGGCCGCCCGGGTCAGCGGGGAGCCGACCGGCGGAACCACCGGCACCGGCGAACGCCAGTACATCAGGTAGGCCAGGCCGACCCCGGCCAGCATGCAGGCCGTGGTCAGCCCGGTGACCGTCCACGAACTCAGCGGCGAATCGCCCTCGCTGTGCCCGGTCACCGGCTCCAGCCACGTCAGGAAGGAGTCGTGGAAGGCGAACAGCCCGCCCGCGAAGACCGAGCCGAACGACAGCAGGACCATCGGGATCGTCATCGTCCGCGGCGACTCGTGCGGGTGCGGCAGCTCGCCGCTCTCGTCGGGCTGCCAGCGCTTCTCGCCGAAGAAGGTCAGCACCATCACCCGGGTCATGTAGAACGCGGTGACGGCCGCGCCGACCAGCGCGCACAGGCCCAGGATCCAGCCCTCCGTGCCGCCCTTCGCGAACGCCGCCTCGATGATCCTGTCCTTGGAGAAGAACCCCGACAGGCCCGGGAAGCCGATGATCGCCAGGTAGCCGAGGCCGAACGTGACGAAGGTGACCTTCATGTGCCGCCACAGGCCCCCGTAGTGACGCATGTTCACCTCGTCGTTCATGCCGTGCATGACCGACCCGGCGCCCAGGAACAGCCCGGCTTTGAAGAAGCCGTGCGTCACCAGGTGCATGATCGCGAAGGCGTAGCCGATCGGGCCGAGGCCCGCCGCCAGCACCATGTAGCCGATCTGCGACATCGTCGAGCCGGCCAGCGCCTTCTTGATGTCGTCCTTCGCGCACCCGACGACCGCACCAAACAGCAGCGTGACCGCGCCGACCACCACGACGGCCGTCCGGGCGTCCGGCGCCAGGTTGAAGATCGCCGAGGAACGGGTGATCAGGTACACGCCGGCCGTCACCATGGTCGCCGCGTGGATCAGCGCCGACACCGGCGTCGGACCCTCCATCGCGTCCCCCAGCCACGACTGCAGCGGCACCTGCGCCGACTTGCCGCACGCCGCCAGCAGCAGCATCAGGCCGATCGCCGTCAGCTTCCCCTCGCTCGCCTCGTGCGCCCCGTCGAACACCGGGGTGAACGCGAAGGAACCGAACTCGGCGAACATCAGCATGATCGCGATCGACAGGCCCATGTCGCCGACCCGGTTGACGACGAACGCCTTCTTCGCCGCCGTCGCCGCACTCGGCTTGTGCTGCCAGAAACCGATCAGGAGGTACGAGGCCAGCCCCACGCCCTCCCAACCCACGTACAACAGCAGGTAGTTGTCCGCGATCACCAGCAGCAGCATGGCCGCCAGGAACAGGTTCAGGTACGCGAAGAACCGGCGCCGGCGCTCGTCGTGCGCCATGTAGCCCACCGAGTACAGGTGGATCAGCGTGCCCACCCCGGTGATCAGCAGCACGAAGGTCATCGACAACTGGTCCAGCCGGAACGCCACATCGGCCTGGAAACCGTTCACCGGCACCCAGCTGAACAGGTGCTTCGTCACCGCCCGGTGCTCGGCCTCCCGGCCCAGCATGTCCGAGAACAACGCCAGGCCGAAACCGAACGAGAGCGCCGCGAGCGCCGTGGCCAGCCAGTGACCGAACCGGTCCAGCGCCCGCCCGCCGAGCAGCAGCAGGGCGGCACCGGCCAGTGGAGCCGCCACCAGCAGCGGAATGAGAGAGTTCACCGAAGGCCCTCCGCCTACAGCTTCATCAGATTGCTGTCGTCGACCGAAGCGGAGTGCCTCGTCCGGAAGATGGACACGATGATGGCGAGACCGACCACGACCTCCGCCGCCGCCACCACCATCGTGAAGAACGCGATGACCTGCCCGTCCAGCGTCCCGTGCAGCCGCGAGAACGTCACCAGCGCCAGGTTCGACGCGTTCAGCATCAGCTCCACGCACATGAACAGCACGATCGCGTTGCGCCGCACCAGCACCCCGGCCGCGCCGATGGTGAACAACAGGGCCGCCAAATACAGGTAGTTGACCGGATTCACTGCTCGCCCTCCTCCGGCTCGTGGTTCCCGGCCGGCTCCAGCGACCTGCGCGGAGCCGCCACCACCGGCCGCTCCGACGACGCCCGGCCCAACCAGTCCGCCGTCGCGTTCTCCAACTCGGCCATCCGGCGCTGCATGTCCTCGCTCACGTCCCGGACCTGGCCGCGCTCGCGCAGCGTCGCGTTCACCGACAACTCCGCCGGCGACCCGTCCGGCAGCAGAGCCGGCACGTCCACCGCGTTGTGCCGCGCGTACACCCCCGGCGCCGGCAGCGGCGGCACCTGCAGGTTGTCCCGCACCCGCTGCGCCGCCAGCTCCCGCTGCGTCTTCGGCGCCTTCACGTGCTCCCGGTGCGTCAGCACCATCGCACCGATCGCCGCCGTGATCAGCAGCGCGCCCGTCACCTCGAACGCCCACACGTAACGGGTGAAGATCAGCCGCGCCAGCCCCGGCACGTTGCCCTCGGCGTTCGCCTCCGACAACCCGGTGAAGTGGTCCAGCTTCGCGTTCGCGATCCCCGCCACCAGCAGCACGCCGAAACCCAGCCCGCACAGCGCCGCCGCGAACCGCTGGCCCTTCAACTGCTCCTTCAACGAGTCCTCGCTGGTCACCCCGACCAGCATCACCACGAACAGGAACAGCATCATGATCGCGCCGGTGTACACCACGATCTGCACCACACCCAGGAACACCGCGCCCTGCGCCATGTAGCAGACCGCCAGCGCCAGCATCGTCGCCGCCAGGCACAGCGCGCTGTGCACCGCCTTGCGCATCAGCAGCATGCCCAGCGCGCCCCCCACCGCGACCACCGCCAGCACCCAGAACTGGACGGCCTCACCCGTCGAGGTCGTCCCGGTGGCTTCCGCGAGACCCGCGATCACTGCCGCACCTCCTTCTCCCGGTCGGTGCGCTCCTGCTGGACCGTCCCCGGCGCCGCCGCGGTGATCTCACCGCGGTAGTACGCGCCCTCGTCGGCGCCCGGGAAGATCGCGTGCGGGGTGTCCACCATGCCCTCGGACAGACCCACCAGCAGCTGCTCCTTGGTGAAGATCAGATCCCGGCGCGACGAATCCGCGAGCTCGTACTCGTTCGTCATCGTCAGCGCCCGCGTCGGACAGGCCTCGATGCACAGCCCGCACAGGATGCAGCGGGCGTAGTTGATCTGGTACACCGCGCCGTAGCGCTCACCCGGCGAGTACCGCTCCTCGTCCCGGTTGTCCGCGCCCTCCACGTAGATCGCGTCCGCCGGGCACGCCCAGGCGCACAACTCGCAGCCCACGCACTTCTCCAGGCCGTCCGGATGCCGGTTCAGCTGGTGACGGCCGTGGAAACGCGGAGCGGTCGGCTTCTTCTGCTCCGGGTACTGCTCGGTCAGCCGCTTCTTGAACATGGCCTGGAAGGTCACGCCGAAGCCGGCGGCCGGGCCGAGCAGCGACGGCCGGTCGGGCCGGTCGGCCCGCTCCGTCTGGTCGGACGACATCTCGGATCAGCTCCCTTCGGGATGGTCCGCGCCGTTGAGCGCGTCCTGCAGTTGCTTCGGAGCCCGGCTCGGCCTGCGCGGCACCGGCGGCAGCACCTGGCCCGGCATCGGCGGCACCGGGTAGCCCCCGGCCATCGGATCGAACTCCCCATCGGTCTCCGGCACTTCGGGCTCCGGCTGCTTGCGCAGGAAGTCCCGCAACAGCGCCAGCAGCAGCACCACCCCGACCGGGGCACCCACGTACAGCACCACCTCGCCGAAGCCGTACCCCTCGTTGCGCAGCGCCCGCACGCTCGCGATCAGCACCAGCCACACCAGCGAGACCGGGATCAGCACCTTCCAGCCCAACTTCATGAACTGGTCGTAGCGGAACCGAGGCAGCGTCGCCCGCAGCCAGATGAAGAAGATCAGCAGCAGATGGATCTTCAGCGTGAGCCAGAGCATCGGCCACCAGCCGTGGTTCGCGCCCTCCCAGAACGTGGAGACCGGCCACGGCGCCCGCCAGCCGCCCAGGAACAGCGTCGACGCCACCGCCGACACCGTCACCATGTTCACGTACTCGGCCAGCATGAACATCGCGAACTTCAGCGACGAGTACTCGGTGTTGAAACCGCCCACCAACTCGCCCTCGGCCTCCGGCAGGTCGAACGGCGCCCGGTTCGTCTCCCCCACCATCGCGATGATGTACACGATGAACGACACCGGCAGCAGCGCCGCGAACCACGTCGACTGCTGGTGCGCCACGATCTCCGACGTCGACATCGACCCCGAGTGGATGAACACCGCCGCGAACGACAGGCCCATCGCGATCTCGTAGCTGATCATCTGCGCCGTCGAACGCAACCCGCCCAGCAGCGGGTACGTCGAACCCGACGACCAGCCCGCCAGCACGATCCCGTAGATGCCCACCGAGGCCGTCGCCAGGACGTACAGCAGCGCCACCGGGAAGTCCGTCAGCTGCAACGGCGTCCGCGTCCCGAAGATCGACACCTCGTCGCCCGCCGGGCCGAACGGGATCACCGCGAACGCCATGAACGCCGGAATCGCGGCCACGATCGGAGCCAGGACGTAGACCACCTTGTCCGAGCCCTTGACCACCAGGTCTTCCTTCAACGCCAGCTTCACACCGTCCGCCAGCGACTGCAGCAGGCCCCACGGCCCGTTCCGGTTCGGCCCGATGCGCAACTGCATCCAGGCCAGCACCTTGCGCTCCTCGATGATCGTGACCAGCACCGTCACCAGCAGGAACGCGAAGCAGAACACCGCCTTCAGCAGCACCATCCACCACGGGTCGTGGCCGAAGAAGTGGAGCATCTCGTACGGCTGCGGAGTCATCGGACCTCCCCCTCGACGTCGGCGCCCGCCTCGCCCTCCACCGCGGCCGGCTCGGCCACCGGCTCGGCGGCCGGCTCGGCGACCGCCGCGGCGATCGTCACCAGATGGCCGACCGACGTCCCGAGCGCGCGGTACGCGCCACCCGGCGTCGAATTCAGCGGAACCCACACCGTCCGCTCCGGCAGCGCCTCCGCCACCTCCCACGGCAACGTCAGCGAACCCGCCGGCCCCGTCAACCGCAGCAGACCACCCGGCACCGCCCCGACCTCCGCCGCCGTCACCGCCGACAACCGCGCCACCGCCCGGTGCCGCGTCCCCGCCAGATGCGGATCACCCTCCTGCAGCGACCCCCCGTCCAGCAGCAGCCGCCAACCCGCCAGCACCGCCTGCCCGGCCGCCGGCCGCGGCAACACACCCGGATGCGCCGCCGGATCCGCCGCCCGATCCCCCACCCACGGGGCGAAACGGTCCAGCTCCAGCCGCGCCGCCCGCACGTCCGACAGACCCAGCCGGTGCCCCAGCGCATCCGCCAGCATGTCCAACACCCGCAGATCCGACTGCAAATGGCGCCCCATCAACTGATCCGGCTTCAACGCGGCCTCGAACATCCGCACCCGGCCCTCCCAGTCCAGGAACGTCCCGGCCTTCTCCGCCACCGCCGCCACCGGCAGCACCACATCCGCCCGCTCCGTCACCCCCGACGGACGCAACTCCAGCGACACCACGAACGGCACCGCCGCCAACGCCTCCGCCGCCAGCGCCGGATCCGGCAGATCACCCGGATCCACCCCGCCCACCAGCAGCGCGTCCAGATCACCCCGCGCCGCCGCCGTCAGCATCTGACCCACGTCCCGGCCCGGCCGCGACGGCAACTCCGCCACCCCCCAGGCCGCCGCCGCCTCGGCCCGCGCCGCCTCCACCACCACCGGACGGCCACCCGGCAGCAACGACGGCAACGCGCCCGCCTCCACCGCCCCGCGCTCACCCGCCCGACGCGGCACCCACGCCAACGCCGCACCCGTCGCGTGCGCCAACCGCAACAGCGCCGTCAACGCACCCGGCACCGCCGCCAACCGCTCACCCGCCAGAATCACCGCACCCGGCGCACGCAACAACTCCGCCGCCCGGCCCGCGTCATCGTTCAACGGCTCGTCCGCCGCCAACGCCGCGAACCACTCCGGCTCCGTCCCCGGCGCCGCCGGCAACAGCGCACCCCGCAGCTTCGCCAACCCCCGCGACGCCAACGCCGCCACCGAGTACACCTTCAACCCGCCACCGCGAGCCGCCTTGCGCAGCCGCAGGAAGACGATCGGCGACTCCTCCTCCGGCTCCAGACCCGCCAACAGCACCGCCGGCGCCTGCTCCAGCCGCTCGTACGACACCCCCGAGCCGTCCACGTCCACCCCGCGCCCGGCCACCGCCGCCGCCAGGAAGTCCGCCTCCTCGCCACTGTGCGCGCGCGCCCGGAAGTCCACGTCATTGGTGCCCAGCACCACCCGCGCGAACTTCCCGTACGCGTACGCGTCCTCCACCGTCACCCGGCCGCCCGCCAACACACCGGCACGCGCCCCGCGCAACCCCTCCGCGGCCCGCGCCAACGCCTCCGGCCACGACACCGGCACCAACTCGCCGCGCCCGTCCCGCACCAGCGGCGCCGTCAACCGGTCCCGCTGCTGCGCGTACCGGAACGCGAACCGGCCCTTGTCGCAGTTCCACTCCTCGTTCACCGCCGGATCCTCACCCGCCAGCCGGCGCAACACCTTGCCCCGCCGGTGGTCCGTGCGCTGCGCGCAGCCCGCGGAACAGTGCTCGCACACGCTCGGCGAGGACACCAGGTCGAACGGACGGGAACGGAACCGGTACGCCGCCGAAGTCAGCGCGCCCACCGGGCAGATCTGGATCGTGTTCCCCGAGAAGTACGACTCGAAGTCGTCCCCCTCCCCCGTCCCCACCTGCTGCAACGCCCCGCGCTCCACCAGGTCGATGAACGGGTCCCCCGCGATCTGCTGCGAGAAACGGGTGCAGCGCGCACACAGCACACAGCGCTCCCGGTCCAGCAGCACCTGGCTGCTGATCGGCAGCGGCTTCGCGTACGTGCGCTTCATCCCCTCGAAGCGGGAGTCCGCGGCGCCGCTGGACATCGCCTGGTTCTGCAGCGGGCACTCGCCGCCCTTGTCGCAGACCGGGCAGTCCAGGGGGTGGTTGATCAGCAGCAGCTCCATCACGCCGCGCTGCGCCTTCTCCGCCACCGGCGAACTCAGCTGGGTGCGCACCACCATGCCCTCGGCGACCGGGATCGTGCACGAGGCGACCGGCTTGCGCTGGCCCTCGATCTCGACGATGCACTGCCGGCAGGCGCCGGCCGGGTCGAGCAGCGGGTGGTCGCAGAAGCGCGGGATCTGGGTGCCGATCGCCTCGGCGGCCCGGATCACCAACGTCCCCTTCGGGACCTGCACTTCGACGCCGTCGATGGTGAGCGTGACCAGTTCGACCGCGTTCGCGGCGGCCGTCGGCTGCGTGATCGTCACGCGTGCACCTCCCTCTCGGTGGCGGACGGGTGGCCGGGGCGGGGGCCGTCGGCCCAGACGGTGGAGGCGGCCGGATCGAACGGGCAGCGGCGCTCGGCCAGGTGCTGCTCGTACTCGGCCCGGAAGTGCTGGAGCGAGGAGACGATCGGGCTCGCCGCGCCGTCGCCCAGCGCGCAGAACGACTTGCCGTTGATGTTGTCGGCGATGTCGAGGAGCTTCTCCAGGTCCCCCTCGACGCCCTCGCCCGCCTCGATCCGCTCCAGCAGCTGGACCAGCCAGTAGGTGCCCTCCCGGCAGGGCGTGCACTTGCCGCAGGACTCGTGGGCGTAGAACTCCGTCCAGCGGGTCACCGCGCGCACCACGCAGGTGGTCTCGTCGAACACCTGCAGCGCCTTGGTGCCGAGCATCGAGCCGGCCGCGCCGACACCCTCGTAGTCCAGCGGGACGTCCAGGTGCTCCTCGGTGAACATCGGCGTCGAGGAGCCGCCCGGGGTCCAGAACTTCAGCCGGTGCCCGGCCCGGACGCCGCCGCTGAGGTCCAGCAGCTGGCGCAGGGTGATGCCCAGCGGGGCCTCGTACTGGCCCGGGTTGGTGACGTGGCCGGAGAGCGAGTACAACGTGAAGCCCGGCGACTTCTCGGTGCCCAGGCCCTTGAACCACTCCTTGCCGCGGGCCAGGATCGGCGGCACCGAGGCGATCGACTCGACGTTGTTCACCACCGTCGGGCAGGCGTACAGGCCGGCGATCGCCGGGAACGGGGGCCGCAGCCTCGGCTGGCCGCGGCGGCCCTCCAGCGAGTCCAGCAGCGCCGTCTCCTCGCCGCAGATGTACGCGCCGGCGCCGGCGTGCACGGTGATGTCGAGGTCGATGCCCGAACCGAGGATGTCCCGGCCGAGCAGCCCCGCCGCGTACGCCTCGGCGACGGCCGCGTGCAGGCGGCGCAGCACCGGGACGACCTCGCCGCGCAGGTAGACGAAGGCGTGGTCGCAGCGGATCGCGTAGGAGGCGATGATCATGCCCTCGATCAGCGCGTGCGGGTTGGCGAACAGCAGCGGGATGTCCTTGCAGGTGCCCGGCTCGGACTCGTCCGCGTTCACCACCAGGTAGTGCGGCTTGCCGTCGTTCTGCGGGATGAACTGCCACTTCATCCCGGTGGGGAAGCCGGCGCCGCCGCGGCCGCGCAGGCCGGCGTCCTTGACCAGGGCGATCACGTCGTCCGGGGGCATGGCCAGGGCCGCCTTCAGGCCCTGGTAGCCCTGGTGGCGGCGGTAGGTGGCGAGCGTCCAGGGGCGGGCGTCGTCCCAGGAGGCGGACAGGACGGGGGTGAGCAGCTTCTCGGCCGGCTCGGCGGAGGTCATCACGCTTCGGTCCCTTCCTGGCCGGGCTCCTCGTGGCGGGGCTCCTCGTGGCGGGGCTCTTCGACGCGGGGCTCCTCGTGGCGGGGCTCCTCGTGGCGCGGGGAGACGACCCTGGTGCCGGGGGTACCGGGCAGGGCCTCGCCGCGGGCCAGCCGCAGACCGGCCAGCGAGGGGGCGCCGCCGGCGCCGGACTCGTCGTTGGCGCCCGGGCGCTCGTCCGGGAAGCCGGCCAGGATGCGGGCCGTCTCCTTGAAGCCGCACAGCCGCGCGCCCCGGGTCGGCCGCACCTCGCGGCCGGCCCGCAGGTCGTCCACCAGCTTCCGGGCGCTCTGCGGGGTCTGGTCGTCGAAGAACTCCCAGTTGACCATCACCACGGGGGCGTAGTCGCAGGCCGCGTTGCACTCGATGTGCTCGATCGAGACCGTGCCGTCCTCGGTGGTCTCGTTGTTGCGGATGCCCAGGTGCTCCTGGAGCTCCTCGAAGATCCGGTCGCCGCCGAGCACCGCGCACAGCGTGTTGGTGCACACCCCGACGTGGTACTTCCCGGCCGGGCGCCGCCGGTACATGGTGTAGAAGGTCGCGACGGCGGTCACCTCGGCCGTCGTGAGGTCCAACTGCTCGGCGCAGAACCGGATCCCGGTCGCGCTGACGAAGCCCTCCTCGGCCTGCACCAGGTGCAGCAGCGGCAGCAGCGCCGAACGGGCCTGCGGGTAGCGGCCGATCAGCTCGGCGGCATCGGCGGCCAGCCGGGCGCGCACCTCCTCGGGGTACGGCGGGGCCGGCAGCGCCGGCAGGCCGAGTTCCACGTTGGTCACCGGTCCACGCCTCCCATCACCGGGTCGATCCCGGCCACCGCGACGATCACGTCGGCCACCTGGCCGCCCTCGCACATCGCCGCCATCGACTGCAGATTGGTGAACGACGGATCCCGGAAGTGGACCCGGTACGGGCGCGTCCCGCCGTCGCTGACCACGTGCACGCCCAGCTCGCCCTTGGGCGACTCGACCGCCGCGTACGCCTGGCCCACCGGGACCCGGAAGCCCTCGGTGACCAGCTTGAAGTGGTGGATCAGGGCCTCCATCGAGGTGCCCATGATCGTGCGGATGTGGTCGAGCGAGTTGCCCATGCCGTCCGGGCCGACCGCGAGCTGGGCCGGCCAGGCGATCTTCTTGTCGGCCACCATCACCGGGCCGGGGCGCAGCCGGTCCAGGCACTGCTCGACGATCCGCAGCGACTCCCGCATCTCCTTCAGCCGGATCAGGAAGCGGCCGTAGGAGTCGGCGGTGTCCGTGGTCATGACCTCGAAGTCGTAGTCCTCGTACCCGCAGTAGGGGTCGGTCTTGCGCAGGTCGTGCGGCAGGCCGGTGGCGCGCAGGATCGGGCCGGTCGCGCCGAGCGCCAGGCAGCCGGCGAGGTCGAGGTGGCCGACGTCGCACAGGCGGGCCTTGAACACCGGGTTCCCCGCGGCCAGTTTGTCGTACTCGTGCAGCCGGGAGCGCAGCAGATTCACCGCCTCGCGGACCTGGTCGACGGCGCCGGGCGGCAGGTCCTGGGCGAGGCCGCCCGGGCGGATGTACGCGTGGTTCATCCGCAGGCCGGTGATCAGCTCGAAGACGTCCAGGATCAGCTCGCGGTCCCGGAACCCGAAGATCGCCAGGGTGGTGGAGCCGATCTCCATGCCGCCGGTGGCCAGGAACACCAGGTGGGAGGTGATCCGGTTGAGCTCCATCATCATCACGCGGATGACGCTCGCCCGCTCCGGGACGTCGTCGGTGATGCCGAGCAGCTTCTCGACCGCCAGGCAGTAGGCGGTCTCGTTGAACATCGGGATCACGTAGTCCATGCGGGTCACGAAGGTGGTGCCCTGGACCCAGTTGCGGAACTCCATGCTCTTCTCGATGCCGGTGTGCAGGTAGCCGATGCCGCAGCGGGCCTCCTTCACCGTCTCGCCGTCGATCTCCAGGATCAGCCGCAGCACGCCGTGGGTGGACGGGTGCTGCGGGCCCATGTTGACGACGATGCGCTCGTCGTCGGCCCGGCCGACCGCCTCGACCACCTCGCCCCAGTCGCCGCCGGTGACGGTGAAGACCCGGCCCTCGGTGGTCTCGCGGGACTGCGCCCGGTGCGCCTCCCGGGCTTCCTCGCCGGCCAGGTCATCGGCCCGGTCGCCGGCTCCTGCGCCGGCCTTCTCGTGGTGCTGAGTACTCATCAGCTGTACGACCTCCGCTGATCGGGAGCCGGGATCCGGGCGCCCTTGTACTCGACGGGGATGCCGCCGAGCGGGTAGTCCTTGCGCTGCGGGTGGCCCAGCCAGTCGTCCGGCATCATGATCCGGGTGAGCGCCGGGTGGCCGTCGAAGACCAGGCCGAAGAAGTCGTAGACCTCGCGCTCGTGCCAGTCGTTGGTCGGGTAGACGCTCACCACCGACGGGACGTGCGGGTCGGCGTCCGGCGCGGTGACCTCCAGCCGGATCAGCCGGCCGTGGGTGATCGAGCGCAGGTGGTAGACCGCGTGCAGCTCGCGGCCCCGGTCGCCCGGGTAGTGCACGCCGCTGACGCCCAGGCACAGTTCGAAACGCAGGGCCGGGTCGTCGCGCAGGATGCGGACGGTCCGCAGGAGGTGGGCGCGGTCGATGTGGAAGGTCAGCTCGCCACGGTCGACGACGGTCCGCTCGATCACCTCGGCCGGGTCCAGGCCCTGCTCCTCCAGGGCGCCCTCCAGCTCGTCGGCGAGCTCGTCGAACCAGCCGCCGTACGGGCGTTCGCTCGGGCCGGGCAGCACGATCGGGGCGGCCAGGCCGCCGAAGCCGGAGGTGTCGCCGCTGCCCGTGGTGCCGAACATGCCCTGGCGGCGGCCGACCACCTCGACCGGGATCTCGCGGACCGGGCGCTCGCGGCGGGTCTCGGGTACCTGCTCGTTCATCGCAGCTGCCCCCGCATCTCGCTGATCGGGGTGGCCTGCAGTGCGAGGGCCTCGCCGAGCTCCTCGGCGCGGCGGCGGTTCACGCCCAGCGGCTCGTGCTGGATCTTGTCGTGCAGCTTCAGGATGGCGTCCATCAGCATCTCCGGGCGGGGCGGGCAGCCGGGCAGGTAGATGTCCACCGGGACGATGTGGTCGACGCCCTGCACGATCGCGTAGTTGTTGAACATCCCGCCGGAGGAGGCGCAGACGCCCATCGAGATGACCCACTTGGGGTTGGGCATCTGGTCGTACACCTGGCGCAGCACCGGGGCCATCTTCTGACTCACCCGGCCCGCCACGATCATCAGATCGGCCTGTCGGGGGGAGGCCCGGAAGACCTCCATCCCGAACCGGGCCAGGTCGTAGCGCCCGGCGCCGGTGGTCATCATCTCGATCGCGCAGCAGGCCAGACCGAAGGTGGCCGGGAAGACGGACGCCTTACGCACCCAGCCGGCGACCGACTCCACGGTCGTGAGCAGAAAGCCGCTCGGCAGCTTCTCCTCGATTCCCATCAGATCCCTCTCAGTGCCCTCAAGTCCTCTGGTTCACCGGCCCCGGTACCTCGGGCGCGGGTTCTCGGGCCCGGTTCACCGGCCCTGGTACGTCGGCCCGTTCGGGCTTGTCCGCTCGTTCACAAGGGCTGCGGCCGGCCCCGCGCTCAGTCCCACTCCAGGCCGCCGCGGCGCCACACGTAGGCGTAGGCGACGAAGACGGTGGCGATGAACAGGAGCATCTCGACCAACCCGAAGATCCCCAGGGCGTCGAAGGTCACCGCCCAGGGGTAGAGGAAGACGATCTCGATGTCGAAGACGATGAAGAGCATCGCCGTCAGGTAGTACTTGATCGGGAACCGACCGCCGCCCACGGGCTGCGGGGTCGGCTCGATGCCGCACTCGTACGCCTCCAACTTGGCCCGGTTGTAGCGCTTGGGGCCGGTGAGCGAGGCCATCACGACGGAGCCGACCGCGAACGCCGCCGCGATGGCACCGAGTACGAGGATCGGCGCGTAGGCATTCATAGCCCCCGCTCCCTCCGTCCAGTCGTCCTTGACTGCAGATCGGAACCGGCGGGTCACGCTGAGGTGAACCCGCGCTCCAGTTCCCGGGATCCGCCTCATGTGAGGCAGTTCACAAGGCCTGGAGTGAGCGCATCCTATGCCTGTTGGCTTGTGATCTGCGACACGCAGTTCATCGCCTTCTTTGTGATCTATGACACTCCGGCGATGGGATTGGAGGTGGACATGCCCAGAAGCGTCAACACAGGGGAGCTAAATGATCACATGCGGTCGCAATTACTGTGGAAGCGGCCGATCGATGGCGCGCTTCTATATCAACTATGCTCCGCTGTAGGCAAATTTCTGGGCGCCATGTTGACGTGATATGGAGGCTCACTCTGAGGGGTGGTGGGGGTGGGAACGTGCGCTTGACCCTTCGTTCACAAGCGCGCGAGCGCGCGCAGGGGTTTCCTTTCCCCTCCCTCTCCCCCCTCCCCCC
>NZ_JZKH01000102.1 GCF_000961885.1 Streptomyces rubellomurinus
CCCGCCACCGCCTCCGCCCCCGCCCGTCCCTGCGCCCGTGCCCGTCCCCGTTCCGCCCGCACCCGCCGCGCCGGCCCCGCAGCCGGCACCCCCGGCCCCGCAGCCGGCCCCGCCGGCGCCCGCCGCCCCGGCGGTCCCCGCGGTCCCGAGCCCGGCCGCGTCGAGCCCGGCGCGGCCGAGCCCGCTGTGGCCGACCCCGTCCGTACGGCCCGTGCACCGGGCCCCGGCGGCCAAGCCGCTGCCGCCCGCGAAGCACCACCACGCCGCCCCGGCGACCACCACGATGCTGCTGGTCACCGTGCCCGCCGTGCTGGCGGCGGCCGCCCTGCGGCCGGGTGGCCGTGGCCGCGCCGGCAGCACCGGCGGTGGCCGTGGCGAGGCCGGCCACGGCGGTGACGGCGGCACCGCGCAGTCCTGATCCCCCGGGGCCCGGGGGCGGCACCCGCCGTCCCCGGCCGCCCCCGAGTTCCGCGTTACGTCATGAGCCAAGCCAGAGAAGGGAGTTCCCATGTCCGAGTGGGTGGCGTTGGCCATCGCCATGGCGGCGGCCTGTGCCGTCGTGGTGGCGGTGGTGCTGCTGAGGCACCGCAAGGTGGGCGCCGGGAAGGACAACAGCGAGACCCCGGACGTCATCGAGTACATCACGATGATGATCGGGGTGGTCTACGCGATCGTCCTCGGCCTCGCCATCGCCGGGGTCTGGGAGGCGCGCGGCGCCGCCCAGGACGACCTGTTCCGCGAGGCGCAGTCGCTGCGCGAGGTGAGCGACCGGGCCGTGGTCTACCCGGCGGAGTTCCGCGACCAGGTCCGCGCCGACGTGGACGGCTACGTCACGTACGTGGTGAACACCGAGTGGGACTACATGGCCGAACACGGCGACATCACCGACAAGGGCACCCAGTTGCTGCAGAAGCTGCAGAACGACGTGGCCACCCGGGCGCCGGCCTCGGACCTGGAGTCGCAGGCCTACCAGCCGATCATGGACCGGATCGGCCAGGCCTCCGACGCCCGAGACCAGCGCGGCCAGAACGCCGGGCCGACGATGCCCGGGGTGGTCTGGTTCGGTCTGATCGTCGGTGCGGTGGTGACCGTCGGCATGCTGTTCGCGCTCCAGATCCGGCGAACGCCGCGGGAGTTGATCCTGGCGGGCTGCTTCAGCGCGCTGATCGCCTTCCTGCTGTTCATGATCTGGGACTTCGACGATCCCTTCTCCCGCAGCGTCTCGGTGACCACCCAGCCGTTCACGGACCTCTTCCCCTCGCTCAACCTGAAGGACTGAGCAGGGCCCTGACCTGCTGGGCCTGGACCTGTCGAGGTCCCGACCTGCCGAGATCCGGGCAGATCATCTTCGGATAATCTTGCCCGGATTTCCGGGGGTCGGCGTTCGGTCCCCGGCCGAGGTCACCGAGGGGAACGTCAGCAGTGTCCAGCCCGACGCCGGAGTTCGGCGCCCACGCCCCGTACCCGCCCGAGCGCCCGGAGCGGGCCTGGTGGTGGCTTCCCGCGGCGGAGCGCGCCCGGCGGAAGAAGCAGCGCCACCAGTGGGAGCTGTACCGGCGCAGCGCCCGCAAGGCGAAGTCGGCCCGCAAGGACGAGCCGGCCCGTAAGCGCGACCGCTGGGACGACGGCTGCCTGGACTGCTGCGGCGACGCCTTCTGCGACATCGCCAGCCCGTGCATGATCGCGATCATCCCGGTGATGCTGGCCTCCGGCGTCCGCTTCGCCCTCACCGGCGGGCGCGGGCGGCGCGCCGCCGACCCGGCCGCCCCCGCGCCGGCCGGGTTCGCGGCCGGGGTGCTGTACGGCGCGGTGCGCTACTACCGCACCGAGGTCAGCCCCCGGCGGCCGGCCTGCTGCCCGTACACGCCGTCCTGCTCGACGTACGCGGTGCAGGCGCTGCACCGGCACGGCGCCCTGCGCGGGGCCCGACTGACGGCCGGCCGGCTGCTGCGCTGCCGCCCCGGCCGGGGCGGCGCGGACCCGGTGCCGCAGCGGTGAGGACGGGCGGCGGCCCGCGCGGAGGTCTCCGCGCGGGCCGCCGTCGTTCGTGCGTGAGCCGTCAGCGCAGGGCGGCGTCCATCGAGTTGAGCATGGTGCCGGAGGCGTCGTCGTTCTCCAGGGAGAAGGCGAACAGGCCGCCCAGCCCCTTGGTCCTGGCGTAGGCCCCGCGCGCCTGGACGGCCTGCGGGGTGTCGCCGGTCCAGAAGTTGGTGCCGTCGTAGACCCAGCTGCTCCCGGTGACCGGGTCCCAATGGGTCTGCGCGGCGCTCGGGTTGAGCTCCTTCCAGGCGGCCAGCCCGGCCTCCTGGCTCAGCGGCTTGGCCGGCGTCGGGCCGGTCGCGCTCTGGTACAGGCCGTAGTTCGAGCCGGCCGGGACGCCCGTCCAGCCGCGCCAGTAGAACGGGATGCCGAGCACGATCCGGTTCGCCGGGAAGCCGCCGGGGATGCCGTACTCGGGCAGGCCGGTGGTGTACGCGGCGAGCGTGGTGTCGACGTTGTACTTGAGCGTGCCGGGCTTGATCGGCGTGGTCGGGTCGGCGGGGCTGTCGTGCAGCGGGTCCTGGTGGTTGGTCGGGCCCTTGGCGTCCCAGGCGCCGTGCATGTCGTAGGACATGACGTCCGCGTAGTCCAGGTAGGCGCCGATCTTGTCGGTCTCCAGCTGGGCGATCTTGTCCTGGCCGCTGGGCAGCGCGGCGCTCAGCAGGTAGCGCTTGCCCTGGGCGGCGCCGAGGGCGTCCAGCTGGGTGCGGAACTCCTTGAGCAGCAGGGTGAAGTTCTGCTTGTCGGCGGGGGAGTAGTGGTTGCCGGTGTGGCCGCCGGCCGAGCCCGGGTACTCCCAGTCGAGGTCGACGCCGTCGAAGATGCCCGCCGCCGAGGCCGGGCCGCCGGAGGCGTCCCCGGCGACGCCGGTCGGCAGGTTGCCCTTGAGGAACATGTCGAGGCAGGAGGAGACGAAGGTCTTCCGGGAGGCGTCGGTGGCGGCCGCGTCGGAGAAGTACTTGGAGTACGTCCAGCCGCCGATCGAGATGGTGAAGCGCAGGTTCGGGTACTTGGCCTTGAGCTGGCGCAGCTGGTTGAAGTTGCCCTTGAGCGGCTGGTCCCAGCCGTCGGTGCTGCCGTCCACGCTGGTGCCGGAGCCGAAGCCGCTCTGGTAGTCGGCGTAGGCGTCGCCCGCGCCGTCGCCGGCGTTGGGGTCGGACTCGTTGGCGGAGTCGGAGGCCTTCACCGCCTGGAAGCAGGTGAGCTTCGTCGGGTCGATGTTGGCGAAGGCGTAGTGGATGACGTCCAGCTTGTTCGCGGCGCCGCTGCTGTCGACGTTCTTCGGGTAGTAGGCGTTCTCGTAGACGCCCCACTGGTCGAAGTAGGCCGAGCGGACGGGCTGCTGGGCGGGCGCGGCGGCGGTCGTGGTGCTCACCGGCGCGGACTGGGCGGAGGCGTGGCCGCCGGAGTAGCCCTGGACGCTGAAGGTGTAGGCGCGGCCGGGCAGCAGCGAGCTGACCGCGACCGAGGTGCCCATCGAGGTGGCGACCAGCTGCCCGTTGGACCACACCTTGTAGGCCACCGGGCCGTCCCCGGTGGAGAGGGTGGACGGCTGCCAGTTCAGCACCACGGCGCCGGCGGTGACCTTGCTGACCGTCAGGCCGGTCGGGGTGGTGACCTTGCCGTCCCCGGCCGGGCCGCTCGCGGTGGCCGTCGCGGTCGGCGAGGCGGTCGGGCTCCCGGTCGCGGTCGGGCTCGCGGTCGGGCTCCCGGTGGCGGTCGGACTGGTGGAGGCCGTGGGGCTGGTGGACGCGGTCGGGCTGGCCGTGGCGGTCGGGCTGCCGCTCGCCGTGGGGCTGGCGGAGGAGGTCGGCCCGGCCGGGCCGGTGAGCGTGAGGTCGTCGGCGCCGTAGGTGCCGGTGCCGTACCAGCCGTGGGTGTAGACGGTGACCGAAGTGGTGCCGGCGCCGGTGGTGAAGGTGCTGCTCAGCGGGCTCCAGCCGGTGCCGCCGGGCGTCCAGGACGAGGAGTCGACGCCGGTGCCGGTGGCGCCCAGGTAGACGTAGCTGCCCTGCACCCAGCCGGACAGCGTGTACGTGGTGTTCGGCTGGACGGCGACGGTCTGCTGACACTGCGCGGTGTCGGAGCCGGACGCGGCGCCGCTGAGCGCGTGGCTCCCGCCGTGCACCGGGGTGGTGACGACGGAGCCGTTGGCGCACGTCCAGCCGGCCAGCGTGCCGGTCTCGAAGTCGCCGTTGACCAGCAGGTTGACCGGGGCGGCCGAGGCCGGGCCGAGCGAGAGGGCCAGCGCGGCGCCGCTGGTGGTGAGCGTGGCGGCCAGTGCGAGGGCGGTGGCCCGGCGGCGCCGGTCGGCGCGGCGCCCGGCGTGCGCGCGGGCGGGCAGGCCGGGCCGGTCGGGCCGCGGGGGCATGACGCGGTCGTGCATGCGGGGTGTCCTCCGGATGTGTGGGGGTTCCGGCGGTGCGTGGCCCGGACGGGCCGAGGGAGCCGCCCCGGGCGCGGTGGGGGCGCACGGGCGGGGTGGGGCGGGTGTCGCGTGCTGACGAACGGTGCGCGGACACGGCGGGCCGGCCGGCCCGGTCGTGCCACGACAGAACAGATTGGACTGGACCAATATTCGCCGTCAAGAGTGCCGGCCGGTCCGGCCGTCCGTGCCTGACCAGGTGTCCACCCGCCGGACCGGGCCGGACCGGCGCCTCCGCCGCCCGGTAGGTTGACCCGTACCGAGCAGGCCCGCCGAACGGAGGAGGCGCCATGGACAGTCAGGACTGGGACGACCGCTACGCCGCGAGCGAACTGGTGTGGGGCGCCGAGCCCAACCGGTGGGTGGTCCGCGAGCTCGCCGGGCTCACCCCCGGCCACGCCCTCGACCTGGCCGCCGGCGAAGGCCGCAACGCCATCTGGCTCGCCGCCCGGGGCTGGCACGTCACCGGCCTGGACTTCTCCGCCGTCGCCCTGGAGCGCGCCGAACGGCTCACCGCCGAACTGCCCGACGAGGTCGCCGACCGGCTCACCTGGCGCCACGGCGACGCCCGCGCCCTGGAGGCGCCCGCCGGCGGCTACGACCTCGTCCTGGTCGCCTACCTGCAGCTGCCCGCCGAGGACCGCCGCACCGCCCTGCGCCGCGCCGCCGACGCGCTCGCCCCCGGCGGCACCCTGCTGGTCGTCGGCCACGACCTGACCAACCTCGCCGAGGGCGTCGGCGGCCCGCAGGACCCGGCCGTCCTGTTCACCCCCGACGACGTCCTCGCCGACCTCGCCGGTCACGGCCTGCGCACCGTCCGCGCCGAACGCGTCCACCGGCCGGTCGGCGCCGACCCGGGGCACCGCGAAGGCGGCACCGGCGGGCGCGACGCCATCGACGCGCTGGTCCGCCTGGAGCGGGGTGCCGCATGAGCGGAGCCCTCACGCGTCAGCCACTGACCCGGCGCACGCTGCTCACCGGCCTGGCCGCCGCCGCCCCGCTGGCCCTCGCCGGCTGCTCCTCCGACACCCAGAAGGACCGGAGCGACAAGAAGGACAAGAAGGGCAAGGACGCCCCGGTGGCCAAGGCGAGCGACCCCGGCCACGAGGCCTTCGTGATGATCGTCCGGCACGGCGAGAAGCCGTCCGGCGACACGCCCGGTCTGGACGAGAACGGCAAGCACGACGCCAAGTCCCTCACCCAGCGCGGCTGGGACCGCGCCAAGGCGCTGCCCGGCCTGTTCACCCCGCCCGCCGCCGGGCTGCGCACCCCGGCCAAGATCTACGCGGCCACCGACCAGGGCCCGCTGGCCGGCGGCCACCGGATGCGGCAGACCGTCACCCCGCTCGCCGCCGCGCTCGGGCTCACCCTCGACCTCGGCTACGCCGAGTCCCAGGAGAGCGAGCTGGCCACCGCCGCCCTGGCCGGGACGCAGCCGGTGCTGATCTGCTGGGAGCACTCGCGCATCTCCCGGATCGTCGAGGCGCTCGGCGCCGCCGGCAGCGGCGCACCCGCCGCCTGGCCGGACCGGTTCGACCTGGTGTGGGTCTTCTCCCGGCCGGCCGGCGGCGCCTGGACCTTCCAGGAGGTGCGCCAGCACCTGCTGGACGGCGACGCCTGACCCGCCTGCGGTCGGCCGGGGCCGGGCGCAGTGCGGTCCGATCGAGGCGGGAGCGGTCGGGAGCGGTCGGGAGTGAGGCGGGGGCGGTCGGGGGGTAGGGTCCGGGAAGGGCCGTCCGATGATCGAATCGTCTCAACGGTGCCGTGGATCCGCGGCAGTCGGCGGCAGGAACGAGGAGGGCGCGGGATGAGCGTTTCGCTGGCCAAGGGGCAGAAGATCAGCCTGGAGAAGCCGGGCGGTGGGCAGCTGAGCGTGGTCCGGATGGGCCTCGGTTGGCGGGCCGCGCAGCCCAAGGGGTTCTTCGCCAAGCTGCTCTCCGTCGGCCAGGAGATCGACCTGGACGCCTCGGCCGTGCTGTTCTCCCAGGGCCGCCCGGTGGACGTGGTGTTCTTCCAGCACCTCACCAGCAACGACGGCTCCGTCCGGCACAGCGGCGACAACCTGGTCGGCGGCGCCGGCGACCAGACCGACGACGAGTCGATCACCGTCGACCTGACCAGGATCGCCGCCGAGGTCGACCAGATCGTCTTCACGGTCAACTCCTTCACCGGGCAGACCTTCCAGGAGGTCGAGGCGGCCTTCTGCCGCCTGGTCGACGAGACCACCGGCGCCGAGCTCGCCCGCTACACGCTGACCGGCGGAGGGCCGTACACCGCGCAGATCATGGCCAAGGTGCAGCGCACGCCCGGCGGTTGGCAGATGGCCGCGATCGGGCAGCCGGCCAGCGGACGCACCTTCCAGGACCTGATGCCGGAGCTGGTCAAGCACCTCTGACGCACGTGCGGAAAAGGGCCCGGCCGCGTGGCAGCGGTCCGGGCCCTTCGCCGTCCGTGCGGCGGTGCTCAGCTCACTTCGTCGGCGTGGCCGAGGGCGAGAGCGACGCGCTGGGCGTGCCGCTCGCCGCCGCGCTCGGGCTGGTCGTCGTGGTGGGCGTGGCGGTGGCGGAGGGCGTGGCCGTGGCGGTCGGGCTCGGGCAGCCGGTGGGCGTGCTCGGGGTGCCGCCGGGCGTGGCGGACGCGGTGGCGGACGGCGTGCCGCTGGGCGTCGCGCTCGGGCTGGTCGTCGTGGTGGGCGTGGCGGTGGCGCTGGGCGTGGCGGTCGGGCTCGGGCAGCCGGTGGGCGTGCTCGGGGTGCCCGAGGGCGTCGTGGTCGCCGTGGCGCTCGGCGACGGGCTGCCGCTCGGGGTGGCCGAGGTGCTGGTGGACGGCGAGGGCGAACCGGACGGCGTCGGCGTGGTGCTGGGCGTGGGCGTGGTGGTCGGCTGGGCGGAGGGCGAGGGCGCTGCGGTCGGCGTCGGGCTCGGGGTGGCGGAGGCGGTGGGCTGCGGTGCCGGCGCCGCGCCCGTGGTGCCGCCGTCCGAGCCGGTGCCGCTGCCGGCGGGCCGGGCGAACGGGGAGGGCAGCGGGGCCGGGGCGGAGCCCGTGCCGTCCGGGACGGTGCTGACCGTGCCGCTGCCGAAGTGGGCCATCCAGTTTTTGACGGTGCGCAGGTACTCGGCCGAGTTGTTGTAGCTGAGGATCGCCCGGTCGAGCTGTGCCGGGTCGGAGAGGTCGCGCCCGCCCGCGCACAGGTAGCGGCCGGCCGCCTCGGCGGCGTCGAAGATGTTGTTCGGGTCGGCCTTGCCCTTGCCGGTGGTGTCCACGCCCCAGGTCTCCCAGGTGGACGGGATGAACTGCATCGGCCCGACCGCGCGGTCCCAGCGGGCATCGCCGTCGTAGCGGCCGCCGTCGGTGTCGGGTATCGCGGCGAAGCCGTTGCCGTCCAGCACCGGGCCGAGGATCGGGGTCAGGGTGGTGCCCGCGGCGTCCACCCGGCCGCCGTTCGCCTGCCCGGACTCGACCTGGCCGATCGCGGCCAGCAGCTGCCACGGCAGGTGGCAGCCGGGCGAGCGCTGCGCCAGCGAGGCCTCGGCCTGGCGGTAGGCGGCGAACACGGTGGCGGGCAGCGAGGCCCCGGTGGCGGTGAACGGCCCGGCCACGGGCGCCCCGGGCAGGCCGGGCAGCGCGGGCAGGGTGCCGGGCGGCTGCGGCAGTTGGACGGTGCCTCCGCCGTCCGCCGGGACGCGGGTGCCGTTGCCGGGGGTCGTGGAGCCCGGGAAGTCGCCCGGGGCGGGGGCGGCCGTGGAGGAGTCGGCCGCCGCGACCGGGGCCAGCCCCAGGCCCGTCACCTGGGAGCCGGTCAGTGCGGCCAGCGCGGTGAAGGCCGCGGCCGTACCGGTGACCCGCTTGCCGAGCCTGACCTTGCGCCCGCCTCCGGCGCTGCCGAGACTGCCGAACTTCGCCGCCATGTGATGCCCCTCCCCGTTGCCCGCCCGGTCCTCTCCGGAACGGTCGAGCCGTCGTCATCGTGCCGGGCCGCGGGCAGCCGGCACCCTCCGCCGGATGATTAGTATCACGACCATCCGACAGCGGCGGAGCGCCCGCGGTGAACTTCCGGCGCGGTGGCCGGGGTGCGCGGCCCAGTTTTTCCCATGTCCCGTCAAGAGAGCGTTAGTTGGCCGGGGGCGCAAGGGCGGTGGGCCGGGCGCTCCGGTGGGCGGGAGGGCGGCCCGGGGCGCGGAGGTGGTACGTGCGCGTCGTTCCGGGCTCCCCGGCGGCGCCCGCCGCCGGCGGCGTGACCTGCCCGGATGCCCGCCGCCCCGCCGGCCGTCCCTAGCAAAACGGCGGCCCCGGCGCCAGGGGGCGGCCCCAACTCGCCCCTGGACGGGTGACGTTCCGGTGAAAGTGGGCATGCCAGCACCCGGTGCCCGGCAAGCTGAGGCCCGATGACGATGCGGATGGAGGACCGGACCGTGAGTGCGAACCTGCCGGAGACCGTGGCGGAGGGGGCTGTCGTCCTGCCGGCGCCTCCCCGGGTCGTGGACGATCTGGCCCGGGACCTGACCCAGGCCGCTGCGGCCGTCCGGGCGGTCTCGCGGATCTGTCGGGGCGGCGGGGACGTCTCCGTCGCCGCGTACACCGCCGTGGTGTGCACCGGGCGTTCGGCCGCCCGCGCGCTGGAGGAGGCGGCCGCCTGGTGCCGGCAGGCCCCCGAGGCCGAGGTGCACTCCCTGGCCTGGGCCCGCGTCCCCGGCCACCGGGAGGACGTCCACGAGTACCGCGTCACGCTGGCCGTCAGCTTCCCCGACGAGGAGACCGGCGAGCACACGGGGGACACCCACCTCTCCTGCCGCTGAGGAGCGGACGGGCGCCCCGCGCCCCGGAGGCCGTACCATCGCACCCATGGTCGATGGGGATACGAACCAGATGAGCGGGAACGCGCCCGAAGCGGCGGAAGACGGCGGCGGCGCACGCGAGTTGTCGCGGCCCGCCGCCGTCGTCGTCACCGTCCTGGCCGCCGTGTGCGGGGCCGCGGTGATGCTGGCTTTCGTCAGCTGGTTGGGGTGGAGCGTCCCGCTGGTCGGCGTGCTGGTCGCCAAGGGCGGGATCAAGCTGGCGGTCGGCGGCTTCGCCGGGCTGGCCGCCGCCTTCGCCTGGCTGCGCACCCGGCTCCGCGCGCCGAAGCGGACGGACTAGGTCCTCTCCGGCCAACCCGCCTGCGGGGCGGGGCAGGTGAGGTCGTGCTCGGGGGCGCGGTCGGCCAGCAGGTACTGCTCGACCACGTCGGTGACGCAGGTGTTGGCCGTCGGGTACTGGCCGTGGTCGCCGTTGCCGGTGACGGTGACCAGCCGGGAGCCGCGCAGCGCGCGGTGCGCCCCGAGGGCGGCCTCGTAGTACGTGGCGGGGTCGTGCACCGAGTTGAGCATCAGGGTGGTCGGCAGGTGGGCGCCGGTGATCTTCACCTTGGGTGCCGGGTCGGTCGGCCAGGCGGCGCAGACCGCGCTGAACGCGAGGGTGCGCGCCCCCACCAGCGGGTAGCGGGCGGTCAGTTCGGCGCCGCGCTCGACCCAGGTGTCCATGTCCCGGGTCCACGGGGTGTCGGAGCAGGTCACCGAGAAGTACTCGGCCAGGAACTCGGGGCTGAGGTACTGGCCGAAGACCTTCCCGGCCACCGCCTTGGCCGCCGGGGTGGCGGTCCGCCAGTCGTCGACGGCGGTCAGTGCCTCCGCCAGGTAGGGGAAGTTCTCGGCCTCGTAGATCACGTTGATCGCGCCGTTGTCCAGCTGGTTCGGGGCGATCGTCAACGGGCCGTCCACGATGGGTCGGTCGTGCAGCGCGGCGCGGACCCGCTCCCAGTGCGCCTGGACCTGCTCGGCCGTCGAGCCCCAGTGGTAGGTGGCGTCGCGGGCGGCCAGCCAGGGCACGAAGTCCTCGTCGAAGCGACGCTGGAAGCTCATCGGCTGGCCGAGTTCGAAGCGCTCCCAGGTGCCCTCGAAGCCGATGTTGCTGTCCAGCACCATCCGGTCGACCCGGTGCGGGAAGAGGGCGCCGTAGTAGGCGCCGAGCATCGAGGCGTAGGACGGGCCGTCGTAGCTGAGCTTGCGCTCGCCGAGCAGGGTACGGAACAGGTCGATGTCGTGCGCGGCCTGCCCGGTGTTCAGGAAGGGCAGCAGGTCGCCGCTGTTCTTCCGGCAACTGTCGGCGAGCTTGCGCGAGTTGGCGATGACCCGGTCGATCGCCTCGGGGGACCGGTCGCGGTAGTCGCCGGCCAGGAACTCCTGGAACTCCGCCGGGGTCTGGCACACCGCCCTGGTGCTCTCGCCGGTGCCGCGCTGGTCGAAGCCGACGATGTCGTAGGCGGCGGCGACGGCGGGCGCCTTGGCGGCCAGGCCGGCCGGGCGCGTCTGACCGTTCTGGGCTCCGGGGCCGCCCGCGGCGATCATCAGGGCGCCCTTGCGCTTGGCCGGGTCGGTGGCGCGGTGCCGGGAGACGGCGATGCTCAGGTCGGCCCCCGCGTCGGGGTGCTGCCAGTCCCGCGGGACGGCCATGGTGGCGCACTCAAGGGTCGGCTGCGTGGCGCAGGGGTGCCAGTTCAGCGTCTGCGCGGTGTAGCGGGCCGGCACCGGCCGGGCGTCGCCGGGGTCGCGGCCCTGGTCGCGGCTGTCGGCGTGGGCGGTGGCGGGCGCGGCGAGGCCGGCGAGGACGGCGGCGGCGACGGCCAGGGCGGCGCGCCGGCCGCGGGATGCTGTGGTGTTCACGGGAACGATCCTTCCCGGAGCGGTCCTGACGGTCGATCAAGCACGCGCCCCTCTTGGGGGTGGTGCTGGGTACACCCCCTCCGGGTGCGCACGCCGGGGCGGCCGGTGGGGACCCGGTGGGTGGCGGCCCAGGGCGGGTTCCGGCCGGCCGGCGCCGGGTTCAGTACGCGGCGGTGAAGCGGGCACGGCGGTGCGCGGGTCGCTCGGCCTCGTCGAGGAGGGCGACGGCCAGGTCCTCCATGGAGATCGCGGAGTTCCCGTCCTCGTCGACGAGCAGTTCGTCCCGGCCGATCCGGAACCGGCCGGTGCGCTCGCCGGGCTCCAGCAGCGCGGCGGGGCTCAGGTACGTCCAGTCGACCTCGGAGTCGGCGCGGTAGAGGTCGAGTTGCTCGCCGCAGGCCAGCGCGATCGGCCGGATGTCGGCCGGGAAGCCGGGGTCCTCGGCGACGGTCATGCCGCCGGCGCCGGGGACGGTCAGGCTGCCCGCGCCGCCCACGGCGAGCAGCCGCACGCCCGTCCCGGCGAGGCCGGCCAGCAGGCCGCGGGTGGCGGCGGGCAGTTCGTGCTCGCTGCCGGGCGCCGGCCGGGTCGCGGTGATCACCAGGTCCTGCCCGGCGGCGGCCCGGGAGACGGCCTCCGGGTCACGGGCGTCGCCCACGGCGATCGCGACGGCCGCCGGCAGGCCGTGCGGCTTGGCCCGGTCCCGTACGACGGCGGTGACCTCGTGGCCGCGGGACAGGGCCTCGGTGACGACGCGGCTGCCGACGCTGCCGGTGGCGCCGAAGACGGTGATGCGCATGGGTGTGCTCCTTGTGTCAGGGGTGGTGGTGCGGGCAGGAGGTGATGCGGGCAGGTGGCGGTGCGGTGGGGGCTCAGGCGCCTTCGCGGACGGGCTGCGGCGCGTCCGCGGCGCCGGGCGCGGGTGCGAGTCCCGGTACGGGTCCCGCGGGTTCCGGTGCGGGCGGGGGCGCGGCTGCGGCGCGGGGCCGTTGGGTCTGGGCCGCGATCAGCGAGCCGAGCACGATCAGCGCGCCGAGCGCCTGCAGCGGCGAGAGGTCCTGCCCGAGCGCCAGCCAGCCGAGCGTGGTGGCGACCACCGGGCTGAGCAGCGAGAGGAAGGAGACCGAGGTCGGCGGCAGGGCGCGCAGGCCGCGGAACCAGAGGGCGTAGGCGACCGCGGCGCCGATCAGGCCGAGGTAGGCGTAGCCGAGCAGGTTCTGGCCGGTCAGGTGGGAGGGCGGCGGGCCCTCGACGACCAGGGTGACGGGTACGAGCATCAGTCCGCCGGCGGTGAGCTGCCAGCCGGTGGTGGCGAGCACCGGTGCGGGGGAGGTCCAGCGCTTGGAGAGCACCACGCCGGTGGCCATGACCACGGCGCCGCCGAACGCGGCGGCCACCCCGATCATGTCGAGCTGGGCGTTGGCCCGCAGGACCAGCAGGCTGACGCCCACGACGCCGGCGATCCCGGAGAGCAGCGTGCGCAGGGTGAGCCGGTCGCCGAGCAGGGCGGCCGAGAGCCCGGCGGTGACCAGCGGCTGGACGGCGCCCACGGTGGCCGCGACCCCGCCGGGCAGGCGGTAGGCGGCGACGAACAGCAGGGCGAGGAATATCCCGATGTTGAGCGCGCCGAGCACGAGCGAGCGCCACCACCAACTGCCCTTGGGCAGGCGGCGGGTGAGGGCGATCAGCAGCAGGCCGGCGGGCAGGGCGCGCAGGGTGGCGGCGAGGAGCGGGCGGTTCGGTGGCAGGTACTCGGTGGTGACGAGGTACGTCGATCCCCAGACCGCGGGGGCGACGGCGGTCAGCAGCACGATACCGAGGCGTTGTTTTAGCACTAAGCCAATGTATCTCAGCGCTAAGGCATTTTCCACAGGACTGCCCCTGTGTGGTGGCTCACGGTTACCTGAGCACTAAGAAAACTCCGGGTGTCGCCTACCCTGGTGCCGTGACAGATCATGTGGACCGCGTCGTCGCGCAGTGGGGTGCCGAGTGCCCCGACCTGGACGTCTCCCCGATGGAGGTGTTCGGCCGGCTCAAGCGCCTGCACCGGCTGGTGACCGGCGAACTCGACCGGACCTTCGCCGCGCACGGCCTCGACGCCCCCTCCTTCGACGTCCTCGCCACGCTGAAGCGCAGCGGCCCGCCCTACCGCCTCACCCCCACCGGCCTGATGCAGTCCGCGATGGTCACCTCCGGCGCCATCACCCAGCGCCTCGACCGCCTGGAGGCCCGCGGACTGGTCACCAGGACCCGCAGCGACCTGGACGGCCGCAGCCGCGAGGTCGCCCTCACCCCCGAGGGCCACGCCCTGATCGAACGCGCCCTGCCCGACCACCTCGCGACCGAGCGCCGCCTCCTCGCCGGGCTCGACGAGGCCGGCGCCGCCGCCCTGGTCGACGGCATGCGCGCCATGCTCACCGCCCTCGGCGACGTCAACGGCCCGCCGGAGCGGTAGCGGGACCGGGCCCGGGATCGTGCCCGGGCACGATCCCGTCCGGCCGGGTAAACCCGTTGCCCGGCCGGACGGACCTCTCCTTGGATGGGCGCCATGGAAGACCCGATCTGGACCGCCCTGCCCGCCGAGGCCCGCGACGAGGTGGACGACAACCTGCGCCTGCGCCGCTTCGTCATGGCGATGAAGGTGATCCGCGACGCCTCGCCCGCGCCGGTGCCCGGCCTGGCCGCCTGCTCGGACCTGGTCGCCGCGCGGTACGAGGAGCTCGGCCTGGGCCGGCCCTGACGGCGGCGGCCGGACGGTCCCAGGTCACGGGTTCACCGCGACCGCCTTGAAGAAGGTGTAGTGGAACGTCCCGCCCGGCCCGGCCGTGCGCCGCAGGTCGGCCACGCCCCGGTCGAACTCCTCCGCCGTGGCCAGTCCGGCCGCCAGCGCGTCCGCCCGTACCGCCTCCACCATCGCCACGAAGGTCCGCCGGGTGAAGCCCTCCGCCAGGCCCGGGCGCCCCGCGTCCGCGTAGACCGTGCGCGGACGGACCACCGGCTCCGCGAAACCGGCCGCCGTCAACAGCGGGTGCAGCCGTCGCCCGATCAGGGCGTCCCCGCCCGCCCCGGCCTGCAGCCGCACCAGGTGGCCGATCACGCGGTGGGCGGCCGGGCTCTCCGGGTGGAACAGCGCCGAGCCGTGGTCGCCCTCGATCACCGTGATCGTCCCGCCCGGCCGCAGCACCCGGCGCAGCGCCGCCAGGGCGGCCACCGGGGCGGCCAGGTGCTCCAGCACGAAGCACACGAAGACGTGGTCGAACGAGCCGTCCGGGAAGGGCAGTTCGTGCAAGTCCCCGTGGTGCCAGGACACCTGCGCGCCGGGCGCCTCGGCCGCCACCCGGGCGCGGGCCTGCGCCAGCGAGTCCGCCGACAGGTCCGCCGCCGTCAGCAGCACCCCCGGGCTGCCGGCCAGCAGGTGCACCGTCTGCGCCCCCACCCCGCAGCCCGCCTCCAGCACCCGGCTGCCCGCCGGGTAGGCCGTGTCGGCGTGCAGCAGCCGGGCGAGGGTGTCGGCCTGGTCGCCCAGGCGCAGCGCCTCGCGCTCCGAGTAGCCGTGGACGTAGCGGTGGTCGTGCTCGGTGGTCTTCGGTCCTGCCGTTTCCGTGGTCATGGCTCCACCCTCGCGCCACTATGGACCGGTGAACAGGTCCAAAGACGCGGCATACGACAGGTCCAAAGACGCGGCCCCCGCCAGCTCCGAACCCGCCGAGACCGGCGCCGACTTCCTCCAGCTCGACCCCGCCGAGGCCCCGGCCGGCGGCCTCACCGACTGGCTCGCCCGCCGACTGCGCGAGGCCGTCGCGGACGGACGCCTCCCGGCCGGCAGCCGGTTGCCCGCCAGCCGGGTGCTCGCCGCCGAACTCGGCGTCTCCCGTGGGGTGGTGACCGACGCCTACCGGCGCCTCGCCGAGGAGGGGCAGGTCGACGGGCGGCGGCGGGGCGGCACCGTCGTCGTCGCCCCGGCCGTGCCGGCCGCCCCGGCGCCCGCCCTCGCGGCAGGGCCGGCGCCCGTTCGCCCCGCCGCCGAGCTCTTCCGCCCCGACCCCGGCCCCGAGCTCTTCGACCGCCTGCGCGCGGCCCCCGCCCGGATCGACCTCACCCCCGGCCTGCCCGACCTCGCCGCCTTCCCCCGCACCGCCTGGCTGCGCGCCGAACGCGCCGTCCTCGACGGCCTCACCGCCGCCGACCTCGGCTACGGCGACCCGCGCGGCACCCCCGCACTGCGCCGGGCCGTCGCCCAGTGGCTGGCCCGCAACCGGGGCGTGCGCGCCGACCCGGACGAGGTGCTGATCGTCGCCGGCGCCGCCCAGGCCCTCGCCCTGCTCGGCCAAGCCCTCGCCCGGGAGGGCGTCACCGAGGTCGCCGTCGAGGACCCTGGCTCCCTCGGCACCCGGCAGCACCTCGCCCACTGGCTCGCCGCCGCGCCGCCCGTCCCGGTCGACGCCGAGGGCATCCGGGTCGACGCGCTGCGCGCCACCGGCGCCCCGGCCGTCCTGGTCACCCCCGCCCACCAGTTCCCGACCGGCGTCGTCCTCGGCGGCGAACGGCGGCGCGAGCTGCTCGGCTGGGCGGCCGACGGCGGCCTCGTCCTGGAGGACGACTACGACGCCGAACACCGCTACGACCGCCCGCCGGTGCCCGCCCTGCGCGCCACCCTGCCCGACCGGGTCTGCTACCTCGGCAGCATCTCCAAACTGCTCGCCCCCGCCCTGCGCACCGGCTGGCTGCTGGTCCCCGCCCGGCTGCGCGAGGCCGTGCTGGAGGCCAAGCGCTACGCCGACCTCGGCAACCCGGCGCTGCCCCAACTGGTGCTCGCCCGGCTGATGGAATCCGGCGAACTGGAACGCCACCTCCGGCTGCTGCGCCGCCGCCACCGCCGCCGCCGGGACGCCATGATCGCCGCGATCCGCACCCACCTCCCGCACGCCACCGTCCACGGCGCCGCCGCCGGACTGCACCTGATGCTCACCCTCCCGCCGGAACCCGCCCGCACCGACGTGGACCTGGCCGAAGCGGCCCTGTCCCACGGCGTCAAGACCCACCCCCTGACCTGGCACGCCCGACTGCCCTCCCCACCCGGCCTGGTCCTCGGCTACGCGGCGACCCCACCGGGCGACATCACCGAAGGCATCGCCCTGCTGGGCGACGTGGTCCGGCGCACGGGCCGGCGGCCGTCGTAGCCGGGTGCGTCCTCGGTGGCTACCCGGTCGCGGCGGGCTGTGGTCAGGAGGCGGCGGCGCGGGTCAGTTCGGCCTCGTACTGGGCGGCGTCGAAGGTGTACTCCAGCGGCCGGGTCGCGTCGGCGGGGAGCTCCCAGTCCGACCAGAGCACGACGTCGGCGATCCGCCGGATCACCGCGGACAGGTAGCCGCAGCAGCCGCCGGTGCACTCGGGCTCGCCCAGGACCACCCGGCGGGGCTCCTCGGTGGCGCGCAGCGGGGAGGGGCCGTCGGGCGGGAAGAGCAGCACGGAGGAGGGGCCGCGGCCGTCCGTGCCGGGGCCGATCGACTCCTCGACGACGTCCTCGCCGTTGACGAGGAAGCGCACCTGGGAGGAACGGCGGTCCGTCACCACGCGGAGTTCCAGACGATCGAACATCGGGCCAGCCTATGCCGGGGCGCCGCGCGGCGTACTGCCGGGCGGCGGGCCCGCCCGGCTACGCTGGCCGCGCCCTGGACGCCGAAGACCGGCGAACACCCCCGTGGAGGCGTGATGGTCCCGTTCCGGCGTGCGGTTCAACTCGGGCTGGCCGCCCTGGTGCTGGGGGCCGCGCTCGGTCCGGCGCCGGCCGGGTCGGCGGCGGTGCCGCGCAGGGCACCCGGTGAGAGGAGTGCGGCGATGACCGGCCACCACCCGGACTCCCGCACGCTCGCCGGGCGGCGGATCGTGCTCTCGTACCCGGGGCCGACTCCGCCGCCCGAGGTGCTGGGCGCGATCCGGGAGGGCCGGGCGGCCGGGGTGATCCTGTTCGCCGAGAACGTCCGCAGCGCGGAACAACTCGCGCGGGCCGTGGCGGACTTGAAGCGGGCGGCGGCGGAGGCGCCGGAGCCCCGGGCGCTGCTGCTGATGACCGACCAGGAGGGCGGCAAGGTGCGTCGGCTGCCGGGCGCGCCCGAGCTGTCCGCCCGCCGTACGGGCCTGGCGCCGGATCCGGTCGCCGCGGCCGTCGCCTCCGGCGCCGGCGCCGCCGGGACGCTCGCCGACGCCGGGCTCAACGTGAACCTGGCGCCGGTGCTCGACGTCTACGACGCCCCGGACGACTTCATCGACCACTACGAGCGCTCCTACGGCCAGGACCCCTCCAGGGTCGGCGAGTTGGCCACCGCCTTCCTCGCCGCCCAGCAGGACCTCGGTGTCGCCGCGACCGCCAAGCACTTCCCGGGGCTCGGCGCGGCCGCCCGCGACGAGAACACCGACGCCCGCCCGGTGACCCTGCCCGTCCCGCTGGAGCGGCTGCGCGATCGCCACGAGGCGCCGTACCGGGCCGCCATCGCGGCGGGGGTGCGGTTGGTGATGACCTCCTGGGCCGTCTACCCGGCGCTCGACCCGGACCGCCCGGCCGGGCTCTCGCCCGCCGTGGTGCAGGGCGAGCTGCGCGAGCGCCTCGGCTTCGACGGCGTGACCGTCACCGACGCGCTGGAGGCCGGGGCCCTCGCCCCGTACGGCGGCACGGGTGACCGCGCGGTGGCCGCCGCCGGGGCCGGGATGGACCTGCTGCTCTGCTCGGCCCGCGACCCCCGGCAGGGCGCGGAGGCCGCCGAGGCCCTGGCGGCCGCCCTGGACTCCGGCCGGCTCGACCCCCGCGCCTTCGCCGCCGCCGTCGACCGGATCGACCGCCTGCGGGCCGACCTGGGGGAGTGAGGCGGCGCCGGCCGCTCGCCGGGGCGGGTTTGCGTCATCGAAGGCCAGATTTTGGTCGGGTCGGTGATTCGAAGGGCAAATCCGGGTCGCGGCAGATGAATCGCATGGCAAAGTCGTGGTCGTGGCACCTGTGAAATGTCACATGTGCCATGTCGATGACGGTCGAACGTCGAGAACCACCTCGAACCGACCCCTGACGCCCCTGAAGGAGAAGCCGTGAACCGCATCACCCGACTCGCGGTCGGCGCCGCCGGTGCCGCCGCCATGCTCGCCGTCCCCGCACCCGCACTCGCCCAGCCGGGGGCGGCCGCCGCCGCCACGGTCACCACCTGCGGGTACTCCGGCCTCCAGGCCGGTCTGGGCACCAAGGTCTGCGCCGACGTCACCGGCGGTAGCGTCGTGATCTACGGGCAGATCGGTCTGGCCGGCCCGCCCTCCCCGGACACGCCCTGGCCCCCGGCGCCGCGCGAGCTGATCACCAGGCTGTCGGCGGAGGTGGTCGGCGGCCCGTCGCTCGGCTCGGTGTCCGGGCGGACGGTGTTCACGGTCAGCACCGTGCGGGTCGACGGGATCAGCGCCACCGTCGCGTGCGGCTCGGTCGTGCACGCCACCTTCGCGCTGGAGGCGGTCTGGCCGGTCTTGGGTCCGGTCACCGCGGACGTGCCGGTGAACTGCTGACGGCGCGTCACCCTGACGGCCGGGCCCGCGAGTTGGCAGACTCCCGGGCCCGGCCCTCGGCATTCTCCGGGCCGGTGGCCGGCCGGCGTCCGCCGCCCGGCCGTCACCCTCCACCGACCGGGTCGCTCCGGAGCGCTGTGACGACTTGAAGAAATCTTCATCTGTCGCGATGATGCCTACAGTCCGGGGCGGGTACCCGCCCGGCCGGACGACCACCGAACCCGAACCAGACGGAGAGATGCGGACGATGCCGGTCCCGCTGTACCAGGCGAAGGCGGACTTCTTCCGCACCCTCGGCCACCCGGTCCGCATCCGGGTCCTGGAACTGCTCCAGGACGGGCCCCGCCCGGTGCGCGAGCTGCTGGCGGAGATCGAGGTCGAGCCGTCCAACCTCTCCCAGCAGCTCGCCGTGCTGCGCCGCACCCAGCTGGTCACCGCCACCCGCGAGGGCAACACCGTGGTGTACGCGCTCAGCACTCCGGACGTCGCCGAGCTGCTCCGTGCCGCGCGCCGCATCCTGACCGACCTGCTCACCGACCAGGGCGCGCTGCTCTCCGAACTGCGCGCCTCCGGCGGCCGGTCGCCCCGCTGAGCCCGCGCCCGCGCACGAACCGGCCGACCGAGACCCACCCGAGGAGAACCCCCGCCATGAGCGACAGCACGACCGGCAGCGCGAGCGAGAGCAGCGGCGCGAGCCGGGGCGACGGCGCGAGCCGGCCCGGTGGCGCCGCCGACAGCACGAACGAGGAGAAGGCGCGCCGCAAGCAGATGCTGATCCGCGCGGGCATCTACATCTTCGCCACGCACCTGTTCGCCGGGTTCGTGTTGCTGCTCTTCGCCCTCGGCGACCGCAAGTAGCCCTCGGGGCTCAGCGGTACCGGCGGGTGGTGGCGGACCAGATCCGCACGCCGTCGACCAGCTCCCGGGTGCCGTCGAGGTACCAGCGCCCCTCCGGGTGCCGCCGCACCAGCTCGGCGCGCAGCGTCTCGCTCTCCTCGCGCAGCCGGGCGACCCGGGCGCGGACGGCCCGGACCGCCCGCCGCCGGGTGCAGCCGAGGGCCCGCTGCACGGTGTGGACGGTGTTGAAGGCGGGTGCGCTCTGACGCTCCTCGCGCTCCAGCGAGTGGAGGTCGTTGATCAGCGTGGCGGCGTCGGCGGTGGCGGCGCGCAGCCGGTGCAGCGCGGGGTCCGCGTGGAGGGCGGCGGGGGCGTCGGCGCCGTGGAGTCGTTCCAGTATGTTCATGAACGGGTAGAGGCAGCTGCCGTGGCGGCGCAGTCGCACGGTCTCGGCGAGCCCGAGGGCCGGCACGGTGCCGCCGGCCCGGTGCCCGGCCTCGGCGGGGAAGGTGGCCAGGCAGGCCTGCCAGTCGCGGGCGGCGCGGGCCCGCCAGGCGGGGGTCGCGGCGGCGGTCTGCCGGTGCCACAGCTCCTGCCAGGCGGCGAGCAGCGGGGAGCGGCCGGCGGCGTCGGCCTCGCCCCCGTCGTCGGCCCCACCCCAGTCGCCCGTCTCGTCCCGCGCCGTTCCATCCCGTGCGGCTTCGCCCCGGTCGGTCTCGCGCCGCAGGACGGCGAGCAGCGGGTCGACGAGGGCGCGCGCCTCGGCCGGGCGGCGTCCGGGCGGGCCGTCGAAGCGGTCGTCGAGAATGGTGAACCAGCCGAGCACGTCCACCAGCAGGTCGAGCTCGGTGCCCCGGGCGCGCGGGTAGGCGTGGCCGATCAGCTCGTGCAGCGCGTATGCCCGGTAGCCGGGCAGCTCGGCCGGGGTGAGCAGGCCGTGCCGGAGCACCCAGTCGGCGTGCCGGTCGGCGGCGCGCGCCAGCTCCGCGGCCGGTCGCGGCGCGGCGGGGGGCGGCGTGGCGAAGGCCGGCGGGACGGGGACGGGGGCGGGGGCGGCGACCGGGTCGGGCGTGGCCCGGGCGGCCGGGACGGCGGTGGCGAGCGGGCCCGCGGCCACCGGGCCGCCGCCCTCGCCCGGCCGGGCTGCCGCGCGCGGCGCCAGCCGTACCCGCAGCCCCTGCGCCTGGACGGTGGTCCAGACCACCTCCCGGGCTCGCGCCCCGGGCACCGCCACCGGGCGCCAGCGGCGCAGGATGGCGGCGGCCGCGACCGTCAGCTCGGCCCAGGCGAAGGCCTCCCCGACGCACTTGTGCTTTCCGGCGCCGAACGGCAGGAAGGACGGCCGCCCCACGCCGCCGGGGGCGTCCTGCCAGCGCTCGGGGCGGAAGGCCAGCGGGTCGGGGTAGCGCTCGGGGTCGCGGTGCAGGGCGGTGAGGCTGTACAGCAGCTCGGTGCCCGCCGGGATGCGGTACGGGCCGAGGTCGACGGGCACCTCGGCGGTGCGCATCAGGAAGGCGTTCGGCGCGTGCAGCCGCAGCACCTCCTGGGCGACGGCGCGGGTGTACGTCAGCCGGGCCAGCGCCTCGGGGGTGGGGGCGGTGCCGGCGGGCAGGTGCCGGTCGAGTTCGGCGAGGATCCGGGCCTCGACCTCGGGGTGGCGCAGGAGTTCGTCGAGCAGCCAGGTCAGGGTGGTGGAGACGGTCTCGGTGCCGGCGCCGAACATGGTGATCGCCTCGGAGCGGACGTCGGCCTCGGTGAGCGGGCGTCCGGTGGCCGGGTCGGTGGCGGCGCGGAGCAGGGCGGGCAGGGTGCCGGGCGCCGGGTCGCCCGGCCCGCGCCCGTTGACGGCCTGGTCGACGACCTGGTTGAGGGCCCGGACGGCGGCGTCGAAGCGCCGGTTGACGGGCAGCGGCAGCCGGCCGAGCGCCGGGTGGGGGTAGAGGGACTGGACGATCTGGCCCTTCACCAGGTCCGGCAGCGCGCGGTGGAAGGCGAGGGCGGCGTCCTCGCTGAGCCGGGCGTCGAACAGCGAGCGGGTGACGATTTCGAGCGCCAGGTGGTTCATCTCCCGGGCGACGTCGAGGACTTGGCCGGGGCGCCAGCGTCCGGCCCGCTCCTCGGTGACCTGGTGCATCACGGCCAGGTAGCCGGCCATCCGGTCCGGCCCGAAGGCGGGCTGGACGATCCGGCGGCGGTCGCGGTGGGCCCGGCCCTCGGACATCAGCAGGCCGTCGCCGAAGGCGGTCTTGAGGGTGTCCTGGACGGCGCCGCGCGGGCAGTCGTGGGCCAGCGCGACCAGCAGGGTGTGGACGAGCCGGGCGTCGGTGACCACGCAGACGCTGCGCGGGCCGAGCCGGATGCGGACCACGCCGCCGTGCGGGGCGAGTGAGCCGAGGAAGCCGAGCGGGTCGCGCAGCAGCGCGGCGGCGTGGCCGAGGCCGGGCAGCGCGCCGGGGGCGAGCGCGGGGAGGGCGGGCCTGCCGGCGGCGGGCGGGGCGGTTCTCGGAGGGACGATTCCCGGCCGTGGACAGTGGCGTGGGGTCTCGGTCTCGGTCTGCAGGGACATGACACTACCTCTCGGGAGATGGACCGGTGCGGGCGGTGCTGGGGGCGGCGCCGGCGCCGGTCGGAGGGCGGGGTCGACCGGCTCGGACCCCGCGTGCGTCCTGCCTGGAGGGCGCACGCCATGGCAAACGCGCCGGTTCCGAGGTCGTTGCGCGGTACCACGGTGGATCACTCCAACGGTCGATCGCCCGGGGCCGCGCCGGCCGGGCTCGGACCGTCGCGCTGACCTGCGCCGACACCCGCGCGCGGGGCCCGCGCCCGGGGCCGGGGGCAGGGTCTTTCGGCCCTCGCCGCACGGCCGTGCGAGGGCCAGCATGGTGTATCGGAGAAGGAGGAACCTGATGACCCGTCCGCGCCACCGGCCGGCCCGCCCCACCTCGCCGGGGCGCCCGACCCGGCCGGGGCCGCGCGCCGGCTCGGCGGCCGCCCGTTCGTCCGCCGCACCGACCCCGACGACGGCCGCGCCCGGGTGCTCCACCGGCACCACGGCGGGCATTACGGCCTGATAACGCCGGTAGCGGACGCCACTTGTGGGGCAGGGATCACCTCGGCACCCCGCTGATCCACCGCACCGAACGCCCCCGCCGAACGCCCCCCACCGGGCCCCACGCCGAGACAGAGGAACGGGACCATGGACTGCGACGACGTCATGCTGACCGTCCGGATCACCGCCGCCGAGCGGGCGCTGCTGCGGGACCTCGCGCGCGCCCACGGCGGCGACGTCTCCGAGGTGGCGGTGGACGGCCTGCTGGAGGTCGTCCCCGCGCTGCACGACGACGGCTCGCTGCTGCCGCTGCAGCGCGTCCTGGCCCGGCCCGCGCCCTGCGCCGTCACCCTGTGGCTGCCCGCGTCCGTCGCCGACCTGCTGCCGCTGCTCGCCGAGCGGCTCGGCCGCACCGGCGGGCCCGCCGCCGCCGCGCCCAGCGGCGCGTTCTCCGCCGCGCTGCGGCTCTGGCTCGCCGGGGACCCGGCCGTGCTGGCCGCGGGGCTCGGCAGACTGCACGGCGGGTGCGTCGCCGGCGGCCGGCCGCCGGCGACGCACCCGGGCGTCCGGATCGCGGCCTGACCGGTACGGCTTGCTGACGTCACGTCAACAGCCTTTCCGGGTCGGCGCGTTCGGGATCCGCATCCATCTCGCCGCGGCTCTGGTCAGAGCCCGCCGGGAGGTCTAGCATTCCGGACACGACAGCCGGAGCCGCCGCCCCGGGACTCCGGCCGGGTGGCCATCGCCACCCCCTGCCGGGGAGCGCACACCCCCCGAATGCGCTCCCCGGCACCTTCGCGTTCCGGGCCGGTGTCCGGTCACGGCGCCCCCGTGGCGGCCGTGCGCCGAGCCCGCCGCAAACCTCCGCGACACCTCCGTGACATCTTCCGGACGTCTCCGGGTAACTCCGCGGACCGTTTCCGTTATCCTCGGGCGCCCCCGCCGCTCTCCTGGACGAGCACCGCCCAACCCCCGGCGCCCCGCCCTCCCCGCCGCCCCGACGCTCCCGCGCACCGTCCCCCACCCGACGAGGAATGCCCGCCATGCGTACCCGCAAGCTGTCCGCCGCCCTCGCCCTCGCCACGGCGGCCGCCCTGCCCAGCGCGGCCCCGGCCGCGGCCCACGGCGGAACCGTCCGACTCGAACTCTCCGGCACGCCCGGCGGCCACGTCCGCACGCTCGCCACCTGGGCGGACGACCACGACCCGGTCACCGAGGGCTTCACCGGTACGGTCGCCGCGGCCGCCTCGGACGGCCGCACCGCCGGTCCCTGGCGCCTGGTCTCCGTCCCGGACCAGCCCGGCGCGTACGCCACCCGCGAGAGCCTGCCCGCCGGGCACTGGCGGGTGAGCGTCGCCTGTACCTCCCCGGCCCCGGGGCACGACGAGCGCGACCTCGACGTGGACCCGGCGGCGAACGGCGAACTGGCGGCGAGCGGCGCCTCGGGCGGTTCGTCAGGCGATTCGTCAGGCGGGTCGACGGGCGGCTCGTCGGACGGTTCCTCGGACGGCTTCTCGGGCGGTTCCCCGGGTGGGGGCGGCGATCCGGCGCAGACCGTGCCGCGGTCCACGGCGGCCCCCCTGGCCGCCCCCGGCAGCCGGCCCGTCCACGAGACCACCGACGACGCCACCACCTGGGCCGCCATCGGCACCGCCGCCGCGGCCGTCCTCCTCGTCGCCACCGGCCTGTGGCTGCGCCGCCACGCCCGCCCCTGACCGGCGGCCGGACGGCCGGAGGAGGGTGGCGGGAGCCCGCGGGCTACTTCACCGCCGCGCCGGACTTCTCCCAGTTGTCCCGCAGCCGGTCCAGGTACGACTGAGCCTGCGGCCCGATCTTGACGCCCCGGGCGAAGGCCAGCATGTTGCCCGCGCCGGCGTTGTAGCCCAGGGCGAGCAGTTCGTTCCGGGTGAGCGGCGCGGAGGGGTGGGCCGGCAGCTGCGCGGCCAGGTCGTGGAGGTGCCAGGAGGCGGCCTGCACGGCGAGGTCCCGGTCGTCCGGCAGTTCCTCCCACCGGCGGGCCGCGAACGGGCGGCCCGGTTTGGTGTCGTCGAAGGCGGCCCGGTGCATGTTGGCGATGCCGAAGGAGGCGTCCGGCTTGCTGCGCTGCCAGGCCCGTTCGAGGTCCGGGTCGTGCGGCTTGTACGACTCGTTGTAGAGGATCGCCATCACCAGCTGCGGGTCGACCCCGGCCTCGGCGGCGTACCGGCGGACGGGCTCCGCGTAGTCGGCGGGGTCGTAGCGCCCGCCGCTGCCCGGCTTGGTGGCCGAGGGGGACGGCGTCGCCCCCGCCGCGGCGGAGGCGACGGACGGCGTCGGGGTGGGGCCCGCCGCGGGCGGGTCGGGGAGGTGGCCGCCGCTGTGGACGATGCCCCAGCCGGCCGCGGCCAGCAGCCCCACCGCCACCCAGCGGCCCCAGCGCGGCCCCCGCTGCTCCTCGCTCACCGCTGTCGCCCCTCCCCGGTTCGCCGTTCTCCCGTTCGACCGTCGTACGGTCGAACGCGCCCCGCAGTGCCTATTCGGTCGGCTTCTCGGCGGGCTTCTCGGCGCCGTCGAGGTTGCGCAGGAAGTCCTTCGCCTTCTCGACGCCGGTGTCGATGTGCCCGCTGTACTTGCCGTCCGTCTGGCCGTCGATCACGTCGCCGACCTTCTCCAGACCCTGCCCGAGCACATCGCTGTGCTCGCGGGCGAGGTCGGTGGCCTTGTCCGCGAGGTTCTTCAGACTCTCAAACATGGTGACGCTCTGCTCCTCTGTCGCGTTCCTGATGGTGTGCCGACGTGGCGGGGATCATGGTCATCCTAACGACGGCCTCCCGGACGGTCCGTCGCCACCGGGAGACCACGGGTGACTTTGCCGGGATGGGTTTGTATGCTCCAGCCCGATATCTACCGGTCTGTGGAGATGGGGAACCGCCACCAGGACGGACCGTGTCCCGGCATTCGCGGTGGCGGGAAACCGGCCACCGCGGCCGAAAACGATCGAGGGAAGTGCGCATGGCCGGTCAGCGGGCGAGAACGCCGTACCAGGACGCGGGACCGCGCACGGAGGACGCCGCCGTCCCCGCGCAGCGCTCCCGGGCGGCCGGGGCGGCGGGGTCCGCGGACGGCGGCGGTACGGCCGCCGGGCGTGCGGCGCGCGGCGGCCGGGCCGGGGCGTCCCGGCGGCGCCCGCAGC
>NZ_JZKH01000103.1 GCF_000961885.1 Streptomyces rubellomurinus
CCCACCACCCGCCGCCACGCCGCCTACCCACCCACCCACCGCTCGCGCTCGTTCCTGGCGCCCGCCTCGTACCTTGTGTGGCGGCTCCCCGGCGTGTCTCCCCGGCGTGCCTCCCCGGTTCATCGCCGGCCCGCGCCCTGCCCTTGGCAGGGCGCGGGCCGTGAGGGCGTGCTTCTGCCCTCCGGCGGCGCACCCGGCCTCCGGCCCCGTGGGGGCGATCGGACCTCGGGCTGGCCCGGCCATCGGCTCGTCCGGCCGGGGCGTGCCCGTGGTGCCGTGGGGCGGTCCGGTGGCTGCCGAGCCGTGCAGCCGCCGGGACCGCGCCCGTCGTCGTTCGTGCCTTCTCCTCCTCGTCTCCTCTAGCCCGGGGGCAGCGGCTGCCACAGGCAGCCGCAGTCCGGGTGTCCGCGCAGCCGCAGCCGCCGTGGCATGCCGTCGCCGGCCGACACCTCGCACCAGCCGTCGACGCTCGGCGGCCGCCCGCCGTCCAGGTAGACCTGGACGTGGAGCGCCGCGAGGCCGGCGACGGCCGTCGCCAGGGCCGTGTCGCAGGCCGGGGTGCGGGCCCGGCCGGGCCCGTTCTGGGCCAGCTGGGCCAGGACCCGCGGCCAGGCGGCGTCCTCGTCCTCGCGGCGCAGCACCAGGCAGTGCCCGCATGCCGACATCCGGGGGATCACCAGCGGCCCGATGATGCCGAACTCCTCGACGACGCCCACGTACAGGTGCGGCACGCCGGCCCGCAACAGCAGTCGGGCCTCGTACGTCCCGCCCGCGAAGGCGGCGCTGCCGTCCCGTGGCGCGAGCACCACGAAGTCGGGCGGTGCCTCGCCGGATTTTCGGCGCGGGGCGGGCAGCAGTGGCCGGGCCGAGGCCCGTTGCACCGCCTCCCGGGCGACCGTGGAGCGCAGCCGGCCGACGTCCTTGGCGGGGATGCCCGCGGGGGAGCAGTCGCCGGGGAGCACCCGCCCGCCGTCCGCCACGGTGACCGTTCCGGCGCCGCCGGCGGCGAGCACCGCCGCCACGGCGGCGCCGACCCGTCCCGCGCCGCGGACCTCGATCCGCAGGTCGGCCCGGCGGGCCAGGACGGTCGGCGCGGCGCCGGGGCTGGAGTGGACGAGGGAGAGCGAGGCGAGGTCCGGCCCGAGTTGGTCCCGGTGTGCCTTCGGGAAGCGTTCGAGCGCGTTGCCGGATGCTTCCGCGTCGTCCAGCAGCCCGGTCTCCTCGAGTTCGGTGAGGAGGGCGGCGGCGGGTTCGCGGCCGAGGCCGATGCGTTCGCCGGCGTCCAGGAGTATCGGTCGGTCGCGCGTGCCGTCGAGCAGCGCGAGGAAGGCGCAGAGTGTCTTGTCGGCGTTGCCGAGCACGCCGGCGAAGCGGGTGACGGTGCCGAACTGCAGGGTCTCGGAGTCCCGCCAGCTGCGGGACAGGGCGGGCTTCAGGGCAAGGCGCACGGCGATCTTCCTTCCGATCGTTTCCGGACGGCTGATCGCAGCTAACACCATCGGGCCGACGTCGTGCGGAAAGTTATCCACAGGCCCAGAGTCATGATCACATGATCTGTTCGCAGGCCCTGTGGATAACTGGCGATCCCCCCGGGCGTCGATTTCCGGACACCCGCTGTCGACCTTTCGTTCCCGATCACTCCATGAAAGATTTCGGCCTGGGCACCGGACTTCTGTCGGTGGTAGCGGGTAACGTCGTGTGGCATGGCAGCCGAGCGGGACTCCCATCCATCGGCGTCGCGTCGGCGTGCCCGTGCAGCGTCCGGGTCGCAAGTGGCGGCGCCGAGCACGCGCGGGCGCCCGGACCAGGAGCAGCAGACGGGGGCCGGGCCCGCCGAGCCGCACGACCGAAGCCGGGTCGAGGTGCGCCGCAGTGCCCGCCGCAGCCGGACGGTGTCGGCGTACCGGGAGGGTGACCGCACGGTGGTGCTGATTCCGGCGCGGATGTCGCACGCCGAGGAGCAGCGCTGGGTGGCGCAGATGCTGGAGAAGCTCGCGGCCCAGGAGAAGCGGCGGGTTCTGGGTGACGACGCCCTGATGGCCCGGGCCCGTGACCTGTCGGCGGCCTATCTGGGCGGCCGGGCCCAGCCGGTGCAGGTCCGCTGGGTGACCAACCAGAACTCGCGTTGGGGCTCGTGCACCCCCGCCGAGGGGACGATCCGTCTGTCGCACCGGCTCCAGGGGATGCCGGAGTACGTCCTGGACTACGTGCTGCTGCACGAGCTGGCGCACCTGCTGGTGCCGGACCACGGGCCGGCGTTCTGGGCGCTGCTGGAGGCCTATCCCCGGACGGAGCGGGCGCGCGGCTATCTGGAGGGTGTGGTGTCGGCGGCCCGTCTGCCGCACATTCCGGGGGCCCGGAGCGAGGGGCCCGGGGTGGATCCGGCGGGTTCCTGCGGCTGAGCGGTGGGATCGGGGGAGGGACGGGCGAGGGGCGCGGGCCGTACGGGCCCGCGCCCCTCGTTGTCGTCGTGCTTCAGCCGGTGAGCTGCCGGGCGCGTGCGACGAGGTCGCGCACCGAGTGGTCGGTGAGCTCCGGCAGGTGGTCGTAGTCGAACCAGCGCAGGTCCAGCGATTCCTCGCTGATGAGTGCCTGCGCGCCGGCCGGGGCCAGCGCGATGTACTGGACGTCCAGGTGGGTGTTCTCCGGCCGGTCCTTGCCGGTGCAGCGGACCTGGTGCCGGTCGAGCTTGGCGGGGACGGGCACGCCGTCCGCCGTCAGCAGCGTGAGGTCGGGGATGCCGGACTCCTCGACGGCCTCGCGCAGCGCGGCCGCGGCGAGGGTGGGGTCGCCGGGCTCGCAGTGCCCGCCCATCTGCAGCCACATGCCGACCTTGGGGTGCAGGGTGAGCAGCACCCGTCCGGCCGCCGGGTCGACGACGGCCGCGCTCGCGGTGATGTGTGCGGGCAGGCAGGCGCGGTAGAGGCCTTCGGGCTGCTCGTCGAGGTGCGCCAGGTAGTCGCGGCGCAGCTGGTCCTGTTCCTGTTCGGCGGGGCGCCAGTCGGTCAGGGTGCGGACGGCGTCGGCGTGCAGGGCGGGGGTGTCCGGGTGGGTGGACGTCATGCGGTGGGCTCGCCCTTTCCGTCGGTGTCGCCGTCGTCGTTCTTGGTGAGGTCGGGCTTTCCGGTGTTGCCGGCGGCGGCTTCGCCGAGCAGCTTGTCGAGGGCGTCGAAGTCGATGCCGCCTTCGAGGTCGCCGCTGCCGCGGTGGACGAAGGCGTCGGGGTCGTCCAGGTCGGCGGCGGTGGGCAGCATGTCGGGGTGCTCCCAGAGGGCGTCGCGGCCTTCGATGCCGCGGGCGTCGGCGAGCAGTGCCCACAGCCGGGCGGCGTCGCGCAGGCGGCGGGGGCGCAGTTCGAGGCCGACGAGGGTGGCGAAGGTCTGTTCGGCGGGTCCGCCGGCGGCGCGGCGGCGGCGGACGGTTTCGCGCAGGGCGTCGGCCTGCGGCAGGTGGGGTGCGGCGGCGGCGTGGACGACGGCGTCGACCCAGCCTTCGACGAGGGCGAGCGCGGTCTCCAGGCGGGCGAGGGCGGCCTTCTGCTCGGGGGTGTCCTCGGGCTGGAGGAGGCCGCCGGCGAGGGCGTCCTGGAGGGCTTCGGGGTTGCTCGGGTCGAGCTGGCCGACGAGTTCCTCCATGCGCGTGGTGTCGACCTTGATGCCGCGGGCGTAGGCCTCGACGGCGCCGAGGAGGTGGGCGCGCAGCCACGGGACGTGGGCGAAGAGGCGCTGGTGGGCGGCTTCGCGCAGCGCGAGGTAGAGCCGGACTTCGTCGGTGGGCACGTTGAGGCCCTCGCCGAATTCGGCGACGTTCTGCGGCAGCAGGGCGGCCTTGCCGGCGGGGGCGAGGGGCAGGCCGATGTCGGTGGAGCCGACGACCTCGGCGGCGAGGGCGCCGAGGGCCTGGCCGATCTGGGTGCCGAACATGGCGCCGCCCATGGAGCGCATCATGCCCATGAGGGGGCCGGCCATGGCCTGCATCTCCTCGGGCAGGACGCCGCCCATGGCGGTGCCGACGCGTTCGGCGACGGGGTCGACGAGGTCCTTCCAGACCGGGAGGGTGGCCTCGATCCATTCGGCGCGGCTCCAGGCGACGGCGGTGCCGGCGCCGGAGGGGAATTCGGTGGAGCCGTCGAGCCACAGGTCGGCGAGGCGGACGGCTTCGGCGACGGCGGAGCGTTCGGCGGCGCTGACCGATCGGTCCTTGGTCTTGCCTTCGGCGGGTTCGGCGATGACGGTCTGGCGGGCGATGTTGGTGGCGAGGTCCCAGTTCACGGGGCCGCCCTCGAAGGAGAGCATCTGGCCGAGCTGCTGGAAGGCGGCGCCCAGGTCGTTCGGGCCGAGGCCGCCGAACATCGCGGCGAAGGGGTTGTCGGCGCCGCCGGGGGCGCCCGGGGTGCCGGGCATGCCGGGCATGCCGAAGAGGGCGCCGAAGGGGTTTCCGGTGCCGAAGCCGAACGGCTGCTGGCCGCCGGCGGCGGGCTCGGTGGGGCCCTGGTCCTTCTTCTTCTGCGCGTCGTCGGGCTTGGCCTTGCCGTCCTCGGGCTCCTCGGGCGGAACGCCGAATCCGAAGGGAAGGTCGCTCACGGGGTCCTCGATCCGGTCGGCCGTCATGCGGGTGTGGCGGGATGTGCTGCCCGCCCGGGGCACCGGCTCAGTGGGGGACTCGTGCGCGGCTCCCGTGCGGCAGGCCCGCGCCGGGTGCACCGCGGGGCCTTCGCCTCGGGCAGGATGGACGTACGTGACACACGTCCGTACGCACATAAGCTAACCGTGGAGGATGGCCGGTGAGTTCCCCGCCTTCGGACGTTCGCTCTGGGCTGACCGGAGGAGAGGACGCCCCGGACACCACGGCGTCGCCGCCTCCAGCCTACGGCGGGCGGCCGCTGACCGTGGCGGTGACCGGTGCCGCGGGTGTGCTGGGCGAGCGGGTCGCGGCCCGGCTGGTGGCCTCGCCGCACGTGCGCCGGGTGCTGGCGGTGGACGATCGGCGCGGTGACGTGCCGGGGGTGCAGTGGCGGGTGCTGGACGTGCGGGACCCCGCGGTCGCGGAGCGGCTGGCCGGGGTGGACGTGGTGGTGCACCTGGCGATGGACTTCGGGATGGAGTCGGATCCGCGGGCGCGCAGCGCGTACAACGTGCGGGGCGCGCAGACGGTGCTGACGGCGGCCGCGGCGGCGGGGGTGCACCGGGTGGTGCTGTGCACGTCGGCGATGGTCTACGGGGCGCTGGCGGACAACGAGGTGCCGCTGGCGGAGGACTCGGAGCTGCGGGCGACCGAGGAGGCCTCGCTGGTCGGGGACCTGCTGGAGATCGAGCGGTTGGCGAGACGGGCGCCGCGGGCCCATCCGGGGCTGCAGGTGACGGTGCTGCGCCCGGCGGTGGTGGTGGGGCCGGGGGTGGACACGGTGCTGACCCGGCACTTCGAGGCGCCGCGGCTGCTGGTGGTGGCGGGTTCGCGCCCGTGCTGGCAGTTCTGCCACGTGGACGATCTGGCGGGGGCGTTGGAGTACGCGGCGCTGGGCCTGGTCGAGGGCGAGGTGACGGTCGGCTGTGACGGCTGGCTGGAGCAGGAGGACGTGGAGCGGCTGTCGGGCATCCGGCGGATGGAGTTGCCGGCGTCGTTGGCGTTGGGGACGGCGGCGCGGTTGCACCGGCTGGGGCTGACTCCGGCTCCGGCGGGGGATCTGGCGTACACGATGTATCCGTGGGTGGTGTCGGGCAGCCGGCTGCACGAGGCGGGTTGGCGTCCGGGGTTCACCAACGAGCAGGTGCTGGCGGAGCTGCTGGCGCAGGTGTCGGGCAAGCACGCGGTGGCGGGGCGCCGGCTGGGGGGCAAGGAGGCGGCGACGAGTCTGGGGGCGGCCGGGGCGACGGTGGCGCTGGTGGGTACGGCGGCGCTGGTGCGGCGGGCCCGGAAGCGGCGTCGGTTCTGACCCACCGCGGAGGCGGCGCTTCTCACGATGCGGAATTGCCACATCGTGATGTGGAAACCCCTTGTCGTGGGCGGGCGGGGATGGGCAATCATGGGGTCATGTCCGAGAACCACGACCCCATCCGCCTGCTCGCCGTCCGCGACACCCCGCTCTCCCTGGACGAGGTGTACGAGGCGGTCGGCGACGACGCGGCCGGCGGGACGACCGTCTTCGTCGGGACGGTCCGCGACCACGACGGCGGCAAGTCGGTGACGGCGCTGGAGTACAGCTGCCACCCGAGTGCCGAGCAGGAGATGCGCCGGGTCGCCGAGAAGGTCGTCGCGGACTTCCCGGTGCTGGCGCTCGCCGCGGTGCACCGGGTCGGCCGGCTGGAGATCACCGACAAGGCCGTGATCGTCGCCGTCTCCTGCGCGCACCGCGGCGAGGCCTTCGCGGCGGCCCGCCGGCTGATCGACGACCTGAAGCACGAGGTGCCGATCTGGAAGCACCAGGTCTTCGCGGACGGCGAGGAGGAGTGGGTCGGCGCCGGGGCGTGCTGAGGCCGCGGCGGGTGCGGACGGTGGCGTTCTGCACACGCTGCGCGGTCGCCGGGTGAGGCGCGCCGGGTCCTCACTCGAACGGGCCCGGGCGGGGGCCTCGAATACTCCCTGGAAGTGAGCCGATCGGCGGTGCCGTAACCCGGACGGCGCCGTCGGCGTTGTCCGCCGGAGTGGTTAATCTGCTCGTAGACACGACGAGCTGGGAGTACCGACATGAGTGCGCTCGCCTGGTTGATCATTCCGGTCATCGCCGTCCTGCTCGCCGCCATGTGGGCCGGCTGGGCCCAGCGGGCCCCGAGGGCCACGGGGGACCCGGCCTCGCTCGCCGAGCACCGGCGCTTCATGGCCGCGATGGAACGCACCACCGCCGGCGCCGCCGCCTCCCGGGAGCACTCGGGCCGGTAGCGGCCCGAAGCCCCGGCCCGCCGGGCGCCGCGTCGCCGGCGTCCCGTACTGTCGAGGCATGCCACGCCGCTCCGCGACGATGCTCGCTGCCACCCTGCTGCTCATAGCGCTGCTCTGCGTCTCGGTGCTGATGAAGGTGCCGTACACGGAGATGAGTCCGGGCCCGACGTACAACACGCTCGGCGACCAGGGCGGGAAGCCGGTGATCACCATCACCGGGCACGACTCGTACCCGACGACCGGGCACCTCAACATGACCACCGTCCAGGTGACCGGGGCCCGGTACGAGCCCAGCCTGGTGAACGCGGTGATCGGCTGGCTGCGCGACGACGTGCTGGTGGTGCCGCACGACAACGTCTACCCGAAGGGGCAGACGGACGCCGACGCCAAGAAGCAGAACGCCGAGGAGTTCGCCTCCTCCGAGGACAGCGCCCGCACCGCCGCGCTCAAGCAGCTGGGCGTCCCGGTCGGCAGTGAGCTGATCGTCAAGTCGGTCACCGCCGGCGCGCCCGCCGAGGGCCGGCTGCACGCGGGGGACCAGATCGTCGCCGTGGACGGCGCCGCGGTCACCTCGGTCGACCAGGTGGTCGCCGCCGTCACCAAGCACAAGCCGGGCGAGTCCGCGGTCTTCACCGTGGTGCCCCGGGTGAAGGACGCGGCGGGCGGCCCGGCCGCCGCCGCCCAGCCGGCCGCGCCCGGCGCCCGCACCGACGTCACCGTCCCGACCGTGAAGGTCCGCGACCTGGACCCGAAGGCCCCGGCGGAGCGGGCCGACCTCGCGGCGGTCGGCATCGGCACCGGCATCCGGCACACCTACCCGTTCCAGATCGACATCGGCCTGCAGGACGTCGGCGGCCCGAGCGCCGGGCTGATGTTCTCGCTCGGCATCATCGACAAGCTCACCCCGGGCGGCGACATCACCGGCGGGAAGTTCGTCGCCGGCACCGGCACCATCGACGACGACGGGAAGGTCGGCCCGATCGGCGGGATAGCGATGAAGATCATCGCGGCCCGGGACGCCGGTGCCGAGTACTTCCTCACCCCGTCCTCGAACTGCGCCGAGGCGGCGAAGAACGTGCCGTCCGGGCTGACCCTGGTCAGGACGGACACGCTGGACGGCGCGCTGAAGTCGCTGGAGCAGATCCGCTCCGGGCAGGCCTCGGCGCTGCCGTCCTGCGCCAAGTAGTCTCAGGCCCGCTAGGAGAAGGTCGCCAGCAGCGCTTCGGTCAGGCCGGGCACCAGGTCCGGCCCGGTCAGCACCTCGCGGGCGACGTCCTTGGAGCGCAGCCGCAGGGCGATCTCCTTCTTGCCGTCGCGCAGCACGGCGGCGGTGATCCGCACCTCCTCGCGCTGGGGGTGGTTGGCCACCCACTCGGCGAGCTGGGCGTCGCTGGCGCCGCGCGGGCGGGACTGCTCGGCGCCGGGGGGCAGCATCTGCCGCTCGACGACGAGGGCGCAGCCGGCCACCGCGTCGGGCCAGGCGATGGTGGCGAGGAACTTGTCGAGTTCCATGCCGGCCGGGATCTCCTCCTGCTCGACGGGGGTGAGGCCGGCCGCGTCGTCGTCGGCGAGGCCGAGCTGCTTGGCGATGCGCGGGTCGGCCTTGCGCAGGGCGGCGCTGTCCACCAGGGCGAACAGCCGGGCGGGGAGGTCCCAGCCGAGGGAGGCGGCGTACTCGTCGATCTCCAGCGCGGCCCGGGTGAGCGGGGAGGCGGCCGGGAGCTTGGAGACGTCGTCGGGGGAGTTGCTGAATGCAGACGCGTCGGACATGCCCCAATCCTCACACGTCGGGCGGCCCGCGGGCGCCTCGTGGGGCGGGGCGGCGGCCGGGTGCGGGGTGTAGTAACCGTCTGCTAACGGTGGGAACTCGGCCAAAGCCTGGTTAAGTTGCTCTGAAGACCGACCGACTCCAGACGACACAGCTGAGGTGCCACCGTGGTATTCCAGATGCCGGAACGCTCAGGGCCGGGTTTCCGGCGCAGGGTAGGCCCGCCCTCCCGGCGGGCGCGGGTCGCCCTGCTGACCCTGGGCGTGCTCGCGGTGCTGTTCCTGCTGTTCGTCATGTTCGCCGGGTTCTGGACGGACTGGCTGTGGTTCAGGTCGGTCCACTACTCGTCGGTGTTCACCACGCAGCTGTGGACGAAGGTCGGCCTGTTCGCGGTGTTCGGCCTGCTGATGGCGGCCGTCGTCGGCTTCAACATCTGGCTGGCGCACCGGCTGCGGCCGCCGCTGTCGGCGATGTCGGTCGAGCAGCAGAGCCTGGACCGCTACCGGGCGGGGCTGGCGCCGTTCAAGCGCTGGGCGCTGATCGGGATCTCGCTGGTGATCGGGCTGGTGGCGGGCGCGGCCGCGTCCGGCCAGTGGCGGACCTGGCTGATGTGGGTGAACTCGACGTCCTTCGGTGAGAAGGACGCGCAGTTCGGCATGGACGTCTCCTTCTACGCGTTCGACCTGCCGTTCTACGAGTTCGTGCTGGGCTTCGCGTTCAGCGCGGTGATCGTGTCGCTGCTGACGTCGACGATGGTGCACTACCTGTACGGGGGGCTGCGGCTGCAGGGCCCGGGCCGGCGGGCGAGTGCGGGAGCGCAGGGGCACCTGGCGGTGCTGCTGGGCGTGTTCGTGCTGCTGAAGGCGGCGGCGTACTGGCTGGACCGGTACGCGCTGGCGGTGAAGACCGGTTCGTACAAGGGTGTCTCGGGCTGGACGGGCCTGCGCTACGTGGACGCGAACGCGTTCCTGCCGGCGAAGACGATCCTGTTCTTCGTGGCGGTCATCTGCGCGGTGCTGTTCTTCCTGACGCCGGTGCGCCGCACCTGGGCGCCGGCGCTGATCGGGCTGGGCCTGATGGTGCTGTCGGCGGTGCTGATCGGCGGGCTGTACCCGGCGATCGTGCAGCAGTTCCAGGTCAAGCCGAACGAGCAGGCCAAGGAGACGCCGTACATCCAGAAGAACATCGACGCGACGCGGCAGGCGTACGGGATCGCGGACGCGCAGACCACCTCGTACACCCCGCAGGGGTCGACGACGGCGGACGCGCTGAAGCCGGACGCGCAGACGGTCGCGGACGTGCGGCTGGTGGACCCGAACGTGGTGTCGCCGGTGTTCCAGTCGCTGGAGCAGCAGCGCAACTACTACGCCTTCCCGAGCACGCTGGACGTGGACCGGTACGGCAGCGGCGCGGGCAAGCAGGACGCGGTGATCGGCCTGCGCGAGCTGGACCTGAACGGGGTGCAGCGCAACTGGATCAACGACCACTTCAAGTACACCCACGGCTACGGCGCGGTGGTCGCCAAGGGCAACCAGGTCGACACGACGGGCCAGCCGGTGTTCACCGAGTCGGGCCTGCCGGCGACGGGCACGCTGGGGGACTACGAGCAGCGGATCTACTACGGCGAGAAGACGACGTCGTACTCGATCGTCGGCGGCTCGAACAAGGAGATCGACTACACCGACGTCAAGACCGGTGTGAACGTCGAGACGACGTACGAGGGCGCGAGCGGCGTCTCGCTGGACAACCCGATCACGCGGGCCGCGTACGCGGTGCGCTTCGCGGAGCCGCAGATCCTGTACGCGGGGGCGATCACCGACGGCGCCAAGGTGATCTACAACCGGACGCCGAAGGAGCGGGTGGAGAAGGTCGCGCCGTGGCTGTCGATCGACGCCGACCCGTACCCGGTCGTGATGGACAAGCACGTGGTGTGGGTGGTGGACGGCTACACCACCTCGGACGGCTTCCCGTTCTCGTCGAAGACGACGCTGGGCACCGCGACGAAGGACTCGCTGACGAACCAGCGCGGTGAGCTGCTGGCCGTCGCCAACCAGGTCAACTACATCCGCAACTCGGTCAAGGCCACGGTGGACGCGTACACCGGCGAGGTGAAGCTCTACCAGTGGGACGAGAAGGACCCGGTGCTGAAGACCTGGATGAAGGCCTTCCCGGGCACGGTCGAGCCGAAGGCGGACATCCCGCAGTCGCTGCTGCCGCACCTGCGCTACCCGCAGGACATGTTCAAGGTGCAGCGCGACCTGCTCGGCCAGTACCACGTGACGGACTCCAACTCGTTCTTCAACGGCAGTGACATCTGGCAGGTCCCGGTGGACCCGACCAGCGACACCAAGCAGGTCCAGCCGCCGTACTACGTGACGGTGCGGATGCCGGACGCCGCGAACGCGAGCTTCTCGCTGACGAGTTCGTTCGTGCCCAACGACCGGCCGAACCTGGCGGCGTTCATGGCGGTGAACGCGGACCCGGGGGACGACTACGGGAAGATCCGGGTGCTGAAGATGACCGGCGAGTCCGGTGCCCCCGGCCCGGGTCTGGTGCAGTCGAAGTTCAACTCCCGCAAGGAGGTGGCGAACCAGATCTACGCGCTGAAGAACGGCGACACGGTGCTGGAGTACGGGAACCTGCTGACGCTGCCGGTCGGCGGCGGGCTGCTGAACGTCGAGCCGGTGTACGTGCGCGGGCGCGGCGCCAAGTACCCGACGATGCAGAAGGTCCTGGCGGTGTACGGGGACGACAACGTGGCGTTCGAGAACACCCTCGAGGACGCGTTGAAGAAGCTGTTCGGCGACGGGACGCCGCCGGTGACGCCGGTCGCGCCGTCGACCTCGTCCACGCAGGGCGGCACGCCGACCGCGCCGGGGACCCCGACCAGCCCGACGGCCCCGGCGACGCCGGCGCCGACCGGATCGGCGACGCCGGCGCCCACCGCGCCGGCCACCCCGGCGCCGGGCGGGACGATCTCGCCGGAGCTGCAGAAGGCGCTCGGTGACGCGGAGAAGGCGTACAACGACAGCCAGACGGCGTTCAAGAACGGCGACTGGGCGGCGTACGGCACCGCGCAGAAGGCGCTCGGGGACGCGCTGAAGGCCGCCGAGGCGGCCCGTGGCGGCGCCCCGGCGCCGACTCCGGGGGGCACCACGGCGCCCCCGCCGCCGGCCGCCCCGGCGGCGGGGGGATCGGCGAGCCCCCGGCCGTAGGCCTCCCAGCTGCGGAAACCGTTTTCCGTTCCACCCCGCGACCGTGCTATGGTTTAACCACCGACGCGGGGTGGAGCAGCTCGGTAGCTCGCTGGGCTCATAACCCAGAGGTCGCAGGTTCAAATCCTGTCCCCGCTACTCAGTAGCCGGAAGGCCCGGAGGATTCGTCCTCCGGGCCTTCTGCGTTCCCGCCGCGGGATTCTCCCCCGCAAGCGGGGGGAACCGCTCCGGTACTATCGACCGTCGCCAAGGAGGACGGCAGTGGGGTTTGTGGGGTCGGTGTGTCGGGAAATCGACAAAGCGCCGAAGCAATTTCGTCGGCTTCGGGTCGGCCCCGCCCGAATTCGGCCGGGGCAGGTGTACGCGGGTTGCGGGTGATGCGACGATGGGACACATGGGGGACGGTGCACGGCTGCTGACCGGTCGTCCGGTCCGGCGCCTCCCCTGGGAGTCCCCCCGGCGACGGGCCGGGGCGCGGTGCCGCGTCACTCTGGGGGAGCGGGAGTCGGCATGAGGCTGATCGGCAAGTACGGCCCGGGCGCCAAGCCGGCGGCCGCCGTCGAGGCGGACACCGACGCCTGGGCGGAGAGCACCGAGAGCCCCGAGAGCCGCCCCGGTGCCCTGCCCGCCCAGCGCACCAGCGGACTCTCCGAGCGCCCGCCGGCCGGCGGGTCCGGGCCGGACAGCCTGGTGCACGTGCCGACCCGTCAGTTCGCCGCCGAGGTCGGCAGCTACGGCCCGCAGGGCGGCGCCCTCGCCGCGGAAGGCCCGGCCGGCGCCGCGCTCGACCCGGCCGGCCTGGACCCGACCAGCTTCGAGACCGCGCTCGCCGCCCGCGAGTCCGCCGCGCTGGAGGCCCGGCACCGGCAGGCCGCGGACGGCGGCGACCCGGACGCCGCCTGCCGGCTCGGCACCCTGCTGCTGCGCCGCGGCGAGCTGGAGGACGCCGAGGCCTACCTGCGCCGCGCCGCGGCCGCCGGGCTGCGCGCCGCCGCCAACAACCTCGGCGTGCTGCTGCACCAGCAGGGCCACCGCGCCGAGGCCGGCCAGTGGTGGCGCCAGGCCGCCGTCGCCGGCAGCGCCCCGGCCGCGCACGCGCTCGGCCTGCAGCTGCGCGACCAGGGCGAGGAGGAGGCCGCCGAGTACTGGCTGCACTTCGCCGCCGACCACGGCCACCCGCTCGGCGCCTACGCGCTGGGCGACCTGATGGAGCACCGGCGCGACGTGCGGGCCGAGCGCTGGTTCAAGGTCTCCGCCGACGCCGGGCACCGCGAGGCCGCCTACCGGCTGGCCCGGATGCGCGAGGCCGCCGGCGACAAGGACACCGCCGAGGCCTGGTACCGCACCGCCGCCGCCCGCAGCCACGCCCGCGCCGCGCTGCGCCTGGGCGTGCTGCTGGAGGAGCGCTCCGGCGGCGAGCAGGCGCTGCTGGACGAGGCCGCCCGCTGGTACCGGCAGTCCGCGCAGAACGGCGAGGCGCGGGCCGCCTGCGCGCTCGGCTTCCTGCTGCGCGACTCCGGGGACCTCACGGCCGCCGCCGAGTGGTGGCAGGAGGCCGCCGAGGCCGGCGACGGCAACGCCGCCAACGCGCTCGGCGCCCTGCACGCCGGGCGCGGCGCCGCCCGGGAGGCCGAGCACTGGTACCGCACCGCGCTGGACGCCGGAGACCAGAACGGCGCCTTCAACCTCGGGCTGCTGTGCGCCGGCGCCGGCCGCGAGCAGCAGGCCGAGCAGTGGTACCGCCGGGCCGCGTACGCCGGGCACCGGGAGGCCTGCAACGCGCTGGCCGTCGTGCTGCTGCAGCGCGGCGACGAGTCCGGCGCCGAGCCGTGGTTCTCCAAGGCCGCCGAGGCGGGCAGCGTCGACGGCGCGTTCAACCTCGGCGTGCTGCACGCCGGGCGCGGCGAGCAGCGGCAGGCCCAGGAGTGGTACGCGCGGGCGGCCGCGGAGGGGCACGGCGAGGCGGCGCTGCAGCTGGCCGTCGTCCAGGAGCAGCGCGGCAACCTGGCGGGCGCGCTGGAGCGCTACCGGCAGGCGGCGGCGGGTGGGTCGGCGGAGGGGGCGTTCCGGCTGGCCTCGGTGCTGGACCGGCGCGGGGACGCGGACGCCGAGGCGGAGCACTGGTACGCGGTGGCGGCGGACGCCGGGCACCGGCGGGCGCAGGTGCGGATGGGCGTGCGGGCGGCCGAGCGGGGGGCGCTGGAGATCGCCGAGAGCTGGTACCGGCGGGCGGCGGAGGCGGGCAGTCGCAGTGCGGCGTTCAACCTGGGGCTGCTGCTGGCGCGGCAGGACAGTGAGGCGGAGGCGATGCTCTGGTACACCCGGGCCGCCGACGCGGGGCACGGGCGGGCGGCGCTGCGTCTGGCGCTGCTGGCGCTGCGCCGGGGCGAGCCGGTGCAGGCGGAGAACTGGTGCCGGCGGGCGATCGACTACGGGCCGGCCGAGGTGGCGGAGCGGGCCGGGCGGCTGCTCGGCGCGCTGCACGCGGAGTTGAGCGCCTGATTTCCCTGCCGGGGGCGGCAGTTGGGGTGCGGGCCGGGCCGGTGCGGCGGTGGTCGCGGTGGTGGTTCCCGGGACAGGACGGGTCATGCCAGGGGATTGGTATCGGTGTTGACTTGGACAATGTCTAAGTTAGGATCGTGTCAGCACGACGACCGGATGACGCGGAGGCACCCCCATGACCACCCAGGACGAGCTGCGCCCGACCCTCACCACGGAGGCGGGGGCCCCCGTCGCCGACAACCAGAACACCGAGACGGCGGGCGTCGGCGGCCCGGCCCTCGTCCAGGACCAGCTGCTGTTCGAGAAGCTCGCGCACTTCAACCGGGAGCGGATCCCGGAGCGCGTGGTGCACGCCCGCGGCGCCGGCGCGTACGGCACCTTCACGGTGACCGCCGACGTGACGCCCTGGACCCGGGCGGCGTTCCTCGCCGAGGCCGGCCGGCAGACCGAGGTGTTCCTGCGCTTCTCCACGGTGGCCGGCAACCTCGGCTCGGCCGACGCGGTGCGCGACCCGCGCGGTTTCGCGGTGAAGTTCTACACCGAGGAGGGCAACTACGACCTCGTCGGCAACAACACCCCGGTGTTCTTCATCAAGGACGCCGTGAAGTTCCCCGACTTCATCCACACCCAGAAGCGGGACCCGTACACCGGCTCGCAGGAGGCCGACAACGTCTGGGACTTCTGGGGCCTGTCGCCCGAGGCCACCCACCAGGTGACCTGGCTGTTCGGCGACCGCGGCATCCCGGCCTCCTACCGGCACATGAACGGCTACGGCTCGCACACCTACCAGTGGCAGAACGAGGCCGGCGAGCACTTCTGGGTCAAGTACCACTTCAAGACCGACCAGGGCGTCCGCAACCTCACCCAGGCCGAGGCCAACGCCCTCGCCGGCGAGGACCCGGACAGCCACCAGCGGGACCTGCGCGAGGCCATCGAGCGCGGCGACTTCCCCAGCTGGACGGTGCAGGTGCAGATCATGCCCGCGGCCGACGCCGCCGCCTACCGGTTCAACCCCTTCGACCTCACCAAGGTCTGGCCGCACGCCGACTACCCGCCGATCGAGATCGGCCGGCTGGAGCTGAACCGCAACCCCGACAACGTCTTCGCCGAGGTCGAGCAGTCGGTGTTCTCCCCGGCGCACTTCGTGCCCGGCATCGGCCCGTCCCCCGACAAGATGCTCCAGGGCCGGCTGTTCGCCTACGCCGACGCCCACCGCTACCGGGTCGGCATCAACGCCGACCACCTGCCGGTCAACCGCCCGCACGCCACCGAGGCCCGCACCAACGGCCGCGACGGGTACCTGTACGACGGGCGGCACGGGCGGCAGAAGAACTACGAGCCGAACAGCTTCGGCGGCCCGGTCCAGACCGGCCGCCCGCTGTGGGCCGCGACCGCCGTCGACGGCCACACCGGCACCCACGCGGCGCCCGCCCACGCCGAGGACGACGACTTCGGGCAGGCCGGCGCCCTGTACCGGCTGTACTCCGAGGAGGAGAAGCAGCGGCTGATCGCCAACCTGGCGGGCTTCATCGCCAAGGTCTCGGCCGAGCGCGAGGACATCGTGGCGCGGGCGATCGACAACTTCCGCAAGGCCGACGCCGATTACGGGCAGCGGCTGGAGGCGGCGGTCCGGGAGCTGCGCAAGCGGTAACGGCCGGACCGGGAAGGCCGCGGGCCCCTTGACCAGCTCCCACTGGTCAAGGGGCCCGCACTGCTGCTCGCCCGCTCGCCTCCGAGCCGGAGCGGCGCTCAGACGCTGAGGCGCCGCAGCGTCTCCTCGTGCAGGAGGCCGTTGGTGGCGACGGCGTCGGCGCCGCCCGGGCCGTCGATGCCGTCCAGGCCGGTGAAGCGGCCGCCGGCCTCCTGGACGACGATGCAGGGCGCGGCCATGTCCCACAGCGACAGCTCGGGCTCGGCGGCGATGTCGACGGCGCCCTCGGCGAGCATCATGTAGGACCAGAAGTCGCCGTAGGCGCGGGTGCGCCAGCAGGCCCGGGTGAGGTCCAGGAACGGGTCGAGGCGGCCGCGCTCCTCCCAGCCGGACAGCGAGGAGTAGGAGAGCGAGGCGTCCTCGATCCGGGAGACGCCGGAGACGTGGATCCGGGAGGCCTTGGCGAGGCTGCGGCCCGCGAAGGCGCCCAGCCCCTCGGCGGCCCACCAGCGGCGCTGCAGCGCGGGCGCGGAGACGATGCCGACCACCGGGCGCTCGACGCCGTCCGGGCCGTCCTCGATCAGCGCGATCAGGGTGGCCCAGACCGGGACGCCGCGGATGTAGTTCTTGGTGCCGTCGATCGGGTCGATCACCCAGCGGCGGGGGCCGGAGCCCTGCAGGCCGAACTCCTCGCCGAGGACGGCGTCGCGCGGGCGGGCGCGCTGCAGGACGCCGCGGACCAGCTCCTCGGCGGCCTTGTCGGCGTCGCTGACGGGGGTGAGGTCGGGCTTGGTCTCGACCTTCAGGTCGAGGGCGCGGAAGCGCTCCAGGGTGACCGAGTCGGCCGAGTCGGCGAGGACGTGGGCGAGTCGGAGATCGTCGTGGTAGTCGGCCATGGGCGAAACCCTAGCCCAGGGCCTCCCCCGCTTCAGTGGGCCGTGCCGCTGAGCTGGAGGCCGATGACGCCGGCGATCACCAGGGAGATGGAGACGAGCTTGAGCACCGAGGTGGTCTCGTCCAGGAAGGCCATGCCGTAGATCGCGGTGCCGGCCGCGCCGATGCCCGTCCACACCGCGTAGGCGGGGCCGACCGGGAGGCTCTTGAGGGAGAGGGTGAGCAGGCCGAAGCTGCCGAGGGCGAACACGCAGAAGCTGACGGTGGGCCAGAGCTTGGTGAAGCCCTCGCTGAGCTTGAGGTTGATCGCGAAGCCGGTCTCCAGCAGGCCGGCCAGGACCACCAGGGCCCATGCCATCCGTGCCCTCCCTGTCGATCGACGGGCCGGGCCCGCGCCGGCCCGACTTTCCTATGATCACCAGGCGGGCGCGGTCCGACACCTCGAACGGCGGGGAAGCCGGAGGGCGGCGCGGGCGTCAGTCGCCCTCGCGGGCCTCCTTGCTGGAGAGCAGGCGGCGCAGCGAGTACAGCCGGGCGCCCTCGGCGTGGCCGTCCGCGACCCAGGCGTCCAGGGCGCAGTCCGGTTCGTCGTGGCTGCAGGCGCGCGGGCAGTCGACGGTGCCGGGCTCCAGGTCGGGGAAGGCGTGGATGACCCGGGACGGGTCGATGTGGGAGAGGCCGAAGGAGCGGAAGCCCGGAGTGTCGATCACCCAGCCGGTGTCGAGGGCCTTCTTCGAGCCGGGCTTGGCGCCGGGCGGCGGGGGCAGGCGCAGGGCGAGGGCGGAGACGGTGGTGTGCCGGCCGCGGCCGGTGACGGCGTTGACCCGGCCGGTCTGCCGCTGGCGGTCCGGGACGAGGGAGTTGACCAGGGTGGTCTTGCCGACGCCGGAGTGGCCGATGAAGACGGTGGACAGGCCGCGCAGGTGCTCGCGGACGGCCTCGGCGCCGGTGGTCTCCAGTTCGTCCCGGCGGGTGACCACGTAGGTGATGCCGAGCGGGGCGTAGGACTCGAGCAGCGGTTCGGCCGGGGCGAGGTCGGACTTGGTGAGGACGAGCAGCGGTTCCATGCCGGCGTCGTAGGCGGCGACCAGGCAGCGGTCGATCAGCCGGGGCCGGGGCTCGGGGTCGGCGAGGGCGGTGACGATGGCGAGCTGGTCGGCGTTGGCGACGACGATCCGCTCGTACGGGTCGTCGTCGTCGGCGGTGCGCCGCAGGACGGAGCTGCGCTCCTCGACCCGGACGATCCGGGCGAGGGTGTCGGCGTCCCCGGAGAGGTCGCCGACGATGTTGACGACGTCGCCGACGACGACGCCCTTGCGGCCCAGTTCGCGGGCCTTCATGGCGACGACCTCGCGTTCCTGCTTCGTCCCCGGGTCGACCAGGCAGGTGAGCCGGCCGCGGTCGACGGTGAGCACCATCGCCTCGGCGGCGTCCTCGTGCTTGGGTCGGATGCGGGTCCGCGGCCGGGAGCCCCGGCGGGCGGGGCGGTTGCGGATGTCGTCCTCGTCGGCGTCCTTGCCGTAGCGGCGCATGGCTTCAGTCTCCGCTCAGCTGCCCGCCGCCGCTTCGCCGAGCAGGTCCGCCCACAACTGCGGGAAGTCGGGCAGGGTCTTGGCGGTGGTGGCGATGTTCTCGACCTGGACGCCGGGCACGGCGAGGCCGATGACGGCGCCGGCGGTGGCCAGGCGGTGGTCCTCGTAGGTGTGGAAGACGCCGCCGTGCAGCGGGCGGGGGCGGATCCGCAGGCCGTCCTCGGTCTCGCTGACGTCGCCGCCGAGGTCGTTGATCTCCTTGGCGAGGGCGGCGAGCCGGTCGGTCTCGTGCAGGCGCAGGTGGGCGATGCCGTACAGGTGGGACTCGGAGTCGGCGAGGGCGGCGACGGCGGCGATCACCGGGGTGAGCTCGCCGACGTCGTGCAGGTCGGCCTCGATGCCGTGGATGCGGCCGGTGCCGGTGAACTGCAGGCCCTCGTCGGTGAACTCGCAGGCGCCGCCCATCCGGGTGTACAGCTCGCGGAGCTGGTCGCCGGGCTGGGTGGTGTGCTTGGGCCAGTCGCGGACGGTGACCCGGCCGCCGGTGGCGAGGGCGGCGGCGAAGAACGGGGCGGCGTTGGACAGGTCGGGCTCGACGACGAGGTCGCGGCCGATCAGGGCGCCGGGGGTGACCCGCCAGACGTCCTTCTCGCCGCCGTCCTCGGGGGCGTCGACCTGGACGCCGGCCTTGCGGAGCATCTCGACGGTCATCCGGATGTGCGGCAGCGACGGCACCGGGCCGCCGACGTGCCGGACCTCGACGCCCTGCCGGTAGCGGGCGCCGGAGAGCAGCAGGGCGGAGACGAACTGGGAGGAGGCGGAGGCGTCGAGCTCGACCGGGCCGCCGTCCAGGCCGCCGGTGCCGTGCACGGTGAAGGGGAAGGTGCCGCGGCCGTCGTCCTCGATCCGGGCGCCGAGGGCGCGCAGGGCGTTGATGACGCCGTGCTGGGGGCGCTCGTGGCTGCGCGGGTCGCCGTCGAAGTGCACGGGGCCGTCGGCGAGGACGGCGAGCGGGGGCAGGAAGCGCATGACCGTGCCGGCGTTGCCGACGTCGACGGTGGCCGGGCCGAGCAGGGCGGGGGCGGGGATGACCCGCCAGGCCTCGCCGCCGCCGTAGCCGCCGGAGTCGTTGTTGACCTGCTCCTCGATGCCGACGCCGAGGGCGCGCAGACCGTCCGCCATCAGCTGGGAGTCGCGGCTGCGCAGCGGGCGGCGCACCCAGCCGGGCTCGTCGGCGAGTGCCGCCAGCACCAGGGCCCGGTTGGTGACCGACTTCGAGCCGGGGATGGTGACGGTGGCGTCCACGGGGGTGGTCGCGACGGGGGCGGGCCACAGGGTCTCGGTCATGGGGGCCAGTCTAGGGCGCGGCGCGGGGGCGTTCCGGCGCTGGCCCGCATGGCGGGACGGGCGGTCGGCTACAGCGGCTGGAGGAGCCAGGAGGCGCCGAGGGCGAGGCTGGCGAGGGCGGTGAGCAGGAAGACGGCGACCCAGGCGAGGGCGGGGACGTGGGTGAGGCGGGCGAGCTGGTCGGCGTCGGAGTCGCGGGCCCAGCCGATGCGGCGCTGGTGCTGCAGTTCCAGGACGGGGCGGACGGCGCCGAAGAGCAGGAACCAGCAGCCGAGGTAGGCGAAGCCGGCCTGGACCTGGGCGGTGCCGAACCAGGAGACGAGGAAGAAGGCGCCGCCGGCGAGCAGCACGGTGAACAGGCCGAAGGCGTTGCGGATGCGGACGAGCAGGGCGAGCAGCAGGGCGATGGCGAGCCAGAGCAGCAGGGTGATGCGGTCGGCGGCGAGCAGGGCGGCGCAGCCGAGGCCGAGCAGGGCGGGGGCGGTGTAGCCGGCGGCGGCGGTGAGGACCATGCCGGGGCCGGTGGGGCGGCCGTAGGAGAGGGTGAGGCCGGAGGTGTCGGAGTGCAGCCGGATGCCGGCGAGTTTGCGGTTGGTGGCGAGGGCGGCGAGGCCGTGGCCGCCTTCGTGGGCGATGGTGACGGCGTTGCGGGCGACGTGCCAGATCGGGCGGGCGAGGACGGCGAGCAGGGCGGCGCAGCCGGTGGTGAGGACGAGCCAGCCGGGCGGGGCGGCCTGGGTGCCGGTGACCTGGTCCCACAGGTCGCCGAGGGTGTGGTCGGTCGGGTGCGTGCTCATGGTCCTTGGCTCCGTCCGCTGCGTTGGGCCGTTCGGGGCAGCCTCCCATGCGGGGACGGGCGGGCGGGGGCGGGTGGTTCTGCCGGGGGGATGAGGAAGTGGTGAGGAGGGCGGGCATGGCAAGCTGGCCCGCATGTGCGGTCGCTTCGCAGCCAGCAGCAGGCCCGAGGACCTCGTCGACCTGTTCGGCGTGGAGTTCTGGGATCCGGGGGAGACGCTGGACCCGAACTGGAACGTCGCCCCGACGAACAGTGCCTTCGTGGTGCTGGAGCGGTTGGCGAAGCACGAGCCGCGGGCGGTGCGGCAGTTGCGGGCGCTGCGCTGGGGGCTGGTGCCGCAGTGGTCGGGTTCGGCGGAGACCGCGGTGAAGATGATCAATGCCCGGGCGGACACGGTGCACGAGAAGCCGGCGTACCGGCAGGCGTTCGCGTCGCGGCGGTGCATCCTGCCGGTGGACGGCTACTACGAGTGGCAGACGGTGCCGGGGGCGCGGGGGAAGGCGCGCAAGCGGCCGTTCTTCGTGTCCCGGGCGGACGGTGCGCCGCTGGCGCTGGCGGGGCTGTACGAGTTCTGGCGGGACCGGACGGTGCCGGCGGACCATCCGCGGGCCTGGCTGGTGACCTTCGCGGTGGTGACGACGGAGGCGGAGGAGCTGCTGGCGCCGATCCACGAGCGGATGCCGCTGTTCCTGGACGCGGGTTCGTGGGACGCGTGGCTGGATCCGGGGGCGGACGACCCGGAGGAGCTGCGCGGGCTGCTGATACCGCCGCCGCCGGGGGCGCTGCTGGCCACGCCGGTGTCGCCCGCGGTGGGGAGCATCCGCAACAACGGCCCGGAGCTCGTGGAGCCGTACACCGAGGTCGAGACCACACTCTTCTGAACTGTCGAATGGGAGCCATGGGATGACCGTCGAGCTCGTGGACACCGAGGCGGGCGAGGCCCGGATCACGTACCACCGGGCGGTGGAGCCCCGGGCGGTGCTGGCGCTGGGGCACGGCGCGGGCGGCGGGGTGGAGGCCCGGGACCTGGTGGCGCTGGCAGCCGCGCTGCCGCCGCGCGGGATCACCGTGGCGCTGGTGGAGCAGCCGTGGCGGGTGGCGGGGCGGAAGGTGGCGCCGGCGCCGAGGACGCTGGACCTGGGCTGGCGGCCGGTGGTCGAGCTGCTGGCGGCCCGGGGGCCGGCGCTGGTGGTCGGCGGGCGCAGTGCCGGGGCGCGGGTGGCGTGCCGTACGGGCGCGGCGACCGGGGCGGTGGGGGTGGTGGCGCTGGCGTTCCCGCTGCACCCGCCGGGGAGGCCGGAGCGGAGCCGGGCCGAGGAGCTGCTGGAGTCGGGGCTGCCGACGCTGGTGGTGCAGGGGCCGGCGGACCCGTTCGGCGGGCCGGGGGAGTTCCCGCGGCTGCCGCCGGGGCACGAGCTGGTGGCGCTGCCGTACGGGAACCACGGGTTCGAGGTGCCGAAGCGGGCGGAGGTGGGGCAGGAGGAGGTGCTGGACCTGCTCTGCGGGGCGGTGGGGGACTTCGTGCTGCGGCTGGGGTGAGCGGGGCGTACCGGGTCGATCACTCGTGCGAGTGAATGGTGCGTGCGGGCGGGAATGCCTGCGGGCTCCGGGTGGTTGTCGCCTTCGTCAGCGTGAGCGGCAGCTACGAGTCACCGGTGAGAGGCAGGGCAGATGGGTTCGATCGCGTGCCCCGAACGGCCTGAGGAGCGCGAGGCCGCCACGGCGTTCGCTCCCTCGTGGTCGGACTGGCTCGACGCGGGCGAGAAGCCCGTCAGCCCGATATCCTCCATTTCTGGGCGGCCCGCCGTGGGCCGCGCTCGTCATGCCGAGGAGGTGGGTCCGGTCGTCGGGACCGAGCACGAGGCCGAGCCGGGCCGTGGCCCGGGCGAGGCCCTGCCTGCGGGCGAGGCGCTCACCGGTGAGGAGCTGGCCGAGGCGATCGGCGAGGACACCTTCCGGGTGTCGGCGGAGGAGAGCGAGGAGGCCCGGCGGGAGCGCTTCGAGCGCGACGCCCTGGGCTACCTGGATCCGATGTACTCGGCGGCGCTGCGCATGACGCGCAACCCGGCCGATGCGGAGGACCTGCTCCAGGAGGCGTTCGCGAAGGCGTACGCGTCCTTCCACCAGTTCCGTGAGGGCACGAACCTCAAGGCCTGGCTGTACCGCATCCTCACCAACACGTTCATCAACTCGTACCGCAAGAAGCAGCGGGAGCCGCAGCGCACCGCGGCGGAGGAGATCGAGGACTGGCAGCTGGCCCGCGCCGAGTCGCACATGTCGACCGGTCTGCGCTCGGCCGAGACCCAGGCCCTGGACCACCTCCCCGACAGTGACGTGAAGGACGCGCTCCAGGCCATCCCGGAGGAATTCCGGATCGCCGTCTATCTCGCGGACGTAGAAGGCTTTGCGTACAAGGAGATCGCGGACATCATGGGTACTCCCATCGGTACGGTGATGTCCCGGCTGCACCGCGGCCGTCGTCAGCTGCGCGGCATGCTGGAGGACTACGCCCGTGAGCGCGGGCTCGTCCCGGCCGGCAGCGGGGCAGGGCAGGAAGCGAAGGGCTCGGGCTCATGAGCTGCGGCGATCCGCACGAAACCGAGTGTGGCGAGGTCCTCGACCACCTCTATGAATTCCTCGACAACGAGATGGCCGAGGGCGACTGCGCCAAGTTGCGCGAGCACTTCGACGAGTGCTCGCCGTGCTTGAAGCAGTACGGGCTGGAGCAGGCGATCAAGGCGCTGATCAAGCGCTCCTGCGGGTGCGACGACACCCCGGCCGACCTGCGCGGCAAGGTGCTGGCCAGGATCGACTCGATCCGGGCCGGGCAGCGCTCGGGCGAGCCGGTGGTGGTCGTGGAGACGGCCTCGGTGGAGGTGCACGTCGAGTCCGCCCGGCCGGCGCCGAGCCTGGCGGCGGAGGGCGAGCCGGTCGAGGCCGGCGCACCGGCGGAGTGACGCCGGCGGGGCCCGCCCCAGCGCCGCGGTCACGGTGCGTGACGGCTGTGCGGGGTGGTCGGCCGGGCGGGGCAGTGCGTCGGTGACGCCTGCCGGAGGGTTCGAACCGGGTGTCCAGCGGCCCCGGGAGCATGCGCTCCCGGGGCCGCTCCCGTTCTGCTCGCGTGCGCCCTCACTCGTTCGGGTGAGTTGGCGGTGCGCCAACTGCGCCATTGCGCGATCATGCGTCCCCGCGCGCGACGAGCGCCCTATCCTCCTGACGGACGCTCACCGCCGGTTGGCCCGGCGTGCTGAGGCAACGCGGGCCCGGACGGCGGGGAGGTCGAGATCGCTACCGACAGTGGAGGCGAACCCCTGGCGCCCGGGGCGGCGCGCTACGCGGTGGCCGTCCCGGTGGCGGCCCTGTGCTGTCTGCTGCCGCTGCTCCCGGCCCCCCTCGCGCCCGGGGTGCCGCGCTGGCTCGCCGCCCCGGTGGACTGGCCGAAGGTCGCCCTGCTCTCCTTCCTGCACGGCTGCTGGGAGTCGCTCGCCCAGGGTCTGCCGACCCCCTGCCTGCGCCTCGTGCGCCGGGCCCTGCTCCGCCCCGCGCTCCCCGAGCGGGCGCCCGCCCGGACCGGGGCGAACGCCTTCTTCCCGGTGCTGTTCGCCGGGGTGCTGATGCTCCCGCCGGCCGCCGCCGCGCTGGTCGCCGTGCCGGCCGCGCTGCTCGGCGGGCCGATCGCGCCGGGCAGCCGGGCGTGTCTGTCCATTCGCCGCGCGCCCGGCTGGAATTGGCAGACACGCCCCCGCAGGCGGCAGCTGTTCAACGGCTCGCAGCTCGCGCTGTGCGCCTTCGCGTCCTCCGTCGCCTTCCACCTGCTGCGCGGCCCGGAGCTGCTGCTCGGCTCCCGCTTCCCGGCCGCGCTGCTGCCCGGCTTCGCCGCCGTCGCGGCGTTCTGCCTGGTCAACGGGGTGCTGGTGGGCGGGATGCTGATGCTCACCGAGGGCCGCCACCCCGGCGTGCTGCTGCGCGGGGCCCGCTCGGTGTGCGGCCTGCCGGTGCTGGTGCACGCGGCCGGCGGGCTGATGGTCGCGGTGCTGTGGCAGGGCCCGTACGGGGCGTTCGCCGCGCTGCTGGCGCTGCTGCCGCTGTCCATCTCGGCCTGGGTGTTCGCCCAGGGGCAGCGCGAGCGGGACGCCCACCAGGCGACCGTGCAGTCGCTGGTGCAGGCGGTGGAGATCAAGGACGCGTACACCCGGGGCCACAGTGAACGGGTCGGCCGGGCCTCGGTGCTGATCGCCACTCAGCTCGGCATGGAGGCCGAGCGGCTGCGCACCCTGCGCTTCGCGGGGATCCTGCACGACGTCGGCAAGCTGGGCGTGGCCACCGAGCTGCTGCGCAGAAACGGTCCCCTCACCGAGGAGGAGCGCCGGGCGGTGGAGGTCCACCCGGTGTACGGGTACGAGCTGGTGCGCGGGATCGACTTCCTCGGCGAGGCGCACGCCGGCATCCTGCACCACCACGAGCGGATGGACGGGCGCGGCTACCCGAGCGGCCTGGCCGGCGATCGGATTCCCGAGTTCGCCCGGATCATCTCCGTCGCCGACGCGTTCGACTCGATGACCTCCACCCGCTCCTACCGGCGCGGGCGGCCCGTCACCGAGGCCGTGGCGGAGCTGGAGCGCTGCTCGGGCAGCCAGTTCGACCCGGTGATGGTGCGGGCGCTGATCGAGGCGCTGGCCGTGCACGACTGGCAGCCGGTGCTGCCGCCGCCCGACGAGGCCATCCGGGCCGTGCCGGACATCCCGCTCGGGGTGCCGGAGCCGGCCCGGGCGGCGCCGGGCCGGGTGCCCGCCCAGGGCGGGGGCGCGCCGATGGCCGGGCAGCCGTGACCGGGCCGCGGGCGCGCACGGCCCGTACCGGGCGCACGGCCCGGGCGGCCGCAGGCGGGGGCGGGGGCGGGGGC
>NZ_JZKH01000104.1 GCF_000961885.1 Streptomyces rubellomurinus
CTGTCCCCCCGTTCTTCGATTCTTCGAACCGTGAAGGTGTGTGAGGTGCCGTGATCGCAGACATCCTGCCCTCCGAGGTGGCCTCGGCCGAGGCGTTCAACGACGGCCTGGAGGGGCCGCTCTACCCCGAGGAGGCGGCGCAGATCTCCCGGGCGGTGGAGTCCCGGCGGCGCGAGTTCACCACCGCGCGGCTGTGCGCCCGCCGGGCGCTGGCCCGGCTCGGGCTGCCGCCGGTGGCGGTGCCGCCGGGGCCGCTGGGCGAGCCGCGCTGGCCCGTGGGGGTGCTGGGGAGCATCACCCACTCGACGAACTACCGGGCGGCGGCGGTGGCCCGGACGGCGGACGTGCTGGCGCTCGGCATCGACGTCGAGCCCGACGAGCCGCTGCCCGAGGACCTGCTGGAGTCGATCGCCTCGCCCGACGAGTGCGCGCGGCTGCGGGAACTGCGGCGAACCGCCCCGCAGCCGGTGAACTGGGGGCGGTTGCTGTTCAGCGCGAAGGAGAGCGTCTACAAGGCCTGGTTCCCGCAGGGCCGGCGCATCCTCGACTTCTTCGACGCGGACCTCACCTTCACGCCGGAGGGGACGTTCCGCGCGCACCTGCTGCTCACCCCGCTGGAGCGGGAGCTCGGGCTGCGCGCGGACTACTCCGGCCGCTGGCTGGCGCGCGGCGGGCTGCTGCTGACCTCGGTGGTCACGCTCGCGCCCGTCCGCGCGCCGCGGGCGGAGGTCGTAGGGGCGCCCCAGGGGGCATCGAACGGGGCGCCCCGGCTCGGGGGTTACGGTGCCGTGCGCTGACCGGCCGGATCCGTGGCCGTCGTGGCCGTCACCAGGTGCCGCCGCAGGACGTCCGTCACCGCGTCGGCCTCGTCGACCAGGTAGAAGTGGCCGCCCGGGAACCGCCGCAGCTCGAAGTCCCCGCTGGTGTGCCGGCCCCACACCAGCACCTCCTCGTGCGGCGCCTTGGGGTCGTTGTCGCCGGTGAGCGCGGTGATCGGGCAGCGCAGCACGGCGTCCGGGCCGCAGCGGTAGGTCTCGACGGCGGTGTAGTCGGCGCGGATGGCCGGCATGACCATCCGCAGGAAGTCCTCGTCGGCGAGCAGCACGGCGTCCGTGCCGGCCAGGCCGTCCAGTTCGGCGACGATGCCCGCGTCGTCGCGCAGGTGGACGGTGCCGGTGCGCGGCACCGACGGGCCGCCCCGGCCGGAGGCGAACAGGCGCACCGGCGCCAGGCCGTCCGCCTCCATCCGGCGGGCCACCTCGAAGGCGACGACGGAGCCCATGCTGTGGCCGAACAGGGTGGTCGGCCGGGCGGCGAGCCGGGGCCGCAGCGCCCGGTAGACGAGGTCGGCGAGGACGTTGATGTCGGACGGCGTCGGTTCGCCGTGTCGGTCCTGCCGGCCGGGGTACTGCACCGCCACCACCTCGGCCGCGGCGGCGAGTTCGGCCGACAGCGGGTAGAAGAAGCTGGCCGAGCCGCCGGCGTGCGGGAAGCAGACCAGCTGGCCCGCCCCGGCCGGGGCGGGGTGGTAGGTCCGGGCCCAGAGGGCGTCCTCGGCGGCGGTGGCGGTGGTCATGCGGGCGGGTCTCCTCGGAACTGTCCTACGGGTTCGGGAACGTGGGCTCAGCCGGCCTCGGTGCGGAACCGGTCGATGGCCGGCCGGTGCCGCTCGCGCAGCTCGTGGTCGCGCACGCCGAGCCCGGCGCGCGGGGCGAGGCCGAGCACGCCGACCTTGCCGCTGTGCAGGTTGCGGTGCACCGCGCGGGCGGCCTCGCCGACCTCGGCCAGCGGGTGGGTGACCGACAGGGTCGGGTGCACCATGCCGCGGCTGATCAGGCGGTTGGCCTCCCAGGCCTCGCGGTAGTTCGCGAAGTGGGTGCCGACGACGCGCTTGAGCGAGGTCCACAGGTAGCGGTTGTCGAACTGGTGCTGGAAGCCGGAGGTGGAGGCGCAGGTCACCACGGTGCCGCCGCGGCGGGCCACGTAGACGCTGGCGCCGAAGGTCTCCCGGCCGGGGTGCTCGAACACGATGTCGGGGTCGTCGCCGCCGGTGAGGTCGCGGATGCGGGCGCCGAGGCGCTTCCACTCGCGCGGGTCCGGCGTGTGCTCGTCCTTCCAGAACCGGTAGCCCTCGGCGGACCGGTCGATCACCAGCTCGGCGCCCATCGAGCGGACCAGCGCCGCCTTGCGCTCGCCGGAGACCACGCAGACGGGGATGCCGCCGCCGTTCAGGGCGAGCTGGGTGGCGTACGAGCCGAGGCCGCCGCCGGCGCCCCAGACCAGCACCACGTCGCCCTGCTTCATGCCGGCGCCGTTGCGGGAGACCAGCTGCCGGTAGGCGGTGGAGTTCACCAGCCCGGAGCAGGCCGCCTCCTCCCAGGTCAGGTGCTCGGGCTTGGGCATCAGCTGGTTGGCCTTGACCAGGGCGAGCTCGGCGAGGCCGCCGTAGTTGGTCTCGTAGCCCCAGATCCGCTGCTCCGGGTCGAGCATGGTGTCGCCGTGCCCGTCCGCGGACTCCAGCTCGACGGACAGGCAGTGCGCCACCACCCGGTCGCCGGGCCGCCAGCGGGTCACGCCGGGGCCGGTGCGCAGCACGACGCCGGCCAGGTCGGAGCCGACCACGTGGTACGGCCGGTCGTGGTGCGCGGCGTCGGGCCGGGAGCGGCCGTAGCGCTCCAGGAAGCCGAAGGTCGGCACCGGCTCGAAGATCGCGCTCCAGACGGTGTTGTAGTTGACGGCGCTGGCCATCACCGCGACGATCGCCTCGCCCGGGCCGAGCGGCGGCGTGGGCACGTCCTCGACCCGCAGCGACGCGCCCGGGTCCTTGTCCCGCGAGGCCATCCCCTCGAACATGCCGGCCTCGTCCCGGCGCACCGTCGCGCCCCGGTACGACTCGGGCAGCGGCAGCGCCGCGAAGTCCGCGGTGGTGGCGGTGTCGGCCTCGATCGTGCTGATGATGTGTTCCACCGGTCCGTGTCCCTTCTCCGGGCCCGCGTCCGCCGGGCCTTGACGGAAGATCAGCCCCAGTGCGTGTCGGCCGGGTGCGGGACGACGACCGGGGGAGTGGTGCCATCGGCGGTCACGTGCACGCCGCCCGGGACGGGGTTGCCCCAGTGGGTGTCGTCGGTGGTGAGCGGGGAGACCGAGAGGCCGAGGCCGACCAGTGCGGCGAGCGCGGCACCCGCGACGCCGCCGACGACCTTGCGCTGCTTCTTGGTGGTGGTGAACATCTCGGGATCCTCCGTGGTGTGGTGTCGAGGACCGGCTGCTGTCGTCCTCGTGGTCACCACACAACCGTCCGCCGCCATCGACCTCCTTTCGAGCGCCCCTCGCCCAGCGAGTCCTGGGCGACTGCCCACCGATAGCGAACGGATAGCCCCATCCGCCTCGCCGGCCCCGCCCGCCCCTCGCGCCACCGCCCCGACCGGCCCCAAATCCCTTGGACCGTACCGTGGTTGGTTCTGCGGCGGGGGAGGAACCGCGGACCGCGACAGCGCCTATCGGCCGCCGGGCGGGGGCGGGCCCGCCCGGCGGCGGTGCTCAGCCCAGCTGGGCGAGGCCCTCGGTGGCGATCCGCTCGAAGACGGCGAGGTCGTTCTCGAAGATCGAGTCCGGCACGGGCCAGTGGATCACCAGCTCGGTGATCCCCAGCTCCCGGTAGGTGCCCGCCCAGTCGACGAAGGCGTCCACCGACCGCAGCGGCTTCTCCGCCGTCGAGCCCTGGAGCAGCACCTTCTCCAGCGTCGCGACGTCCCGGCCCTTCGCCTCGCAGGCGGCCGCCAGCTTCTCGATCTGCCGCGCGACGACCCCGGGCGCCTGCTCCACCGGTACGTCCGCCGGCCCGCGCGGGTCGCCGTACGTCACCCAGCCCTGCCCGTACTCGGCGGCCAGCCGCAGCCCGCGCGGCCCGGTCGCGGCGACGTAGAACGGCACCCGCGGGGTCTGCACGCAGCCGGGGACGTTCCGGGCCTCCACCGCCGAGTAGTAGGTGCCCTCGCGCGTCGTGGCGTCGCTGCGCAGCAGCTCGTCGAGCAGCGGCAGGAACTCGCCGAACCGGTCCGCCCGCTCCTTCGGCGACCAGGCCTCCTGCCCCATCGCCGTCGCGTCGTAGCCCGTCCCGCCGGCCCCGATCCCGAGCGTGACCCGCCCGCCGGACACGTCGTCCAGCGTGATCAGCTCCTTGGCCAGCGTCACCGGGTGCCGGAAGTTCGGCGAGGTCACCAGCGTCCCCAGTCGCAGCCGCTCGGTCACCGTCGCGGCCGCCGTCAGCGTCGGCAGGGACCCGAACCACGGCTCCTCGCGGAACGACCGCCAGGACAGGTGGTCGTACGTGTACGCGGCGTGGAACCCGAGCTCCTCGGCCCGCCGCCAGATCTTCTGCCCCTCGCCCCACCGGTGGATGGGAAGGATCACCGTACTCAGTCGCATACCGCCGACCCTACGGTAGCCGTTCGCGGCCGGGGCCCTGCGACGTGACGGCCTCGTCAGCGCCGCAGCCAGCCCAGCAGGGTCGCCGCCGTGAACACCGCGGCCGACGCCAGCCCGACCGCGCGCGGGGTCAGCCACCCGGGGCCTTCCCGGGGCGGCCCGGACTGCGGGACGGGCGCCAGCAGCGCGTCCGCGAAGGCCTGGGCGGTCGCCGGCCGGTCCGCCGGCTCGACGGACATCGCGGACCGCAGCAGCAGGGCGAGGTTCGGCGGGAGCTCCGCTCCGGCCGGGAGCGCCGGCAGCGTCGAGGCGGCCGGCTGGTCGGTCAGCAGGGACGCGGCGCGTCCGCCCGGGCCGAACGGCTTCTGCCCGGTCAGCAGCTCGTAGGTCACGACGGCCAGCGCGTACACGTCGGCCCTGCCGTCGAACCCGCCGGTCTGGAAGGCCTGTTCCGGTGCCATGTACGCGGGCGTGCCCGTGGTCACCGTCAGCCCGGACGCGTCGGCCAGTTGCTTCGCGCTGCCCAGGTCCGCCACCAGCACCGCGGCGGGCGCGGGGCCGGCGGCGAGCAGCAGGTTGGACGGTTTCACGTCGCGGTGCACCACACCCGCCTCGTGCAGGACCTGGACGGCGTAGCCGGCCTCCGCGGCCAGCCGCAGCGCCTCCTGCGGCTCGCACTGCCCGACCCGGTCCGCCAGGGTGCCGCCGCGGACGTAGTCCATGACGAAGTAGGGCCGGTCCTCCTGCACCCCGACGTCGTGCACCCGGACCACCCGCGGGCTGGCGATCCGGCGCAGCAGCCTCGCCTCGGTCAGGAACCGCTCGCGCACATCGGCGTTGGCGGCCCAGTTCTCGGCCAGCACCTTCACCGCGACCTCGGTGTCGAGCTCCGGATCGTAGGCCTTCCAGACCGTCGCGAAGGAGCCCGCTCCGAGCCGCTCCAGCAGGAGGTAACGACCGAGCTTGCGCATGTGGCAGCATTCTGCCGGAGTCGGAGGGAGCGCGGAACTCCCGATCGGCGGGCCGGGATGCCGGCCGGGACGGAACGGGGGATCCGGGTGTTCGAGGAAGCCGAGCTGGAAGCGCTCGTGACGGCCGCTCAGGCGGGCGACCCGGGGGCGATGGAGCACCTGCTGGCCAAGCTGCGGCCGGTGGTGCTGCGCCGCTGCTCGCGCTTCCTGCCCCACCACGCCGACGCGGAGGAGGCCGCGCAGGACGCGCTGCTGTCCATCAGCACGCACCTGGGCGGGTACGGCGGCCACGGCTCCTTCCTGGGCTGGGTGACGGTGATCGCCTCGAACGCCGCCCGGTCCACCTACCGCTCGATGCGCCGGCGCGCCGAGGAGAGCCACGCCGACCTCCCCGAGTCCGTCGACCCGCGCACCACCAGCGTCATCGCCGGGACCAGGCTCGACGTGATGGAGGCGCTGGCCGCGCTGGAGCAGCAGCACCCTGCCCTGGTGGAGTCCTTCGTGCTGCGCGACCTGGGCGACCTGACCTACGTCCAGGTGGCCGCGCAGCTGGACGCCCCGCTGGGCACGGTCAAGGACCGCATCCACCAGGCCCGCCGCTTCATGCGCGAGCGCCTGGTCACCGGTCCGTGAGCGGCGCTCCCGCGGCGGGCGGCGGCCGCGCCGTCGTCCGGGTCCGGTCCGCCGTCGCCGCCCTGGTGGCGGCCGCCGCGCTCGGGCTGGCGACCGGCCGGTTCGTCCTGCCACCGCCCCCCGGCGCGTCCGCCGCCGCGACGCCCGGCGGGTCCGTCCCGACGCCCGCGTCCTCGGCCTCCGGCACCGGCACCAGTACCGCCTCCGCCTCGCCGACCGGTGCGGTCGTCACCGGCTCGACCGGGCCGCTGACGACCGCGAACCTGCTGGCACCCGCGGCGTTCGGCCCGGACATCGGCCCCGGGCGGATCCACGTCGCCGACCGGTACGGCGACGGGTCCTACGCCAACGCGGCCTGCACCGGCGAGAAGAGCCTCAGCCAGACCCTGGGCGGGCGCGGTGCCCACTTCCGCGGTCTGATGACCGGCTCCCGCACCAGCTCGGGCGACCCCACGCTGGCCGACGCCGTCGCCGACCAGGTCGCCCGCGAGGTCGCCGCCGAGGCCCAGAGCCCTTCCCTGGCACAGAACTACGCCGAGCGCCTGCTGCTGGAGGAGGTGCCCTGCCAGGAGGACACGCCGGGGCACTGGGTCTACGGACGGACCACGACGCTGCAGCTCGCCCCGGACGTCACCGCGAGCTGGATGGGCTACTACCAGGGATCGCTCAACACCACCGGCAGGGCGCCCGAGGGCAAGGAGCCCTGCGGCGGCATCGCCGTGCTGCGCAGCGGCACCCACTACGGAGTGCTGGAGGTCTCCGCCTGCCTGGGGACGGCCGCGATGAACCGGGTCGTCGGGACCGCTCTGTCACAGCTGTGAAACAGCGGGTCGGGGCTCCAACTTTCCCTTCCCCGGCGGCATCTCCCCGGTTGTACGAGGACGCAGCAGGCGTCCCGACCAGCAGGGGGACCAGATGACCGAGAACCGGACCGTCCAGCAGAAGTCCGTCCGCCGCAACCGGCTCGTCGCCGCGGCCTGCTTCGCCGCCTCGCTGATCACGGTCAGCGTCGTCGGCACCCAGTCGGCCAGCGCGGACGGGGCCGCGCACGACGCCGCGCCCCGCGCCGCGGCCGCCACCCGCCCGGCCGCGGCCGCCGCGCCCGGACTGGGCTCCGCCCGCCTCGTCCAGAGCGAGGACTTCCGGCGGGGCCCGAACCCGGTCGGCGCGACCGTCGTGCTGACCGGGCGCCAGGCGCTGTCCGCGTGCTCCGGCGAGGAGACGATGCGCGACCTGACCAAGGAGAAGGCCACCGCGTACGCGGCCGTGACCTGGACCTTCGACACCAAGGGCGGACTGACCGAGTCGGCCGCGAGCGCCCCCACCGAGACCGCGGCCGCCACCTGGGAGCAGCAGCTCGTCACGCTCGTCCAGGACTGCCAGGACGAGCCCGCCGGCCACTGGCGCTACGGCGCGGCCCACACCCTGACCGCCGCCGGCGGCACCGCCCACTGGTACCCGGCCTACAACGGCGACGGCACCGCCGGCGGCGGGGTCGCGGTCCTGCGCAGCGGCACCAGGGTCGCCGTCGTCGAGCTCACCGGCCAGTCCGCCGACGCCCCGGCCGCCGTCGAGGGCATCGCCACCGCGGCGCTGAACCGCCTCTCCTCCTGATCGGGGGCGGCGGCGGACAGGGTGTCGGGGGGACGCGCTAGTCTGTCCGCCGCACAGCGAATCTGATCATGTGTTGAAAATCGGGGGTTGCTTCGCCATGCCTGTTTCCAGGAGACCACTCGCCGCCGCCCTGGTCGTCGCCGCCGCGTTCGGCCTCGCCGCCTGCGGGCCGGACGACCCGTCCGACAACGGCCAGGGCAGCGCGCCCACCACGGCCGCCACCGCGCCCGCGTCCGCTCCCGCCAGCCCGGCCGCGCCCGCGGGCAAGCCGACCGGCAAGGCGTCCGGCAAGCCGTCCGCCGGGGCCAGCGGGGAGCCGGAGGGCTTCTGCACCAGCGACCCGCTGCCCGCCGGGCAGAAGTGGGTCAACGTGGAGAAGGGCACCACCGCGACGGCCCTCACCTACAAGGAGACCAAGGACGCCTGCGGCGTCGACGACGTCGCCCACGAGCCGGTCGGCGCCGCCAAGACCGCGCAGTTCGCGCCCACCGTCAAGGGCCACCTGCGGTCGGTCGTCGCCCCGCCGAAGGACGTCAACGCGGCCGACCTGGCCAAGCACATCAACGAGTGCATCACCACGCCGGGGAACCAGAAGGGCTTCTACCCCTGCTCCAGCGGCGACTACAAGGTGGCGTTCGACGCCTCCGGCAAGGTCACCGAGATGTGGGAGCGTCCGAGCTCCTGAGCCGGCAACGCACGTGACGTCGGGCCCGTTCAGCCCCTAAGGGGGAGCGGGCCCGACGTCATACCGGGGCACTAGCGGCCCTCGTCATTCCAGCTCATGCCCCGTACGGCGCACCGCCGTTACGTTGAGTGCGTGTCCACTGCTGTCATCAAGACCGATGGCCTCACCAAGAGGTACCCCCGGGTCACCGCCCTCGACGCGCTCACCGTCGAGGTGCTGCCCGGGGTGGTCGGGCTGGTCGGGGCCAACGGGGCCGGCAAGTCCACCCTGATCAAGATCCTGCTCGGGCTCGCCCCGGCGACGTCCGGCCGCGGCGAGGTGCTGGGCCTGGACATCGCCACCCGGGGCCCGGAGATCCGCGAGCAGGTCGGCTACATGCCCGAGCACGACTGCCTGCCGCCGGACGTCTCCGCCACCGAGTTCGTGGTGCACATGGCCCGGATGTCGGGCCTGCCCGCCACCGCCGCCCGCGAGCGCACCGCCGACACCCTGCGGCACGTCGGCCTGTACGAGGAGCGGTACCGGCCGATGGGCGGCTACTCGACCGGCATGAAGCAGCGGGTCAAGCTCGCCCAGGCGCTGGTGCACGACCCGAAGCTGGTGCTGCTGGACGAGCCGACCAACGGCCTCGACCCGGCCGGCCGGGACGAGATGCTGGCGCTGATCCGCCGCGTGCACAGCGACTTCGGCATCTCGGTGCTGGTCACCACCCACCTGCTCGGCGAGCTGGAGCGCACCTGCGACCACCTGGTCGTCATCGACGGCGGCAGGCTGCTGCGCTCCTCCTCCACCGCCTCCTTCACCGAGGCGACGGCCGTCCTCGCGGTCGAGGTCACCGACCACCCGGACGACCACACCCTCGCCCCGGGCGAGGAGGTCCGCGGCCGGCTCGCCGCCGCCGGCCTGTCCGTCCAGGCGGAGGGCTCGCACCTGCTGCTGGTCCGGCTGGCCGGCGAGGGCACCTACGACACCATCCGCGACACCGTCGCCGAACTCGGCCTCGGCCTGGTCCGGTTGGAGCAGCGCCGCCACCGGGTCGCCGAACTCTTCACCGACGCACAGGACTTCAGCAGGGGAGGTGCGGACGATGTCGCTGCCTCCTGAGACCGGGAGCGCCGACACCGGCGTCATCCACGACATCGGCTACCGCGGCTACCGGGGCCCCCGCCTCGGCCGCGGCCACGCCACCCGCGCGCTCTTCACCCAGAGCCTGCGCGCCGCGTACGGCCTCGGCCGCTCCGGCAAGGCCAAGGTGCTGCCGATGCTGGTGCTGGCCGCCACCACGCTGCCCGCCGCGATCGTCGTGGCGTTCGCGCTCACCACGAAGCTGGACGACCTCGGGGTCGAGTACGCGGGCTACCTCTCCTCGGTCGGGATGCTGGTCTGGATCTTCCTGGCCGCCCAGGCGCCGGTGCTGCTCTCCCGGGACCTGCGCCACCACACCGTGCCTCTGTACTTCTCCCGCCCGATCACCCGCGGCGACTACGTGCGGGCCAAGTTCGCCGCCATGTTCTGCGCCCAGTTCCTGCTGATGGCGGCCCCGCTGCTGGTGCTGTACGCGGGCGCGCTGCTCGGCGGGATGGACGTCGGGGACAACACCGAGCACGCCCTGTACGGCCTGGCCGCGGCCCTGCTGTACGCGCTGGTGCCGACCTCGGTCGCGCTGGCGATCGCCGGGTTCACACCGCGCCGGGGCTTCGGGGTGGCCGCCATCATGGGCTACCTGGCGGTCAGCGCCGCGGTGGCCGCGGTCGCGGTCGGCATCACCCGGGGCACCGACTCCGCCGACGCCGCGCAGTGGACGGCGCTGATCTCGCCGGACGGCCTGGTGGAGAGCCTGGTCAACGAACTGTTCGACCTCGGCGGCGGCCTCGACCGCCGGCACGCGCCGGGCGGTGTCGGGACGGCGGTGTTCGCGCTCGTCGCGGTGGCCCTGGTGGCCGGCTCGTACCGCCTGCTGCTGCGCCGCTACGAGAAGATCTGAGAGGGCGCCATGGCCACCATCACCATCGACACGGTCTCCCGCTGGTTCGGGAACGTGGTCGCGGTCAACGACGTCACCATGGCGATCGGCCCGGGCATCACCGGCCTGCTCGGGCCCAACGGCGCGGGCAAGTCGACGCTCATCCACATGATGAGCGGCTTCCTCGCCCCCTCCAGCGGCTCGGTCGCCCTGGACGGCACCCCGATCTGGCGCAACCAGCAGGTGTACCGGCAGATCGGCCTCGTCCCGGAACGCGAGTCGATGTACGACCACCTGACCGGCTGGGAGTTCGTGCTCGCCAACGCCGAACTGCACGGCCTCGCCCACCCGGGCGCCGCCGCCCGCAGGGCCCTCGACCTGGTCGAGATGGCCGAGGCCAAGGACCGCCGCACCGGCACCTACTCCAAGGGCATGAAGCAGCGGGTCAAGATGGCCTCCGCGCTCGTCCACGACCCGTCCGTGCTGCTGCTCGACGAGCCCTTCAACGGCATGGACCCCCGCCAGCGCCTGCACCTGATGGACCTGCTGCGCCGCTTCGGCGCGGACGGCCGGACGGTGCTGTTCTCCTCGCACATCCTTGAGGAGGTCGAGCAGCTCGCCCGGCACATCGAGGTCGTGGTCGCCGGCCGGCACGCCGCCTCCGGCGACTTCCGCAGGATCCGCCGGCTGATGACCGACCGGCCGCACCGCTACCTGGTCCGCTCCAGCGACGACCGCCGGCTCGCCGCCGCGCTCATCGCGGACGGCTCCACCGCCGGCATCGAGGTGGACGGGCGGGAGCGCGCGCTGCGCGTCCAGGCGGTGAACTTCCAGGGCTTCACCACCCTGCTGCCCAGGGTCGCCCGGGAGGCCGGCATCCGGCTGTACACCGTCTCCCCGGCGGACGAGTCGCTGGAGAGCGTCTTCTCCTACCTGGTCTCGGCGTGACCGACACCGCAACCACGAGGACCCGGGAAGGGGCCGACCGACCATGAACCCGACCGTCGCCAGGCTGACCGTACGCGGCCTGCTGGGCCGCCGCCGCGGCCTCCTGCTGCTGGTGGTCCCCGCGCTGCTGCTGGCGGTCTCCGCCCTCGCGGCCGCCGCGCACGGCGACGAGCAGAGCCTGACCGTCAAGATCCTCGGCGAGCTCGACCTCGGCACCCTGGTGCCGATCCTCGGGCTGGTGGTCGGCACCGGGGTGATCGCCACCGAGATCGACGACGGCTCGATCGTCTACCTGCTCGCCAAGCCGCTGCCGCGCTGGCGGATCGTCACCACCAAGCTCGTCGTCGCGATCGGCACCACCTGGGCCTTCGCCGCCGTCCCGACCCTGTTCGCCGGCCTGCTGCTGTACGGCACCCGGGACGGCCTTGCGCTCGGCTACACCGTGGCGGTGCTGGTCGCCGGGGCCGCGTACAGCGCGCTGTTCCTGCTGCTCGGCGTGGTCACCCGGCACGCGGTGGTGGCCGGGCTGGGGTACGCGCTGGTCTGGGAGGCGCTGGTCGGCAACTACGTCGACGGCGCCCGGACTCTGAGCATCCAGCAGTGGGGGCGGGCGGTGGCCCAGTCGGTCGCCGGGGAGTCGGCGATCGGCTCCGCCGTCCCGCTCGGCACGGCCGTCCCGCTGCTGCTGATCGTCACCGTCGCCTCGACGGTGCTCGCCTCGGTCAAGCTGGCCGGGCTGACCCTGACCGCGGACGAGTGATCACAGGGTCCGGTTGCGCCCCGCGCCCCAGCCCGCCACGGCGACCACCGCGGACAGCACCAGCATCACCACCAGGGTGGCCGACCAGCCGCCGGTGAGCTGGTGCAGCGCACCGGCCCCGACCGGGCCCGCCGCCGCGACCACGTAGCCGATCGCCTGCGACATCCCGCCCAGCTGGGCGGCACCGGCCGCGCTGCCGGTCCGCAGCACGATGAACGCCAGGCCCAGGCCCAGCGAGCCGCCCTGGGCGATCCCGAGGACGGCCGCCGCCGCCCAGGCGCCGGAGACCGGCGCGGCCAGCAGCAGCGCGATGCCGATCCCGTTCAGCGCCGCCATCGACACCGCCAGGCCGCGCTGGCGGGTCATCCGGCCGGCCATCAGCGGCACCAGGAACGCGCCCACGCCCTGCAGCAGGTTGGAGAAGGCGAAGACCAGGCCGGCCTTGCCGCGCTCCATGCCGTGGTCGGCCAGGATGGTCGGCATCCAGGCGACCACGATGTACACCAGCAGCGACGAGATCCCCATGAACAGGCTGATCTGCCAGGCCATCGGGGTCTTCCACAGCCCCTCGATCGCCCGGCCGGGCCCCGCCGCCGGGGCGGCCGCGGCGGCCGTCGCCGCCCGCTCCTGCCGGGAGCGCAGCACCTGCGGCAGCCAGGCCACCGCCGCGACCAGCGCGAGCAGCGACCAGGCGCCGAGCGAGGCCTGCCAGCCGCCGCCGAGCGCGTGCTCCAGCGGGACGGACGTGGCGGCGGCGAAGGTCGCGCCGACCAGCATGGTGGTGGTGTAGACGCCGGTCATGGTGGCCGCGCGGTCCGGGAACTCCCGCTTGACCAGGCCGGGCATCGACACGTTCAGCACCGCGATGGCCACGCCGATCACCATGCAGCCGAAGTACAGCGCGTACACCGAGGGCAGCACCCGCAGCAGCACGCCCGCGCCCAGCAGCAGCACCGCGCCCAGCACCACCCGCTCCGCGCCGAAGCGGCGGGTCAGCCGGGGGGTGAGCGGCGCGCCGACGCCCTGGAACAGCACCGGCACGGTGGTGATCAGCCCGCTCGCGGTGGCGGACAGGCCGAAGGTGCGCTGGATCTCGGCGACCATCGGCGAGATGGCGGCCAGGCAGGCGCGCATGTTCAGGGCGACCAGCAGGATGCCGGCCAGCAGCAGGGCCGGGTGGGCCAGCCGGGAGCGGACGGGCAGCCGGACGGGAGCGGGGACGACCGGCTGCTGGGCACGGGTGACGGCCATGGTTGTGCTGTTCTTTCCGGAATCGGGGGAGGGGCGGGCGGGGAGGCGGGAGGCTCGCGCCGTCCTACTTCCGGGCCGCGATGGCCGCGAGCAGCTGCTCGACGGCCGCGGTGGGCTCGGCGAGCAGCGCGCGACACGCCGCCTCGGCCCGCTCCGGGTCGCCGCTCTCGATCGCGTCGACCAGCGCCTCGTGGGTGGCCACGACCGCCTCGGGCATCTCGTGGTCGCCGAACGCGGCGGTCATCGACTCGCGCACGGAGGCGCCGAAGTAGCGGTACACCTCGGTCAGCGCCGGGTTGTGCGCGGCCTCGACGACGGCGGTGTGGAACTCCAGGTCGTGCTCGACGGTGGCCTCGCGGCCGGCCCGCTCCGGGTGCTTCGCGAAGACCTCGGCCTCGCGGGCCAGCGCGGCCCGCATCCGCCGGATGTCCTCGGGGGTGTGCCGCAGCGCGGCCAGCCGGGCGCCCTCGGCCTCCAGCGCCGCGCGGACCTCCAGGACGTCCCGGATGCCGGAGCGCTGGACGCCGCGCAGCACGGCGGCGGGGTCGCTGGTGGAGCGGACGAACGTCCCCTCGCCCTGCCGGGAGACCAGCATGCCGGCGTGCACCAGCACCCGGATCGCCTCCCGCACGGTGTTCCGGCCGACCTGCAGCCGCTCGGCGAGCTCGTGCTCGGTCGGGATCTGCGACCCGACCGGCCAGGTCCCGTCGACCACCTGCTCGCGCAGCTGGTCGATCGCGGTGTCGACCAGGGAGCGCCGCCCGGCCGCCTGCAGGTTGTTCTCGCCGCTCATGCCGGGCCTCCCTTCGCACACCACTCGTCGGTCATCGGTCATCCTACAACCGCTTGCCCGGTCATCCTACAACTGCCCCGGGCCGGGGCCCCGGGGTCAGCCGAAGATCGCGGTGGGGTCCCCGGTGAACCAGGTGTTGTCGATGCGCAGCCGCCGGATCACCCAGCGGTCGCCGTCGCGGACCAGCTCCACGTCGTAGGGGTTCTTCAGCAGCGCGTGGGTGGCCGGATCGGCGACGAGCAGGTGCTGCGCCTCCACCAGGGCGGTCAGCCGGGCGGTGTCGCCGTCGACGACGATCCGCGGGTTGGTGACCTGGTGGGTGGTGTCGACCCGGCCGGTGAACATCGCCAGGATGGTGTCGACGATGAACTCCCGCCCGGTCATCAGCGGCGGCTCGCCGCCCCACTTGGCGGCGGCGGGGCGGAAGTCCAGCTCGGCGTCGGCGGCGAAGGCCGAGGCGAACAGCTCCCTGTCCTTCAGGTCCTGCCCGAGGCCGAAGCGGTAGAGCGCGTCGGTGATCTCCGCGCGGTCGCGCAGTTCGGCGACGACGGCGGCGGTGTCGTCGGCGGGCGCGGTCAGGGCACGGTCGCGGGTGACGTCCATGGGGCTCTCCTCAGCGGGTCGGATCCGGTGGTGTCCCGGGCAGCTCCGATCCTGCTGCGCGCCGCAGGAGGCATCAACGCCCTTCTGCGTCATGATCGTTGAGCTCGACTCAACGATCGGCCGCGGCTCTCACCGCCCCGCGAAGAGCCGCTCCAGGACGACCGCGACGCCGTCCTCGTCGTTGCCCGCGGTGACCTCGTCCGCGACGGCCAGCAGCTCCTCGTGCGCGTTCGCCATGGCGACGCCGTGCGCGGCCCAGCCGAACATCGGGACGTCGTTGGGCATGTCGCCGAAGGCGATGGTGTCGGCGGCCCGCACGCCCAGCCGGCGGGCGGCCACGGCGAGCCCGGTGGCCTTCGACAGGCCGAGCGGCAGCAGCTCCACCACGCCCGCGCCGGCCATCACCGCGCCGACCAGGCCGCCGGCCGCGCTGCGGGCGGCCTCGGCGAGGGCGTCGTCGGTGAGGCCCGGGTGCTGGATGTAGAGCTTGCTGACCGGGGAGGCGAGCAGTTCGCCGCGCTCGACCCGGACGACCGGCAGGTCCGAGCCGATCAGCAGCTCGTACCCGGGCCCGGCCAGCACCTGCCCGTCCAGGCCGTCCTGGTTGGCGGCGACGGCCAGCGGCCCGGTCTCGGCCTCGATCTTCTCGATCGCGAGCGCGGCGAGCCGGCGGTCCAGGGTGAGCGAGGTGAGCAGCTTGTGCGCGCCGGCGTCGTAGACCTGGGCGCCCTGGCCGCAGACCGCTATCCCGGTGTAGCCGATCTCGTCGAAGACCGGCCGGGCCCAGACGGCGGAGCGGCCGGTGACGACGATGTGCAGCGCGCCCGCGCCGGTGGCCGTGGCCAGCGCGGCGCGGGTGCGCTCGGAGACGGTCTCGGCGCTGGTGAGCAGCGTGCCGTCGAGGTCGGTGGCGACCAGCCGGTAGGGCAGGTCGCCACCTCCGGGCCGTGCGGTCGAGGTCACTTGACCGGCTCGAGGACGGTCCGCCCGCCGAGGAACGGCCGCAGCGCCTCGGGCACGACGACCGAGCCGTCCGCCTGCTGGTGGTTCTCCAGGATCGCCACGATGGTGCGCGGGATCGCGACCAGGGTGCCGTTCAGGGTGGCGAGCGGGCGGGTCTTGCCCTCCTCGCGCATCCGGATCGACAGCCGGCGGGCCTGGTACTCGGTGGTGTTGGAGGTCGAGGTGACCTCGCGGTACTTGCCCTGGGTGGGGATCCACGCCTCGATGTCGAACTTGCGCGCGGCCGAGGCGCCGAGGTCGCCGGAGGCGACGTCGATCACCCGGTAGGGCAGCTCCAGGGCGTTGAGGAAGTCCTTCTCCCACTGGAGCAGCCGGCGGTGCTCGTTCTCCGCGTCCTCGGGAGTGGTGTAGACGAACATCTCCACCTTCTCGAACTGGTGGACGCGGATGATGCCGCGGGTGTCCTTGCCGTAGGTGCCGGCCTCGCGGCGGAAGCAGGACGAGTAGCCGGCGTAGCGCAGCGGCAGCTTCTCGGCGTCGATGATCTCGTCCATGTGGTACGCCGCGAGCGGCACCTCGCTGGTGCCGACCAGGTACCGGTCGTCCTCGGCGAGGTGGTAGACGTTCTCGGCGGCCTGGCCGAGGAACCCGGTGCCGTCCATGGCGGCCGGGCGGACCAGGGTCGGGGTGATCATCGGGACGAAGCCGGCCGCGGTGGCCTGGGCGATCGCCATGTTGACGAGGCCGAGCTCCAGCAGGGCGCCGACGCCGGTCAGGTAGTAGGAGCGGGCGCCGGCGACCTTGGCGCCGCGCTCGGTGTCGATCGCGCCGAGGATCTGGCCCAGCTCGACGTGGTCGCGGGGCTCGAAGCCCTCGGCGGCGAAGTCGCGCGGGGTGCCGATCTCCTCAAGGGTGACGAAGTCCTCCTCGCCGCCGACCGGGGCGGCCGGGTCGATGAGGTTCGCCAGCGAGCGGAGCAGGCGGTCGGCCTCCTCCTTGGCGGCGCTCTGCTCGGCGTCGGCGGCCTTGACCTCGGCGGCCAGGTCCTTGGTGCGCTGCAGCAGGGCGGCCTTCTCGTCGCCCTTGGCCTGGGCGACCTGCTTGCCGAGCACCCGCTGCTCGTTGCGCAGTTCGTCGAAGCGACTGCCCGAGGACCGGCGCCGCTCGTCGGCGGAGAGGAGGGCGTCGACGACGTCGACGTCCTCGCCACGGACGCGCTGCGAGGCGCGCACTCGGTCAGGGTCCTCACGGAGCAGGCGAAGGTCAATCACAGGGCCTAGCGTACCGGGCGGCCGCTTCTCCACCGGTACCGGTTTTCCCCTGGGGATAACTCCGCCCCGCCTGTGGATAACCCCTGTGGGGAAACCGGCGGATCCGGGTTATCCACAGGTCCGGGGCCGGGGCTGTGGATCGATGGGGAAGATCACCCTCCGCCAACCCGAACCGCTGAATTGAGGTTTCAAACCTCAATGGACCCACTCAGGCGAGGGAATTGAAGCACTCGCACGGGTGATTTGCAGGCAACCGGGTGACTCTGGTCCGATAAGTCATATCTGAGACGCAAACCGATGGTCCGACCAGTTCTGGGCAATGGCTATACCGGTTTGTCGACTCGGGCCCGGACCTGTGGATAACTTCCGGCTGTGGACAGTGGACGGCCCTGTGGACAGCGGGCCCCGGGCCCGCCGGGCCCTGTGGACGACGGTGCGGTCACCCGCCCGCCCCGATCGGGGCGATCGAAAACAGTCGGAAAAGGCCGGAAAGACGGCAGGTGTCGATCAGGCGATCAGGCGTCCGCGCGCCCGTCCAGGCAGCGGGAGAGCCAGTCCGAGGCCGCGGTGAAATCGGCGTCCGAGGTTCCGGGCCGCCGTCCGGTCGACGGCTGCCGGTCGGCGCGCGGATAGGAGCCGAGGAAGCGCACCTGCGGGCAGATCCGCTTGAGGCCCATCATCGCCTCGCCCACCCGCCGCTCGGACAGGTGCCCCTCGCAGTCGATCAGGAAGCAGTAGTTGCCCAGGCCCTCGCCGGTCGGCCGGGACTCGATCCGCATCAGGTTGATCCCGCGCACCGCGAACTCCTGCAGCAGCTCCAGCAGCGCACCCGGGTGGTCGTCCGGCAGCCAGACCACCATCGAGGTCTTGTCCGCGCCGGTCGCCGAGGAGATCCGCCCCGGGCGGCCGACCAGGACGAACCGGGTGGTCGCGCTCCTCGCGTCCGCGATGTCCTTGACCAGCGGGTCCAGCCCGTAGATCGGCGCCGCGAACTCGCCCGCGAACGCCGCGTCGTAGCGCCCCTCGGAGACCAGCCGCGCGCCGTCCGCGTTGGAGGCCGCCGACTCCCAGACGGCGTCCGGCAGGTTGGCCGCCAGCCAGCGGCGCACCTGCGGCTGGGCCACCGGGTGACTGGTCACCGTCTTGATCCCGGCCAGCTCGGTGCCCGGGCGCACCAGCAGCGCGAAGGCGATCGGCAGCAGCACCTCTCGGTAGATCATCAGCGGTGCGCCGGAGGCGAGTTCGTCGTTGGTCGCGGTGACCGCGCCCTCGACGGAGTTCTCGATCGGCACGAACGCCCCGGACGCCTCCCCACCGCGCACCGCGTCCAGCGCCAGCGCCACCGAGGACAGCGGCACCAGCTCCCGGGTCGCCGCCTCCGGCAGGGTGTGCAGCGCCGCCTCGGTGAAGGTGCCGGCCGGGCCGAGGTAGGTGTAGCGGGTGGCCGACATTGACGCCTCCGGTGGCAACGGGGAAGACAGGTGCGGGACGGGCCCGCGCAGTCACCCTAACGATTCCGCGCGCGGGCCATCGCGGTGTCCCAACGGACGGGACAGCAGCGGGGCCGCTGTGCTATCCGTCGACGAGCTGCTGCCCCAGGTACCCGCCGGCCGGCACGCCCGGCAGCACCGCGTACAGCCCGCTCGCCTCGTGCCGCAGGAAGCGGGAGAGCCCGTCGCCCCGGGAGAGCTTGCGCTGCACCGGGGTGAAGCCGTTGCGCGGATCGGCCTGGAAGGCGAGGAAGAGCAGCCCGGCGTCCGGCGAGCCGTCCGCCGCCGGCCCGTCGTGGTACGAGAAGCCGCGCCGCAGCATGGCCGCCCCGCCGTTGGCGGCCGGGGCGGCGACCCGGATGTGCGCGTCGGCGGGGATCGCCAGCGCGCCGTCCGGGCCCTGGGCCGCGAGGTCCACCGGAGTGTGCTCGCCGGCGCCCGCGGGCGCGCCGAGCGGCGCGCCGTCCGCCTTGCGCCGTCCGATCACCCGCTCCTGCCGGTCCACCGGCAGCGCCTCCCAGTGGTCCAGCAGCATCCGGATGCGGCGGAACACCAGGTACGAGCCGCCGGCCAGCCAGTCCGGCCGGTCGCCGCCGGGCGCGCAGAACACCTTGGCGGCGAAGCCGTCCTCGCCCGGCCTGGGGTTGTTGGTGCCGTCGATCTGGCCCATCAGGTTGCGGCCGGTCATCGGCCGCGCGGTGGCGCCCGGGGTGCGGGCGAAGCCGGCCGACTGCCAGCGCAGGGACGCCGCCCCGGCCGCCAGCCGCTGCAGCACCCGCAGCGCGTGCACCGCGACGAGGGCGTCGTCCGCGCCGATCTGGACGAACAGGTCGCCGTCGCTGCGGGCCGCGTCCAGCGCGTCGCCCGGGAAGGCGGGCAGCGGGTCGAGCGCGGCCGGGCGGCGGTCGGCCAGCCCCGCCTTGTCGAACAGCGGGGTGCCGACGCCGACCGTGAGGGTGAGCGAGCAGGGCCCGGCGTCCAGGGCGACCTGGTTGTCGAACTCCTCGGCCGGCTCCCCGGCGGTCAGCCGCTCGGCGGCCTTCGACCAGCGCTGGAACAGGCTGCGCAGCCCGTCCCGGCCGAGGCCGTCGACCAGGTCGAAGGCGGCCAGCTGGACCCTGGCCTGCTGCGGTTCCAGGATCCCGGCCTGGTGCTCCCCGTGGAACGGCACCCGCGCCGAGCCGAGGGCGCCGCCCGCCGGCTCGTCGACGCCGCCGGTCCGGGCGTAGGCGACCGCCACGCCCGCGCCGGCGCCCGCCAGCAGCCCGGCGCCGGCGGTGCCGAGCAGCGCCCGCCGGGTGAAGCCGGTCCGCCCGATGACGGTGCCGGTGGTGTCGTCGTCCATCGCGTCAGCCGATCCTGAACTGCTGGGTGGGGGTGGTCTGGTCGATGTCGGAGGAGCGGATCTGCACCGAGACGACCCAGGTGCCGGCCAGCGGCAGCTGCGTGGTGCCCGTCCAGCGGCCGGTGCCGGCGGCGGTGAGCGCGACCGGCAGCGGGCCGAGGTCGCGGTCCGGCAGGGTGAAGGCCAGCTGCACCTCGGGCACCTCCACCGGCTGCCCGTCCGCGCCGTCCAGGGCGAGCTTCACCTCGTTGGAGCCGGTCCGGGCCGGGTTGAGCGAGACGGTCGCGGTGCCCTTGGCGTTCGGGGTGCGGCCCTTGGTGTCGTACGGGAGCTTCAGCTCCACCGTGCGGCCCGGCTCGGTCTGCGGGGCGCCGCCCGCGCTGCCCGCGCCGGCCGCCGGGGCCGCGGCCCCGGCCGCCTTGACCTCGCCCGCCACCCGCCCGGGCGGGGAGTTGGTGAGCATCGTGGTGACCGCCAGCACCGCCACCGCGACCAGCGCCTCCACCAGCACCGAGCGGCGCAGCCCGGCCCGGGTCGGGGTCAGCCCGCGCTCGCGCCCGGCGCTCTCCCGGGCGGCCCGCTGCCGGGCCAGCTGCGCCTGCCGGGCCGGGTCCTCGGCGTGCGCGGCGACCGCGACCGGCTCGGGCAGCTCGGCCCGCTCCGCCTCGACGGGCCGCACCTCCGCGGCCTCGTCGGGGGCCGAGCGCAGCCGGGCCAGCCAGGAGCGGGACATCCAGGCGACGCCGAGCATCGCCGCCACGCAGCCGGTCTTCACCAGCAGCAGCCGCCCGTAGTCGGTGCCGGTCAGCGCGCCCCAGCTGCCCAGGCCGCGCCAGGACTGGTAGACGCCGGTGACGACCAGCACGGCCACGGCCCCGAAGGCGATCTTCGAGAAGCGGTCCACCACCTCGGCGCCGACGCCCTCGCGCAGCGCGACCAGCAGCGCGGCCAGGCCGCCCAGCCACAGCGCCATCGCGATCAGGTGCAGCATGCCGAACGGCAGCGCCAGCGCGACCTGGATGCCCACCGAGGCGTGGTCGGCGCCGACCCAGGTCGCCGAGAGGGCGATCGCCAGCACCGACCCGGCGACGCCTAGGCCGAGCCGGGCCTCGCGCTGCGGCCGCTCGGCGGCCCGCCGCTCCAGCTCGCGCAGCTCCGCCGCCTCGGCGTCCTCCTCCGCGGGGACCTCCGCGGGGACCTCCGCGTCCTGGGCCGGCAGCGGCCGGGGCGGCTGCCCCAGCTGGCCGACCAGCAGCGACAGGAACACCCCGCCCGCGGCGAGCAGCAGCAGCCGGGCGGCCAGCGCGGTGCCGATCCGCTCGTCCAGGGTGGCGCGCACCAGCGACAGGTCGAAGGCCTGGCCGATCCCCGAGCCGCGCTCGTACGGGCCGCGCAGCATCAGGACCGCGACGGTGGAGACCAGCAGCGCCGTCCAGCCGGTCATCAGCAGCCGCTGCACCGGCCGCCGGGCCGTCCCGCCCGGCCAGCAGATCAGCACGAAGGCGGCCACCCCGGCCAGCAGCGCGAACGCCCCGTACGCGATGGTGCGCCCGGTGCCGTACAGCGCGGCGACCAGGCCGTCCGCGTCGGCGCCCTGCAGGGCGGTGGCGGAGACCGAGGTGTCCGAGGGCGCGCCGATGGAGAAGGTGAACGCCCCGCCGACCGGGTGCGAGTCCGCCGAGACGGCCCGCCAGGCGACGGTGTACGTGCCGTTGGCGAGCCCGGAGTTCAGCCCGACCCGGGCGGTGTTGCCCCGGCCGTCCGCGTGCGCGGGGTTGCCGGCGTCGACGGCCTTCCCGGCCGGGTCGAGGACCCGGACGGAGTCGCCCGACAGCGAGACCTCCTCGCTGAAGGTCAGCGTGACGGCCTGCGGGGCGGCGGCGACCACCGAGTTCTGCTTCGGGTCGGTGGATTCCAGGGTGGCGTGCGCGGCGGCCGGGCCGGCGGCGGCGAGCATCAGCGCGAGCAGCGCGCCGAGCGCCCCGACGAGCCCGGCGATCCGGCGGCGGGCGCTGCGGTGCCTGGTGCTGCGGCGGTGGGCGGCCTTCTCCATGCTGGCGGGTCCTCTAACTCTGGCCGGGGCGGTAGGTGAGCTCCTTGACCGGCACCTTGACCGCGATGGTGCCGGACTTGGCGAAGGTCAGGTCGAGTTCCACCTCGTCGCCGAGGGCGGGGGCCTTCTGCCAGCCCATGATCATCAGGTGGGTGCCGCCGCGGGCGAGCTGCAGCGCGCCGTGCGCGGGCACGTCCAGGCTCTGCACCTGCTCCATGCTGGACGCGGTCGAGCGGTGCATGGTGATCGACCCCGCGCCCGGGCTGGTCACCTTGACCAGCTGGTCCGGCCCGCCGTCGTTGCGGACGGTCAGGTAGCCGGCGCCCATCCCGCCGGCCGGGGGCAGCGGGATGTAGGGGTCGGCGACGCTCAGCTTCGCCGGCCCCGCCTCGGCGGCGGCCTGGCCGCCCTGGCCGCCCTGGCCGCCCGAGCCGCAGGCGGCCAGGATGGCGCCGCCGCCCAGGACCGTCGCCAGCACCGCGCCGGTGAGCGCCGTCCGCCGGAACCGCCGGGTGCCCGTCGCCGCCGTCACGCCTTGACCCCCTGGGCGAGCAGCGGCAGGTCGTGCTCGTAGGTCTTCTCCTCGGTGCCGCTCATGTAGAGCACGTGCGCCTTGTCGTCCGAGGGGAGGAAGGCGAGCACCTGCGCGCCGTGCGTGGAGGTGACGGTGCCGTCCGCGTTGACCACCGGGTCCTCGATCATGATGCCGAGCGACTTGGCGGCGGTCTTCACCTTCGCCAGGTCGCCGGTCAGGCCTATGAAGTCGCTGCCCATCGAGTCCAGCCAGGTGCGCAGCACCTTGGGGGTGTCGCGCTGCGGGTCGGTGGAGACGAAGACGACGTCGATCTTCTTGCGCTCCTCGGCGGGGAGCGCCTTCATCGCCACGCCGATGTCGCCCATGGTGGTCGGGCAGACGTCCGGGCAGCTGGTGTAGCCGAAGAACAGCAGCGTGGTCCGGCCGTTGGTCTTCTGCCGCAGGTCGAAGGGCTGGCCGGAGGTGTCGGTCAGCTGGAGGTCGGGCTTGTCGAAGTTCTTGGCGAGCTTGGTGCCCTGGTACGGGGTGTCCTCCTTCTGCTGGGTGACCTTGGCGGCGGACGTGCCGTCGCCGGAGGAGCCGCAGGCGGAGAGGGTCAGGGCGGCGGCGAGCGCGAGGGCGGCGGCGCCGGCCAGCCGGGCGGTGCGGGTGGCGCTCGTCGTGCGGGTGGTGTGGGGCATGGGAGATCCGATCGTGCGCGAGGGACCGCCGGCGGGGCCGCGCCCGGTTCACGGGTACGGCGGCCCCGCCGGCGTGCGGGTCAGGAGGCGGAGCCGCCGCTCTTGCGGCGCAGGCCGGCGATGCCGACCCCGGTGCCGATCACGCCGACCACGATGCCGACGACGCCGAGCACCCGGGCGGTGGAGTCGCTGGACTTCTTGTCGCCGTCCGAGGCCTCGGCGTGGTCCGAGCTGTCGCCGTGGGCGCCGGCGGCCGGGGAGGCGGAGACGCCGTGGCTGTCGCCGTGGCCGTCGCCGCCCGCGGCGGCCTTGGTGAGCTTCAGGACGGGGGCGGGCTTGGCCGGCTCGGGCTGGCCGTCCTTGGACTCGTCGATCCAGCGGACGACGTCGCCGTTGTCGTAGGTCTGCAGGGCCTTGAAGACCAGGCTGTCGGTGTCGGTCGGCAGCGGGCCGAGCGAGACCTTGAACTCCTGGAACTGGCCGGGGGCGATCTTGGTGCCCGCGTCGGCGGTCCAGGTGATCTTGGAGACGGCCTCGTTGACGTCGCTGCCGTGCACCTTGATCGGCTTGTCCAGCTTCGACTTCTCGACGGCGGCGGTCCAACCCGGCAGCGGCATCGTCCGGACGGAGGCCAGCGGGTGGTCCAGCGGCAGGTTGATCTCCAGCTTCACGGTGCCGGCGGCGTCGTTCTCGTTCGGCACCCGGAAGTCGACGGCCGTGTAGCCGCCCTGCTGGGCCGAGCCGGGGTTCACGGTGACGTGCGCGAACGCGGGGCCGGCCAGCGCCACCACGGAGGCGGCGGCGGTCAGGGCGACGGCGGCGAGACGGCGGGAGGAAGCGGAACGCATGATGCGGGGTCTCCGATCGGAGCTCTACGGCGGCCGGGCCTCGGCGGGGCCGCGCGTGGGGGGCGAGTGGGGGTCGAACCTCGGGCCGTCCGCGCTTCACCGCGGGACGGCCGGCACACCGCGCACCGCCCGACCCCGGACGGCCTCACGGCCCCGGGACACGCCGGATCAGTACGCGAACACCCCGCGCGGCGGACCGCGCCGCACCACGCTGTGCCGCAGCACCGCGCCCCCCGGCAGCGGAGACTCCCCGCCCCGGGCCCCGAACCGGCGGGCCGGACCGGCCGCGCCGAACAGGCCGCGCAGCAGCGCGACCGCCAGGGCCAGCGCCGAACGCAGCGGCGCCGCCCAGTGCTCCCGGGCCGCCGACGCGGCCACCCGCACCAGCCGCCACAGCGCCGCCTCGCCGCGCCGCAGCCACCAGCCCGCCACCAGCGCGGCCGCCAGGTGCCCGGCCAGCATCGACGGCGTCATGCCCAGCACCCCGCCCTGCCACCACGGCGCGGCGGCGAAGGCGTGCGGATCCAGACCGGCCGAGGACACCAGCTGCTCGGCGGACGGACCGCCCGGCAGACCGTCCAGCGTGCCCGGGTGGGCCTCGTTGCAGATCAGCCGGCCGGCCACGCCCCGTACGGTCGTCGCACCGTGCTGCATGCCGGGCATACCGGGCATGCCGGATGCGGCGAAGCCGTGGAAACCGTGGAACAGGCAGTGCAGGCCGAGCTGCCCGGCGCCCAGCGCCCCGGCGATGGCCGGCAGCGAACGCTCCCGCCCGCCCAGCGCCACCGCGAGCACCAGCACCGCGGCGAAACCCGTCGCCAACGCCGCCGGCGGCACGTTCCCGCCGCCCACCAGGGCGTGCCCGGCGGCCGCGATCAGCGTGCACACCAGCGCGAACGGCACCGCCCGGGCAAGCCGCAGGTCCCAGGCGGCGGCCCCCACCGGCTGGGCCGGGGCAGGGGCGCCCGGGAACGGGGCGGCGGCGGGGGCAGTCATGGCCGGGCCATCATCTCATCGCGTACCCCGCCGCCACGGGCAGGGTGGGAAATCCCTACGAATGCCCCGTTCGGCCGCGGCGTGGAGGGGTGCGAATGCGCCCTTCGGCACAGCCCCCGTTCCCAGTCCATCCGCCGAACGGGCGGTAGCGCCCCTGCCGCACGGTTCACCGCACCATCGCCCGGAGATACCTAGTTGTATGTGGAGCCGCAGCCAGGAGGGACCTCCCGTGGACATCTGGTGGACTCTGCACCTCAAGCGCGACCCGGCCAGCGTCCCGCTGGCCCGTCGCATCCTGCTCGGTGCCATGGCGACGGCCGGCGTCGACCCGCAGATCGCCCACGACCTCGGCGTCGCCCTCAGCGAGGCCTGCGCCAACGCCGTCGAGCACGGCGCCTGCGGCCGCCCCGACGACGGCTTCCAGGTCACCGCCTCGATCAGCGGCGACCGCCTCCGCATCGAGGTCACCGACTCCGGCCCCGGCCTCCCCGCCCCGGCCGCCCCCCTCGTCCGGCGC
>NZ_JZKH01000105.1 GCF_000961885.1 Streptomyces rubellomurinus
ACCGGGCCGGACGGCGCCTCGCACCACGGCATGTGGGACATGTCGATCCTCCAGGTCGTCCCCGGCCTGCGGCTCGCCGCCCCGCGCGACGCCGACCAGGTCCGCGCCCAGCTGCGCGAGGCCGTCGCCGTCGACGACGCCCCGACCGTGGTCCGCTACTCCAAGGGCACGGTCGGCCCGGCCGTCCCCGCGGTCGGCCGGATCGGCGGCATGGACGTGCTGCGCGCCGCCGAGGAGTCCTCCGGCGCGCACCGCGCCGACGTGCTGGTCGTCTCGGTCGGCGCGATGGCCCCGATGAGCCTGGAGGTGGCCGACCTGCTGGCCGCCCAGGGCATCACCGCCACCGTGGTCGACCCGCGCTGGGTCAAGCCGGTGGACCCGGCCCTGCCCGGCCTGGCGGCCGAGCACCGGGTGGTCGTCACGATCGAGGACAACGGCCGGGTGGGCGGCGTCGGCTCCACCGTGGCGCAGGCGCTGCGGGACGCGGACGTGGACCTGCCGGTGCGCGTCTTCGGCATCCCGCAGGAGTTCCTGGACCACGCCAGCCGCGACGAGATCATGGCCGAGACCGGTCTGAACGCCCCGGACATCGCCCGGAAGGTCACCGCCCTGGTCGCCGGCCTGGTCGCCGACCGGGTCGACGCCTGACGGCCTACCCCGGACGGCCCAGGCCCGTTCGTCCCGACTTCGTCACAGTTCGCCACGGGACAAGCTGACAATCGCACCGAAAGGCGGGACCGGCGCCACCCGCGCCGATCCCGCCGGGTAGGTTGTCAACCGTGCCGACCCCCACCCGTTCCCGCCTCGCCGGACTGGCCGAGCGCCTGCCCGCGCGCGCCCGTACCCACCTACGCCAGGGGTACTGGACCAGGCTGGTGCCGGTGCTCGCGCTGGTCGCGCTGGCCACCCACCTCCCCTCCTTCGCCCGGCCCGTCTGGAGCCCGGACGAGGGCTTCCTCGCCACCCAGGCCCGGATGCTCGCGGACGGCGGGGTGCTCTACGACACCGTGGTGGACCGCAAGCCGCCGCTGCTGCCCTGGCTCTACCAGGCCTGCTTCGCGGTCTTCGGCTCCGCCTCGCTGTGGCCGCTGCGCACCCTCGCGGTGGTCGCCCACCTGGTTACCGCGATCCTGCTGGCCTCGATCGCCCGCGGCCGCTGGGGCAACCGGGCCGGCGCCGGCGCCGGGCTGCTCTACCTGCTGGTCTCCATCGGGCTCTCCCCGGAGGACACCCAGGCGGCGACCTTCGAGGTCTTCATGCTGCCCGCCATGGTGGCCGCCTTCCGCTACGCGGAGCGCCGCCGCTGGCTGGCCGCCGGCATCGCGGTGGCGCTCTGCTCGCTCACCAAGCAGACCGGCGGCGCCGTGCTGCTGCCGGTGCTCTGGATGCTGTTCCAGGACGCCCGCCGGCGCGGGGTGCGCTGGCCGCCCGCCCTGTTCAAGATCGGCTTCGGCTTCATCCTGCCGATAGCGCTGGTCGCGGTCATCCTGACCAAGCCCAAGGGCTTCCTCTTCTGGGTGGTCACCGGCAGCGGCGACTACGCCTCCTTCGGCGGCGCCTGGCTGCAGATGATCGGCCGCGCGCTCGGCAACTCGGCGATCCTGGCCGCCGCGGGCCTCGGCTTCCTGCTGCCGGTCGGGCGCCGGCTCTGGCTCAAGCGCCGCCACCGCCCGCTGCCGGTGGCCGGCGAGGAGCACGGCTCGACCACCGACCTGTGGGTCTGGCTGCTCTCCTCGGCCGTCGCGGTCAGCGTGGGCTTCCACTTCTTCGGCCACTACTACCTGCAGCTGATGCCCGCGCTGGTGCTGCTGGGCACCGGTGCGGTGGCCACCTCGGCGATCCGCTGGAAGCCCGTCCTGGTGTACACCACGGCCGCCGCCACGGTGTTCTGGGGCCTGGCGCTGGCCTGGCCGGGGGAGCAGCTGAACCGCAACACCGAGGTCGCCACCGCCGTCGCCGCGCAGACCACCCCCAAGGACACCGTGCTGGTCTGGGGCATGCACCCCGAGCTGTACTGGCTGGCCGACCGCAAGCCCGCGACCCGCTACCTGACCGCCGGCTTCCTGACCAACTACAGCGGCGGCAAGGACGGCAGCCCCAACGTGGGCGAGCAGTTCAGCGTCAACAACGCCTGGCAGACCTTCGACAAGGAGCTGGCCAACAACCTGCCCGAGGTCTTCGTCGACGACTCCGGCATCGCCCCGTACCAGCCGGTGATGGTCCCGCGGATCGAGAACCTGCTGGACACCCACTACGAGATGGTCGGCGTCTTCGCCGACACCGTGGTCTACCGCCTCAAGAAGTAACGGCCCCGGACACGAAGGAGCCCCCGGCGACCAGGTCGCCGGGGGCTCCTTCGTACGGGCTACGCCTTACGCGGGCACCGAGGCCACGCCGGGGGCGAGGAACTTCTTGCCGTTCACCCGCTCCGAGATGCCCTCACGGTCCAGGTACGGGGTGATCCCGCCCAGGTGGAAGGGCCAGCCGGCACCGGTGATCATGCAGAGGTCGATGTCCTGCGCCTCGGCGACGACACCCTCCTCCAGCATCAGGCCGATCTCCTGCGCGACGGCCTCCAGAGCGCGGTCGCGGACCTGCTGCTCGGTGAGCACCGAGTCGCCGAAGCTCAGCAGCTCCAGCACCTCGGGGTCGAGGACCTGCTGGCCGTCCACCCAGGTGTAGAAGCCGCGCTTGCCGGCCTTGACCACCTTGCCGAGGTTCTCGGAGACGGTGAACCGCTCCGGGAAGGCGCCGGCCAGGGTCTCCGAGACGTGCAGGGCGATGGCCGGGCCGACCAGCTCCAGCAGCATGATCGGGGACATCGGCAGGCCGAGCGGCGCGACGGCCTTCTCGACGTCGGCGATCGGGGTGCCCTCGTCGATGATGTTCTGGATCTCGCCCATGAAGCGGGTCAGGATCCGGTTCACCACGAACGCCGGGCGGTCCTTGCACAGGACCGAGGTCTTCTTCAGCTTCTTCGACACCGCGAAGGCGGTGGCGAGCGAGGCGTCGTCGGTCTTGTCGCCGCGGACGATCTCCAGCAGCGGCAGGATCGCGACCGGGTTGAAGAAGTGGAAGCCGACGACCCGCTCGGGGTGCTTCAGCTTCGAGGCCATCTCGGTGACCGACAGCGAGGAGGTGTTGGTCGCCAGCACGCAGGTCGGCGAGACCACGTCCTCCAGGTCCGCGAAGACGGTCTGCTTGACGCCCATCTCCTCGAACACGGCCTCGATGACGAAGTCCGCGTCGCCGAAGGCGGCGGCCTTGTCGAGCGAGCCGGAGACCAGGCCCTTGAGGCGGTTGGCCTTGTCCTGGCCGATGCGGCCCTTGCCGAGCAGCTTGTCGATCTCGGCGTGGACGTAGCCGACGCCCTTGTCGACGCGCTCCTGGTCGATGTCGGTGAGGACCACCGGCACCTCCAGGCGGCGGGCGAACAGCAGCGCCAGCTGCGAGGCCATCAGACCGGCGCCGACGACGCCGACCTTGGAGACCGGGCGGGCCAGCGACTTGTCCGGCGCGCCGGCCGGGCGCTTGGCCCGACGCTGCACCAGGTTGAAGGCGTAGATGCCGCTGCGCAGCTCGCCGCTCATGATGAGGTCGGCCAGGGCCGCGTCCTCGGCGTCGAAGCCGGCCTGCAGGCTGGCCTTGTCGGCGAAGTCGGCGTCCTTGACGGCCTCGATGATGTCCAGCGCCTTGTAGGCGGCCGGGGCGGCGCCGTGCACCTTGGCGTCGGCGACCATGCGGCCCCACAGCACCGCGTCGTCCCAGGCCTTGCCGCGGTCGATCGGCTCGCGCTCGACGACGACGTCGCCCTTGAGGACCTTGGCGGCCCACAGCAGGGACTGCTCCAGGAAGTCGGCCGGCTCGAAGATCGCGTCGGCGATCCCCAGCTCGAACACGTCCTTGCCCTTGAGCTGCTTGTTCTGGTTCATCGAGTTCTCGATGACGACCTTGACGGCCTTACCGGCGCCGATCAGGTTCGGCAGGATGGTGCAGCCGCCCCAGCCGGGGACGAGGCCGAGGAAGACCTCGGGCAGCGAGAAGGCCGGGACGCCCGCCGACACCGTGCGGTAGTCGCAGTGCAGGCCGACCTCGACGCCGCCGCCCATGGCCGCGCCGTTGTAGAAGGCGAAGGTCGGGACGGGCAGCGCGCCGATCCGCTTGAAGACCTCGTGGCCGCCCTTGCCGATGGCCAGCGCGTCCGCGTGCTGCTTGAGCAGCTCGACGCCCTTGAGGTCGGCACCGACCGCGAAGATGAACGGCTTGCCGGTGATCGCGGCGCCGACGATCCTGCCCTCGGCGGCCTCGGCCTCGACCTGGTCCAGCGCCTCGTCCAGCTTGAGCAGCGAGCCCGGGCCGAAGGTGGTCGGCTTGGTGTGGTCGAAGCCGTTGTCCAGGGTGATCAGGGCCAGCTTGCCGGCCTGCAGCGGCAGGTCCAGGTGGCGCACGTGCGCGGTCGTGACGACCTCGCCCGGGAACAGCTCGGCGGCCTGCTGGAGCAGCTCAGTGGTGTTGCTCATGCTCACTTACCACCCTCGAAGTGCGGGTTCTCCCAGATGATGGTGCCGCCCATGCCGAAGCCGATGCACATCGTGGTGAGGCCGTAGCGGACGTCCGGGCGCTGCTCGAAGCGGCGGGCCAGCTGGTTCATCAGGCGCACGCCCGAGGAGGCCAGCGGGTGGCCGAAGGCGATCGCGCCGCCGAACGGGTTGACCCGCTCGTCGTCGTCCGCGATGCCGTAGTGGTCCAGGAAGGCCAGCACCTGGACGGCGAAGGCCTCGTTGACCTCGAAGGCCTGGATGTCGTCGATGGTCAGACCGGCCTTGGCCAGCGCCTTCTCGGTGGCCGGCACCGGGCCGATGCCCATGACCTCGGGCTCGACGCCCGCGAAGGCGTACGAGACCAGGCGCATCTTGACCGGGAGGCCGAGCTCCTCGGCGACGTCCTCGGCGGCCAGCAGCGAGGCGGTGGCACCGTCGTTCAGACCGGCCGAGTTGCCCGCGGTGATGTTGCCGTGCGGGCGGAACGGGGTCTTCAGGCCGGCCAGCGACTCCATCGTGGTGCCCGGGCGCAGCGGCTCGTCCACGGTGGCCAGGCCCCAGCCGGTCTCGCCGACCTCGGGGTTGGTGTTGCGGATCGAGATCGGCACCAGGTCGGGCTGGATGTCGCCGTTGGCGTACGCCTTGGCGGCCTTCTCCTGCGAGCGCACGGCGTAGGCGTCGCAGCGCTCCTTGGTGATGTGCGGGAACCGGTCGTGCAGGTTCTCCGCGGTCATGCCCATGAACAGGGCGGACTCGTCGACGAGCTTCTCGGAGACGAAGCGCGGGTTCGGGTCGACGCCCTCGCCCATCGGGTGGCGGCCCATGTGCTCGACACCGCCGGCCACGACCACGTCGTACGCGCCGAAGGCGATGCCGCCGGCGGTGGTGGTCACGGCGGTCAGCGCGCCGGCGCACATGCGGTCGATGGCGTAGCCGGGGACGGACTTCGGCAGGCCGGACAGCAGGGCGGCGGTGCGGCCGATGGTCAGACCCTGGTCGCCGATCTGCGTGGTGGCCGCGATGGCGACCTCGTCGATGCGCTCGACGGGCAGGTTCGGGTTACGGCGCACGAGCTCCCGGATGCACTTGACGACGAGGTCGTCGGCGCGCGTCTCGTGGTAGATGCCCTTCGGGCCGGCCTTGCCGAACGGGGTGCGGACGCCATCGACGAAGACGACGTCCCTCGCGGTACGAGGCACGGGGGCTCTCCTCCCAGGGACCAACATTTCGAGGTGGGCAGGCTGCCGCCGGCGAAGATCCGAGCGGCGCCGCTTCACCGTCATGCTACCGGTCGGTAACCAACCTGCCCAGGCCCCTCGGAGGGTTCGGCCCGTGTGTCCCGCGACACGTCCGACCAGCGGCCCTGCGCCGGGGGACGGGAAAGGGGACGCCACCCCTCCGGGCGGCGTCCCCTTTTCGTCGTCACTGGTCAGCCCTGGGCGGCGGTGGCCGCGGCGGCGGCGAAGGCGGCCTCCAGCGCCGGCGCCACCAGGTCGACCTGCCACTGCCGGGCGCCGAGCCGGCGCAGCGCCGCGGCGATGCCCTCGGCATCGGCGTCGGCCGGCGGCTCCCAGGACACCCGGCGGACGTGGTCCGGGGTGATCAGGTTCTCGGCCGGCAGGTGGTGGCGCTCCGCCAGCTCGGTGACGGCGCTGCGGGCGCCGGACAGCCGGGCGGCGGCCACCGGGTCCTTCTCCGCCCAGGCCCGCGGCGGCGGCGGCCCGTCGTGCGGCGCGGCGGAGGCCGGCAGCTGGTTCTCCGGGACCTCCCGGCCGCGCTGCACGGCGGCCAGCCACTGGTCCAGCTGGCGGCGGTGCACCCGCGGCCCGAAGCCCTGGACGGCCTGCAGGGCGGCGGCGTTCAGCGGCATCGCCAGCGCGGCGTTGACGATCGCGGCGTCCGACAGCACCCGGCCCGGGGAGACGTCGCGCTCCTGCGCCATCTTGTCCCGGGCCAGCCACAGCTCCCGCACCACGGCCAGCTGACGGCGTCGGCGGATCTTGTGCAGCTGGGAGGTGCGCCGCCACGGGTCGGTGCGCTGGGCAGGGCGCGGGGGAGCGGCGGCGATCGCCGCGAACTCCTCGAGCGCCCACGCGAGCTTGCCCTGGGCGTCCAGCTCCTGTTCGAGTGCGTCGCGCAGCTCGACCAGCACCTCGACGTCCAGAGCGGCGTAGCGCAGCCACGGCTCGGGCAGCGGGCGGGTGGACCAGTCGACCGCCGAGTGCTCCTTGGCCAGGCTCAGGCCCAGCACGCTCTCGGTCATCGCCCCGAGGCCGACCCGGGCGAAGCCGGCGATCCGGCCGGCCAGCTCGGTGTCGAAGAGCCGCTGCGGCCGCATGCCGACCTCGGCCAGGCAGGGGAGGTCCTGGGTGGCGGCGTGCACCACCCATTCGGCGTCGGCGAGGGCCGCGCCGAGGGCGCTGAGGTCGGGGCAGGCGATCGGGTCGATCAGGGCGCTGCCGGCGCCCGCGCGGCGGAGCTGGATCAGGTACGCGCGCTGTCCGTAGCGGTAGCCGGAGGCCCGCTCGGCGTCGACGGCGACCGGCCCGGTGCCCGCCGCGAAGGCGGCGACGGTGTCGGCCAGCGCCTGCTCGTCCACCACGACGGGTGGGATCCCCTCCTTGGGTTCGAGGAGCGGGACCGGGGCTGCTTCTTCTGGGATGGCTGCTACGGCGTCGGTCACCCACCAAGGGTACGACGGTCACCGGGACTGGGAGTGTTGTCGGACTGGTCAGACCGCGTTCGGGAATATGCCGCGCCGGCTCGTCCGGCACCGTCCGCTGGCCGGGCCGGCCGGAAGGGGGTGCGCGAACGCCCGCGGCGGCCGAGGGGGAAACGTTCCTCCTCAGCCGCCGCAGCGGGACCGACCGGTCGGATCAGTGGATGATGCCGGTGCGCAGGGCCACCGCGACCATCCCGGCGCGGTCGCCGGTGCCGAGCTTGCGGGCGATCCGGGCGAGGTGGCTCTTGACGGTCAGTGCCGACAGGCCCATCGCCACGCCGATCGCCTTGTTCGACTGGCCCTCGGCGACCAGCCGCAGCACCTCGACCTCGCGGCCGGACAGCTCCCGGTAGGCGGTCTGCTGCGGGCCCGGGGCACCGGGGGCGCCCGACGCGCCAGGAGCGCCGGCGGCACCCGGCATGCCCGGCATCCCGGGGCGGCGCATCCGGCCGGCCAGCCCGGCACCGAGCGGCAGGCCCGGGCGGCCCGGCATCGCGACGTTGGTGCGGGTACCGGTGACCACGTAGCCCTTGACACCGCCGGCGAGCGCGCTGCGGACCGCGCCGATGTCGTCGGCGGCGGACAGCGCCAGGCCGTTCGGCCAGCCCGCGGCCCGGGTCTCGGCGAGGATGGTCAGCCCGGAGCCGTCCGGCAGGTGGACGTCGGCGACGCAGATGTCGCGGGGGGTGGAGACCCGGGGGCGGGCCTCGGCGATCGAGGACACCTCGATCACGTCCCGGACGCCGAGCGCCCACAGGTGGCGGGTGACGGTGTTTCGGACGCGGGGATCGGCGATGACCACCATGGCGGTGGGCTTGGTCGGACGGTAGGCGACCACGTTTGCGGGGTGCTCAAGAAGGACCGACACCAGGCCTCCTGCGGGGAGTGGCGGACGGAACCCCGATGGGGGCGGTTTCGGAGTGTTCCGCGTTCGGAAAGGGTCACAGTCTGCTTCGGCAGCATGCGCGCCCGGCTTTAGCGAAAGATCACGATCTAGTGAGTAACAATACGGACAAATCGCGCATATGAGTGATGCGACATGCCCGGAAATCGCACAAAATCGATCAAAACCGTTTACAGAACGGTCGCTCTCCATCAGCGAATTGACGCAGACCAGACCCCGAGCCATCCTTCGTCAGCCCTGGGAGTGGTGTCCGGGCCCCGGGTGACGCCCGGGGCGGCGCACCACCCGTCAGTGCGAGCGCGGGCGTCGCCGGGCGGGCATCGGGACCACTCCGCCGAGTGACGTGACCTCGGCCGGCGCCTGCGCGGCCGGCGCGGCCGGCGGCAGACCGGCACTGATGCAGAGCAGGTCCGCCCAGGCCGCCAGGTGTCGCTCGAACCGGCCGTCGGCCGGCGTCCAGGACGCCCGGATCTCGATCTCCGTCGACGCCGGGCGCTCCGCCAGGCCGCCGAAGTACTGCGAGGAGCAGAGGGACACCGTGCCGGACGGCTCCGCGTGCCCGGCGCCGTGCGCCTGCAGCGCGTCCATCAGCCAGGCCCAGCCGACCTCGGACAGCATCGGGTCGCCGGCCATCTCCGGCTCCAGCTCGGCCCGGGTCATCGTCACCACCCGGAACTCCCCGTTCCAGGCCTCCTGCCCGGCCGGGTCGTACAGCAGCACCAGCCGGCCGTCCGCCAGCTCCTCGCCGTCCACCTCCACCGAGGCGGTCACCGCGAACGCGTACGGAGCCAGCCGGCGCGGCGCCGGGGCGGGGGAGAGCTGCACCTCGGGCCGCAGCCGCGACCCGTCCAGCGCCGCCACGGCGGCCCGGAACTCGCTGGGTGCCCCCTCCGGACCCGTTCCGCCACCTGCTGCGCCACCCTGCGCGGGGTGCCCTCCGACCGCTGCCATGACCCGAAGACTAGGTGGAAAACCTTGGTCGACGCCGCAACTTCCGAGTCTGCGGCGTGCCGGAACGGCAAACCCGTCCGGAACCTGCCAAGGCGCCGGGCCGGCGGGGCCACCGGGGCCGCCGGAGCGGGGCGGCGACCGGACCGCCCGGGGCCCGCCCCCGCGCGCATGCGAAGATTCAACCCGTGAGCGAGACTACGGCAGACATCCCGGCGGCCACCCACGACGGCCCGCCCACCCCCGCGCGCCGCGGCGCCGCGCACGACTCCGCGTTCCTGCGCGCCTGCCGGCACGAGCCGGTGCCGCACACCCCGGTGTGGTTCATGCGCCAGGCCGGCCGCTCGCTGCCCGAGTACCACAAGGTCCGCGAGGGCATCCCCATGCTGGAGTCCTGCATGCGGCCCGAGCTGGTCAAGGAGATCACCCTCCAGCCGGTGCGCCGGCACCAGGTGGACGCGGCCATCTTCTTCAGCGACATCGTGGTGCCGCTCAAGGCGATCGGCATCGACGTCGAGATCCAGCCGAAGGTCGGCCCGGTCATCGCCGACCCGATCCGCACCTTCGAGGACCTCAAGCGGCTGCGCCCGCTGGAGCCGGACGACGTCCCCTACGTCACCGAGGCGATCGGCCTGCTCGTCGACGAGCTCGGCGGGACCCCGCTGATCGGCTTCGCCGGCGCGCCGTACACGCTGGCCAGCTACCTGGTCGAGGGCGGGCCGTCCAAGAACCACGAGAACACCAAGGCCATGATGTACGGGCAGCCCGAGCTGTGGGCCGCCCTGGTCGACCGGCTCGCGGACATCACCTCGGCCTTCCTCAAGGTGCAGATCGAGGCCGGCGCCTCGGCCGTCCAGCTCTTCGACTCCTGGGTCGGCTCGCTCGCGCCCGACGACTACCGCCGCTCGGTGATGCCGGCCAGCGCCAAGGTCTTCGACTCCGTCGCCCACTACGGCGTGCCGCGCATCCACTTCGGCGTCGGCACCGGCGAACTGCTCGGCCTGATGGGCCAGGCCGGCGCGGACATCGTCGGCGTCGACTGGCGGGTGCCGCTGAACGTCGCCGCCGAGCGGGTCGGCCCCGGCAAGGGCCTGCAGGGCAACCTCGACCCGGCCGTGCTGTTCGCCCCCACCAAGGTCGTCGAGACCAAGGCCCGCGAGGTGCTGCACGCCGCCCAGGCGCTCGGCACCAGCGGCCACATCTTCAACCTCGGCCACGGCGTCCTGCCGAACATGGACCCGGACGCGCTCAGCCGCCTCGTCGCCTTCGTCCACGAGGCCAGCGCGCGCTGACCCCGGGCGTTCGACTCCCCGCGGTGGCGGGCCCCCCGGCGGGGCCCGCCCGCGGTCAGCCCTCGCCGAGCTGATCCGCTCGCACCCGGAACTCCCGTTGCCCACAGGTGGTTTCGAGATGGTGTGGCAACCAGATGGAAACCGTGACGATCTCCTCCTCGCCGGTTCCGGCTCCCGTCAGGACCGTGCAGTCGATCCCGGCCGGAAACGGGAACGGCGAGTCCGGCCCGATCCAGACGTCCGAGCCGAGAGCCTGATCCGTCCCGAACATCGCGGTCTTGTCGATGATCGATCACCGCTCTCCGTCCACATCCGTGAAGTAGACCTCCACCACGCCCGGTTGCGTGTCATCGACCCACCGGACCGCTTCACCCCACAGGTATGTCACAGACCCCTCCCCTCGGCCGGACCGTACCGGGGTCAGCGGCCGTGAGCATCTTCTTTCCGGGGCGGGTGGGGGATTGAGGGTTTCCCCGTAAGACCTGCGAGACTGCGAGGCATGTCGCAAGCACAGGTCGTCGTCATCGGTGGTGGGATCGCGGGGCTGGCTGCGGCCGCCTTCCTGAGCGGGGCGGCCGGGGGGCCGGCGCGGGCGCGGGTGACGGTGCTGGAGGCCTCGGGGCGGGTCGGCGGGAAGCTGTGGGGCGGGGAAGTCGGCGGGGTCCGGGTGGACCTCGGGGCCGAGTCGATGCTGGCGCGGCGCCCGGAGGGCACCGAGCTGGCGCGGGCGGTCGGGCTGGCGGAGGAGCTGGAGGCGCCGACCACCGCGAAGGCGGCGATCTGGACCCGGGGCGCGCTGCGGCCGCTGCCGGGCGGGCAGGTGATGGGCGTCCCCGGTGACCTGGCGGCGCTGTCGGCCTCCGGGGTGCTGACCGCGGCGGGGCTGGAGCGGGCCCGGCACGAGGAGCGGACGGAGGTCGGCGAGGACGTGGCGATCGGCCGCTACGTCGCCGACCGGCTGGGCCAGGAGGTGGTGGACCGGCTGGTCGAGCCGCTGCTGGGCGGTGTCTACGCCGGGCGCGCCGACGAGATCTCGATGCGGGCCGCCGTGCCGCAGCTGCTGCCGATCGCGCGCGGCGGCGGCTCGCTGGTCGAGGGGGTGCACGCGCTGGCCTCGCGGCCGCAGACGGTCGGCACCCCGGTGTTCGCGGGCCTGCGCGGCGGTCTCGGCACCCTGCCGGAGGCGGTCGCCGAGGCCTGCGTGAAGGCGGGGGTGGACCTGCGCACCGACGCCCCGGTGGCCGAGCTGCGCCGCACCCCCGAGGGCTGGCGCGTCGTGGTGAACGGCGAGGTGCTGCACGCGGACGCCGTGGTGCTGGCCGCGCCGGCCCCGGAGGCCGCCCGGCTGCTGCGGGCGGACGCCCCGGCGGCGGCCGCGGAGCTGGACACCGTCGAGTACGCGGGCATGGCGCTGGTGACGCTGGCGTTCCGCCGGGCGGACCTGGCCGGCCTGGCCCAACTCCAGGGCGGCAGCGGTTTCCTGGTGCCCCCGGTGGACGGCCGGCGGATCAAGGCGTCGACGTTCTCCTCCAACAAGTGGGGCTGGCTGGAGCGTTCGGCCCCGGACGCGTTCCTGCTGCGCACCTCGCTGGGCCGCCACCGCGAGGAGGAGGCGCTGGAGCTGCCGGACGAGGACCTGGTGGCCCGCTCGCTGGCGGACCTGAAGGAGGCGGTGGGGCTGACCGCCCGGCCGTACGACACCTTCGTCTCGCGCTTCACGGCCGGCCTGCCGCAGTACCCGGTGGGCCACCTGGACCGGGTGGCCCGGGTGCGGGCGGCGACGGACCGGGTGGGCGCGCTGGCGGTGTGCGGCGCCGCGTACGACGGCGTGGGCATTCCGGCGTGCATCGCCTCGGCGGCCGCGGCGGCGGCCGCCGTCGACAGACTGTTGACCCCGGCAACGGGGGAAGGTTCCACGGAGAGGACAATGGGCGCATGACTGAGACCGTTGAGCAGCAGCCGGAGCAGCAGCCCGAGAAGAAGAAGGCGCGCGACCTGAACCAGGTCATCCGCTACACCATGTGGTCGGTGTTCAAGCTCAAGGGCGCCCTGCCCGAGGACCGTACGGCGCTGGCCGCCGAGGTGGACGGGCTGTTCGAGCAGCTGGCCGCCAAGGACGTGACGGTGCGCGGCACCTACGACGTGTCCGGCCTGCGCGCCGACGCCGACATCCTGGTGTGGTGGCACGCCGCCGACTCGGACGACCTGCAGGAGGCGTACAACCGCTTCCGCCGCACCGGCCTGGGCCGGCTGCTGGAGCCGGTGTGGTCGAACATGGCGCTGCACCGCCCGGCCGAGTTCAACAAGTCGCACATCCCGGCGTTCCTCGCCGACGAGCGCCCGCGCGACTACGTCTGCGTCTACCCGTTCGTCCGCTCCTACGAGTGGTACCTGCTGCCGGACGCCGAGCGGCGCGCGATGCTGGCCGAGCACGGCCAGATGGCGCGCGGTTACCCGGACGTGCGGGCCAACACGGTGGCCTCGTTCGCGCTCGGCGACTACGAGTGGCTGCTCGCCTTCGAGGCGGACGAGCTGCACCGGATCGTCGACCTGATGCGCGACCTGCGCCCGTCCCGGGCCCGGCTGCACGTCCGCGAGGAGGTGCCGTTCTTCACCGGCCGCCGCAAGCCGGTGAGCGAGCTGCTGAACGGCCTGGTCTGAGGCACGGCGACGCACCGCGAGGCACCGCGAGGCACCGCGAGGCACCGCGGCGCACCGCGACCGGAGGCCGGCTCCCCCCGTACGAGGGGGAGCCGGCCTCCCGGCGTTCCCGGAGGTGCGGATCAGCCGCGGTGCGGGCGCAGGGCGGCGCGCAGGCGGGCGTCGGGGAGGACGGCGGGGCCGTTCATGGCGACGGCGGTGAGCAGTTCGCGCTCGTCGTCGTCGCTGAGGCCGTGCTGGCGGGCCGGCCGGACCTCGCGCAGCACCTCCATGCCGGTGGGGGAGGCCCAGCGGGTGTACGGGTAGACGTCGACCCGGGCCATCAGCAGGGTGCCGGAGGTGAGGATCAGCGGCAGCGAGAACCAGGCGAGCGGGGCGAGGGTGTCGCCGCCGGTGAAGCCGCTGACGGACAGGGCGGCGGCCAGCAGGACCAGCGACATCAGCAGCGCGTGCCGGACCTGCCGGACCACCACCACGGTGTCGCGCTGGACCGCCGCCGGGGTGGCCAGGCCGGCCAGGGAGAGCCGGGCGCCGATCTCCAGCACGGTCGGGTGCTCGGCCATGGCGCGGCGCAGCTCGTCCGTCCGGCACTGGCCTTCCGGGCCGACCGCGGCGATGACCGCGCGCTCCAGGCGGCTGCGGCCCCTGGGGTCGACGACCGTGGTCCAGCCGGTGTGCGCGAGGTGCAGCCGGCCGCGGCCGGCCATCAGGACGAGGGCGAGTTCGACCACCCGGTCCGGGCCGCCGGCCAGGTAGGCGGTCTCGTACAGGCCGATCCCGACCGCCTCCGGAGGCCGTAGCCCGTCCCGTTCGGCCAGCGCGTCCGCGGCCGCGGTCATCCGCACCAACCGGAGGCAGGAGAGCACTGCCGCCACGCAGGCCGGGATCAGGAACAGCAACCACATGGGCTTGTTGTATGCCTGGGCGGTCGGCGCGGGGAACGGATTCCCGGACCGCGATACCGAACTGTGACGTCGGAGCGCACGGTTCAGCTGCCGCAGCTCGACCCGCAGCTGGAGCCGCAGCTCGACGAGGAGGACGAGCCGCAGCTGCTGGAGGATCCGCAGCTGGAGTGCGAGGACGACCCACAGCTGGAGTGCGAGGACGACCCGCAGCTCGACGACGAGGAGGAACCGCAGCTGCTCGACGAGGACCCGCAGCTCGACGACGAGCCGCTGTCGGAGGAGCCGCACCAGGTGGTCGTGGCGCCGCAGGAGGACGAGCCGGAGCTGCACGAGGACGACGAGGACGACGAGGACGAGGAGGACCAGCCGGAGCGGGAGCCGACGGCGCCCCCGAGCATGCCGTTCATCACCTCCTCCTCGTCGGCCGCGCCGAGCAGCGCCTGCTGCAGCTCCAGGTTGTCCAGGTCCGCCCCGGCGACGGCCAGCCCGCCGAGCGCGATCGCGCCGAGGACCGCGCCGCCGGCCATCCCGGTGTAGAGGCCGTGGCTGGGCGTCCACGGCCGGCCGGTGTCCATCAGCTGGAGCTGGCGGCGTCCGGCCGGGGTGATCCGGACCGCGGGCACCCGGGTGGCGAGCACCGCGCAGACGCCGACCACGGCCAGGACGCCCGGGATCCAGAACGCCGGGCGGTCGTAGCCGGCCTTGTCGTCGTCGAGGGCGAGGGCGAGCACGGTGAAGAGCGCGACGGCCCCGAGCGCGAGCCAGAGCAGCCGCCGCGCCCGGTGGACGGTCCGCAGCCGGTCGGGGCGGCGCATCAGGCCGCGGGCGGCGAGGTCGTCGCCGATCGCCTGGACGGCGGTCGAGCGCATGACGGCGGTGCGCAGCCCGGCCAGGCCGCGGCTGCGGTTCGGGCCGATCGCGTCCACCACGGCCTGCTCGACGGCGTCGTGCGGCTCGTCGTGGGTCAGCGTGACCCGGCCCTCGCGGCTGACCACCACGCGCTCGCCCAGGTGCATCCGGACCAGGGCGGTGTCGAAGACGCGGCCGGGGCCGCCGGACAGGAACGCGGCGCTGAGCAGCGGCAGGCCGCGGCCGGGCAGGCCGAGCGGGTTGTCGACCCGGGTGGCCCGCCGGGCGGCGCGGCTCAGGTGGACGACGGCCGCGATCAGCAGTGCGGCCGGGATCAGGAAGTAGGTGTTGTGCCACATGGGCGGTTTCCCCCGAGATGAAGAAGTGGTGCGTGGCGGCGGGTCAGCCGCGCAGGGCGCGGCGCAGCCGGGCGAGCGGGCCGGGCGGCCGCTCGGGCGCCGGGTGGAGCCACTGCTCCAGGGCCCGGCGCTGGTCGTCCGTGAGGTCGGCCGTGAGGTCTTCCGCGGCCAGCGCCCACGCGCCGAAGGCCCGGGCGTCGGCGCGGTAGCCGCCGGTCTGCGGGTGGGTGCGGGCGTACGCGAGGAACAGCGGGCCGTACCGGCCGTCGAGCAGCCGGGGCAGCTCCGGGGCGACCTTCGCGGTGGTGTCGCGCCGTTTGGCGGCCAGGCCGACCGACTGGGCGCGGACCTGTGCCGGGTCGAAGCCGGGCGGGACGGGCCCGCCGGCCACCAGCGCGGCCAGCAGCTCCTCCTGGCGCCGGGCCAGCCGGTCGCGGGCGTCGGCGCCGGCCGGCTCGCAGCCCCGGTGCGCGGGTGCGGTCGCGGGCGGGGTGGAGGCCGTCCGCCGGGTGCCCCCCTCCAGCACCCGGCGGACGGCGTCCAGTTCGCCGGCCAGTTCACTGGGCGGCGGGAAGGCGGCGTCCCGTTCGAGCAGGACGCCGGGCGGGTCGATCCGGGAGCACAGCTCGGCGAGGACCTCCAGCACCGGTTCGGTGACGGGGTGGGCGTGGGTGTCGTGCCACACGCCGTCGACCAGGGTGCCGCCGGCGACGTGGACGTAGGCGATGGCCTCCAGCGGCAGCCGGTCCAGTTCGGCGGCCGGGTCGAGGCCGAGGTTGACCCGGTTGGTGTGCAGGTTGGCGACGTCGATCAGGAGCCGGACGCCGGTCCGCTCGACCAGCTCGGCGAGGAACTGGCCCTCGGTGAACTCTTCGTCCGGCCAAGAGAGTTGGGCGGCGATGTTCTCCACGGCGAGCGGGACGGGCAGCTGCTCCTGGGCGATCCGGACGTTCTCCGCGATCACCCGCAGCGAGTCCCGGGTGCGGGGGACGGGCAGCAGGTGGCCCGCCTCCAGCCCGCCGGCCCGGACGAACGCCAGGTGCTCGGTGACCAGCGGCGAGTCGAGCGCGAGCGCCAGCTCGGCCAGCTTGGCGAGCCGCCCGGCGTCGGGCAGGCCGGCGCCGCCGAGGCCGAGGCCGACGCCGTGCGGGACGACGGTGACGCCGCGGGCGCGCAGCACGCTCAGCGAGGCCGGCAGGTGGCCGGCGCAGACGTTCTCCGCCACCACCTCGACCCAGTCCAGGCCGGGCTGACGTTCGACCACGGTGTCGATCTCGCTGCGCCAGCCGAGGCCGACGCCCAGCCGGGGCGGGGCGCCGAGGTCGGCCGCCGCCCGTACGGGCTGGTCCAGTGCAGGGGAAGTCATCGGTGTGCCCCCTTCGGAGGGCCGGGTGGGGGGCCTGCGGCGGTGCGGGCGTCGTCGCCAGGAACCGTGCGGCCGTGCTGCTGAGGATGTCCCCGGGTGTGGTGACTGCCAAGCCCCGTCCGGTCTTCTCAGAGCATTATTTGAGCTTGCCGGGAGGCGGAGCCGGGGCCTCCGCCTGCGGAGATCCTAACGGCACCGCCCGCGGCCCGGCCGCGCCGGTGCGGAAAACCGGAGGCGCCGGGCGGGGGCGTGCGGTTAGCCTGCGGAACATATGACTTCTTTGACGATTCGTGACTTCCGCCCCGACGACGCCGCGGCCGTGATCGCCGCCCACCGGACCGGGCGCGAGCACCTGGTGTTCACCGCCGAGGCGCTGGTCTGGATGAACGCCCGGAGCCTGCCGGGTGAGCACTTCCGCGTCTTCGTCGCCGAACTGGACGGCCGGGTGGTCGGTGCGATCCGCTGCGGCGTGGAGACCGGCACGACCCGGACGGGCATCGGCCACGCCAACGGCAGCGTGCTGCCGGTGCATCGGCGGCGCGGCGCCTACACCGGCCTGCTCGCTGCCGCCGAACGGCACCTCACCGCGCACGGGGTGACCGAGCTGCACAGCTGGGTGGACGACGAGCCCGGCTCGCTCGCCTTCGCCGCCGCCCGGGGCTACCGGCTCGGCAGCGCGGCCCAGTTCGCCGTACGGGACCTGACGCTGCCGCTGCCACCGGCCCCCGCGGTGCCGGCCGGCGTCGAGCTGCGCCCGGCCGCCGACTGGGCGGACGACCCGTACCCGCTGTACGAGGTCGACGCGGACGCCGCCCGGGACGAGCCCGGCGAGGTCGCCCTGGACGACCTCGGGTACGAGGAATGGCGCGTCGGCGTCTGGGAACGGCCCGACCTCGACCGCGAGCTGACCGTCGTCGCCGTGGTGGACGGCGTGCCGGCCGCGTTCAGCCTGGCGCAGACCGACGGCGTGGACAGCTACTGGTCCGCCTTCACCGCCTGCCGCCGCGAGTTCCGCGGCCGCGGCCTGAGCAAGCTGGCCAAGCGGGAGTCGCTGCGCCTGACGGCCGCGGCGGGCTACCGGCACGCGTACACGTCCAACGACGTGACGAACGCGCCGATGCTCGCGGTCAACACCTGGCTTGGCTACGAGCGCTGCGCCGGCGAGCGCAAGGGCATCAAGTCCCTGGCGCCGTCCGGGGAGTAGCCCCGAAGCGGGACGCGGCGGCCGGCCGGGAACGGTTCGGGTGTCCACCGACCCGTCCGGGCACTGAGACGAGTGGTAGAGACCACACAGGGCGAAACCGGACAGCTCGGGAGAGACCGGGGCAGGAGCCCCGGCCGGCCGCGAAGGTTTTGCCCCGCCCTTCACACAACATGGGCATAATCGCGCACATGACGATCAAGCGTGCGAACGTGAGCGCGATTGCCGAGGACCTGTACGTGTGGCTCCCGCCGAAGCGCGGCTGGGGCCTGGCCAACTGCGGTCTGCTGGCCTCCGAGGCGACCGCGCTCTGGATCGACACGCCGTACGACCCCTCGCTCGCCGGCGAGTTCCTCGCCCAGAGCCGCAGACTGCTCCCCACCGGGGTGGACATCGACCGGGTTGTCGTCACCCACGCCAACGGCGACCACCTGTGGGGCGCCGGGGTCGTGCCCGACGCCGAGGTGATCGCCACCCGCGAGGCGCTGGAGCACATCCACTGGGAGCCCACCCCGCAGCAGCAGCACGCGCTCGTCACCGGCGGCGACCCGGACTCGCCGCTCGGCGGCTACCTCAAGGAGCACTTCGGGGTCTTCGACTGGTCCACCACCGAACCGGTGCGCCCGGACACCGTCTTCACCGGCGAACTGGAGTTCACCGTCGGCCGCTACCCGGTGCAGGTCACCAGCCTGCCCGCGGCCCACACCGGCGGCGACCTGATGGTCCACCTCCCGCACCAGCGCGCCGTGTTCACCGGCGACGTGATCTTCTCCTCCACCCCCGAGCAGCCCGGCGACCACCCCTCGCACTGGGCCGGACCGCTGGAGAACATCATCGGCGCCTGCGAGCAGGCCCTCGCCACCGGCGCCGAGATCTTCGTCCCCGGCCACGGCCCGGTCCTCGACCGCGACGGCGTGGACGGACACATCGGCTACCTCGCCTACGTCCGCGAGCGTGCCCACGCCCTGCACGCCGCCGGGATACCCGCGCTGGACGCCGCCCGCCGGGTGATAGCCGAGCAGCGCCACCCCGAACTCGGCCTGCCCGAGCGGCTGGTGCTCACCATCGCCGCCGAGTACCGGCACCTGGACGGCACCCCGGCGCCCGGCATCCTCGACGCCATGGGCGAGGTCGCCCTGGTGGCGCGCGAACTGGCCCGGGACAGCGCCCGCATCCCGCACCCCCGCACCGCCCGCCACGACTGAACCCGGCCGCCCGGACGGCCCGTCAGCCCCCGAGGGGGCGGCGGCGGGCCGCCGGGCCAGGCGGTCGCAGCAGCCCACGAGCGAGGACTCCCGAGGACAACGATGACGCAGAGCGCGCTGATCGCGCCGATCGTTCTGGCCGTGGTCGCCGCCGCGGCAGTCGGCCTCCTCGCCCGGGCCCGGGCGAGGGCCGCCGGCCGGGCGGCCGCCGCCGAGACCGCCCGCGAGCAGGCCGAGGAGCGCACCCGCGCCGCCGAGGGCCGGCTCGCCCGCGCCGAACAGCAGCTGCGCGAGGCGCAGGAGGACACCCGGCGCGCCGCCGAGGAGGCCCGGCGGGCCGAGGACCGCCACCGCGAGGCCGAGGAGCGCGCCAGGGCCCGCGAGGAACGGGCCGCGGCCGCCGAGGAACGGGCCAGGGCCGCCGAGGAGCGCGCCCACGAGGCCGAGCGGCAGGGCGCCGCCGCGGCCGCCCGCGCCGAGCGGGCCGAACAGCGGCTCGCCGCCGCCGGGACCGCCCGCGAGCAGGCCGAGCGGCACGCCGCCGCGCTGCTCGCCGAGATCGGCCACCTCGCCCAGGAGCGCGTCGCCGCCACCGCCGTCCGGCTCACCCACCCCAACTCCCCACCGGTCGGCCCGCTCGACGCGCAGGCCGTCGGCCCGGAGGCCGTCCGCGCCCTGCAGGCCGTCCTGGACGCCGCCACCGGCGCCATCGCCGACGAACGCGAGCGGGTCGACGCGGCCGCCCGCGCCGCCATGCGCGGCGCCACCTCCCGCATCCAGACCCTGCTCTACCAGATCCAGAGCCTGGTCCAGCAGCTCCAGAACGACAACGACGACCCCCGGCTGCTGGAGCTCGACTTCCGCAACGAGGTCGCGCTGCGCCGCATCCAGACCGTCGCCGTGCTCTGCGAGGCCTGGCCGGGCCTGGCCCGCACCGACTCGCCGCTCGCCGAGGTCGTCGTCGGCGCGCTCTCCCGGGTCCCCGGCTACGCCCGCATCAAGGTCGCCAACCACCTGCGCGAGCAGCGGCTCGCCGTCGTCGCCCGGGCCGCCGAGCCGATCGCCGTCACCCTCGCCGAACTCCTCGCCAACGCCACCGCCTACTCCCACCCGGAGACCGACGTCCCGGTCACCGTCCAGCAGGGCGGCCGTGGCGCGCTGGTGATCATCGACGACAGCGGCATCGGCATGGAGGAGGACCAGCTGCGCCGGGCCCGCCGCCTGCTGGCCGGCCCGCCGGACGTGCTGCTCACCGAACTCGGCAACCCGCCCAAGACCGGCTTCGCGGTGATCGGCAAGCTCGCCCGGCAGTACGGCTTCGCCTGCCACATCGAGCCCTCCCCGTACGGCGGCATGCGGACCATCCTGCGCATCCCGGCCGCGCTGGTGACCGTCGTCGACGAGGCGCAGCCGCTGTCGGTGCTCACCCCGCTGCCGCTGCGCGCGGGCGCCGGGCCGGCCCCCGCGCCGACCGTCCAGGCCGTCCCGCCGATGCGCGACGCCGACGAACGGGACTTCCCCGGGCTCGCCGACCGGCACGACCAGGCCGGGCCGCACCCGGCCCCGGCGATCCGGGTGGTGCCCGATGTGCCGGCCGACGGCGATCCGGGCGGCGAGGAGCCGCCGGTGGAGACGGGGGAGGACGGCAGCGGCCTGCCCAGCCGGCGCCGCCGCCGGCCGCTCGCCGCCGGACAGCCGGGCGGACCGGCCCCCGCACCCGCAGCCGCACCGGCCGGGCCGCCCGCCCGCAGCGCCGAGTGCGTCGCCGACCGCTGGCAGGCCCTGCAGCAGGGCACCGACGCCGGGCGGGCCGCGGCGCAGGACGGGGCCGCGCGGGCCGAAGCCGTACGGGACGGGACGGCATCCGCGCCTTCACCCGAGCACCCCGGCACCACCGGCGACACCACCGCCGAGCGCGACACCGGTGACCGCACCACCGCCGAGCGCGACACCGGCGACCACACCCCCGGTGACCGCACCACCGGCGACCACACCCCCGGCCAGACCTTAGAAGGAGCCGAGCAGTGAGCAGCAGCACGCCGCCCAGCCCGACCGCCACCGAGGAGATCTCCTGGGTCCTGCACCCGCTGCTGGAGCTCCCGGGGGTGCTGCACGCCGTCATCGCCACCGGCGACGGCCTGGTGGAGGGCGCCTCGGACGGCCTGGGACGGGCCTCCGCCGAGCGGGTCGCCGCGATGACCGCGACCGTGCACGCCGCCGCCCGGGCCTTCACCACCGCCTTCACCGACGTCGAACGGCCCGCACTGGCCCAGACCGTGGTCGAGTCCGACCTCGGCTACGCCATCGTCGTGCCCGCCGGGGAGAACACCTCGCTCGCCGTCTTCACCACCCCCGAGGCCCAACTCGGCAACGTGTCCTACCAGATGCAGATCCAGGTCGCCGCCCTGGCCCGGGCGCTCGCCAGCCCGTGCCGGCAGCAGGACGCGGCCGCCACCCGGTCATGACCGCGTTCCCCCGCAGGCGGATGGTGCCCGCCTACCTGGCCACCGGCGGCCGCAGCCGCCCCGGCACCGAAGGCTTCGAGCGGCTCACCGTCCTCTTCGCCGACCGCACCGAACCCCCCACCGGGCTCGAACCCGAACACCGCCGGCTCTGGGAGCTGCTGCGTCCCGGCGCGCTGACCGTGGTGGAGGCCGCCGCGCACCTGCGCCTGCCGGTCAGCGCCACCGTCTTCCTCGCCGCCGATCTGGTCGAGGCGGGCTGCCTGCGCGCCCGTGCCCCGATCCCGCGCGCCCAGCAGACCGACCGCACCATCGTCGAGAGGCTCCTCGTTGGACTCCGTGCACTCCGGTAACCCGACCGGGCCCGCGCCCGACCGGCCCCACCGGGTGGGCTACCTGCCCGACCGGGACCAGACCCTGATGAAACTGGTCGTCGCCGGTCCCTTCGGCGTCGGCAAGACCACCCTCATCCGGACCCTCTCCGAGATCGCCACCCTGCACACCGAGGAGGCGATGACCGAGACCGGACGGCCGGTGGACGACCTCGCGGGCGTGCCCGAGAAGTCCACCACCACCGTCGCCGTGGACTTCGGCCGGCTCACCCTGCCCGGAAACACCGTGCTCTACATGTTCGGCACCCCCGGCCAGCGCCGCTTCTTCCCGCTCTGGCAGGACATCGCGCGCGGCGCCCTCGGCGCCCTGGTGCTCGCCGACACCCGCCGGCTCGCCGACTCCTTCGAGATCATGGACATGGTCGAGGAGCAGGGCCTGCCGTACGCCGTCGCGATCAACTGCTTCCCGGAGTCGCCGCTCCACCAGGTCGAGGTGCTGCGCGCCCGCCTGGACCTGCACCCCGCCACCCCGCTGCTGCTCTGCGACGCCCGCGACCGCGAGAGCAGCCTGGACGCGCTGATCGCCCTGGCCGAGCACGTGCTCGACACCCTGCCCGCCGGCCCCGCCGCCGAGCCGGGCCCCGCCGCCGCCCAGGAGCGCCCGTGACCGCGCCGACCCCGGCCCTGACCCAGATGTACGGCCCGGCCTTCGCCGCCGACCCGCAGCGGGCCTACGAGCAGCTGCGCCGGCACGGCGCCGTCGCCCCGGTGGAGATCGCACCCGGCATCGAGGCCCTGCTGGTCACCGACTACCAGGCCGCCCTGGACCTGCTGCGCGACACCGACACCTTCTCCAAGGACTCCCGCGCCTGGCAGGCCACAGTCCCCCCGGACTGCCCGCTGCTGCCGGTGCTCGCCTACCGCCCCACCGCCCTGTTCAGCGACGGCGAGACGCACGCCCGCTACCGCGCGGTGATCACCGACGGCCTCGCGCTGATCGAACCGCACCGCGTGCAGCGCGACGTCGCCCAGGTCGCCCACCAGCTGATCGACGGCTTCGCGGCGGTCGGCACCGCCGACCTCATCTCCCAGTACGCCACCCGGCTGACCGCCTCCGTGTTCACCACCGGGTTCGGCGTCCCGGACGAGGACAGCGCCCCGATGATCGACGCGATCACCGGCCTGATCGAGTCCACCGGACAGGCCCGCGCCGCCTACGGCAAGCTCGTCGAGATCGTCACGGCCATGGTCGCCGAGCGCCGCGAGCGGCCCCGGCACGACCTCACCTCCTGGTTCGTCACCCACCCGATCGGGCTGGACGACGACGAGGTGATCCGGCAGATCACCCTCACCCTGATCGCCGGGCACGAGCCGACCACCAACCTCATCGGCAACGCCCTGCTGCGCCTGCTCACCGACGCCCGCTACGCCGGCTCGCTGTTCGGCGGCGCGATGACCGCCCACCAGGCGATCGACGAAGTCCTCTGGCACGAACCGCCGTTGGCCAACCTCTCGGCCCACTACCCGCGCTACGACATCACCTTCCACGGCCGCGAGATCAAGGCCGGCACACTGATGCTGGTCTCCTACGCCGCCGCCAACTCCCAGGCCGCGCCGCCCACCGACGGCCCCGAACTGCGCAGCGGCGAGAGCGCCCACCTCGCCTGGGCCGCCGGCCCGCACGCCTGCCCGGCCCGCGACCCGGCCCTGCTCATCGCGATCACCGCCATCGAGCAACTCACCAGCCGCCTCAGCGACCTCGAACTCGCCACCCCCGCCGACCACCTCCTCTGGCGCCCCGGCCCCTTCCACCGCGCCCTCGTCCACCTCCCCGTCCACTTCGCCCCGGCGGCCCCCTGACGGGACGCCCGACGGGATCACCCAGGATTTCGGGCGGGCCCGGGTGCTCGCACCCGGGCCCGCCCAAAACATTTGGTAC
>NZ_JZKH01000106.1 GCF_000961885.1 Streptomyces rubellomurinus
CGCCGATGGTACTGCAGGGGGGACCCTGTGGGAGAGTAGGACGCCGCCGAACAATTCTTCAGAAAAGGCCCACCCGGGTTCCCGGGTGGGCCTTTTCGCATTTCCGGACACCGGCCGCACCCTGCGGAAGGCCTGCGGAGAGCCGGCGGAGACCCCCCGACCGGCCCCCGCCGACCGGCTGGTTCGCCGTCAATATGCCGCTAAAACCCCGCGATCAGCGCACTGATCAGCGGAATATCGCCTCCCACGCCGTAGTCTCGAAGGGGAGGGGAACAGGTGTCCGGGGGTGGCTCCCCGGCTGGGCCGGATCAAGAATGGTGCTCATGGGACGAGGCAGGCTGCGCATCTACCTCGGGGCTGCCCCCGGGGTCGGCAAGACGTACGCCATGCTCGCCGAGGCGCACCGGCGGCAGGAGCGTGGCACGGACGTCGTGGTGGCGTTCGTGGAGGACCACGGCCGGCGGCGCACCGCGGACCTCGTCGCCGGGCTGGAGGTCGTGCTGCGGCAGCAGGTGCTGCACCGGGGGGCCAGGTTCTCCGAGATGGACCTGGACGCGGTGCTGGCCCGCCGCCCGCAGGTGGCGCTGGTGGACGAGCTCGCCCACACCAACATCCCGGGCTGCCGCAACGCCAAGCGCTGGCAGGACGTCGAGGAGCTGCTGGCCGCGGGCATCGACGTGATCTCGACCGTGAACGTCCAGCACCTGGAGTCGCTGGGCGACGCCGTCGAGGGCATCACCGGGGTGCGGCAGCGGGAGACCGTGCCGGACGAGGTGGTGCGGCGGGCGGACCAGATCGAGCTGGTCGACATGTCCCCGCAGGCGCTGCGGCGCCGGCTGGCGCACGGCAACGTGTACCTGCCGGAGAAGATCGACGCCGCGCTGGCCAACTACTTCCGCCCGGGCAACCTGACCGCGCTGCGCGAACTGGCGCTGCTGTGGACGGCCGACCGGGTGGACGAGTACCTGCAGAAGTACCGGGCCGAGCAGGGCATCGAGGGCACCTGGCAGGCCCGGGAGCGGATCGTGGTCGGCCTGACCGGTGGCCCCGAGGGGGCGACGCTGATCCGCCGGGCGGCCCGGATCGCCGCCCGGGTCTCCGGCGGTGAACTCCTCGCCGTGCACATCTCCCGCTCGGACGGCCTCGCGGGCTCCGGCTCTCCGCAGACGCTGATCGAGCAGCGCGCCCTGGTGGAGAGCCTCGGCGGCAGCTTCCACAACGTCCTCGGCGACGACCCGGCCGCCGGGCTGCTGGACTTCGCCCGCGGCGTGAACGCGACCCAGATCGTGCTGGGCACCAGCCGCCGACCCGGCTGGCAGTACCTGTACGGGCCGGGCGTGGGCACCCTGGTCACCCAGAAGGCCGGGGACATCGACGTCCACATGGTCACCCACGAGCACGCCGGGCACGGGCGCCGCGGCAAGATCCCCGTCCGCAGGATCACCGACCTGGGCCGCACCCGGACCGTCGCCGGCTGGCTGACCGGCCTGGCCGGGCCGCCGCTGATGGCGATCGTGCTGACCGCGATCGGCGGGCTGGGCCTGTCCACCGACATGCTGCTGTTCCTGTCGCTGACGGTGCTGGCCGCGCTGGTCGGCGGGCTGCTGCCGGCCATCGGCTCGGCGCTGGTCGGCTCCTCGGTGCTGAACTACTACTTCACGCCGCCGGTCCACACCTTCACCATCAACGAGCCGCAGAACATCATGGCGGTGGCGATCTTCACGGTGGTCGGCATCTCGGTCGCCTCCGTGGTCGATCTGGCCGCCCGGCGCACCCACCAGGCGGCCCGCGCCCAGGCCGAGGCGCAGACGCTCAGCGCGCTGGCCGGCACGGTGCTGCGCGGTGCCCCGAACGGGGACGGCGTGCTGACCGCGCTGATGGAGCAGGTGCGGGAGACCTTCGGGCAGGAGAGCGCCGCACTGCTGGAGCGGCCGGACCCGCTGGGCCCCTGGGCGGCGGTGGCGAGCGCCGGGCCGCACCCACCCGGGCGGCCGGAGGACGCCGACGTGGACGTCCCGGTCGGCGACAGCCTGGCGCTGGTGCTGCGCGGCCGGGTGCTGCCCGGCGCGGACCGCCGTCTGCTCGGGGCCTTCGCCGCGCAGGCCGCGGTGGTGCTGGAACGCCGCCGGCTGGCCCGGGAGGCGGCCGCCGCGCGGCGGGAGGCCGAGGGCAACCGGATCCGCACCGCCCTGCTCGCCGCCGTCTCGCACGACCTGCGGACCCCACTGGCCGGCATCAAGGCCTCGGTGAGCTCACTGCGCTCCGACGACGTCGAGTGGGGCCCGGAGGACGAGGCCGAGCTGCTGGCCGGCATCGAGGCCGGGGCGGACCGGCTCGACCACCTGATCAACAACCTGCTCGACATGAGCCGGCTGCAGACCGGCACCGTCACCCCGCTGATCCAGGAGACCGACCTCGACGAGGTGGTGCCCTACGCGCTCGGCGGCGTGCCGCCGGAGGCCGTACGGCTGGAGGTGCCGGAGACGCTGCCGATGATCCGGGCGGACGGCGGCCTGCTGGAGCGCTCGCTCGCCAACCTCGTCGAGAACGCCGTCAAGTACAGCCCGGACGGCGTGCGGGTGCTGGTCAAGGCCGACGCGCTGCACCAGATCGGCGGGCCCGGCCGGGTCGAGCTGCGGATCGTCGACCGCGGCCCGGGAGTGCCGGAGGACGCCAAGGAGCGGATCTTCGCGCCGTTCCAGCGCTACGGCGACGCGCCGCGCGGCGCCGGCGTGGGCCTCGGGCTTGCGGTGGCGCGCGGCTTCGTCGAGGCGATGGACGGCACCGTCACCGCCGAGGACACCCCGGGCGGCGGCCTCACCATGGTCGTCAGCCTGCCCGCCGCCGAGCGGCCGCCCGAGCCGGCCCGAGCGGGCGGACCGGGCGACCCGGGCGACCCCGGCGAACCCACCGACCCGGGCGAGCCGGCCGGCGACGGCCGCGACCCGCTCTCGCACCTGATCACGTGACACCCGGCGGCGCACCGGCTCGATCCGGCCGGACGCCCCGCCGACCAGATGGCCCCCAGTCCGAACGTCAGACAGCCCCGAAAGGCGGAGCCCGAACATGACCCGGGTCCTCGTCGTGGACGACGAACCGCAGATCGTCCGCGCGCTGGTGATCAACCTCAAGGCCCGCAAGTACGAGGTCGACGCGGCCCACGACGGCGCCGGCGCCCTGGAACTCGCCGCCGCCCGCCACCCCGACGTCGTCGTCCTCGACCTGGGCCTGCCCGACATGGACGGCGTCGAGGTGATCCGCGGCCTGCGCGGCTGGACCCGGGTGCCGATCATCGTGCTGTCCGCCCGGCACGCCTCCGACGAGAAGGTCGAGGCCCTGGACGCCGGCGCCGACGACTACGTCACCAAGCCCTTCGGCATGGACGAGCTGCTCGCCCGGATGCGGGCCGCCGTGCGCCGCGCCGAGCCCGTCGCCGGGGAGGACGACTCGCTGGTCGTCACCGAGAGCTTCACCGTCGACCTCGCCGCCAAGAAGGTCAACCGGGACGGCACCGACGTCCGCCTCACCCCGACCGAGTGGCACCTGCTCGAGGTGCTGGTCCGCAACGCCGGACGGCTGGTCAGCCAGACCCAGCTGCTCCAGGAGGTGTGGGGCCCCGCCTACCGCACCGAGACCAACTACCTGCGGGTCTACCTCGCCCAGCTGCGCCGCAAGCTGGAACGCGACCCCTCGCACCCGCGCCACTTCATCACCGAACCGGGCATGGGATACCGCTTCGAGAGCTAGTTCGGGACCGATCCGAGGGCGCCCCCGGCGGTCGAACGGCCTGCCGCCGGGGGCGGCGGAACCGGTACCCTTCCGGCATGAGTGGTGACAAGAACGGCGACCAGCCGCCCGGCCGCCTGCGCCGGATGCTCAGCCGGCTGACCTCCTCGACCGAGGAGCTGCAGGCCGAGGAGCTGCGCCAGGAGAGCGCGGCCGAGGCGGGCAGCCGGCGGATCGCCGACTGCGCCGACCGCGAGCTGGTCACCGTCGCCGGCACGCTGCGCACGGTGACGCTGCGCCCCCGGGCCGGGGTGCCCGCCCTGGAAGCCGAACTCTTCGACGGCACCGAGGCGCTGGACATGGTCTGGCTGGGCCGTCGCTCGATCGCGGGCATAGAGCCCGGCCGCCGGCTGGTCGCCAGCGGCCGGATCAGCCACGCACGCGGGCGCCGCGTGCTGTTCAACCCCCGATACGAGCTGCGTCCGGTCGGACACGGGAGCGAGTCAGCGTGAGCAACCAGCCCGGCGGAGACGCCGCCACCCAGCTCGGATCCGACGCCGCGGAGGAGGCCGCCCGCCGGGCCGCCGCCTCCAAGGAGGCCGCCGACACCGTCCTGCAGGCCTTCGGCGGCGTGCGCGGCATGATCGACATGACGCTGCCCGGCCTGGTCTTCATCGTCACCTACAACATCACCCACCAGGTCAGCGCGGCCGCCTGGGCCGCGCTCGGCCTGAGCGCGCTGTTCGTGGTGGCCCGGCTGGCGCGGCGGGAGACCATCCAGCACGCCTTCAGCGGCGTGTTCGGCGTCGCCCTCGGCGCCTGGATCGCCATGAAGAGCGGCAAGGCCGAGGACTTCTACCTGCCCGGCCTGCTCTGGAACGTCGCCTACTGCGCCGGCTTCGCGGTCTCCGCCCTGGTCCGCTGGCCGATGATCGGCCTGATGCTCGGCCCGATCACCGGCGAGATGTTCACCTGGCGCAAGGAGAACCCCGGCCGCTTCGCCGCCTACACCAAGGCGACCTGGGCCTGGGTGGTCATCATGGGCCTCAAGCCGGTGATCCTCTTCCCGCTGTACTTCACCCACAACGTCAACCTGCTCGGCTGGCTGAAGGTCGCCCTCGGCATCCCGCCGATGCTGCTGGCGATGTACGTCACCTGGCAGATCCTGCTGAAGGCGCCGCCGCCGATCAAGGCGCAGCTGGACGACGAGGAGGAGCCGGCGAAGTAGCCGCTCCCGCCCGCGCACGGCGAAGGGCCCGCACCCACCCGGGTGCGGGCCCTTCGCCGTACCGCCGGGCCCTACTGGGCGCCGGAGGACGAGGACAGCAGGTCCTCCAGCTCCTCCTCGCGCTCCTGCGCGGCGACGAAGAGCAGCTCGTCGCCGCCCTCCAGGGTGTCGTCCTTGCCCGGCACCAGCACCCGGCCCTCGCGGATGATGGTCACCAGCGCGGTGTCCTGCGGCCAGGACACGTCGCCCACCCGGGTGCCGACCAGCTCCGCGTCCGCGGCCAGGGTCAGCTCGACCAGGTTGGCGTTGCCCTGGCTGAAGCGCATCAGGCGGACCAGGTCGCCGACGCTGACCGCCTCCTCGACCAGGGCGGACATCAGGCGCGGGGTGGACACGGCCACGTCCACGCCCCAGGACTCGTTGAACAGCCACTCGTTCTTCGGGTTGTTCACCCGGGCGACGACCCGCGGCACCGCGTACTCCGTCTTGGCGAGCAGCGAGACGACCAGGTTGACCTTGTCGTCGCCGGTCGCGGCGATCACCACGTGGCAGCGCTGCAGCGCCGCCTCGTCCAGCGAGGTGATCTCGCAGGCGTCGGCCAGCAGCCACTCCGCCATCGGGACCCGCTCCACCGAGATGGAGTTCGGGTTCTTGTCGATCAGCAGGACCTCGTGGCCGTTCTCCAGCAGCTCGCCCGCGATCGAGCGGCCCACGGCACCGGCCCCGGCAATGGCGACCCGCATCAGTGACCCTCCTCCTTCGGCCCCTGCGCGAACGCGGCCTCCACGGCCGTCAGGTCGGCCCGGCGCAGCATCACGTGCACCAGGTCGCCTTCCTGCACCACCATCTGCGGCGAGGGCAGCACGCCCTCGCCGAGCCGGGTGACGAACGCCACCCGGGCGCCGGAGGCCTCCTCCAGCCTGCCGATCCGCTGGCCGACCCAGCTCGGGTCGTACGCCACCTCGGCCAGCTGGACGCTGCCGCTCGGGTCCTGCCACAGCGGCTCGGCGCCGCTCGGCAGCAGCCGGCGCAGCATCTGGTCGGCCGTCCAGCGGACCGTCGCCACGGTCGGGATGCCCAGCCGCTGGTACACCTCGGCGCGGCGCGGGTCGTAGATGCGGGCCGCGACGTTCTCCACGCCGAAGGTCTCCCGGGCCACCCGCGCGGCGATGATGTTCGAGTTGTCGCCGCTGGAGACCGCGGCGAAGGCGCCCGCCTCCTCGATGCCCGCCTCGCGCAGGGTGTCCTGGTCGAAGCCGACACCGGTCACCCGGCGGCCGTTGAACCCGGCGCCCAGCCGGCGGAACGCGGTCGGGTCCTGGTCGACCACGGCCACCGAGTGGCCCTGTTTCTCCAGAGCGCGCGCGAGGGCCGAGCCCACGCGGCCGCAGCCCATGATGACGATGTGCACCGGCGCTACCTCACGCGTTCCGTAGGGGTCTTGACCTGCGCAAACACCGCTCATCTCCGTTTCCCGCCCCGACTGGCTCCGGGGCGAGTGCTCGTGTGGGGGACCGGCTCGGCAACGTCCGACCAGCTGTCGACGACGCCGGACAGCGGTCGACAACGACAGTGTTGCCCGCCGGCTCGTATCCGACACGCTAGCCGGTCCACCGAACACAGTCGCGATGAAGGGGGGTGACTCCGGCGCGCGTCCGCGGGTGGAGCCCCTACGATTCCTTAACGTGCCTATGCCGACAGACCTTCCGAAACGCATCCTGATCGGGCGCGCCCTGCGCAGCGACAAACTCGGGGAGACACTCCTCCCCAAGCGGATCGCGCTGCCCGTCTTCGCCTCGGACGCGCTCTCCTCGGTCGCGTACGCCCCCGAGGAGATCCTGCTCACGCTGTCCGTCGCGGGCGCCTCGGCGATCCACTTCTCGTGGCAGATCGGCGTCGTCGTGGCGATCGTGATGCTCGCCGTCGTCGCCTCCTACCGGCAGAACGTCCACGCCTACCCCAGCGGCGGCGGCGACTACGAGGTCGCCACCGTCAACCACGGGCCCAACGCCGGCCTCGTGGTCGCCGCCGCGCTGATGGTCGACTACGTGCTGACCGTCGCCGTCTCCACCACCTCCGGCGTCGCCAACGTCGTCTCCGCCGTCCCCGCGCTACGCGGCCACGAACAGCTCGTGTCCGTCGTCGTGATCGTGCTGCTGATGGGCATGAACCTGCGCGGCGTGCGCGAGTCCGGCAGCGCCTTCGCCGTCCCCACCTACGCCTTCATGATCGGCGTGGTCGGAATGGTCGGCTACGGCTTCGTCCGGCACTTCCTGCTCGGCCAGGACATGCCCGCCGAGAGCTCCGGCTTCACCCTCGAGGCGACCCCCGGGAACGGCTCGCTGGCCGGCTTCGCGATGGTATTCCTGCTGCTCAAGTCCTTCTCCTCCGGCTGCGCCGCGCTCACCGGCGTGGAGGCGATCTCCAACGGCGTGCCCGCGTTCCGCAAGCCCAAGAGCAAGAACGCGGCCACCACCCTGCTGATGATGGCCAGCATCGCCGTGGTGATGTTCATGGGCATCATCTGGCTGGCCCGCCTCACCGGCGTCCAGATGGCCGAGAACCCGGCCGAGCAGCTGACCGGGGCGGCCCCCGACTACCACCAGAAGACCGCGCTGGCCCAGATCAGCGAGGCCGTGTTCAACAACTTCACGCCCGGCTTCTACTTCGTCGCCGCCGTGACCGGCCTGATCCTGGTGCTCGCCGCCAACACCGCCTTCAACGGCTTCCCGGTGCTCGGCTCGATCCTCGCCCAGGACCGCTACCTGCCCCGCCAGCTGCACACCCGCGGCGACCGGCTGGCCTTCTCCAACGGCATCATCCTGCTGGCGATCGCCGCGATGGTGCTCGTCGTCGCCTTCGACGCCGACCCCAACCGGCTGATCCAGCTGTACATCGTCGGCGTCTTCGTCTCCTTCAACATGAGCCAGTCCGGGATGATCCGGCACTGGACCAGGCTGCTGCGCGGCGAGACCGACCCGGCGAAGCGGCGCCACATGCAGCGCAGCCGGGCGATCAACGCCTTCGGCCTGGTGATGACCATGGCCGTGCTGATCGTCGTCCTGGTCACCAAGATCAGCCACGCCTGGATCGCGATCGCCGCGATGGTCGTGCTGTACGTGATGATGAAGGGCATCCGCCGCCACTACGACCGGGTCTCCGAGGAGCTGACCGCCGTCGACGACCCGGACGACACGGCGCTGCCCACCCGGGTGCACGCCGTCGTGCTGGTCTCCAAGCTGCACAAGCCGGCGCTGCGCGCCCTCGCCTACGCCCGCCTCGCCCGCCCCCACACGCTGGAGGCGATCACCGTCAACGTCGACCCGGAGGACACGGCGGCGCTGCGGCAGGAGTGGCACGAGCGGGGCATCGAGGTGCCGCTCAAGGTGCTGGACTCGCCGTACCGGGAGATCACCGGACCGGTGCTGGACTACGTGAAGAACCTGCGCCGGGCCAGCCCGCGCGCCGTGGTGTCGGTCTACATCCCCGAGTACGTGGTCGGCCGCTGGTACGAGCACCTGCTGCACAACCAGAGCGCGCTGCGGCTCAAGGGGCGACTGCTGTTCAAGCCCGGTGTGATGGTCACCTCGGTGCCGTGGCAGTTGGAGTCCTCGGAGCGGCGCCGACCGCAGAAGGCCTGGTCGGCGCCGGGCGCCGTCCGGCGTGGCGAGCCGCGGGCGCCGAAGGCCGTACAGTCGAAGGATTCCGTGCGCACCGGTTCGAACCCCGGCGCCCCCACCGACCGCAGCAAGGACTCCGCCCAGTGACCCGCAACACTCCGTCCCGCTCCTCCGGCGCCTCCGGCAAGGGCAAGGGCGCCCGTCGGGGCGGCTCCCAGCCCGGGCAGGTCGCCCGGCCGCGCTGGGGCCGGCCGGCCCGCCCGGAGGCCACCGACCGTGACGGGCTGACGGCGCGCACCGCGCCGGTCGTGCCGGGGGAGCCCGAGGCCCGCGGGGCCGAGAAGCCCGCGAAGGCCGCGAAGCCTGCGAAGGCCGAGCGCCCGGCCCGGGCCGAGAAGGGGCCCAAGGGCGAGCAGCCGGCGAAGGCCGGCAAGGGCGCCGCGGGCGGCGGTGCGCGCAAGGCGCCGCGCAAGCAGGCGGTGCGGCCGCCGAAGGCGCTGCGCACGGCCGGTGACGCGGCCCGACCGCAGCGGCCGCAGGCGCCGTCCGGGGACCCGCTGGTCGGCGAGCGGTACGAGGTCGAGGTCGGCCCGGTCGCGCACGGCGGCGGGCACTGCGTGGCCCGGCACGAGGGCCGGGTGCTGTTCGTCCGGCACGCGCTGCCCGGCGAGCGGATCGTCGCGCAGGTGACCGAGGGCACCACCACCTCGCGGTTCCTGCGGGCCGACGCCGTGGAGGTCCTGGAGCCCGCCAAGGAGCGGATCGAGGCGCCCTGCCCGTTCTCCGGGCCCGGCAAGTGCGGCGGCTGCGACTGGCAGCACGTCACCCCGGGCGGGCAGCGCAAGCTCAAGGCCGCGGTGCTGACCGAGCAGCTGGCCAAGCTCGCCGGGCTCACCCCCGAGCAGGCCGGCTGGGACGGCAGCGTCGAGCCGGTCGGCGGCAAGCTGCCGGCCGGGCAGGTGCCGGCCTGGCGCACCCGGGTGCAGTACGCGGTGGACGCGGCGACCGGCAAGGTCGGGCTGCGCAAGCACCGCTCGCACGAGGTGCAGCCGATCGACCGCTGCCTGATCGCCGCCGAGGGCGTCACCGAGCTCGGCATCGAGGCCCGCGACTGGCCGGGCGTGGCCACCGTCGAGGCGGTCGCCGCGACCGGCTCCTCGGACCGCCAGGTGGTGCTCACCCCGCGCGACGGCGCGCAGCTGCCGATCGTCGAGCTGGACAAGCCGGTGTCGATCGCCCGGGTGGACGACCACGGCGGCCTGCACAAGGTGCACGGGCGCTCCTTCGTGCGCGAGCGGGCCGCCGGGCGGACCTGGCGGGTCAGCAACGGCGGCTTCTGGCAGATCCACCCCGAGGCGCCCGACACGCTCGTCGACGCCGTGCTGGACGGCCTGGACCCGCAGTGGGGCGAGAACGCGCTCGACCTGTACTGCGGCGTCGGCCTGTTCGCGGGCGCGCTGGCCGACCGGGTCGGCGAGGACGGCGCAGTGCTCGGCATCGAGTCCGCCAAGCAGGCCGTGGAGGACGCCCGGCACAACCTGGCCGCGCTGGAGAACGTCCGGATCGAGTGCGACCGCGTCGAGACGCTGCTGCCGCGCACCGGCATCACCGCCACCGACCTGATCGTCCTCGACCCGCCGCGCGCGGGCGCCGGGCGGGAGACCGTCGCCCACCTGGTCGGCCTGGAGGCGCGCCGGATCGCGTACGTGGCCTGCGACCCGGCGGCGCTCGCCCGGGACCTGAAGTTCTTCCGCGAGGGCGGCTACCGGCCGGTGTCGCTGCGGGCCTTCGACCTGTTCCCGATGACCCACCACTTCGAGTGCGTGGCGATCCTGGAGCCGGCCGGGGAGTGACCCCCTGCGGGTCGTGCGGGTCGTGCGGGTCGTGCGGGTCGTGGGACTCGTGCGAGTCGTGGGAGTCGTGGGAGGAGGCGGTCACCCGTGCCGGGTGGCCGCCTCCTCGGCGTTCGGACCGCGCGGTTACCCGTTGTGCTCCTCCTCGTCGGCGCTGTGCGGAAGGTCGATGCCGTGCTGGGCGGCGAGCCGGAGGAGCCCGGCGATCCGCCCCTCGTACGCCTGGACGCCGTCGGCGTCCCCTTCCGCCCGGGCCACCGCGAGGTCCTGCCGGGCCCGGGCGAGCTGCTCGCGCAGCTCCTGGTCGAACATGGCTGTCATCTGCCGGCCTCCGCACCGGTCGGTGCCGCTCGGGGGAACGCTCAGGACAGTTCAGAGTCCCGGATGCTGAAGGACTCTTCAAGTCTCCCGCGCCCGGGCGGGCCGGGGCTCGGGCATGCGGTGGGCAATGCGCCGGTAAAAGATGGCGCCGGGGCGGCCTCCCGACCCCCGGAGGGGTCTTGACGAGGCAATTCGTGGGGGTGAAGGTAAGCCGCTGACATGTCATGTGTGCCGTTGCACCGCGCCGTTGCACCGCGCCGTGGCGTCGCCCGCCGCCGGCGGCAGCCGCCCCGCGACGCAGGCCGGGGCCGGCCGGTGCGTGAGGGGGAGCGTCATGGAGCTGGAGCTGCGGCACCTGCGCGTGCTGTGTGCCATCGCCGACACCGGGAGCGTCGGCCGGGCCGCCGTGCTGCTCGGCGCCTCGCAGCCGGCGACCAGCACCCAGCTGCGCCGGATCGAACGCCACCTGGGGGCGCCGCTGTTCGAACGGACCGCGGTCGGCGTCGCGCCGACCGGCTTCGGCATCGAGGTGGTCGCCGCCGCGCGGGACCTGCTCACCCGCGCCGACTGCCTGGGCCGCCGCCCGGACGCCTCCGCCGGGCCCGCCCCGCGCGAACTGCGGCTGGCGGCGACGATCTCGCCGATCCTGCCCGGGCTGGTGACCCGGGCCCGGCACCAGCGGCCCGGGCAGCGCCTCACGCTGACCTCCGTCTACCGCTCCTCGGACATCGTCGACCTGCTGGAGCGCGGCGAGGCGGACGCGGCCGTCGCCGTCGACTACCCGGGCCGGGAGCTGCGCCACTCGCCGGCCGTCGCGCACCGGGGCATCGTCACCGAGCCCGCCTTCGTCGCGCTGCCCGCCGGCCACCGGCTGCGGCACCGCACCGAGGTGGCGCTGGCCGACCTCGCCGAGGAGGACTGGTTCCTGACCCCCGACGACGGGGCCGGCTGGCACCGGGTGTTCCACGGGGCGTGCGCGGCGGCCGGGTTCGCGCCGGCGACCGTCCACGAGTTCCTCGGGGGCCGGCTGGAGCTGCAGGAGATGATCGCGGCCGGGCTCGGCATCTCCGTCGTCCAGGCGACCACCCGGCCGCTCGCCGACGTGGTGGTCAAGCCGCTCGCGGGCACCCCGATCTGGTGCCGGCAGCTGCTGGTCTGGCGGCCGGCCGGGGTGGGCGGGGAGGTGGTGGAGACGCTGTTCGGGGCGGCGGCCGCGGCGTACCGGGACCTGATCGCGGCGGCGCCGGCCTTCCAGGCGTGGGCGGCGCGGACGTACCGGTCCTGACGGGCCGGGGGCCGGCGGGCGGGCGCGCGGGGGCGGGCGCGTGCGGTCGGGTGTGTGCGGGTGGGTGTGCGGCGGGCCGTCGGCCAGGTGGGGCCCGGTGTTATGGCCCGTGTTATGCCCAGCCTGCGCCATGTCATATGACCTGTGACATTGTTCTGGCCTTCTGTGGCTGGCAGGATCATGCCGCGTTCCCCCCTCGCCGCCTCGGCAGTCCTCCAGCGCCTCCCCCACAGGAGAAGGGCCCCCACCAGTGCGCCAACGGATACCCCTCCCCACCATGCTGGCCGGCCTCGTGGCCGGCTGTTGCGCCGCCGCCGCCACGCTGCTGCCGGCCCAGGCCTTCGCCGCCCCCGGTGCCGCCGCCGCTGACCGGCCGTCGGCCGGAGCCCGGCCCGCGGCCGACCCCGGCTCCGACGTCCCGAAGCCCCTCGGGGCCTTCCTCGCGGCCGACCCGTCCGAGGCCGTCGCGCCCGCCGCGAAGCCGCTGCCGCCCGCGCTGCTCGGCCAGGTCGTCATGGGCCAACCGGCCGGCACCGCCGTGCAGACCTCGGCCCGCCCGCTGACGCGTCAGGCGCCGCCCGCCGCACCGGCGCCCAAGCAGGCCGCCGCCGCCCGTACGAACCCGGCCGAGCGCACGGCCGCCGCCACCTGCACGCCGGCGGACTTCGGCAGCCGCAGCGGGGCCGACCTGGTCTCCTTCGTCACCGGCTCGACCACGGACTGCGTCAACACCCTGTTCAACGTCACCGGCACCGACGCGGGCAGCATCTTCAAGGAAGACAAGATGCTCACCGTCACCAAGGCCCTCCAGGCCCAGGCGGCCGGCTACACCGGCGACAACTCCACCGGCATCCTGCAGCTGGTGCTCTTCCTGCGGGCCGGCTGGTACGTGCAGTCCAACAACGCGGGCGCCGTGGGCCCGTACGACGCGGCGCTGACCAGTGCGTCCAAGGGCGCCCTCGACGCGTTCTTCGCGAGCTCGCACTGGACCGACGTCACCGACGCCAACGGCGTCGTGCTCAACGAGGTCCTGGTGCTCACCGACAGCGCCAACCTGCAGGGCAGCTACCTCGGCGTCTACAAGAAGGTGCTGACCAGCTACAACAACTCGTACAACGCCTACCCGAAGATGCTCAAGGCGGTCAACGCGGTCTTCAGCGCGCCGCTGTGGCGCGGCAACTGGAACCCCGACTTCGTCCGGGCCGTCACCGCCGACCCGAGCATCGCCACCACCCTCGGGAACTTCGCGCTGGCCCACAAGGACCTGCTCGGCACCGCCAACGAGTACCTCGACGTCAACGCCGGCAACGACCTCGGCCGGATGGCCGGCGACGGCCCGGCCGTCGAGGCGGCGGTCAAGGCGCAGGTCAAGGCGGTCCTCGACGGCGTGCAGATCACCGGCCCCACCGGCCCGCTGTACGTCCACACCGCCTACAACGCCAACACCTACGACCCCGGCCTGTGCTCCTACTACGGCACCTGCAACCTGCCGGCGAAGCTGACCGCGGCCGTCCTGCCCAACCAGCTGGTCTGCGACAACCGCACCATCCTCACCGAGTCGCTGTCGCCCGCCGACCTCTCCGCGGTCTGCACCAGCCTGCGCGGCGAGGACGGGTTCTTCCACAACCTGGTGAAGGACAACGGCCCGGTCCCCGGCCAGTACGACAAGACCATCACCCTCGGGATCTTCGCCAACCGGGCCGACTACCTGACCTACTCCTGGGCGATCTTCAACAACTCCACCGACAACGGCGGACAGACCGTCATGGACCCGACCGACCCGAACAACCAGGCCGTGTCGGTGATGTACCTGAAGTCCTACAACGACGGCTTCACCGCCAACGTGTGGAACCTCAACCACGAGTACACGCACTACCTCGACGGCATCTACGACATGAAGGGCAACTTCTCCACCGAGATCTCCGTCCCGGACATCTGGTGGATCGAGGGCGTCGCCGAGTACGAGTCCTACGCCTACCGCGGCACCACCGACACCCAGGCGATGAGCGAGGCCGCGACCCACCGGTACAAGCTCAGCACCGTCTTCCAGAACACCTACGCCAACTCGGACACCGTCCGCACCTACCCGTGGGGCTACCTCGCCGTCCGGTACATGTTCGAGAAGCACCCGGCCGACATCTACGCGATGCTGCAGCACTTCCGCACCGGTGACTACCAGGGCGGCTACGCGGTCTACAACGGCCTCGGCACCCGCTACGACGCCGACTTCGACGCCTGGCTCGACAGCTGCGCCGCCGGCGCCTGCTACGCGGCCGGCCCGACCGCGCTGTTCGACCAGGCCGTCAACGGCGCGGCCGTGACGCTGAGCGACAAGTCCGTGCAGACCGGCTCCGGCCGGATCGTCTCCTGGCACTGGACCTTCGGCGACGGCGCGTCCTCCGACCAGCAGAACCCGGTCCACAGCTACGCGGCCGCCGGCACCTACACCGTCGCGCTGACCGTCACCGACGACACCGGCCGCACCGCGAGCACCCCGACCTCGGTCACCGTCACCGCCGGCACCGGGACCGCCCTGCCGACCTGCTCCGACCCGCGCGCCGACGCGCTCGGCCAGAACTGCTCCCGGGCCAACCTGTCCGCCACCGCCGGCAACCTGAAGTACTTCTACGTCTACCTGCCGGCCGGCACCAGCACCCTGAAGATCAACGCCTCCGGGGGCACCGGCACCGCCTACCTGTACTACAACGACGGCACCTGGGCCTCGCCGAACGCCTTCACCGCCTCGTCCACCCAGGCCGGGACGGCGCAGAGCATCACGGTCAGCAACCCGACCGCCGGGTACCGGTACGTGAGCCTGTACGCGAACACCGACTTCAGCGGGGTGACCGTCTCCACCCAGTTCTGATCCGGACCCTCCTCCGGTCCTCCGGGCCGGGCCCGTGGCAGCCGCCGCGGGCCCGGCCCTTCGGGTGTGCCCGGGTACGGACGGTGTGGTCGGCCCGGCTGTTCGGGTGTCGCGGGCGCGGGTGACGGGCAGGTTGCCCAGGGGCGTGCGGGAGGTGTGCCGGCGGTGAGCGCGCGCCCTTGTTGTGCTAGCGCATCGGCGCTAGCTTGAACGACATGGGCAAGAAGCAGCTGAACGTGCGGGTCGACGCGACGACCGCAGAGATGGCCCGGGAACGGGCGGAGCAGCAGGGGATCAGCATGAACCAGTACATCGAACGCCTGGTCCAGCAGGATATGGGCGAGTCCGGGCGGGCCTTCGTCGACGCCGCCGCGCAGTTCATGAAGGAGTACGAGACCGCCTTCCTCGCCGAGTTCGGGGAGCCGGGCGACCTCCAGGACGTGCGCCGTTGAAGCTGGAGGTCGACCTCTCGTGGCTGCTCATGACCGCCGAGCAGTACACGCCCGGTGACCCGCAGGTCACCGACTACGGCTCGCTGCTCGCGGCCGTCACCCGGCACCAGGCCGAGATCTTCGACATCGCCGTCTACCCCGAACCGCAGGACCGCGCCGCCGCGTTGATGCACCAGCTGATCCGGGTGCCGGCCCTGGAGAAGACCAACGAGCTGTTCGCGACCGCCGTCGCCTACGCCTACCTCGTCGCCAGCGGCTGCACCGTCGCCACCACCGCCCGCGAGGTGCGCAGCCTCTCCCGGGCCATCCGGGAAGGGCGGCTCGGGGTCTCCGGGGTCGCCGAGCGGCTGGCCGCGTGGGTGGTGGACGAGGCCGAGGGGGAGGGGGTCAGCGGGGCGGAAGACGAGGACGACGACTGAGCGCCGCCGTCCGCGTCGTCCGTGCTGTTCACGTTGTTCGTGCTGGTCGTACTGTTCGTGCTGCCCGGGTGCTCAGTGGGCGGGCTCGGCGGGCTCGGCCGGCTCGGCGATCAGGGCCGTCGCGAACGGGCGGAAGCCGATCCGGCGGTAGATCCGGGCGACGTCCTCGTCGGCGGCCGACAGGAACACCGTCCGCACGCCGTTCGCCCGCGCGTGCGCGACCAGCGCCGCCGTGACGGCCAGGCCCAGCCCGCGCCGGCGCGCCGCCGGGAGCGTGCCGACCCCGGCGACCTCGGTGACCGCGCCCACCGGGTTGTGCTGGCCGGCGCACAGCACCTCGCCGCCCGCCGTGGCGGCGGCCATCGCGGTGGTGCCGGCGGCGATCCGCCGCGCGACCTGCTCCACCCGGCCCTCGGCCGTCAACTTCGCGGCCACCTCGGGCAGTTCGGCCGTACCGGCGGTGCCGATGGCGGTGCCCGGCTCGCCGAAGGCCAGGTGCGGGACGGCCGCCGCGGCCGCCAGCTCGGGCGCGTCCGCCGACAGCACCCGCACCTGCGTGCCCTCCGGGAGCTCCGGCATCGCGGCCGGCTCGTCCTGCGGGCCCAGCACCAGCAGCGGGTGCTCGTGCACCGCCAGCCCCGCCGCCTCCACCGCCGCGCGCAGCGCCGGGTTCTGCTCGGCCACCCACTCGAAGGCCTCCGGCGCGCCCAGCTCGCGCTGCCGCTCCAGCACCCGGCGGACGTCCTCGGCGGTCGCGGCCGGGCCGTCGTGGCCGAGCGTCGGGCGGGCGTAGTACGGCCAGCCGACGCCGTCGCGGACGAACAGGGTCAGCGGGCCGAAGTCCTCGGTGCGGGCGGCGGCGCGGGGCACGGCGTCGTAGTAGCGCTCGATCTCGTCGAGCAGGGCGGGGTCGGGAGCATGATCAACAGAAGTCACGGCGTGCATCCAAGCAGGCACCCGGGCGGGCCGCCACCGTTTTGGGCGGCGCGGTGCGGCGGTGTCGCCCCGGGCTCCGGCGCGGGCGCGCGGCGGCGGACCCCCTTGGCGGCGGATTGGCGGGGTCACGGCGGGCTCATGAAGGGCTCTTGGAGGGCTCTTGGGGGAGCCTTGGCCTCCGATTGTTGCCGAACGATTACCGGCTCGCAGCGATCTTGCCCGTGAACCCCGTGGCATGCTGAAGCCTTTCCGGCTCCGCCGGAGGGGGACGGCGGCGAATCACGCGAGGCGAGGCAAGGGGGGAAGTCAGGCCCATGAGGCTCTGCTTTCTGGTGGAGGAGCACTACCGGCGCGACGGCATGCCGCTCGACGTGGCGCGCCAACTCACCGCGTGGGGGCACCGGGTGGACGTCCTGCGCCCCGGCGACTCGCTGCTCGTGGTCTCCGAGGCCGTGCGGGCCGGCAGTCACGACGCCTGGGTGCTCAAGACCGTCTCCGGCGGGCCCGGACTGACCCTGCTGGAGGCGGCCGCCGCCGTGGGCCTGACCACCGTCAACGACGTCCGCTCCATCCGCGGCGTCCGGGACAAGGCGCTCGCCTCGGTCATCGCCCGCACCCGCGGCCTGCCCGTCCCCGTCACCTACGCCGCCGCCCGCTGGGAACGGCTCGCCGAGATACCCGTCGCCGAGTACCCGCTCGTCGTCAAGCCCGCGGACGGCAGCTCCGGACGGGCCGTCCACCTCGTGCCGAGCCCCGACCGCCTGCTCGACCTCGGGCCGGCCCTCGCCGGGGAGGGGCTGCTGATCGCGCAGCCGTACGTGCCCAACTCCGGTACGGACCTGAAGGTGTACTGCGTCGACGGCGAACTCTTCGCGACGGAACGTTCCTCCCCGCTGCACCCCGGGCAGGGCGTGCGCGAGCGGCAGGTGCCGCTGCCCGCGGAGGTGGCGCGGATCGCCGCACAGGTCGGCGAGGTGTTCGGGCTCGACCTGTACGGCGTCGACGTGCTGCTCGGGCCGGACGGGCCGGTGGTCGTGGACGTCAACGACTTCCCGAGCTTCCGGCAGGTGCCGGACGCCGTGGCGCGGGTCGCCCGGGCGGTGCTGCGGCTCGCGCGCAGCGGCACCGCGGTGACCGTGCCGGGTGGCCTGGTGCCCGCCGAACAGTCCTTCGCCTACGGGGAATTGGGGGCCGCGCTGTGAGGGTCGGGCTGATCGCCGCGGATCCGCGGCACCCGGTGCTCGCGGCCGTCGCGGGGCTGCTGGAGGGGCAGGGGTGCGAGGTCGTGCACGTCGCGCCGGCGGGGGGCGCGGGGGATGCGGGGGTCGCGGGGGAACTGGTCGATGTGTGCCTGCTGAAGGCCCGGACCGGGCCCGCGCTGGCGCTGGCGCGGGAGTGGGAGCGGCGCGGCGTGCCGGTGGTCAACTCGGCGGCGGCGACGGAGCTCTGCCAGGACCGGGTGCGGATGGCGGACCTCGCCCGCTCCGCCGGGCTGCCCTTCGTGCCGACCGCGGACGGCGGCCGGATGGCCGAACTCACCTGGCAGGGACGTCCGTTCGTGGTCAAGAGCCGGCACAGCAGGCGGCACGACCTGGTCGCGCTGGTCGACGGCGAGGCGCGGCTGCGGGAACTGGCCGCGCGATGGCCCGAGGAGCCGGTCGTCACCCAGCCGTTCGTGCCGGGGACGGGCTGGGACCAGAAACTGTGGGTGGTCGACGGGCAGGTGTTCGCGGCCCGGCGGCGCTCCGAACTCGCAGCCCCCGATGGCGGGCCGGAAGGCGGCGAGGGGTGGGTGCCGTCCGCCGGGCGAACGGCGCTCGCGCTGCGGGTGGGGGAGGTGTTCGGGCTCGACGTCTACGGGGTCGACCTGCTCGACGGGCCGGACGAGCCGGTGGTCGTCGACGTCAACGCCTTCCCCGGCATCCGTGGGCAGGCGGGCGCGCCGCAGGCGCTCGCCGCACTGGCGCTGCGCGTGGGGGCGGGCGTCGGGGGCGCTGGGGCGGGCTTCGGGGCTGGCGTCGTCGGCTGAAGGTTAGGCTGGCTGGTCAGGGCCCCGGAGCCGTACGGCCCCAGAGAGAAGACGGAACGTTGCTGCAGGACATCGAGCACCACCTGGCCTGCCCGCACTGCGCGCAGGCCCTCGCCCGGCACGAGCGCACCCTGCGCTGCCCCGCCGGGCACAGCTTCGACCTCGCCAAGCAGGGATACGTGAGCCTCCTCGCCGGCGACGCCCACACCGGCACCGGCGACACCGCCGACATGGTCGCCGCCCGCGCCGACTTCCTCGCCGCCGGACACTACCGGCCCATCGCCGACGCCCTCGCGCAAGCCGCCGCCGAAGCGCTGGCGCAGACCGCCGGAGACGACTGGCAGGGCGGCGACGGGCTGATCGCCGACCTCGGCGCCGGCACCGGCTACTACCTGGCGCACGTCCTCGACGCGCTGCCCGGCCGGGCCGGCGCCGCCCTCGACATCTCCAAGTACGCGCTGCGTCGCGCCGCCAAGGCCCACCCCCGGATCGGCGCCGTGGTCTGCGACGCCTGGCGGCCCCTGCCGCTGCTCGACGGCGCCGCCGACCTGATGCTCAACGTCTTCGCGCCGCGCAACGGGCCCGAGATCCACCGCGTGCTGCGCCCCGGTGCCACCCTGCTGCTGGTCTCGCCGACCGGGCGGCACCTGCGCGAACTCGTGGACGCGCTCGGGCTGTTGTCGGTCGACGAGGACAAGCAGCGGCGGATCGACGAGAAGCTCGGCCCGTACCTGGCGCCGGCCGGGCGGCGGGAGATCGAGTTCACCCTGCGGCTCGGGCCGGCGGACGTGCGGACCGTCGTCGGGATGGGGCCCAGCGCCTGGCACACCGATCCGGACGCCCTCGCGGCGGCGCTGGGCGCGCTGCCGGAGCCGGTCGAGGTGACGGCCTCGGTGACGGTGGCCGCCTACCGGCGCTGAGCGCCCGTCCGGGCGGGACACCGGTCCGGGCGGATCACCGGTTCGGGTGCGGGCCGTCAGCACCCGGTCGGCGGGGGCGCCACGTTGGGATGAACCTGTTCGTGCAGGCACGTTTCTGTCGGGTGGCCTGCGGCTAACGTCCGACCCGTGAACCGCGACGCCAGTCGGCCCGCCGCGCCGGCCCACCCCCGACCGTCCGCCCCGGAATCCGCCCGGCCGTCCGCGCCGGAATCCGCCCGGCCGTCCGCGCCGGAATCCGCCCGGCCGTCCGCGCCGGCGGCCGACCGACCTCCGCTGCCGGGACCCGCCCGGCCGTCCGCGCCGGAACCCGAGCAGCCGCCGGTGCCGCGCCCGACCGTCGAGGAGCTCCGGCTCACCTCGTTCAAGTCCTACCGGCGTGCGACGCTGCCGCTCGCGCCCCTCACCGTCCTGCACGGCCCCGCCGGCGTCGGCAAGTCCAACGCCCTCGACGCGCTCGCCGTCCTCTCCCGGCTCGCCCTCGGCGAGGAGATCGCCGGCTCCCTCAACGGCCTGCCCGACCGCACCGGCCCGCTCGCCACGCCCGTCCGCGGCGGCCTCGACGGATGCCTCCCGCACGGGCGCGAGGCCATCGGCCTCGGCTGCACCGTTCGCTCGCCGCACGGCACGATCCGGCTCGACCTCGTCATCCGCGCCGACGAACCGGTCCGGATCGTGCGCGAGACGCTCACCCTCGACGGCCGCACCCTCGTCGAGACCGGGGAACAGGACGTGCGCCGCCGGCGCGTCAACGTCTGCTGGCACAACGACACCCGGCAGGGCGACATCCGGGCGCCGCTGCCCAGCAGCACCATGATCACCGCGCAGCTGCCGCTGCGGGTCGCCGGCTCCTCGCGCGGCGAGCGCAAGGTCCTCGCCGCCGTCGAGGACCTGCTCACCGCGCTGCGCGAGGTCTTCCCCCTCCACCCCGTCCCCGCCCTCATGCGCGGCTGGGCCAGGGCCGACCCGCAGGCCCGGCTGCGCAGCAACGCCGCCAACATCTCCGCCGTCGTCGACCGGCTCAGCAACGAATGCCCGCGCCGGTACGGCAAGTTGCTGCGGGTCGCGCAGGCCGCCGCGCCGTACGCGCTGCTCGGGCTCGACCTCGACCACCGGGACACGGCGGCCGGGCGGCGCGTCCTCGCCGTCTTCGACGAGGGCGTGCGCGGGCGCACCCGGGCCGACCAGGCCTCGGACGGCATGCTGCGCCACCTCGCGTTCGCCGCGGTGCTGCTGACCGGTGCCGGGGTGCTCGACCTCGACGTGGCCGCCGAGGTGCCGTGGGCGCACCGGCAGCTCACCGTGCTCGCCGAGGACCTCGGCTCCGGGCTCTCCACCGAGCAGGCCGCGTCGCTGCTGCGGCTGGCGCGCGACATGTCGGGGCGCAACCAGTTGCGGGTCCTGGCGGCGCTGCAGGAGCCGGCCGCGGCGCGCGAAGCGCTCGGGGGCGGGGGCGGGCGCGGGGCGCTGCTGGTGGAGTGCCGGCGGGACCCGGGCTCGGGGGTCACCGTGCTGCGGCCGGAGCCGGCCCGGGTGCCGGCGCAACGGGCGGTGGGAGCGGATGCGGTAGACCTGGGGGAATGAGCGAACGAGAGACGGGGGCGGCCGGGCCGTCCACCGGTGCGGCGGGGGCCTCGGGGGCCGGCGGCCCGACCCTGGAGGCGCTGCGGCAGCGGCTGGTGGACTTCGCGGCGGCCCGGCGGTGGGAGCCCTTCCACACCCCGAAGAACCTGGCGGCGGCGCTGAGCGTGGAGGCGGGCGAGCTGCTGGAGATCTTCCAGTGGCTCACGCCCGAGCAGGCGGCCGAGGTGATGTCGGACCCGGAGCGGGCCCACCGGGTGCGCGACGAGGTCGCGGACGTCCTCGCGTACCTGGTGCAGTTCTGCACGGCGGTCGGGGTGGACCCGCTGGAGGCGCTCGCGGCCAAGATCGAGCGGAACGAACACCGCTTCCCGGTGCCCGGCGCGGCGGCCGACGTCAACTCGGACGTGGGCGACCAACCCGTGTGAGGGACGAAGTTATCCACAACCCCGGAGTTGTCCACAGGTTCCGGGATGGTGGATGCGGGCCCGCGCCGATTTCCGCACGCTTTCGCCGTGACCACCTGACCCGCCCCTCGGCGGCGGTGGTCGACGGCGAAACGCGAGCGAGAGGAGCGGTGTCCATGGAGGCGCTGCGCATGATCAAGACGGCTCGGCACGCGCTGGCCTCGGCCAGACACGTGCCGGACGTGCTGGCCGAGGCGCGGCAGGCCGCGCTGCTCACCGAGGCGGTGGGCGCCAGGCTGGCGGAGCTGGACGACGACGAGCTGACCGGGCTCGGCCAGCAGCTCTCCGAGGCGGGAGCGCACGCGGCGGTCTGCCTGGACCGCTCGGTCGTGCGGGCCGCCGTGGTGAGCGGCGGGCGGGCCGGTCGGCTCACCGAACTCGGCGACCTGGGGCCGACCCTGGGTGCGCTGGACGGGTTGCTGCGGGACGTCGGGGAGACGCTGGTGGTGCTGGCCTGCGGGGCCGACACCGAGAGCATCTACTGGACGTGCATCGACGGTGTCGACGCGGTGTCGGACTGCCAGGACCTGGCGGAGCGGCTGCGGAAGGCGGCGGGCCGGGGCGCGGGAGAGGAGAGCACGGTGCTCGGCGGGGCCGCCGAGGCGGAGCGGGCCGGGCGGGGGTCGCCCTTACTGGAGGTCCGGCTCGGCCCGCCGGGTGAGGAGGGGAAGGAGGCGCCGGACTACCGGGTGCCCGGCGCGGCCGGAGCGTCGGAGGTGTCGGTGCCGGTGGGGTAGCCGGCGGCGCCGCGGGGGCCGGGAGACTGGAGCTCGGCGAGGTCCGCGGTCACCGAGGCGAGCAGTTCCTGCATCTGTTCGAGCAGGCTCTTGGGCGTGCTGCTCGGGAGCTGCGGCGTGGCAGACGGTTCGGACATGACGGGACCTCTTCGGATCGGTAGTGCGGTGTGAAACGGCCGACGGTGGCTCGGCCGTTGCGGCGGGGGTGGCTGATGCCCGGCCACCGTGGGCAGGCGCCCCCGCCGCAGCACTCAACGAACCGCTCCAGGGGCCGGTCACCGGCTGCCACCCGATGTGGTCCAACTCCGGTGCGGGGTAAGCCTCCCGGGTGATCCGGGGTTGCTGCCGCAGGGCGGCCTGCGTTAGGCGCCGAGTGGGCGAGGCGGGTAGGTGGGCGCGCGCGAGAGGCGAGGCGGGCAGGTAGGCGGGCGGGTAGGCGGGCGGGTAGGCGAGCGCGCGCGAGTGGGTGAGGCGGGCGGCGGACAGGTGGGTGAGGGCGGCGGCCCGAGGGCGGAGGGTGGAGGGAAGGGCGCGCTCAGGATGGCCCGCGGTGCCTGCTCGGCGCCGGGCGGGGCCCGGCGCCGAGCAGCAAGGACAGGGCGGGTGGAGGGAGAGGGCAAATATTGGGCCTCGGCGCCGCGGGCCCGCGGCGCCGAGGCCCTGGGAAGAGCGGTCCTGCGGCGTGGTGCCCGCCCTCGGGGATGGCCTCGGCTCTGCAAGGTGCGGTGATTGCAGGCGCCCAGGGGTTCGCCGCCCCGCGCGGTGGCGCGGGGCGGCGGGATGAACCCTCCATGCGCACTCGTGGGTTGGTGGCTGCTGGGCGCTGGCGTGCCCGGCGCCCAGCAACCCGGAGGAGGTGGCGCGGCGGCTTGGGG
>NZ_JZKH01000107.1 GCF_000961885.1 Streptomyces rubellomurinus
CAGCGGCGGCGTGGCGGGCGGCGGCGGGGTCGCCGGGCCGTTCGCGGCGGGCTGCTGGGCGCCGGTCGGCGGGACCGCCGGGGCGAGCGCGAAGGTGCCCGGCTCGGAGCGGGGCGCGCGCTGCTCCGGCAGCGGGGTGGCGCGCGGGTCGAGCGCGCCGGTCGGGGAGGCGGTGGACGGCGGGGCGGGGACGGGCTGCGGCTGCGCGGCCCGGGTCGGCTGGGCGGCCGGGGCCGGCTCGGCCTCGTCGTCGACGGTGATCCCGAAGTCGGTGGCCAGGCCGATCAGCCCGGAGGTGTAGCCCTGGCCGATCGCCCGGAACTTCCACGTCCCGTTGCGCCGGTACAGCTCGCCCGCCACCAGCGCGGTGACGCTCTCGGCGTCGTCGATCTCGAACTCGGCGACCGCGGGCGCGCCCTCGCCGGCCGACACGTCGAACAGCAGCAGGCGCAGCCCGGGCACCGCGCGGAACGGTCCGCCCTCGGAGGATCCGGCCAGCACCACGCGGTCCACCTCGGCGGGCAGCTTCGCCAGCTCCACCTCGACCGTGTCGATGATCTCGGCACCACCGGCGGTGTGCTGCTTGGGCAGGTGGCGCACCAGGCCGGACGGGTGCCGCGGCTGGTTGTAGAAGACGAAGTCGGCATCCGAACGGACCTTGCCGGTCGGGCCGAGCAGCAGCGCGGACGCGTCCACGTCCGGCGCACCGGGCGTGGCGCTCCAGCGCAGCACGGCGCGGACCGCCGCGGCCGGCAGTGCGATGTTGGCGCCCTTGGCCATCACGTGCGTCATAGCCGACCATCCTGCCTGTTCGCCACCCCTTCGGACAACGTGACCCGGACGGCCGCGCGCGCCCCGGACTTTGCCAAGACTTGCGTTTCCGGAGGTTTGCCGCGCCCGGTCCTCGACCCCGCCGTCACCGCCGGACCGGGCCGCGATGTTCCGCGAGTTCAGTGGGCGGGCGCCCGGAACGGCTGGAATCCGCCCGTACGATGGGCGTTCGAAGGGCCCCGGGGGCCCGGCGGAGGGGTGTCCGCCGGCGCGCGGCCGGGGAGCCACGGCGCCCGGTGGGCCGGTTCACCACGGTGTCGTCCCGTGTCGTCCCATGTCGCCGCGTGCCCGGCGGCGGACCGGAGTACGTCGAACGCTAGGAGAGCAGCATGCGCCATTTCGGCCATCTCGCCGAGGACGTCCGCGGCCGGCTCTTCCTGGAGCAGCCGCGTCCGTTCACCGCGCGGAGCGAGCCGGCGGTGCTCGCCACCGCCCTCGGCGGAACCCTCTACAGCCCCGCGACCCGGCCCGCGCTGGCCGCCGACATCCGCAAACAGGCCGCGCGCGGCGTGGTGTCGATGGTGCTCTGCCTGGAGGACGCGATCGCCGACCACGAGGTCGGCGCGGGAGAGCGCAACCTCGTCGAGCAACTCAATGACCTCGTCAAGGACTTCACCGACAGCACACAGGACCACCCCCTGCTCTTCATCAGAGTCCGCAGTGCCGCGCAGATCCCCGATCTGGCCCGGCGGCTCGGTCCGGCCGTCGACCTGCTCAGCGGCTTCGTCCTGCCGAAGTTCACCCCCGGCAACGGCCCCGGGTACCTGGCCGCCCTCGCCGCCGCCGAGGCCGCCACCGGGCGGCGGCTGTACGCCATGCCCGTCCTGGAGTCGCCCGAGCTCGCCCACCTGGAGACCAGGCGCGAACAGCTGTACGGCATCGCCGAGCTGCTCGCCGGGCACCGGGAGCGGGTGCTCGCCGTCCGGCTCGGCGTCACCGACCTGTGCTCCGCGTACGGGCTGCGCCGCTCGCCCGACCTCACCGCCTACGACGTCGCGCTGGTCGCCGGGGTGATCGGGGACGTCGTCAACGTGCTCGGCCGCGCGGACGGCACCGGCCACACCGTCACCGGGCCGGTCTGGGAGTACTTCCCGATGCAGGAGCGGATGTTCAAGCCGCAGCTGCGCCGCACGCCGTTCGCCGCGTCCGGCGGCACCGCGCTCGCCACCGGGGAGGAGGTCCGGCGGCGGATCATCGAGCACGACCTGGACGGGCTGATCCGCGAGGTCGAACTCGACCGGGCCAACGGGCTGCTCGGCAAGACCTGCATCCACCCCAGCCACGTCCCCGCCGTGCACGCCCTCTCCGTGGTCACGCACGAGGAGTACTGCGACGCCCAGGACATCCTGCGGGTCGACCGGGGCGGCGGCGGGGTGCTGCGCTCGGCGTACACCAACAAGATGAACGAGGCCCGGCCGCACCGGGCGTGGGCGGAGCGGGTGCTGCTGCGGGCCGAGGTGTTCGGGGTGGCGCGGGCGGACGTGAGCTTCGCGGAGCTGCTGGCGGCCTGCCTGTGCGGGTGACGCCTCCGCGCCCCTCCGCGTACCCCTCCCCGCGCACCCCTCCGTGTGCCCCTCCGCCGGATCGTTTCGCACCACCGAAGGCAGGACAGCAGTGAGCGCAACTCAGCAGACCTGGAACGGCCGTTGGGTCGCCGACCGGGCCGGGATCAGCCTGCTCGGCTCCGAGCGGCTGCCCGAACTCGTCGGCCTCGCCCTCCGCGCCGGCAACCGCCGGCGCGCCCACCTGCTGGTCTCCAACGTGCTCGGCAAGCACGTCCCGCAGCGGCCCTCGGTGGTGCACGGCGCCGGGCTCGAACTCGGCCACCGCGTCCGGGCGTTGCTGGGCGATGAGGCCGCCGCCCGGGCCGTCGTGCTCGGCTACGCGGAGACCGCCACCGGCCTCGGCCACAGCGTCGCGGACGGCCTGGACGCGCCCTACCTGCACTCCACCCGCCGCCCGGTGCCCGGCATCGCCCCGCTCGGCGGCTTCGAGGAGGAGCACTCGCACGCCACCTCGCACCTGCTGCTCCCCACCGACCCCGAACTCCTCTCCGGCGGCGGGCCGTTGGTGCTCGTCGACGACGAGTTCTCCACCGGCCGGACCGTCCTCAACACCATCCGCGAGCTGCACGCCCGGTACCCGCGCGAGCACTACGTCGTGGTCGCCCTGGTCGACCTGCGCTCCGCCGCCGACCGTCACCGGCTCGCCGAGACGGCCGCCCAACTCGGCGTCCGGCTCGACCTGGTGGCCACCGCGAGCGGTGCCGTCCAGCTGCCGGAGGACGTCGTGCAGCGGGCGGAGCGGCTGATCGCCGATGCCGTTGCCGGAACCGATGCCGCTGCGGCGGTCGGGGAGGCGGCGGCCGAGCCCGCGCCGCTCGTCCGGGTCGACCTGGACTGGCCGGCCGGGCTGCCGGACGGCGGGCGGCACGGCTTCACGCCCGCCGACCGCGCCCGGCTCGACGCCGCGCTGCCCGCGCTGGCCGGGCAGGTGGCCGAGGCGCTGGCGGGTGCTCCCGATGCCGCCGGTCGTGGCGACGGACGGGTGCTGGTGCTCGGCTGCGAGGAGCTGATGTACGCGCCGCTGCGGCTGGCCGGGGCGCTGGACGAGCGGCTCGGCGGCGACCGAGTCCGCTACTCCACCACCACCCGCTCGCCGGTCCTCGCCGTCGACGACCCCGGCTACGCCATCCGCACCCGGCTCGCCTTCCCCGCCCACGACTTCCAGGGTGGCGGTGGCGCGGACGGCGGGGGCGTCGAGGGCGCCTCGCCCGAGCGCTACGCCTACAACGTCGCCCCCGGCGCCGACCCGGCCCGCCGCTTCGACGCCGTGGTGCTCGTCGTCGACGACGTCGCCGACACGCCCGCGCTGCACCGGGGCGAGCGCGCGCTGCTCGGCCAACTCCGGCAGGTCACCGACCTGGTGGTGCTCGCGGTGCTGCCCTCGCACCGGCCCGTCCCGCTGCACGGCCCGGCCTTCTCCTCGTACCGGCGGGACGAGGTGGCCTGGCTGCTCAAGGACCTCTCCGGCGTCCCGCTGGAGGCCCCGACCGAGGAGCGCGAGGAGGCCGTGCAGAGCGGTGGCGCGCACTACGCGGAGTCGCTGCCGGTCGAGTACCAGCCCAGCCCCGCCTACCAGGAGCTCTTCCAGCAGGCGCTGCACGGCTCCGCCCGGCGGATCGCGCTCGCCGTGGGCACCGTCGCCGAGACCCTGCTGCGCGAGCGCGGGCCGGGGCTCGTCCTCGCCTCGCTGGCCCGGGCCGGCACGCCGGTGGGCATCCTGATCCGCCGCTGGCTCGCCTTCGCCCACGGCCTCGACGTGCCGCACTACGCCGTCTCGATCGTGCGCGGCCGCGGCATCGACCAGGTCGCGCTGCGCTACCTGGCGGACCGCCACCGGGCCGCGGACGTGGTGTTCGTCGACGGCTGGACGGGCAAGGGCGCGATCACCCGCGAACTCGCCGACGCGCTGGCCGTCGACGCGCTGGCCGGCGCCGGCTTCGACCCGGCGCTCGCGGTGCTCGCCGACCCCGGCCGCTGCGTGCGCACCTACGGCACCCGGGACGACTTCCTGATCCCGTCCGCCTGCCTCAACTCCACCGTCTCCGGCCTGGTTTCGCGCACCGTGCTGCGGCCCGGGCTGATCGGACCGGGCGACTTCCACGGCGCCAAGCACTACCGCGAGCTGGCCGGCAGCGACGTCTCGGCGGCCTTCCTCGACGCGGTGAGCGGGCACTTCGACGCGGTCCGGGCCTCGGCGGTGCTCGGCGCCGAGCAACTGGCCGCCGACCCGGACCGGGCGCCCGACTGGGCCGGCTGGGCCGCCGTCGAGCGGATCAGCGCCGCGTACGGCATCGACGACGTCAACCTGGTCAAGCCGGGCGTCGGCGAGACCACCCGGGTGCTGCTGCGGCGCGTCCCCTGGCGGGTGCTGGCCCGCCGGGGCGTCGGCGCCGACCTCGACCACGTCCGGCTGCTCGCCGCGCAGCGCGGCGTCGAGGTCGAGGAGGTGGACGAACTCCCGTACTCCTGCGTCGGGTTGATCCACCCCCGATACACTCGTGGGGCGACCGGCGCCAGCGGCCGGGCCGTCGCGGGGGAGGGGGCCTGATGGGTGGCGCACTGATCGCCAGCGACCTCGACCGGACGCTCATCTACTCCGAGCGCGCCCTCGCCCTGGACGTCCCCGACCACCAGGCGCCGCGCCTGCTGTGCGTCGAGGTGTACGGCGGGCGGCCGCTGTCCTTCCTCACCGAGCGGGCCGCCGACCTGCTCGCCGAACTCGCCCGGCGGGCCCCCTTCGTGCCCGTCACCACCCGGACCGTCGAGCAGTACCGGCGCGTCAACCTGCCAGGGCCGCAGCCGAGTTGGGCGATCTGCGCGAACGGCGGGCAGCTGCTCGCGGACGGCGTGCCGGACGCCGACTGGCGGCGTGAGATCACCGGCCGGATCGCCGCCGGCGCCGCCCCGCTGGCCGAGGTCGTCCGGCACCTGGAGGGCTGCGCCGCCGCGCCGTGGACGCTCAAACGGCGGGTCGCCGACGAGCTGTTCACCTACCTGGTGGTCGAGCGCGCCGCCCTGCCGGCGGGCTGGCTCGCCGACCTCACCGGCTGGTGCGCCGAGCGCGGCTGGCGGGTCTCCCTGCAGGGCCGCAAGGTGTACGCCGTGCCGGAGCCGCTGACCAAGAGCGCCGCGCTCGCCGAAGTCGTCCGGCGCACCGGGGCGTCCACCGTGCTCGCCGCCGGCGACTCGCTGCTCGACGCCGACCTGTTGCTCGCGGCCGACGCCGCCTGGCGGCCCGGGCACGGTGAACTGGCCGAGAGCGGCTGGACGGCCCCCGGCGTCACCGGCCTGGAGCAGGTGGGGGTGGCGGCGGGGGAGGAGATCGTCCGGAGCTTCCTCGCGGCGGTGGCGGCCGTCGCCGAGGCTGCCGAGACCGCCGCCGTTGCCGGTTAGCCGCAGCACCCGCCGCCGCAGCAGCCGCCACCGCCGCCACCGCTCGGCGGCTGCGGCGCGGCCCCGGCCGCACCGGTGACCGCGACGGTGGACAGCAGCTTCACGGTGTCCTCGTGGCCCTGCGGGCAGACCGCCGGGTCGCCGGCCTGGGCCATCGGGCGGCGGAGTTCGAACGTGGCGCCGCAGGAGCGGCAGCGGAAGTCGTAGCGTGGCATACCGGCAGGGTACCGAGCGCGGCTAGTGGTGGCCCAGATCGCCCCGGATCAGGTCGATCACCCGCGCGGCGGTGTCCCGTACGCCCGCCAGCTCGGTCAGGAACAGCCAGTAGTCGGGGTGCCGGCCCGCCGCCTCCAGCGTCGCCACCGCGCGGTCCAGCCGGGCCACCGCCTCGTCCAGCGGGGCCGCGTGCCGCGGGTCCGGCGCGCTGCGGCCCGCCATCGCCAGCCGCTGCGCGTCCCGGACGGCGAAGCGGGTGCGCTCCACCTCGCGGCTCGGATCGTGCTGCACCTCGTTCAGCTGCCGCAGCCGCTCGTTCACGGCGAGCACCGAGCCGTCCGCCGTCTCCAGCAGCGCGCGGACCGTGCCGATCGCCGCCGTCGCGTCCGCCCAGCGCTGCTCGTCCCGGGCCCGGGCCGCCTCCGCCAGCTTGCGCTCGGCCGCCCGGCCGCTCTCCGCGACCTGCTCGGGCACCCGCTGGAGGTCCTGCCAGCAGGCGGTGCTGAACCGGCGGCGCAGCTCGCTCAGCGCCGGCTCGACCGTCGCCGCCTTCGTCTCCAGCGCCTGGATGCGGGTCCGCAGGCTGGCCACCCGGCGGTCGATCTCCCGGGCCCGCTCCGGCAGTTGGCCGGCGTCCGCGGCGATCGCCCCGGCGCGCTGCTGCACCTCCTCGGCGCGGCGCAGCGTCGCGGCCACCCCGTGCCGGGTCGGGCCCTCGTTCAGCCGTCCCAGCTCCGGCGCCAGCTCGGCCAGCCGGGCCGCCAGGTCGTCCGCCCGCAGGCCCGCGCCGCGCGCCTCGTCCAGCGCGTTGGACGCGGCCAGCAGCGCCCGCTTGGCCTGCTCCACCGCCGGGGTCACCCGCATCAGCTGCTGCTCGGCGTGGTCGAGGGTCGGCTGGAGGCGGCGCAGGAAGTCGTTCAGCTCCGCGCGGGCCGAACCGAGCTGACCCCGGACGTCCTCCAGCAGCCGCCGGGCCCGGGCCGCCGACGTCGCGTCCAGCGCCTCGCTGTCCAGGTCGAACGCGTCCAGGGCGCCCAGGTAGTTCACGGTGACCTGCTCGACCCGCCCCGAGATCGCCGGCAGCCCGGCCAGCGCCCGCTGCGCGGCCGCGTCCTCCTCGGCCGCCCGCACCGTCTCCACCGCCAACTGCACCTCGCGCTGGGTCTCCTCCAGCTCGAAGAACGCCTCCTGCGCCCCCGCCCGGGCCTCCTTCGCCTCCGCCCGGGCACCCTCCCCGCCGCGCCGGCCCCACCAGCCACCACTCCCGGCCGACGCCAGCCCCACCGCGCCCAGCGCACCCGCCAGCACCACCGGCAACACCAGCGCGTCGACCAGCGCACCCGCCGCCCGCCGCCGCCCCCGCCCGCTCCCGCCGGCCACCGTCACTGCGCGCTCCCTGCTCCGTCCGCTGATCCGGCCCCATTCTCGCCGATCCCCCCACCACCCCGGCACCCCACCCGCGCCACACCACCCCCCGGAACCAGGTACCCTGGACCCTCGTCGTGCGCCCACCGCCCACGACGGGGGGCGCGTAGCTCAGTGGTAGAGCGCTGCTCTTACAAAGCAGATGTCGGCGGTTCGAAACCGTCCGCGCCCACAGACACGAAGGGCCAGTTGGGAGGCTTGATCCTCCCGAACTGGCCCTCGGTCGTTTCCGGGGTCTCAGTCTGGCCGTGCCACCTGCGTGCCAGATGCCCCCGGTGCCGGCCGTTGCTTGCCGAGCGCCTCGCGGACGGCTTCGCCCATGCGGTCAGCGATGGCGCGGTCCCGGTCGCTGGTCATGTGCTGGTAAATCAGCGCGGCCCGGGTGCTGCTGTGGCCCATCCTGGTCATGAGCTCCCGCGTGCTGGCCCCGTTCTGAGAGGCGAGGGTGTTCCCGGTGTGCCGCAGATCGTGGAAGTGGGCATCCGCACTCACCCCGGCGGCGGTGCGGGCCCGGATCCAGTCGTCCCGGAAGTTGCTCCGGCGGAGCTTGCCGCCACGGGGACCGATGAACAGGTGCCCGTCCGGGCCGGGGCCGGCGTACCGGTCGAGGTGATGTGCCAGGTCGTCCACGATCTCGGCGGGGAAAGCCACCGGCCGGAAGCCCGCGCGGCTCTTCGGCGCCTTGTCGTACAGCCGCCCGCTGTTGAGCTCCGCCTGGTTGCGCTGCACCCGGACGAGGCGGTTCGCCAGGTCGACGTCCCGCCGGCGGAGCGCGGCCAGCTCACCGAACCGGAGCGTGGTGAACGCGGTCAACAGCACCAGCGCCCGCCAACGCGGCCCGATCGCGTTGGCGACGGCGAACACCTCGGTGATTGAGAGGACGGGCCGTTCTGGCACGTCGTAGGTGTCGGCGCCCTTGATCCGGCACGGGTTGCGCTGGATCAACTCGTCATCGAGGGCGGTGTTCATGATGGCCCGCAGCAGTTGATACGCCTTGACCACCGAGGGCTCGCCCGCCCCGTTCTCCAGGAGCGCGGACCGCCAGGAGCGCACCCGGGCCGGTGTGATCTCGGCGAGCGACCGGTGCCCCAACCCGGGCTCGATGTACTGGCGGAGCGTGATGGCGTACCGCTCGCGCGTGCTCTCCTCCAGCTTGCGATCCCGCAGCCAGGCGACGGCGAAGTCGTTCAGCTTGACACTTCCGGCGTCCGGGTCGGTCCACCGGTCGCGCTTGATGTCGGCTTCGATGAGCGTGAGCGCGACATCGGCGTCCGTCTTGGTGGGGTAGGTCTGCTCACCGGGCCGCATCAGGCCGGTGACCGGGTCGGCATAGCGGATCTGCCACCGACCGGAGGCGAGTTGGCGGACGGAGCCGAAGCGCCGGCGGTTTCCCCTGGAGTTGGCCATCACGCCACCTTCCGGAGCGGCCGACGGCGGGTGGTCACCGGCTGGACGGTCCGTTCGGCGATGAACGCGTCGACGGCCGAGGCCGGGATGCGCACGTGGCGGCCGACCTTGACGTAGGCGATGCGGCGCTCAGCGATGAGCCGGCGGGGGAAGCGCTCCCCGTTTGTCTTCCAGGTGCCGAGCAGCTCGGCTACCTCTGCGGCGGTCAACAGGCGTTCAGCCATAGGTCGGTTCTCCCTCCGTGCCGGGTGCGGGTTGTAGTGCTTGGGTAAGCCAGGCTTCGCCGCGGGTGAGACCGAGGCCGGCGAAGACCCAGTGGGCGAGGACGAGCGTCGACTCCTCGGCGGCCGGGGCGCCGGAGCCGTGGAGGCGTTCGAGGGCCTGGGCGCGGCGCCAGGCTGTGCGGGCGTCGCGGAGCGCGCCGAGGGTGGTCGAGTACCTGCGGGTCTTGGTGGAGAAGTGACCCCGGAAGCCGAGCATGTGGGCCCAGGCACGGAGACGGAGTTCTGCCAGTTCGGGGCGGGCGCCGAGGTTCCAGCAGGTCTCGATCAGCCGCCGGGCGTGGGCTGGGATCTTCAAGCGGGCGAGTGACCCGGCGAATCCGGCACCTCCGCAGGCTGTGCACCGAACGGTGAGGCTGGAGGCTTCCCGCAGGCGACCTGTTCCTTGGCACCGCGTGCAGCACAGCGACCGGTCGAGCGTGCCTGTGGCGGCCTCGGCGCCCTTGGTCGCGTACTTGGCAATGTAGGCGGCGACGGCCCGTTCGGTGATCTGGACTGTGCCAGTGAAGTCGGCGCCGCGGATCGTTCGGATGTCGAGCTGCCGACCGAAGGCGAAGCGGTGCTGTCGGCCGTCGATCAGTGGACCGGGGATGTCGGCCCGGTGGGCGGCGGCACGAATGGCATCGGTGAGCAGGTCGGCGGTTGCCCAGGCGGGCGGGGGCGTGTCGCCGCCTTCGGGGCCGTCGAGGCGGATGACGGCGTGGAAGTGGATCGCGCCGCGCTTCTGGTACTCGGCGACCTTGCCGAAGGAGATGCGGGCGACGTCCTTGAAGGCACGCTGGGAGAGTCCGGCGAGCTTGGCGATCTCTCGACGCAGGTGGATCGTGAAGCGGGCCCAGATCTTGCCCGCGTGGGCGTTCCACAGGACCGCGCCCTCATAGTCGTAGGTCTCCGGGGCGAGCGGTGAGCCGAGCAATGGGTCGTCCGCCGGGTGGGCAGTACCGCAGCGGCAGGCGCCGGAGCCGGGCCGGTTGTGGACGGGGCCGAAGCTGGGCGCGGTGAAGGTGGCGAACACCCGGGGGTGCGCGGTGACGGTCTCCGGGGTGCCCTTGCCGCCGACGAGTCCGGCGGTGATCAGGTGGTAGGTGTCACGCCGGTAGGTCTCGGCGCAGGATGGGCAGCGGGTGACTCGGCGGTTGCCGCAGCGCAGCAGCAGGTTCCCGGCGGGCAGGTCGGCGGACTCCAAGTGGTGGAGGACCTGTCCGGTGGCTTCGTTGATCTCGGTCCGCCAGCCGTCGAGGCGGACGGGCGAGGTGCAGCCGGCGAGGCCGGAGAGCTGCCGCATGAGGGCGGGCATGGTGCCGAGCTGGGCGAGGCTGAGGAGATCGGCGATCGGCGGCGCGGTGGTGGTGGTCATGCGGTTCACCTCCTGAGCGAGGAAGGGCCCCGGAGCCCAGGCGCAGACTCCGGGGCGAGCGGGTCAGGACGGGTCGGCAGGCTTCTGGTGGCGGTCGATCCACTCCTCGGCGCACACCTTGTGGACGGGCTTGCCGCGGTCGGAGCGGAGGTTGGTGGGCTTGTCGCAGACGCCGCAGGGGGCGGGCTTCGGGGCCCAGTGTTTGGAGTCGCGCCAGTCGAGGAGGGCCACCGGTCAGGCCGCCTTGGCGGTGGTGGCAAGCGGGCGGGCGACGGTGCCGATGCCCTCGCAGGTGGGGCAGGTGACCGGGACGGTGTGGCGGGAGCCGTCGCGGAGACGGACGCCGGTGGCGATGGCGACGGCGGCGAAGCCGGAGCAGTTCGGGCAGATCCGGTTCGGGGCGTGGTTGTGCTGCGGCATGATGGTGCTCTCCTTCGTGGGCTTCGGTTCGGGAAGGGGTTGCGGCCTCGGGGCGGCGGGATGCTTGGCGGCGTGTTGCCGCCCCGGGGCCGGTCTTGGAGTCAGCGGCGGCGAGTCGTGCGGCCGTCGCGCTTGTGCGCGTACATGTCCCGGTCGGCGGAGCGGAGCGCGTCCGTGAGCGAGACGACCGGCAGCTCGGCGATGGGGCAGATGCCCACCGAGGCGGAGGCCGGAAGCATGGAGCCGGCGTACGGGACCGGCTGGTTGAGGGTCGCGCGGAGGCCGGGCAGACGCGCGGGGGCGTCCAGGACGATGGCAGCGAACTCGTCCCCGCCGAGGCGGGCGGCGATGCCGGTGCGGCCGCACCAGGCGGACAGGCGGTCGGCGGTGGCGGTGATGACCGCATCGCCGGCGGCGTGGCCGTAGGTGTCGTTGGTGGCCTTGAAGTCGTCCAGGTCGATCAGCAGCACCGAGGTGCGGCCCGGACGGCGCTGGGTCAGCCGGTGGGCGCGGGCGGTGAAGCCGTCGCGGGTGTGGAGCCCGGTGAGCGGGTCGCGGCGGGCGGTGGCGAGGCGCTTGCTCAGCCAGGCGCCGTGGGTGGTCCATCCGATCAGCGGGACAGCGGCAGCAAAGGCCGTGGGCAGATCCATCTGCAGTCCTTCGTGATGGGTGTGATGGGGGTTGCGATCTCCGGGGCGGCGGGATGCTGGCGGCGTGTTGGCCGTCCCGGGGAGGTCAGAGGCCGAGGTGCTGGGCGCGGGCGGCGGCCCGGTCGAGCAACTGGTGGATATCGGCCTGGCGGGTGGTGGGGCGGTCGTTGTACTCGTCCGGGGAGCGGACGGGGCGGCCGGTGGCGTGGAGGATCTCCATGAGCTGAACGCGGGCGGTGGTGACGGTGGCCGGGGTGCCGTAGCCGTGGGCGAGGACGGCGGCCTGGGCGCCGAGGAGGCAGACGCGACCGGCGGAGTCCCACATCGCGCCCTGGAGCCAGCCGAATGCGTCGATGTAGCGGGAGGTGAGCCGGAGGTGGCCGGCGGCGCTCACCGGGACCGGGCGGGCCGGGCGGTGGGTGAGCCGGTCGAGGAGCGTGAGCCGGGGCGCCGGGTAGCCGGCGTTCCAGGGCTGGAGGGTGGAGCCGAGCGGCGAGACGTACGGGACCGTGATGCGGGCCTGGGCGGGCAGCGAGGCAAGGTATTCCTCGATCTCGACGACGAGGCTGGAGCCGTCGACGGTGACCAGGGGCGGCAGGCGGACGGTGGTCTTCATGGACAACTCTCCTTTCAGGCTTGCTACTTGTGGGAGGTGTTGTTGATGACGCTCACGCCGTCGTGGGTCGTGTTGTCGATCAGCGGGGCGGCGGAGGTGTCGGCGAGGTAGAAGCCGAGGAGGACGAGCGCTGCGACGGCCCACCAGCGCAGTCGGAGGTGCCGGACGATGAGCCAGGCGACGATCGCGAGGACGACGATGAACGGGAGCTGGATGTTCACCAGGTGGGCCCTTCAGGCGAGTTCGGCGGCGAGCGCCGAGGCGAGCGGGTCTTTGACGCCGAGCAGGGTTCGGAGCGTGGCGGCGTCGATCGGGGTGCCGGTGCGGTTGCGGTGGTCGTCGGCGACCTTGCGGGCGTGGTCGAGGAGGAAGGCCGGGACCGGGACCGTGGGCGCCGGGGCCGGGTCGGAGACCGAAGTCGGCGCCGGGGCGGGGGTCGGTTCGATCGCTGGGACAGCCGCGGGCGGTTCGACGGGCGTCGACTCGATGACCGGTTCGGTGATCGGCTCGGCGGCCGGGACGTAGAGCGGCTGGGCGTCGTCGGTCTCGGTGTCGTCCGGTTCGAGTTCCGCGACCGGGGTTTCGTCGGCGGGCGTGGCGGTCGAGTGGGCGAGCAGGGTGCCGCCGAGGAAGGCGGCGGCGGGCCAGCCGGCGACCAGGACGCGGAGCCAGGCCGGGGCGTTGCCGAGGTCGAGCAGTCCGGCGGTGCCGACGTTGGCGCCGAGCGAGGCGGCCAGGGCGATGACGAACCAGCACCAGGCGAGCCGGCGGGCGGTGCCGGAGCGCATCCGGCGCCAGGCGGCGACGAGCAGGAGGTCGACGGACACCGGGTAGGCCCAGGACTTCCCAACCGGTCTGGCCGGCGGCGTCGGCGAGGTCGTGCAGGTGGGCGAAGGAGAGGGCGGCGGCGATCATCGCCTGTGCCAGTACGGCGTCCAGCTTGGGGAGTCGGCGCATGGCGGACCCCGTCAGAGCTGGTTCTTGTCGAGGGCGAAGAACAGGACCGCGCCGCCGGTCAGGGCGGGCTGGTGTCGCGTGAGCTGAGTGATCGCCAGGTTGAAGATGTCGGCGCGGGTCATCCCGGGCGCGGGATTGATGGTGTCGGAGAAGGTGCCGAGGGCGGTCTCCCCGTGCGTGGTCTTCTGCATCGTGAGGACGCAGTGGTAGGTGTCCTGCTTCATGGCTTGTCTCCCATGTGGAGTGCGGACCGGGCGGCGATGTGGTGGTCGACCGCCCGTCCCGTCGAAGTCGGGTTACGCGAGGGCGGTGCCGGTGCCGAGGCAGTCGAGGCAGGTGGCCTCCTGCTCGGCGATCCGGCGACGGCGAGTGCCCCGGCCGGCGTACACGGTCTCGGTGATCTGCCCGGTGCCCTTGCAGGGCTCGCAGGGCGAGGGCTTCGGCGGCGCGGTGCGCTTGCGGGCGGCCACCGGGTCACCCGTTGTTGCGCTGGGCGCGGTCGGCGGCGGCACGGGCCTCACGGGCGATCTGGGCGGCGTCGAGGTCGTCCGGGTTGGCCTCGGCGATGCGCTCCAGGATGTTGGCCTTCTCGGCGAGCAGCGGGCCGGAGTCGGCGTCCTGCTCGCGGGTGGCCTTGAGGTGGCCGAGGAAGGCGCCGATCTCGGCGATGGACGGTTTGCGGGACATGGCGGTTACTCCTCGTCCGAGTCGGTGGCGCCGTACCAGGGGCAGTCGCGCTCGTCGTGGTCGATGCCGGTCTCGGCACCGTCCTCGTCGCCGCAGTGCTCGCAGAACATTGGTGATCTCCTCGTTTCTGGGCGTGGTGGGGTAGGGACTTGGTGCGAAGCAGTCGCGCCGGCTGTTGGGTGAGTTATCGCTACTTGCCGAGCGAGACCGGCATCAGGTCCGGCGGCGTCGAGGGCGCCGGCGGGATGATGACCGGGTGGGCGACCTGCGGGCGGAAGGCCGCCAAGCGGTCCAGGTCGGGCGTCAGGTGCGCGAACTCTGCGCAGCGCTCGGCGACTTCGGTGAGCGAGCGGTACGGCGTGCGGATCTGGAACCACATGCCGGAGGTGTCGCCGGCGACGGCGGTACCGGGCATGTCCGGGCTGATCTGAGTGGAGGCCGCGACGGCGGCATCGGAGATGTCCCCGAGCCCCATCTTGGCCGTCTCCAGGTCGTTGACCCGGTGGACGGTGCGGCCGGTGAGCTGGGAGCGGAGCAGGGTCGCGCCCTTGCCCAGTTCCGAGCCGAAGCGCTGACCGGCGATCTCCAGGTAGATGCCGGCGGCGCGGGCGAGTTGGGCGAGCCGGATGAGCGCGGTGACGATCTGGTTCCGCCGCTCCTCATCGGCCCTGCTGGCCACGAGGAAGAGTTCGGCGATCTCGTCCACCAGGACGACGATCGGTACCGGCCGGATCTTCTCGGGCAGGCCCCAGATGTCGGCGGTCAGCTCCTCGGCAGCCACGGTTCCGGGAACACCCTGGTGGTCGCGGATGAGGTCGTACCGGTCGTCCATCTCGACCAGCAGCGCGAGCAGCAACCCGAGCGCTTCGCCCTGGTCGGTGGCCAGTGCGGACAGCCGAGGAGCGAAGGGACGCTGTTCGACGCCGCGCTTGCAGTCGATGCCGACCATGGCGACCGGCTGCGCGGCGAGGCCGTGGACCAGGTTGCGGGTGAACATCGACTTGCCGGACTGGTTGGCGCCGAGGTTCAGCCCGTTCGGAGCCTGCCGGCAGTCCCGGTGATGCACGGTGCCATCGGCCCGCAGCGCGACCGGGACCCGCAGCAGCTCACGGGACTTGGCCCTGGCCCGGCGCGGCATGCGCACGTTGCGCAGCACGTCGAACCCGACTATCCGCAGTTCCACCACGCCGGGCTTGACCTCCGACACATGTACTGCGTGGACCTCCCAGGCGTGCCGCAGTCGCTCGGCCGCGTCGGCCATGTCCTTCGTTTGCTGGCCCCGGGCGAGCCGAAGCCGAACCCGGAGGCCGGTCGAACTCACCTGCATGCTGCGGATCTTCGGCATTGCGGGCTTGGCCGGCCGGTTGGCGGCGGAGGAGGCCATGGCGCGCCAGAACGACGGTTCCACGGTCAGCCCGCAGGCCTCCATGACGTTCTCGTAGTCGTGCCGGATGCGGTGGATGGTCAGCGGGATTCCGACCGTCGCCCAGTACGTCCGGGGCATCTTGGCCCTGGCGTAGAGGGCGCCGGAGCCGAGGACCGCAGCGGGGGCGCCCAGCTCCAGGAGCGCCGTCGTCAGGGTGTTCACGGCGATCAGGCGTTCGCGCCGGCGAGGACCGGGGCGGCGACCGTCACGGCGTCGGCCCGGAAGGCGATGCCGGAGCGCTTCTGGCCGTTGAACTCGTTCTCCCACGGCCGGGCGATGAGCCGGGTGAGAGTGACCAGCATGCCCGGCGCCAGGCCCTCCGGGATGCCGGGCTGCGGCACAGTCAGGGACAGGATGTCGGCCTCACCGTTGGCCACGAACGTGACGTCCAGGGTGACCAGCGGCGCGCCGGTCTCGGCGTCCATGGCCATCTCGCCGGTGCGGCGGTCCTTGAGCTTCGGACGGGGCGCCTGGGCGACCATCACCAGCGCGGCGGTCGTATGACGGGGATGAAGCGCATGCTGTGGCTCCTTCATCGGGCACCCGGGCCATCAGCGCAGCCGGGTGCATCTCTTCTAACGGAGAAGGTCTCATGCACTCATGTACATGAGCTGATGGATGGAAGAGTGCCCGACTCCTGTACATGAGTCAACCCGCCGCGAGAAAGAATCTTGCGACGGGTTACGAGAGCTGAGCGAGCGTCAGTCGCGCGCCGGGAAGCGGTAGTCCAGAACGAACTGGTCAGCGGCCATCACCGTGTCGCAGACCTCCACGACGCGGCCAGCGTCAGTGATGGCATCCCGGACGAGATGGATCACGGGAGAGCCGGGGCTCAGCGCCAGTGCAGCCGTCTCCGCCTTGGTGGCCAGACGGGCCCGGACGGTCTCGGTGAACTCGGCCAGCCGGTGACCGTGCTCCTCCAGCCTTGCGTAGATGCCGCCGCCGCCGGGGTTCTCGGCGAAGGTCTCCGGGATGTCCTTGACCACGTCCCACGGCAGGTAGGAGGTGGCCTCCTCAGTCGGCGTTCCGTCGCGGAAGTACCGGCGCTTACGGGCCAGCACCTTCGAGCCGACGGGCACGTTCAACCGCTCGGCGATCTCCTCCGGGGCATCGACCGGCCCGACGAAGAGCACGTTCACGGAGGGCTTGCCGCCGGACTGCTCGGCCTCGGCCAGGTACGCCGCCTTGCCGGCGAGCCGGTGCGCGCGGCGGAAACGGTCCGAGGACTTGCGCTGCACCGGGGGGCGGGAGCGGACGAAGGAGCCGCGGCCGTGGTGCGTCTCGATCAGCTGCGTCGTCCGCAGCTCTGCGACGGCCTTGCGGACCGTGCCGGAGGCCACCCCGTAGCGCTCCATGAGTTCGGCTTCACTTGGGATCGCCGCGCCGGGAGCCAGGACCCCGGTCCGGATCTGCGACGCCAGGTCATCCGCGATCTGCTGGTACTTCGCCTTCGCCGTCGATGCGGCCTCGCCACTCGCCATGGTGCTGAAAGGTCTCCTATTCTCCTGTACATGAGTATCAACCCCTCACTTCAGGCGTCAACGCCTCTCCACTCCGTGTCCGTGGCCGGGGCGGTGGTGCGTGAGGACGGCCGGATACTGGCGATCCGGCGGGCCGACAACGGCACCTGGGAGCCGCCCGGCGGCGTGCTGGAACTCTCGGAGACCGTCGAGGACGGCGTGCGCCGCGAGGTGTACGAGGAGACCGGGATCAAGGTCTCGGTGGAACGGCTCACGGGGGTCTACAAGAACGTGAACCGGGGCATCGTCGCCCTGGTGTTTCGGTGCCACCCCGAGGGCGGCAGCGAGCAGCTGTCCGACGAGTCGACCGCGGTCGCGTGGCTCACCCCGGAGGAAATCGCCGCGCGCATGGGCGAGGTCTACGCCGTCCGCCTGCTCGACGCCCTCCAGAGCGAGAGGGCGCCGCACGTCCGGACACACGACGGGCGGACGCTCCTCGACATGCCGCAGGCCAGCTGAGTCAGCGGGCCTTCCTGCCGCGCTTGCCTATCTGACTCCAGACGTAGCGGTGGCGGGCGATGGTGAAGACCCGGTCCACTCGGTTCGGCGACAGCACGGCCGGCCGGGAGGGCAGGACGGAGGCGATCTGCTCGCTGTCGACGACCGTCACTCCGGGCTCCGCGCCGAGCGTGATCTTCTGGGCGCCGACGATGGCGATGACAGGATGAACGGGGACGTCGAAGCCGCACCATTCGGTCAGTAGCCTGGCGGTTCGGTTCGCCTCGAACTCGGAGTTCTCCAGGTACGGGAAGCCGTTGCGGTTGACCTTCACGACCTTGTCGCCGACCCATACAGTGGCGCCCGGGTGGTGCTTTGAGTTGACCGTGAAGACACCCGGCGGGCCGATCACCACGTGGTCGATATCGGACCCGGACGGCAGCGGCACCCCGTGCAGAACCTTCCAGCCGGCGGTCTTCAGCGCCCCCAGTCGGGAGCCTACGATCTGTTCGCCCTCCAGTCCCCGGAGCGTGCTCGAATCGCCGAGGCGTTGACGGGAGAGCTTGGCCGCCAGCCGGACAAGCAGCTTGTACTTCTCCTCGCCCGCGCGCACCAGACTCTCCAACCCAGCGCCGGGGAGGTTCTGCGCCAGGTCGTCCTCCTCCCGCATCGGGGGCAGGAACGGGACCTCCGCCCGCGGTTGCGGCACACGAGCTGGGGTTGCCTTGGCCGGAGTTGCCTTGGTCGGCTGGCTCTTCTCTCCTCGGTGCTTGACGGTGCGCGGTGGCACGTGGCTGCCTGAGGACCTACACCACTCTTCAACCTTGGCCAGCGCAGAGGCTTCGAACTCCGAAACCTCGACCGTAACCACCCCGGTCTTGCAGTCCAGCCAGGCCACCGAATCGCCGCGGACGCCCGCCTTGTTGACGTAGAGACGCTCCTTGCCAGGCACCCGCCACGGCTTGACCACCAGGTCCGTCATGCATCCCCCTTGCCCGTCCTCCCTGACACGGGATCAGCATGCCCACGTACCGATCAGCAGGAACTCGGAGGACCAGCCAGCCAGACCGGTTCGGTCGGAGGCCGGGAGGCGGGGGTGAGGGGAGGGGAGTGCGTAAAAATCTTCTCTACGGGTTCAAGGCGCCTCGCTCCGCTCGGCGGGGAGGTGGGCGGAGCCCAACGGGAAGGCACATCCACGGCGGATCAGAGATCCGGCGAGGATTCCCGGCCTCCTGAACTACTCAAGAGCAGCCTCACACAAGGTTCGGGGTGCCGCGCAAAGCGCGGGCGGCGCCGGCCTTCCTCCGGCCCGCGCCCCGCCTCCTGTCTGCGCCCCGGCTGGGGCCTCGCCCTCGTCGGCCGCCGCCCGATGGGCGGAATGCTAAGGCCGGGGCGGTACGGACAGGACAAGACTTCCCCCGCAGCGGAGGAGGGTGCGCCGGTGCAACTCAGAACGAACCCCGCCGGGGCTGGGGGCGGGCGGCTCCACGGTTTTACCCACCTCCCCGGACAGGGACCCGCGTCGAGCAAGACCGGGGGGCCACTCGGCCAAATTGCGGTCAGGCCCAAAGAGCCCTGACCGAGTCGCAACAGCTTACGGCCCCCCGATCATGCTCGACCCCAGACCGGACAGGACACCGGCCAAAACCGCTCCACCGCCCGGCAGTTGGCGCTCACGAGTTTGCGGGTTCGCCTCCCACCTGTCAGTGCGGCATGCGAAGCTCGCCTGGTATGTCGGCGATGAGGGGCGGCCATGGGAAATCGCAGGAAGCTGAAGGCCAAGACGGCGGCAGGTGCCCCGCCGAAGGGCATTGCGATCTATCACGACATGAAAGTGTATGAGAACTTCGAGCGCGCAGCGAAGCGGATCTTTGAGTGTGTCCAGGCAGCCCAAAGGAATAAACCCGGGGCTCCTCGTTTCCTTTACCTGGATATTCAAGGCCATCGAAACGAGCAAGGTGGATTCGATCACGATGCCTTTGAATTGATGCAGGACTTCCTGCTGGGATTCCTCGGGAGTTATCTTTCTGAGATTAGCACTCCGCTATTCCGCGTCGGAATGCCCGGCCCGCAGAGGAATGACCTTCCGGATGTTCTGGAGATTGGATATCCAGACGATGGCAGTGATTACGGGTATGAAGTCTCGCAGTTGGATCTGAAGCCGAGGGAAAGGGAGCCTGCCGATCGGAAGTCACCGCCGACCGTCCGCGCAATCGCCGACTATCTGGGCCTTGATGACCCAGGTTGCCTGATCTGCTGGCGAACTCCGGTAGAGCGGGCGCACGTCGTGCCTGCCTCGCTCGGAGGGTCTATGGATGTGCGAAACTTCGCCCTGCTCTGTAAGGAGCACCATGCGGAGGCCCCCGATGTGGCAGACGCTGAGAGCTTTTGGGCTTGGGTGGATTATGCGGAACTGAGAGACAGTGCGGATAAGTGGCTCGAAGCTCCAGATGATCTCAAGGAGTGGCTTGTCGGGAACGGAGTTAAGGTTGGGATTGGGCGGCGTGAATCTACATCGTTCTTCTCTGCCGTGAGGCGTGAACTCAAGTCTCTGTATGGCTGGGGGGAGTCGGATCTGCGCGCCGTTGATTGGCAGGATCTGATGGATGAATTCCATCAGGTGATGGAAATGGCGACTGGGAAGCATTTCTCGATCGAGAAGAAGATCTCCACCCATGCATGGGCATACCATGTCGCCCTGCAGCGATGTACCGGCAAGGGCGGGCGGTCGATGCCTATCTCAAGCCTGGGGGAGGACCTTCGCGGTATCGGTGGCCTGGACGGTCCCGATGGGGTCGACTGATGCCGCCGGGCGCCGCTCGAATGGCCAGGACACCTCGTGGCGCATGATGTTGTGCCAGAAGCGTGCCAGATCGGGCGGTACGTGACGGTAAGTTGCGGGCGCCGGCGGTGCGGTGGCCGGAGAACGAGCAGGGTGGGCGGGCGCAGGTCGGCGCGGTTGCCGCACGCCAAGCCTTACAAAGCAGATGTCGGCGGTTCGAAACCGTCCGCGCCCACCAGCACAAAAGGCCCGCAGCGATCATGCTGCGGGCCTTTTGACTGCAGTGATTGACGGCAACCGCTGATGTCAGTCCGTCTTGCGTCGCCTCTTGAGGAGCTGGGTCCGAACGCTGAGCCAGTTAGACGATCAACCGCAACATGTTCGCAGGCTGATGAAGCTTTTAGCTCGACTCAAGAAACGCCTGATGTAGGGCACCTACCACCGCAAGAAGCTCCTTGCGAAGGCGGTGCCGGTTGGACCCGCGCGTCTTGAGTGCATGGCAGTTCGGGCACAGGGCGATCATTGTTTCTGGAGTGTCTTGGCCGCCACGCCCGAGGTCATTCACGTGGTCGACCTCCAGTATGGGCAGGCCGGCGTCGGTGAGTTCTGACGGGTGCCCGAGGCAGGCGGGGTTTTCGCACTGGCCGTCGCTGCGAAGGATGACAGCCTGCCGGGCAGCCGGCGAACGAAGATAGCGCTCAACCTGTGTGAGCTTCGAACGGCGGGTTCGGCTGGCGGTTGTGCGATGGGCTGCCTCGGTCAGCTTTCGGTACCTGTCACGGTTACTGGTGGGGCTTTCTTCTTGCTCCGGGGCCTCGGACACAACGGGGACGTCAACGGAGTCGTCATGGAGCCACCCGTCATCCTCGTTGAGGGCGTCGATAACCTCCGCGGTCCACGTTTCACGCAGAGGCGACGGGACGGGTGCAAGAACCCACACGAACTCCCGGCGAGGCTCGCCGTCCTGTCCGCGGCCCCACCGCAGCCGCCGCTGGACGATCACCGCCCAGGTTTCGAAGGTCCAGTGCCCCCGGTACGGCTTGTGCCAATAGCGCAACGCTCGTTGCTGATCCTGGTACTCGGCCATGGATCTGTTTCCCCCGGTCAGCGTTTGATCACCCGACAAGCCGTCACCGGTGTAGGCGATCCAGTCCATCCCGGGGATTTGCTGGTCCGCGTAGGGCCCCTTGTCGTCCGAGTACACGGTGAGGACGCCATCAGCCAGCGGGGTGATACCGAGGACCCGGTTGCCGCCGTAGGCGTCAGCGATGACGTCTCGGTTCGAGAACGGCTCGCCCACAGTTGGACGAAGCGACGAGTCGATGCGCCCTTCCATCAACTCCGTGAGTGAGAGAGCTTCCAGCAGACCTGCTGGTGTCGGCGTAAAAAAGCGAAGTAGCAACGTGGCGATGGCCCGTGCCGCCAGCTCCGGGTCCTCGACCAGCCGGTCGTAGTCCTCCTTGAGCAGGCCGGCGAGGGGGTCTGTCGCGTCAAGGGCGGAAATCTTGGGGCGCCGCCGGTCGCTCGTCAGCGGAAGCTCGGCGGCTTTCGCCACCTGCCAAAGATCATTTCCTTGCAGCGCCCAGAAGGGGTACACCACGGCCCGCTCTCCGTCTGGCGCGTCTGCGAACGAGGTGAGGAGCGGCGCAACGGCGGACTTCACTGCGGACCATGGTTGCTCACGGGGCTGCCCGTGCACAGCTTGGGAAATAGCCCACAGCAAAAAAATGGGCCGGTGCAGCGCCTGACCAGTCCGCCTACGGGCAGGTTTCACCTTCCCGATCCGCTTGATGAAGTCCAACCCGTTGGTTCCCATTGACACCTCTCACCCAGGTCCTGAAGCGGTGAAGCGGGTCTCTTCTGAGAAGACCCGCTCGGTGGCGCTGTTCCTTGGCTACGTGGGCGCGGGCGGAGGGCTCAGACCTTCCTGCGCCGCGTGGCGGTCCTGCTACGCGACATGATCCGGTTAACACCGGGCACGGCGACGATGGTCAGGGTCAGTGCGAGGGTTGCCCACCAGGGCATCGCGCCGTGACTCTCCCGAACCATGAGAAGCGCCCCTCCGGTCGGTATGACCGTGTAGCCGATCATCTCGATCAGCTGGCTGGCGCTACGGGCAGGCACCTGCATCCGTCCGTGGATGTCCGGCGAGAGCTTGACCTCGACCGAGGCCCCATCGCTGGGCATCTCGGCCGAAACGGAAAGCTCCTGGCTCGTCCAGATCTTGACCTCAGCGCTCGCTGACGGAGCGATGTGGGAGGAGTCGCCGTACATCGTGGGATCGGTGTTCGTCACTGGGAGTCCTTCTTGGGATGCCTCAGCTAGAGATCGGCGATCTCTTGACAGGCTGTCGCATCCTCAATCGCAAGTCCCAGGCGGTAGCAATCCGAGCTAGGGAGCCCCGGACTGGTTGGCGCCTAGAAATGGATGGACCGTTGTGGCCATCGGATTCCTTTCGTGTCAGTGATCTAGCGAGCCTCTCCGTCGGCTGTAGTCGACGAGGAGGCAGCGCTCACACTGTAGCCAAAGACACCGACAGTGCACCAATCTGGTGCTGATCTGGTTCATCATTGGTGTCTCGTGAGATGCTGGAGCACGTCACGCACGCTCGGCGTGCACACCCGGCAGTAGAGAGGCTGTAAGAGTGACGGACTCAAGGAGTGCAGGGGCGCCGAGTGAGCGGTTCAGCATCACGTTGATCGGTGCGGCTGTTCGGGCGCTGGCCGACCTCACCTTGGCCACCGGACTTTCCAAGACCGATGCGATCAACCGCTCGGTCCAGGTCTACGGCTTCCTCGCCCAACAGATGGCTGAGGGCAAGGAGTTGCTCCTTCGAGACAAGGACGGAGCCCTTGAACGGGTCCACATCGTTTAGGAGAGCCTCAGCGTGCCGTGGCAACAGACGAGCATGTTGACGGCACTTCCACAATGCCGTCCACACCTATCCCCGGACCAAGGCGTTGTTTCGACGGATCGGCGGCTGAGACGCACACTGCGGCCCAGGTCGGGAGCATGATCCCGATCTGGGCCGCTGGCGTTTCAGGATGGCCGCCGTGGTGGTGGGCGGGTGGGGGTCAGGGGTGGGTGTGGCTGAGGG
>NZ_JZKH01000108.1 GCF_000961885.1 Streptomyces rubellomurinus
GGGGGAGGCCGAGGGCGACACGGAAACCGGTGTGGTGCAGCCGGTGTTGTTCGCGTTCGAGGTGGCGTTGTACCGGTTGTGGCGCTCCTGGACGCCGCAACCCGAGGTGGTGCTGGGGCATTCGCTGGGCGGGATCACGGCGGCGTACGTGGCCGGGGTGTTCTCGTTGGAGGGTGCGGTTGCTCTGGTGGCGGCGCGGGCCCGGTTGATGGGCGAACTGCCGTCCGGTGGGGCGATGCTGGCGGTGGGGGCGAGTGAGGCGCAGGTGGTGGCGCTGCTGGCGGAGTGCCGTCCGGGGGTGGTGGGGGTCGCGGCGGTGAACGGCCCGGCGTCGGTGGTGGTGTCGGGTGAGGCCGAAGCCATCGATGCGGTAGGGGAGTTGTGCAGGGAGCGTGGCTGGCGGGCGAAGCGCCTCGCGGTGTCGCATGCGTTCCATTCGGTGCTGATGGAGCCGGTGCTGGCGGGGCTGCGGGAGGTGGTGGCGGGTATCGAGCTCGCGGAGCCGTCGATCCCGTTGGCGTCGGACGTGACGGGCCGCCTCGCGACTCCGGCCGAGGTGTGCGATCCGGAGTACTGGGTGCGTCAGGTCTGCGAGCCGGTGCGTTTCGCCGACGCGGTGGGCGCGGCCCGGGCCGAAGGTGCGTCGGTGTTCGTGGAGTTGGGGCCGGAGGCGGCGCTGACGCCGATGGTCGCCGAGTGCACGGCCGACACGGACGCCATCGCCATCCCCGTCCAGCACCGCGAGCGGGGCCGAGCCGAGACCCTCCGCACGGCGTTGGCCCGGCTGTTCGTCCGGGGCGGTGCGGTCGACTGGACGGCGCCGACCGGTGTCGACCTGGCCGCCGCCCGTGCCCGCGTCGGGGCACTGCCGACGTACGCCTTCGAGCGGCAGCGCTACTGGCTCGACGCGGGCACCGGCACCGGCGACGCCGCCGGGCTGGGCCAGGGCGCGGTGGACCACCCGCTGCTCGGCGCGGTGGTCGGCCTCGCGGACGGCAACGGCGCGCTGTTCACCGGGCGCCTCTCGCTCGACACCCACCCGTGGCTCGCCGACCACGCCGTGCTCGACACGGTCCTCGTCCCCGGGACGGCCTTCCTCGAACTCGCGCTGCACGCGGGTGCCCGGCTCGACTGCCGGGGCGTCGACGAACTGACGCTGGTGGCGCCGCTCGCCGTGCCGCCGGCCGGGGGAGTGCAGCTGCAGGTGGCGGTCGGCGCGCCCGACGCCTCCGGCCTGCGGCCGATCACCGTCCACGCCCGCCCCGAGCCCACCGACGAGGGCCCGGACGCCCCCTGGACCTGCCACGCCACCGGCGCGCTGACGCCCGTCCGGGAGCAGCAGGGCCCGGACGACCGGGCGCCCTGGCCGCCCGCCGGCGCGGAGCCCGTCGAGGTGGACGAGCTGTACGCCGACGCGGCCGAGGCCGGGGTGCGCTACGGCCCGTCCTTCCAGGGCCTGCGGGCGGCCTGGCAGCGCGGCGGCGAACTGTTCGCCGAGCTCGCCCTTCCCGAGGAGGCGGCCGGCGCCGGGTTCGCCCTGCACCCGGCCCTGCTCGACGCCGCCCTGCACCCGCTCGGGCTGACCGCACCGGTCGAGGATCCCGGCACCCGGGTCCGGCTGCCGTTCTCCTGGCGCGGCGTGCGGCTGCACGCGGCCGGCCCCCGGGCGCTGCGGGTGCGCCTGCGGCCGCTGGGCGCCGACACGGTCGCCGTCTCGGTGGCGGACGCGGACGGCCGGGCCGTGCTCTCGGCGGAGACCCTGACGGTGCGGGCGCTCTCCCGCGACCAGCTGCCGGGCGTCGCGGCGCCCGCCGCCGAGTACCTCTTCGACCTGGAGTGGGCCCCCGCCCCGGCCGTCGAGCCGCCCGCGCGCTGGGCGGTCGTGGGCGGTCCGACGGCCGATCCGGACCAGGCCGCCTTCGCGGCCCGTTTCGACGCCCGCCGGTACCCGGACCTGGCCGCGCTCGCGGCGGCCGTGGACGCCGGAACCCCGCCGCCCGAGGCCGTCCTGCTCGCCGCGCCGCCCGTCCGGGACCAGGCCGCCGACGCCGAGGCCGTCCGGGCCGCCGTGCACGACGCGCTCGCCACCGCCCAGGCCTGGCTCGCCGACGAACGGTTCGCCGCCGCCCGCCTGGTGGTCACGCTGCGCGGCGCGCTCGCCGTCGGCGCCGACGACCTGCCCGACCCGGCCGCCGCCGCGGCGTGGGGCCTGCTCCGCGCCGCCCGCTCGGAGCACCCCGACCGCTTCGCGCTGCTCGACCTGGAGCCGGGCCCCGAGCCCGCCGACCCCGACGCGATCGCCGCCGCCGGCGCGCTGCCCGAGGCGGCCCTGCGCGGGACGGCCCTGCTGGTGCCCCGGCTGCGCCGGGCTCCGAGCCTGCCGACCGCCCCGCCCCCGCCGGAGCTCGACGCCGACGGCACCGTCCTGCTCACCGGCGGTACCGGCGCCCTGGGGGCCCTGGTCGCCCGGCACCTGGTCGCGGCGTACGGCGTGCGGCACCTGCTGCTGGTCTCCCGGCGCGGCGAGGACGCCCCCGGCGCGCGGGAGTTGCGGGAGGACCTCGCCGCGGCCGGAGCGCGGGCGACCTTCGCCGCCTGCGACGTCGCCGACCGCGCCGCGCTGGCGCGGGTGATCGCCGCCGTCCCCGCCGAGCACCCGCTGACCGCGCTGGTCCACCTGGCGGCCGTGGTCGACGACGGCCTGCTCCCGGCGCTGACCCCCGAGCGGGTGGAGCGCGTCCTGCGGCCCAAGGCCGTCGCCGCCCTGCACCTGCACGGGCTGACCCAGGACCTCGACCTGCGGGCCTTCGTGCTGTTCTCCTCGGGGGCCGGCCTCACCGGCAGCCCGGGCCAGGGCGCCTACGCCGCCGCCAACCTGGTGCTCGACGCGCTCGCGCAGCGGCGGCGCGCGCTCGGTCTGCCCGCCCTCTCGCTCCAGTGGGGCCTGTGGGAGCAGGACAGCGCGCTCACCGCCGCCCTCGGCGCCGCCGACCGGCAGCGGATGGCCCGTTCCGGGATCCGGCCGCTGGGCGCCGGGCTCGGCCTCGCCCTGTTCGACGCGGCACTGGCCCGCCCGGAGGCAGTCCTGGCGCCGGTCCGGCTCGACCTGGCCGGTCGCCACGCGGCCGAACTGCCGCCGCTCCTGGCCGGACTGGCCACCCGCCGCCCCGGAACGGACCGGACGGCCCCCGACACCGGCCGCGCCCTCGCCCGCCGGCTGGCCGCCGCCCCGGCGGCGGAACAGCAGCGGCACCTGGTCGACCTGGTGCGCACCCACGCCGCCGCCGTCCTCGGGCACCCGGACGGCGGGGCGATCGACCCGGACCGCGCGTTCAGCGAGCTGGGCCTGGACTCGCTCGCCGCGCTCGAACTGCGCAACCGGGTCAACGCGTTCACCGGTCTGCGGCTGCCCGCCACCGTGCTGTTCGACCACCCGTCGGCGAGCGCCTTGGCTGCTCACCTGCGCGCCGAACTGCTCGATGGGCCGCGCCGCCCGCGCGCCGCCGCCCCGGCCCGTCCGGGTCCGGTGCCGAGCGACGAGCCGATCGCGATCGTCGCCGCCGGCTGCCGCTACCCCGGCGGGGTGGCGAGCCCGGAGGACCTGTGGCGGCTGGTGCGGGAGCGCGTCGACGCCATCGCGGGCTTCCCCGACAACCGCGGCTGGGACCTGGCCAACCTGTACCACCCCGACCCGGACCACCCCGGCACCTCGTACGTCCGCGAGGGAGGCTTCCTGTTCGACGCGGACCGCTTCGACCCCGGCTTCTTCGGCATCTCGCCGCGCGAGGCGCTGGCCATGGACCCGCAACAGCGCCTGCTGCTGGAGGTCTCCTGGGAGACCATCGAGCGGGCGGCCGTCGACCCGCGCTCGCTGCGCGGCAGCCGCACCGGCGTGTTCGCCGGCCTGATGTACGCCGACTACGCCTCCCGGCTGGCCGCCGCCCCCGAGGGCGTCGACGGCTACCTCGGCAACGGCAGCGCCGGCAGCATCGCCTCCGGCCGGGTCGCCTACACCCTGGGCCTGGAGGGCCCGGCGGTGACGGTGGACACCGCCTGCTCCTCCTCGCTGGTCGCCCTGCACCTGGCCTGCCAGGCGCTGCGCCAGGGGGAGTGCGACCTCGCCCTGGCGGGCGGGGTGACGGTGATGTCGAGCCCGGCGACCTTCGTGGAGTTCTCCCGCCAGCGGGGCCTGGCCCCGGACGGGCGCTGCAAGTCCTTCGCGGCCGGCGCGGACGGCACCGCCTGGTCCGAGGGCATCGGCCTGCTGCTGGTGGAACGGCTCTCCGACGCGCGGCGCCACGGCCACCCCGTGCTCGCCGTGGTCCGGGGCAGCGCGGTCAACCAGGACGGCGCGAGCAACGGCCTCGCCGCGCCCAACGGCCGCGCCCAGGAGCGGGTGATCCGCGCCGCGCTCGCCCAGGCCGGGCTCACGTCGGCCGAGGTCGACGCCGTCGAGGCGCACGGCACCGGCACCGCCCTCGGCGACCCGATCGAGGCGCACGCGCTGCTCGCCACCTACGGCCAGGACCGGCCGGCCGAACGGCCGCTGTACCTGGGCTCGGTGAAGTCCAACCTCGGCCACACCCAGGCCGCCGCCGGCGTCGCCGGCGTCATCAAGACGGTGATGGCGATGCGGCACGGCGAACTGCCCGCCACCGTGCACGTGGACGCGCCCTCCCCGCACGTCGACTGGGCGTCCGGCGCCGTCGCCCTGCTCACCGAGCCGGCCGACTGGCCGGACACCGGCCGGCCCCGCCGGGCCGGGGTGTCCTCCTTCGGCGTCAGCGGCACCAACGCCCACGTGATCCTGGAGCAGGGCGACCCGGCCGAGGAGCCGGCGAGCCCGCTGCCCGGGCCGGACCCGGCCGAGGCGGCCGCGGCAGCGGCCCCCGACCCGGACGGGGACCCGGCCGCGCTGGCCTGGCCGCTGTCCGGCGCGACCCCGGCCGCCCTGCGCGAGCAGGCCGCCCGGCTGCGCGCCCACCTGGCGGCGCGCCCCGCCGTCCGGCCCGCCGACACCGCCCACGCCCTCGCCACCACCCGCGCCGCGCTCGACCACCGCGCCGTGCTCGTCGCCGCCGACCCCGCCGAACTCCTCGCCGCCCTCGACGCGTTGAGCACCGGCGCGCCCCACCCCGCACTGGTCACCGGCACCGCCGGGCAGCCCGGCCGGACGGCCTTCGTGTTCGGCGGCCAGGGCTCCCAGTGGGCCGGCATGGGCGCCCGACTGCTGGACGAGTCCCCGGTGTTCGCCGAACGGATCGGCGCCTGCGCCGCCGCCCTCGCCCCGCACACCGACTGGTCGCTGCTCGACGTGCTGCGCCGGCGCCCCGGCGCGCCCTCGCTGGAGCGCGTCGACGTCGTCCAGCCCGCGCTGTTCGCCGTCATGGTGTCCGTCGCCGCCGTGTGGCGCTCGCTCGGCGTCGAACCGGCCGCCGTGGTCGGCCACTCCCAGGGCGAGATCGCCGCCGCCCAGGTGGCCGGCGCGCTCACCCTCGCGGAGGCCGCCCGGATCGTCGCCCTGCGCAGCCGCGCCCTGCGGTCCGTCGCGGGCGGCGGCGGCATGATGTCGGTGGCCGCCCCGGCCGCCCGGGTCGAGGAGCTGAGCCCCGGACTCGCCCTCGGCATCGCGGCCGTCAACGGCCCCGGCGCGGTGGTCGTCTCCGGCGAGGCCACGGCCCTGGACGAACTGCGCGAACGCTGCGCGGCCCAGGGCGTGCGGACCCGCCGACTGCCCGTCGACTACGCCGCGCACTCCGCGGCCGTCGAGCGCGTCCGCGCCGAACTCCTCGCCGGCATCGGCGAGATCACGCCGAGCGCGACCCCGGCGGTGGCGTTCTACTCCACCGTCACCGGCGAACCGCTCGACGGCACCGCCCTGGACGCCGCCTACTGGTACCGCAACCTGCGCGAGACCGTCGCCTTCGAGCGGGCCACCCGGGCCCTGCTGCGCGACGGCTACACCACGCTGGTCGAGACCAGCCCGCACCCGGTGCTCGCCCCCGCCGTCGAGCAGACCGCCCAGGAGGCCGGTACGGACGCCCTGGTCGTCGGCTCGCTCCAGCGCGACGCCGACACCCTGCGGCGCCTGCTGACCGCCGCCGCCGGCCTGTCCGTGCGCGGCGTGCCCGTCGACTGGGCGGCCCCGCACGCGCACCGCACCCCGCCGCGCACCGACCTGCCCACCTACGCCTTCCAGCGCGAGCGCTACTGGCTGGACCCGGCCCCGGCCGCCGCCGACGCCGAAGGCCTCGGCCTGCGCTCCGCCGACCACCCGCTGCTCGGCGCCGCCCTCGCCCAGGCCGGGGACGACCGGCACCTGCTCACCGGCCGGATCTCGCTGCCCACCCACCCCTGGCTCGCCGACCACGCCGTCCTCGGCACCGTGCTGCTCCCCGGCACGGCCTTCGTCGAACTCGCCCTCCAGGCCGGGCAGTCGGCGCACTGCACGGTGATCGAGGAGCTCACCCTGGAGGCCCCGCTGCCCCTGGCGGAGCGCGGCGCCGTCCAGCTCCAGGTGCAGCTCGACGCCCCCGACCGGGACGGGCGCCGCGCGCTCACCGTGCACGCCCGCCCCGACACCGCCGAGCCGGGCCCGTGGACCCGGCACGCCGCCGGCGTCCTCGCCCCCGCCCGGCCCGGCGAGGAGCCCGCCGCCGAGGGCGGCGCGTGGCCGCCGGCCGGCGCCGAACCGCTGGACACCGAAGGCCTCTACGAGCGGCTGGCCGCCGCCGGCTACGGCTACGGCCCGCTGTTCCGGGCCGTCCGCGCCGCCTGGCGGCACGGCGACGACCTGCTCGCCGAGGTCGCCCTGCCCGGGGACGACCACGACGCCGGGCGGTTCGCCCTCCACCCCGCGCTGCTCGACGCCGCCCTGCACGCCGCCGCCCCGGACCGGACGGACCCGACCGGCGTCGGCCTCCCCTTCGCCTGGACGGGCGTGCGGCTGTACGCGGTCGGCGCCCGCACCCTGCGCGTCCGGCTCGGCCGCACCGGCCCGGACACCGTCACCCTCGCCCTGACCGACCCGGCCGGCGCGCCCGTCGCCACCGTCGACTCGCTGCTCTCCCGACCGCTCGCCCCGGGCGGCCTCACCCCCGCCGGCCCCGGCGCCGCGGACGGCCTCCACCACGTCGCCTGGCCGCCGCTGACGCTGCCGCGGCCGGCCCCGCTCGGCCACTGGCAGCTGGCCGGGCCCGACGAACTCGGCGCCGGCGCGGCCCTGCGCGCGGCGGGCGCCACCGTCACCACGGCGCCGGACCCGGCCGCACCCGACCCCGCCGCCCCGCGGCCGGACGCCGTCGCACTGAGCTGCGCCACAGACGGCTCCCCGCAGGCCGTCCGCGCCGCCACCCGGCGGGTCCTGGCGTTCCTGCAGACCTGGCTCGCCGCCGAGCGCCCCGCCGCCACCCCGCTGGTGGTGCTCACCCGCGGCGCCGTCCCCGGCCCGTACGGGCAGGACGTCGACGACCTCGGCGCGGCCGCCGTCTGGGGCCTGGTCCGCTCCGCGCAGACCGAGCACCCCGGCCGGATCGTGCTCGTCGACCTCGACCGGCACCCCGACTCCTACGCTGCCCTCGGCACCGCCCTGGCCTGCGGCGAACCCCAACTCGCCCTGCGCGCGGGCACCGCGGCCGCTCCCCGGCTCACCCGGGCAGACGCGGCCGAACGCCTCGCCGTGCCTGCCGGCACCGCCGCCTGGCGCCTCGACCTGACCGGCACCGGCACCATCGACGGCCTCGCCCTGCTCCCGCACGAGGACGGCGCCCGCCCGCTCGGCCCCGGCGAGGTCCGGGTCGCGCTGCGCGCCGCCGGCCTCAACTTCCGCGACGTCGTGGTCGCCCTCGGCATGGTCGCCGACACCCGGCCGCCCGGCGGCGAGGGCGCCGGCCTGGTGGTCGAGGTCGGCGCCGACGTCCACGACCTCGCCCCCGGCGACCGCGTCATGGGCCTGTTCTCCGGCGGCACCGGCCCGCTCGCGGTCACCGACCGCCGCCTGCTCGCCCCCGTCCCGGCCGGCTGGACGTACCCGCAGGCGGCGAGCGTCCCGGTGGCGTACCTGACGGCCTACTACGGCCTGGCCGACCTCGGCCGGGCCCGGCCCGGCGAGTCGCTGCTGCTGCACGCCGCGACCGGCGGCGTCGGTACGGCCGCCCTGGAACTCGCCCGGCACTGGGGCCTGGACGTGCACGGCACCGCCTCGCCCGCCAAGTGGCCGGTGCTGCGCTCCCTCGGCCTGGCCGAGGACCGCATCGCCAACTCCCGCGACCTCGACTACGAGCAGCGGTTCGCCGCCGCCCGCGCCGGGCGGGGCTTCGACCTGGTGCTCAACTCGCTGGCCCAGGAGCACGTCGACGCCTCGCTGCGGCTGCTCGCCCCCGGCGGGCGGTTCCTGGAGATGGGCAAGACCGACATCCGCGACCGCGACGCCGTGCGCGCCGCCCACCCCGGCACCGACTACCGTGCCTTCGACCTGATGGACGCCGGCGCCGACCGCATCCAGCAGATCCTCACCGAACTCGGCCCGCTGTTCGCCGCCGGCACGCTCGCCCCGCTGCCCGTCACCACCTGGGACGTGCGGGACGCCGTCGCCGCCTTCCGCCACCTCGGCCAGGCCCGGCACACCGGCAAGGTCGTGCTCACCCTGCCGCCCACCCTCACCGCCACGGGAGCCGGAGCGGCCACCGGCGCCGCCGACCCGCACGGCACCGTGCTGGTCACCGGCGGCACCGGCACCCTCGGCGCCCTGCTCGCCCGCCACCTCGTCACCGAGCACGGCGCCCGGCACCTGCTGCTGACCAGCCGCCGCGGCCCGGCCGCCGAGGGCGCGGCCGAACTCGCCGCCGACCTCACCGCCCTCGGCGCCGAGGTCCGCATCGAGGCCTGCGACGCCGCCGACCGCGCCGCGCTCGCCGCCCTGCTCGCCACCGTCGACCCCCGGCACCCGCTCACCGCCGTCGTGCACGCCGCCGGAGCCCTCGACGACGCCGCCCTGCACGCGCTCACCCCCGAGCAGCTCGACCGCGTGCTGCGCCCCAAGACCGACGCCGCCCGCCACCTGCACGACCTGACCCTCGACCAGGACCTCGCCGAGTTCGTGCTCTTCTCCTCGATGGCCGGCACCTTCGGCGGCGCCGGCCAGGCCAACTACGCCGCCGCCAACGCCTACCTCGACGCGCTCGCCCAGCACCGGCGCGCCCGCGGCCAGGCCGCCACCGCCCTGGCCTGGGGCCTGTGGGCGCAGGCCAGCGGCATGACCGGCCACCTCGACCGGGCCGACCTCGACCGGATCGCCCGCACCGGCGCCGCCGCCCTGGAGACCGGCGACGCGCTCGCGCTCTACGACGCCGCGCGCGCCGCCGACCACCCCACCGCCGTGCTCGCCCGCCTCGACCTCGCCGCGCTGCGCCGCACCGACCGCGCCCCCGCCCTGCTGCGCGACCTGCTGGGCGCCCTGCCGGGCTCCCGGCCCCGGCGGGCCGCCGCCGGCCCCGACCCGGACACCGCCGCCTTCGCCCAGCGCCTCGCCCGGCTCCCCGAGGACCGGCGCCGGCAGACCCTCACCACCCTCGTCCGGCAGGAGACCGCCGCCGTCCTCGGCCACGCCGGCGCCGACACGATCGAACGCGGCCGCCCGTTCAAGGCGCTCGGCTTCGACTCCCTCACCGCCGTCGAACTGCGCAACCGGCTCACCGCCGCGACCGGGCTGCGGCTGCCCGTCACCCTGGTCTTCGACCACCCGACCCCGGAGGCGCTGGCCGAGCACATCGGCGCCGAACTCCTGGGATCCGCCGAGCAGGTCGAGCCCGCCGCGGTGCGCACCGCCGAGACCGCCGAGGACCCGGTGGTCGTCGTCGGCCTCGGCTGCCGCTACCCCGGCGGCGTCGCCGACGAGCACGGCCTGTGGCGGCTGCTCGCCGAGGGCACCGACGCCATCACGCCGTTCCCGCGCGACCGCGGCTGGCCGCTCGACACCCTCTTCGACCCCGACCCCGACCGCCCCGGCAAGTCCTACGTGCGCGAGGGCGGCTTCATCGACGACGCGGTCGGCTTCGACGCCGAGTTCTTCGGCATCTCGCCGCGCGAGGCCGCCGCGATGGACCCCCAGCAGCGCGTCCTGCTGGAGACGGCGTGGGAGACCTTCGAACACGCCGGCATCGACCCCACCACGCTGCGCGGCTCCGCGACCGGCGTGTTCGTCGGCGCGATGGCGCAGGACTACCACACCGCCTCGGGCGCGGTCGCCGAGGGCCAGGAGGGCTTCCTGCTCACCGGCACCGCCACCAGCGTGATCAGCGGCCGGGTCTCGTACGTGCTCGGCCTCGAAGGCCCGGCCGTCACCGTCGACACCGCCTGCTCCTCCTCCCTGGTCGCCCTGCACCTCGCGGCCGCCGCGCTGCGCTCCGGCGAGTGCGACCTGGCGCTGGCCGGCGGCGTCGCGGTGCTCACCTCGCCGCACGCCTTCGTCGAGTTCAGCCGCCAGCGCGGGCTCGCCCCGGACGGCCGCTGCAAGCCCTTCGCGGCGGGCGCCGACGGCACCGGCTGGGGCGAGGGCGCCGGCCTCGTGCTGGTCGAGCGGCTGTCCGACGCCCGGCGGCGCGGGCACCGCGTCCTCGCCGTGCTGCGCGGCTCCGCGACCAACCAGGACGGCGCCAGCAACGGGCTCACCGCGCCCAACGGGCCGTCCCAGCAGCGGGTCATCCGCGCCGCGCTCGCCCAGGCAGGGCTCGCCCCGGCCGACGTCGACGCCGTCGAGGCGCACGGCACCGGCACCCGGCTCGGCGACCCGATCGAGGCGCAGGCCCTGCTCGCCGTCTACGGGCGCGAGCACACCGCCGAACACCCGCTGTGGCTCGGCTCGATCAAGTCCAACATCGGCCACACCCAGTCCGCGGCTGGCATCGCGGGCGTGCTCAAGATGGTGCTCGCCCTGCGGCACGGCGAACTGCCGCGCACCCTGCACGCCGAGGAGCCGACCCCGCACGTCGACTGGGCGTCCGGCCACGTCGCGCTGGCCACCGAGCACCGGCCCTGGCCCGGGACCGGCCGCCCGCGCCGCGCCGCCGTCTCCTCCTTCGGCGTCAGCGGCACCAACGCGCACGTCATCCTCGAACAGGCCCCGGACGAACCGGTCGTCCCGGTCACCCGCGGGCCGGCGGGTCTGGCCGGGGTGCTGGCCTGGCCGGTGTCCGGCCGCACCGGCGCGGCGCTGCGCGCCCAGGCCGCCCGGCTGCGGGACTGGGCGCTGCGCCACCCGGAGGCCGAACCCGCCGACGTGGCCCGGGCGTTGGCCACCGGCCGGGCAGCCTTCGACCACCGGGCGGTGGCCCGCGGCCGGGACACCGCCGACCTGCTCGCCTCGCTCGGGGAGATCGCGGACGGCTCGGTGGAGGCCCCGGGCCCGCTGGTGGCCGGCCCCGGACCGGTCCTGGTCTTTCCCGGCCAGGGCTCCCAGTGGCCCGGCATGGCCGCCGAACTGCTCGACACCAGCCCGGTCTTCGCGCAGGCCGTGGCCGAGTGCGCGGAGGTGATCGACCCGCTGGTCACCGGCTGGCGGCTGCTCGACGTCCTGCGGGACGGCTCGGGCGCCCTGCTCGACCGGGTCGAGGTGCTGCACCCCGTGCTGTTCGCCGTGATGGTCGGCCTGGCCCGCTGGTGGGAGTCCTGCGGGGTGCGCCCGGCCGCCGTCGTCGGCCACTCCCAGGGCGAGGCCGCCGCCGCGTACGTGGCCGGCCGGCTCTCGCTGGCGGACGCCGCCCGGGTCGCCGTGATGCGAGTGCGGGCCGTGCAGGCCGTCGACGCCTGCCACGGCGGACTGCTCTCGGTCGCCCTCACCCCCGAGCTGGCCCGCGCCGAGATCGAGGCGGCCGGCGCCGCCGACCTGGTCTCGCTCGGCGCCGTCAACAGCCCGACCGGCGTGGTGCTCTCCGGCGACACCGACGCCCTCGCCGCGATCGCGGCCCGCTGCGAGGCCGCCGGCACCCGCGCCCGCCTCGTGCCGGCCGCCTACGCCTCGCACTCCGCGCAGATGGACCCGGCCCGCGCGGAGATCACCCGACTGCTCGCCGACCTGCGCCCGCTGCCGGGCCGCGTCCCGATGTACTCCACCGTCACCGGCGCCCTGCTGGACGAGGCGACCCCGCTGGACGCCGCCTACTGGTTCGAGAACATGCGCCGCACCGTGCTGTTCGAGAGCGCGATCGCCGCCGCCGCGGCCGACGGCCACGACGCCTTCGTCGAGTGCAGCCCGCACCCCGGCCTGCTGGTGCCGATCGGGGACACCCTCGACGACCTCGGCGCCACCGCCGCCGTCCTGGGCACCCTGCGCCGGGGCGACGGCGGCGCGGACCGGCTGGTCACCGCGCTCGCCGACGCCCACGTGCGCGGCCTGCCCGTCGACTGGCCCGGCCTGCCCGCCGAGGCCGCCGCGACCCGGGTCGACCTGCCCGGCTACGCCTTCCAGCGCCGCCGGCACTGGATCGAGCCCGGCACCACCACCGGCTCCGGCAGCGCCGGTTGGGGCCAGTGCGCGGTCGAGCACCCGGTGCTCGGCGCCGGCGTCGACCTCGCCGACGGCTCCGGGACGGTCTTCACCGGGCGGCTGTCCACCGCCGCCCACCCCTGGCTGGCCGACCACCACGCGCTCGGCGCCGCCGCCGTGCCCGGCACCCTGCTCGCCGACCTCGCGCTGCGGGCCGGCGGCGAGAGCGGCTGCCCGGTGCTGGCCGAACTGACCGTCCGCACCCCGCTGGTGCTGCCCGCGGCGGCCGGGGTCCACCTCCAGGTCGCCCTGGAGGCGCCGGACGGCGCCGGCGCCCGCACCGTCAGCGTGCACTCCCGGCCCGAGGACGCGCCCGCCGACGCCCCCTGGACCTGCCACGCCACCGGCACCCTGGCACCCGGCGGCCACCGCCCGGCCGCCGGCCCCGCCCAGTGGCCGCCGCTCGGCGCGGCCCCGCTGCCCGTCACCGAGGCGTACGAGCGGATCGCCCGCACCGGCCTGCGGCTCGGCCCGGCCTTCGCCGGGCTGCGCGCCGCCTGGCGGCGCGGTGACGACCTGTTCGCCGAGACCGCCCACACCGGCGGCGAGGCCGAGGCCGCCCGGCACGACCTGCACCCCGCGCTGCTGGAGGCCGCCCTGCTCGGCCTCGCCCCCGGCGAGCCGGCGGGCGACGGCCTGGTCCGCCTGCCGGCCGCCTGGCGCGGCGTCACCGCCGTGCCCGGCGCCCGCCAGGCCGTCCGGCTGACCCTGCGCGCCACCGCGCCGGACACCCTGGCCGTGCACCTCGCCGACGAGCAGGGGCGGTCCGTCGCCGCGATCGAGTCCGTCCGGCTGGGCAGCTGGTCGGCCGCCGAACTGCGCGCGGCCGGCCGGGAGCGCCCGGCGCTGGCCCGGCTGGAGTGGACGGCGCCCGAGCGGCCGGTCGCGCCGCCGTCGGGTGAGGCCTGGGCCGTGCTCGGCGCCGCCGGGCCGCTCGCCCGCGAACTCGGCGCCGCCGCCCACCCCGACTGGCCCGCCCTGGCCGCCGCGGTGACGGCCGGGGCGCCGGTGCCCGCGCGGATCGCCCTGCTGGCGGACACCCCGGCGGACGAGGTGCCGCGGGCCGTCCGGGAACTGCTCCGCACCGCCGTCGAGGTGCTGCGCGCGCACGCGGCCGACCGGCGCTTCGAGGGCTCCCGCCTGGTCCTGGTCACCCACGGCGCGGTGCTCGCGGACCCCGCCGACCTGGTCCCCGACCCGGCCGCCGCCGCCCTGTGGGGGCTGTTGCGCTCGACCGGCCGGGACCGGGTCGTGCTCGCCGACCTGGACGGGCACGAGGCCTCCCCGCAGGCCCTGGCCGCGGCCGTGGACGCGGGACTGACCGAGGTCGCCGTCCGGGCCGGACAGGTCCTGGTGCCGGTGCTCGGCCGGGCGCCCGCCGTCGCCGCCGACGCGCCGCGGTTCCGGGCGGACGGCACCGTCCTGGTCACCGGCGCGGCCGGCCGCCCCGGCGCCGCCACCGCCCGGCACCTGGTGGCCGCCCACGGCGTGCGCCGCCTGCTGCTCGCCGACCCCGGCGCCACCGCACCGGAAACCGTCGTCCTGGCGGAGGAGTTGACCGCCCTCGGCGCCGAGGTGCGGATCGCGGACTGCGACCCCGCCGACCGGGGCGCCCTGGCCGCGCTGCTGGCCGCCGTACCGGCCGAGCACCCGCTGCGCGCCGTGGTCCACGCGGCCGAAGCCCCCGACGTCGTCGACGGCGCCTGGCACCTGCACGAGCTGACCCGGGACGCCGAGCTGTCCGCCTTCGTCCTGCACGGCTCCTGGACCGGCCAGGCCGGCGCCCCCGACCGGGCCGGGCAGGCTGCCGGCGCCGCCTTCCTCGACGCCCTCGCCCAGCACCGGCGCGCCCAGGGGCTGCCCGGCCTCGCCCTCGCCTGGGGGCCCTGGGCCGCCCCGGGCGTGCCGGAGACCCCGGACGCCCCGGACGCCCCGGGCGCCCCGGACACCGCGGCGGGGCTGCTGGCCCTCGCCGAGGCCGAGGCGATGGCCCTGCTCGACCAGGCCCTCGGCCGCCCGGAGCCCGCGCTCACCCCGCTCGCCGTCGACACCGCGGCCGTGCGCCGCGGCGACCCGGGCGTAGCGCCGCTGCTCGCCGGCCTGGTGACGGACCGCCGGCGCGGCCCGGCCGCCGGCCCCGCCGACACCGGACCGGCCACCGCCGCCCGACTGCTGGAGCTGCCCGAGGACGAGCAGGAGCAGGCCTTCGTCGACCTGGTCCGCGGCAGCGCCGCCGCCGTCCTCGGCCACGCCGACCCCGCGGAGATCGACCCCGGGACGGCCTTCAAGGACCTCGGCTTCGACTCGCTCACCGCCCTCGCGGTGCGCAACCGGCTGCGGGCCGCCACCGGCCTGGCCCTGCCGGCCACGCTGGTCTTCAGCCACCCCAACCCGGCCGCCCTCGGCCGCCACCTGCGCACGGTGCTGCGCCGCGAGCACGACGTCTCCTGGGACGCGGTGCTCGGCGAGATCGACCGGGTCGAGGCGATGCTCGCCCTGCTGGGCGAGGAGGACCGGGCCAGGGCGGCCCAGCGCCTGCGGGAGCTGGCCGGGGCCGGCCCGGACGCCCCCGACGCCCCGGCCGGCCCCGAAGCCCCCGCCCCGGAAGAGAAGTTCGAGTCGGCCACCGACGCGGAGCTGTTCGACTTCATCGACCGCGGTACCGATCGCTGACCACCCATCACGGGGCTGGGGCATCCCCGTCCCCCGCGGACCCTCACGGAGCAGACGAACGATGGCGAACGAAGAGCAACTGCGCGACTACCTGCGCCGTGCGGCCAACGAGCTGCACGAGACCCGGACGCTGCTGCGCGACGCCGAGGACCGGTGGCACGAGCCCGTCGCCGTCGTCGGCATGCAGTGCCGCTACCCCGGCGGCGTCACCTCGCCCGAGGAGCTGTGGGAGCTGCTGCGCACCGGCGGCGACGCCATCGGGCCCATCCCCGCCGGGCGCGGCTGGGAGCACGCCGAGCACACGGCCGGCGTCTCCTACCGGGGCGGGTTCCTGGACGACGCGGCCGAGTTCGACCCCGGCTTCTTCGGGATCTCGCCGCGCGAGGCGCTGGCCATGGACCCGCAGCAGCGGCTGCTGCTGGAGGCCTCCTGGGAGGCGGTGGAGCGGGCCGGCATCGACCCGGCCTCGCTGCGCGGCAGCCGCACCGGCGTCTTCGTCGGGGTGATCGCCAGCGACTACCTGTCCCGGCTGCCGAGCGTCCCCAAGGAGGTCGAGGGGCACCTGCTGACCGGCAGCCTGGTCAGCGTCGCCTCCGGCCGGATCGCCTACACCCTGGGCCTGGAGGGCGCGGCGGTCACCGTCGACACCGCCTGCTCCTCCTCGCTGGTCGCCCTGCACCTGGCCTGCCAGGCGCTGCGGGCCGGCGAGTGCGACCTCGCGCTGGCCGGCGGCGCCACCGTGCTGGCCACCCCGGGCGCCTTCGACGAGTTCGCCCGCCAGCGCGGCCTGGCGGCGGACGGGCGCTGCAAGTCCTTCGCGGCGGCGGCCGACGGCACCGGCTGGAGCGAGGGCGTCGGCGTGCTGCTGGTCGAGCGGCTGTCCGACGCGCGGCGCCACGGGCACCCCGTGCTCGCGGTGGTGCGCGGCTCGGCGGTCAACCAGGACGGTGCCTCCAACGGCCTCACCGCGCCCAACGACCTGGCGCAGGAACGGGTGATCCGCCAGGCCCTGGCCAACGCCCGGCTCACCCCGGCCGACGTCGACGCGGTGGAGGCGCACGGCACCGGCACGGTGCTCGGCGACCCGATCGAGGCCCAGGCGCTGCTCGCCACCTACGGGCAGGGGCGCTCGCCGGAACGGCCGCTGCGGCTCGGCTCGGTGAAGTCCAACCTGGGCCACGCCCAGGCCGCCGCCGGGGTGGCCGGGGTGATCAAGACGGTGCTGGCGCTGCGGCACGGCCTGCTGCCGCGCACCCTGCACGCCGAGGAGCCCACCCCGCACGTCGACTGGGCGTCCGGCCACGTCGCGCTGCTCACCGAGCCGGTCGCGTGGCCGGCGGGGGAACGGGTGCGCCGGGCCGGGGTCTCCTCCTTCGGGGTCAGCGGCACCAACGTGCACGTGATCCTGGAGGAGGCGCCGGCCGAGGACGAGCCGCCCGCCGCCCTGCAGTCGGTGACCCCCGTGCCCTGGGTGGTCTGCGCGCGCACCGCCTCCGGGCTGCGCGCCCAGGCCGCCCGGCTGCGCGCCTGGGCGCTCGCGCACCCCGGGGCCCGACCGGCCGAGGTGGCCTGGTCGCTGGCCACCGGGCGGGCCGTGCTGGACCACCGGGCTGTCCTGGTCGGCAGTGAACTCGCGGACTTCACCACCGAGTTGGGTGCGCTCGCGGACGGCGCGGCAGAGGCCGGGGCGCCGCGCCGCACCGGGCGCACCGCCGTCCTGTTCACCGGCCAAGGCACCCGGACCAGGGGCATCGCCCGCGCCGCCTACCGGGCCTTCCCGGTGTTCGCCGCCGCGCTGGACGAGGTCTGCGCCGCCTTCGAGGGCGTGACGCCGTTCGACGTGCGCGAGGTGCTGCTCGGCGAGCCCGCCGGGCCGCAGGCCGAACATGAGGGGGCCGAGGACACCGGGCTGGCCCAACCGGCCCTGTTCGCCTACGAGGTGGCCCTCTACCGGCTCTGGACGGCCTGGGCGCCCGCGCCCGACCACGTGGCCGGCCACTCGCTGGGCGAGATCGTCGCCGCCCACGTGGCCGGGGCGCTCACCCTGGACGACGCCGTCGCCCTGGTCGCCGCCCGGGCCCGGCTGATGAGCGCGCTGCCGCCCGGCGGCGCGATGCTCGCGGTCGGGGCGGGCGAGGCCGAGGCCGCCGCCGTCCTGGCCCCGCTCACCGGCGTCGGGCTCGCCGCCGTCAACGGGCCCGCCAGTGTGGTGGTCTCCGGCACCGCCGAGGCCGTCGAGCAGGTCCGCGCCGTCTGCGCGCAGCGCGGCTGGAGGCACCGTCGGCTGCCGGTCTCGCACGCCTTCCACTCCGAGCTGATGGACCCGGTGCTGGAGAAGTTCGCCACCGTGGTCAACGGGCTGCGCCCGCGCCGCCCGCGGATCCCGCTCGCCTCCACCGTCACCGGCACCGTCCTGGCCCCCGAGCGGCTGGGCGACCCGGCGCACTGGATCGCCAACCTGCGCGACACCGTCCGCTTCGCCGACGCGGTCGGCGCGCTGCGGGCGGCCGGGGTGACCGAGTTCGTCGAACTCGGGCCCGGCGCCGTGCTCACCCCGATGGCCACCGAATGCCTGGCCGCCGAGGAGGCCGAGCGGACGGTGGCCGTCATCCCCACCGCCGACCGCGAGGGCCCCACCGCCCGGGGCTTCCTGACCGCGCTCGGCCGCGCCTTCGTCCGCGGCACGGCCGTGGACTGGGCGGGCCTGACCGCGAGCGCCCTCACCACCGGTGCGGCCGTTCCGGGTGCGGCCACCGACCCCGCCGCGCTCGCCCGCCACCGCGTCGACCTGCCCACCCAGGCCTTCGAACGCCGCCGGTTCTGGCTGGACGCGGGCGTCGGCGCCACCGACGCGACCGGCCTCGGGCAGCGCCCGGCCGAGCACCCGCTGCTCGGCGCCGTGGTCGAACTCGCGGACGGGCACGGCTCGCTGTTCACCGGCCTGCTCTCGCTCGACAGCCACCCCTGGCTCGGCGACCACGTGGTGCTCGGCACCGTACTGCTCCCCGGCACCGCCTTCCTGGAACTCGCCCTGCACGCGGGCCGGCGGGCCGGCTGCGAACTCGTCGAGGAGCTGTCCCTGGAGGCCCCGCTGGTCCTGCCCGAGCGCGGCGCCCGCCAGCTCCAGCTGTGGCTGGAGGCCCCGGACGGGGACGGCCGGCGGGCCGTCGCGATCCACTCGCGGCCCGACACCGGCGACCCGGCCGAACCGTGGACCCGCCACGCGGTCGGCACCCTGGCCCGCGCCGAGGCCGCCTCCGCGCCCGCCTCCGCGCCCGCTGACGACCTGCCCGCCCGGCCGCCGGCCGACGCGACCGCCGTCCCGCTCGACGGCTTCTACGACTGGCTCGCCGACACCGGCGTCGCCTACGGCCCGGCCTTCCTCGGCGTGCGCGCCGCCGCCCGGCACGGCGCCGAGGTCTACGGCGAGATCGCGCTGCCCGAGGCCGTCGCCCACGACGCCGACCGCTTCGCCGTCCACCCGGCGCTGATGGACGCCACCCAGCACCTGCTCGGCATCGCCGCCTTCGCCGACCGCACCGACCCCGGGGACGGACCGGTCTCGCTGCCGTTCTCCTGGCGGGACGTGCGCCTGTTCGCCCCCGGCGTCGCGGCGGCGCGGGCCCGGCTGCGCCGCACCGGCCCGGAGTCCGTCGCCCTCACCCTCGCCGACGCCCACGGCCGGCCGGTCGCCGAGGTCGGTTCGCTGTCCGTGCGGCCGGTCTCCCCGGACAAGCTGCGCGCCGCCGCCACGGCCCCGCAGGACCCCCTGTACGCCGTGCGGTGGACGGCCCTGCCGCACCCCGCGCAGCCCGCCGCCCCCGGCGCCTGGGCGGTGCTCGGCGACGGCGGGCTCGCCCCCGTGCCGGACGCCACCCGGCACTCCGACCTCGCGGCCCTCGCCCGGGCCCTGGACGACGGGCTGCCCGCGCCCGCCGTGGTCGTGCTGCCCTGGCCGACCGCCGAGACCCCGGGCCTGCCGGCCCCCGAGGCCGTGCACGCCGCCGTCGCCCGCGCCCTGGACACCGTGCAGACCTGGCTCGCCGACCCGCGCCTGGCCGCCACCCGGCTGGCCGTGGTGACCCGGGGCGCCGTCTCGGTCGGCGACGACGACCCGGTGCGCGACCTCGCCGCCGCCGCGGTCGGCGGCCTGGTGCGCTCCGCCATGTCCGAGAACCCGGACCGGATCGTCCTCGTCGACCTCGACGACGACCCGGCCTCGGTGCCCGCCCTCGCCGCCGCCACCGCGACCGCAGCCGACACCGGCGAACCCCAACTCGCCGTCCGAGCTGGCACGTTGTACGCGCCGCGGATCGCCCGCAGCACCCCCGGAGACGCTGCCCGGCCCGCCTTCGACCCGGACGGCACCGTCCTGGTCACCGGCGGCACCGGCGCGCTCGGCGCCCTCGCCGCCCGGCACCTGGTCACCGCCCACGGCGTCCGCCGCCTGCTGCTGACCAGCCGGCGCGGCCCCGCCGCCCCCGGCGCCGCCGAACTCGCCGCCGAGCTCACCGCCCTGGGCGCCACCGTCGAACTCGCCGCCTGCGACGTCGCCGACCGGGCCGCCCTCGCCGCCCTGCTCGCCGCCGTCCCCGCCGCGCACCCGCTGCGCGCCGTCGTGCACACCGCCGGCGCCGTCGACGACGGGGTGATCGCCGCCCTGACGCCCGAGCGCTGCGGCCCCGTCCTGCGCCCCAAGGTCGACGCCGCCGTCCACCTGCACGAGCTCACCCACGGCCTCGACCTGACCGCCTTCGTGCTCTACTCCTCCGTCGCCGGCGTCATCGGCAGCCGCGGCCAGGCCAACTACGCGGCCGGCAACGCCTTCCTGGACGCCCTCGCCCAGCACCGGCGGGCAGCCGGCCTGCCCGGCGTCTCGCTCGCCTGGGGCCTGTGGGAGGAGGAGAGCGGCCTGATGCGGGAGGACTTCTCCGCCACCGACCGCCACCGGATCGACCGCAGCGGCGTGCTCCCGCTCTCCGCCGCGCAGGGCCTCGCCCTGTTCGACGCCGCCCTCGGCCGGCCCGAGGCGCTGCTCGCGCCCGTCCGGCTCGACCTGACCGCGCTGCGCCGCTTCGACGAACTGCCGGTCATCCTCAGCGCGTTGGTCCCCGCCCGGCGCCGGGCCGGCGGCGAGGAGGCCCGCCGGCTCGCCCAGCGGCTGGCCGGGCGCCCCGAGGCGGAACAGGTCCAGCTGCTCACCGACCTGACCCGCCGGCAGGCCGCCGTCGTCCTCGGACACTCCGGCCCCGAGACGGTCGGCGCCGACCGGGCCTTCACCGAGCTGGGCTTCGACTCGCTGACCGCGCTGGAGATGCGCAACCGGCTCAACACCGCGACCGGCCTGCGGCTCCCGGCCACCGTCCTGTTCGACCACCCCAGCGCCACCGCCCTGGCCCGCTACCTGCGCACCGAACTGCTCGCCCTGCCCGAGTACGGCCGGGCCCCCGCCGCCGCCCCCGCCCGGGTGACGGACGAGCCGATCGCCGTCGTCGCCATGAGCTGCCGCTTCCCCGGCGGCATCGCGAGCCCCGAGGACCTGTGGCGCTGCGTCGCCGACGGCGTCGACACCGTCTCGGCCCTGCCCACCGACCGCGGCTGGGACCTCGCCGAACTGTACGACCCCGACCCGGACCGCTCCGGGCGCTGCTACACCCGCCAGGGCGCGTTCATGCGCGGCATCGACCGCTTCGACTCCGAGCTGTTCGGGATCTCCCCGCGCGAGGCGCTGGCCATGGACCCGCAGCAGCGCCTGCTGCTGGAGACCTCCTGGGAGGCCTTCGAACGGGCCGGCATCGACCCGCTCTCGCTGCGCGGCAGCAACACCTCCGTCTTCGCCGGGCTGATGTACTCCGACTACGCCGCCGGCCGCGTCCAGGACGTCGACGACGAGCTGGAGGCGTACATCGGCAACGGCAACTCCTTCGGCGTCGCCTCCGGGCGCGTCGCCTACACCCTCGGCCTGGAGGGCGCCGCCGTCACCGTCGACTCGGCCTGCTCCTCCTCGCTGGTGGCCCTGCACTGGGCGAGCCACGCGCTGCGCACCGGCGAGTGCGACCTCGCGCTGGCGGGCGGGGTCACGATCATGTCGACCCCGAGCGTGTTCGTCGAGTTCGCCCGCCAGCGGGGCCTGGCCCCGGACGGGCGCTGCAAGTCCTTCGCGGCCGGCGCGGACGGCACCGCCTGGGGCGAGGGCATCGGCATGCTGCTGCTGGAACGCCTCTCCGACGCCCGCCGCCTCGGACACCCCGTGCTCGCGGTCGTCCGCGGCTCGGCGGTCAACCAGGACGGCGCGAGCAACGGCCTCACCGCGCCCAACGGGCCGTCCCAGCAACGGGTGATCCGCCAGGCGCTGGCCAACGCGCGGCTCACCCCGGCCGACGTCGACGCGGTGGAGGCGCACGGCACCGGCACGGTGCTCGGCGACCCGATCGAGGCGCAGGCGCTGCTCGCCACCTACGGCCAGGACCGGCCCGCGGAGCGGCCGCTGTGGCTCGGCTCGGTGAAGTCCAACGTCGGCCACACCCAGGCGGCGGCGGGCGTCGCCGGGGTGATCAAGATGGTGATGGCGATGCGCCACGGCGTGCTGCCCAAGACCCTGCACGTGGACGCGCCGACCCCGCACGTGGACTGGACGGCCGGCCGGGTCGAGCTGCTGGCCGAGGGCCGGCCCTGGCCCGCGCTGGAGCGGCCGCGCCGGGCCGCCGTCTCCTCGTTCGGGATCAGCGGCACCAACGCGCACGTCATCCTGGAGCAGGCGCCCGACGCCGCGGCCGCCGGGCCGGTCGCGGAGGGGCCGGCGGGCGTCGCCGGGGTGGTGCCCTGGGTGCTCTCGGCCCGCACCGAGGGCGCGCTGCGCGACCAGGCCGGGCGGCTCGGGCAGTGGCTGACCGGGCGCCCGGCTGCCGAACTCTCGGAGGGCGAACTCGCGGAGGGCGGACTCGCGGACGGCGAAATCGCCGATGCCGCCTGGTCGTTGGCCGCCGGACGGGCCGCCCTGGAGCGCCGGGCGGTGGTCTGGGGCCGCGACGGCGCCGAACTGGCCGCCGGGTTGCGGGCGGTGGCGGACGGCACGGCCTCCACCGCCCCGAACGCCGTCGCGGGCGACGCGGGCGGGCCCGGCGCCACCGTCACCGGGCCGGTGTTCGTGTTCCCCGGGCAGGGGTCGCAGTGGGCGGGCATGGCGGCCGAACTCCTCGCCGCCAGCCCGGTGTTCGCCGCCGCCGTCGAGGAGTGCGCGGCGGTGATGGATCCGTTGACGGACTGGTCGCTGCTGGACGTGTTGCGGGACGGTTCAGGTGCGCTGCTGGAGCGGGTGGATGTGGTGCAGGCCGCGCTGTTCGCCGTGATGGTCGGGCTGGCGCGCTGGTGGGAGTCGTGCGGGGTGCGGCCGTCCGCCGTGATCGGTCACTCGCAGGGGGAGATCGCGGCCGCGCACGTGGCCGGCCTGTTGTCGCTCGAAGACGCGGCCCGGGTCGTGGTGTTGCGCAGCCGGGCGCTGCGGAAGGTGTCGGGCGGCGGGATGCTGTCGGTCGGCGTCGGCGCC
>NZ_JZKH01000109.1 GCF_000961885.1 Streptomyces rubellomurinus
GGCCTTCGGCCGGCCCTTGACCCGGACGGCCTCTTTGCCCCGGACCCCAGGCAGCTGTCGGGGGGACGGGGGAGGTGCGCCCTCGTAACTGACGGTCCGTCACCCGTCTTTCCCGGGGTGGGGAGTTCTGTCCGTGAACTTGCTTGAAAACCCTCTTTAGTGTATGCTGGTCTTGTTGGTCGGGGAGGGCAACCCCGACCGGCAGCCCACGAGGAACTGACTGAAAGGTGTCACCTGAGCATGATCGACCTGATGCGCCTCCGGGAGATCAACGAAGCCAAGCGGGCCGAGTGCGGCCATGCCGAAGGGGCCGGCTGCGGTTGGTGCTGGCTCACCCCCGAAGCGATCACCGAACTCCCCTACGCCGAACGCCTGGCCGCCGCCGTTGAACTCGACCACATGCTTACCGAGATCGGCATCCCCCGTGCGCCCCGTACGGTCGTGATCGTCCACTCCGCGCGGACCTACGCCGTCCAGATCATGTGCGAAGAGCTGGGCACCTGGGAGTTGCGCGTCCCCGAGTCCGGCGAGGAGTACGCGCTGTATCGCGGGGCGATCTACGCCGCGCCCGCCGCGCAGGTCCGTGACGAGAAGGTGCCCACGTGGACCCGGGGCGGCGACGATCCCGCCGCCGTCGCCCGCAGCTTCGCGGGCCTGCTCTGGGCGTCCGGCCTCCGTAACTGACCCTCCATGCGGCCCGGACCGCCGGGCCGTGGCCTGCCCTCGCTCGAAGGAAACTGCATGAAGATCATCGACGTCCACCACGATCTCACCGTTGATCGTCCGGCCCGCTCCCGTGAGGTCCTCGCCGTCCTGTCCGCCATCGGGTCGCGCTTCGACGCCGCCGCCGCCGTCGTCCGAGAGGTGGCCCCGGAGGAGCTTGCGCAACTGCCCTCCGTTCCAACGCTCGCAGTCGCCGACTGGGGGCAGGCGTGCCGCGCGCTGGTCGCGCTCGACGCCTTCCTGGCGGGCGCGCAGGCCAGGGTCTCGGCTGTGCGCGAGGGCGGAAGGCTCACTGTCCCGTGGCAGTTGCGCCTGGCGTTCGTGTGCTCCCTCGACACCATCGGCAGGGCGTGGCGAAACGCCTACCTGCCCGGCGCGCACTACGTCGTCAGCCCCGAACTTCCGGTGCGGCCCGGCCTGCGCGCGGCGGTCGCGTGGGAGTCGAGTGCCGGGGGGGCCATCGCCTGCACCCGGCGATGGTCGGCGGCCGTCACCGTGTCCGTCTTTCAAGAGATGTCGGACATGGTGGACGAGGTGACCAGGCGTCCGCATGTCCAGTGACTTGCCTAAAAACCCTCTTTAATGTATTCTTGTCTTGTTGGTCGGGGAGGGCAACCCCGGCCAGCGGCCCACGATTTGACCACATGCGAAGGGACCTCACACATGACCATCTCCCTGGCCAAGACCTCCACCCGTAACGCCAGTCTGCGCGAGATCGTGGACATCCTGCGGGAGCAGCAGCCCCGCAAGGCCGACATCATTACCCCGGCGCAGAACATCCGCGCCGAAGGTGGTCGACTGATCGTGGACGGCAGCGACTACGAGTACGACATCACCCCTGACGGGGTCACCCGCAAGGCCACCGAGCTTCGCCTCACCGGCGTCGCCGAGGCAGGGCTGGCCGAGAAGCTGGGCATCCCGGTGGGCTACCTGCGCAAGACCCGCGTCGAGGCCCCGGAGCTGTGGGATCAGAACGTCAATGGCTGGCTGAACCACGAGAGCCGCGAGGCCAAGAGCTACATGATCCGTACGCTCCGGCCCGGCCAGGGCGAGGACGCCGGTACGGCCCGCGCGTTCCTCTCCGCGAGCTACCGGATCATCGACAACTTGGACATCCTGACGGCCGCACTCCGGGGTGTCTACGACGCGGGGGTTCAGGTCCGCCTGGACAGCTGCGACCTCACCGACCAGCGGATGTACGTCCGCGTAGTCGCGGACGAGGTTCGCGCCTACGCCCCCGAACTGCTGCGCAACTACCGCTCCCCGTTCACCGGGGCGGGAGGCGCCGACAACCCCACCGTCTTCGCCGGGTTCGAAATCTCCAACTCGGAGACGGGTTGCGGAGCGTTCAGCATCGTGCCCCGGCTGGTCGTCCAGGTCTGCGACAACGGCATGACCATCACCAAGGACGCGATGAAGTCCGTGCACATCGGCGGACGTCAGGCGGACGGAGTGATCCAGTGGAGCGGCACCACCCAGGATCGCACCCTGGACCTGGTCACCTCCCAGACGGCCGACGCCGTGCGCACCTTCCTTGACCGCGACTACATCCTCCGGCAGTTGCGGGACATCGAGGAGAAGGCCGGAGCCCAAATCACGGACCCCGAGAAGGCGATTACCACCGTCAGCCAGCGTCTCCGGTTCTCCGAAGCGGTCCGGGCCGACATCTTCGCCCACTTCATCCGGGGTGCGGACCTGTCCGCCGGTGGCGTCATGCACGCCGTGACCTCCGTCGCCCAGACCCTCCCCGATGCTGACGAGGCTCACGAACTCGAATCGCTCGGCATCCGCGCCATGGAGCTGGCTGCCTCGCTGTGACCGCCCCGCCGCCCGGCCCGAAAGGGCCGGGCGGCCCGCCACGGACCAGCCACCGCAGCCCAGTGCGCCCGAGGGAGAGCCCGCCATGAACACCACCGCCGACCGCCTGCGCGATCTGGTCGCCGAGGTCACCACCTTCGAAGAGGAGTGGGAGGAGGAGCTGCGCGCAGCCCTCCCGACGTACGACCCGAACCGCGACGGTTGCCCCGTCGAACCACGCGACGAAGTCCGGTACTTCGAGCTGTACGACGTCCGCGCCGCCGCCGCCCGTGACCTGCTCCACAGGACGACCATCGGCATCGAGACGGTCATCAGCGAGCTGACGGAAGCCGAGCCCGAGCCCGCGCCCGAGGCCGAGGCTGACCAGCCCGGTTAACCGGTCCAACCGCCGCCCAGCGCGACGCTGGGCGGCCCACCGGCCGGGAGCGCCGAGGAGCGGGGATCGACCCCGCACCTCGGCCCAACCCCTCCCGCCGCTTTCCCATCGCAGCACCAAGCGCCGCACCGCCCGCCGGCCTCTGCCGCCCGTGGCCAGCCGGCACCCGGCCCGGGGCGCCGAGCTGCGGGGATCGACCCCGCACCTCGGCCCAACCCCTCCCGGCCCTCCTGCTGCACACCCTCACCCTTCGCACCACCAGGAGAACCACACCGTGCCGACCCTGCCCCACACCGGGCTCCAGACCCCCGACCAGCCCCGTTACGAGGTCACGGCCTACCGTGAGTTGACGCTTCGGCGCGGCTTCCCGTTCAAGGCCACCCTCAGCCACGGCCGCGTGACGATCGGAAGCGCGGAGAACCACGGCACGGGGGGCGACACCGAGTTCGTTCCCCGTAAGGACTTCAACGCGGCCGACTTCGAGCGCTTCGCCGACGCATGCCGCCTCAACGGCCGTCCCGTCAGCACGTCGTTGCTGCTCGACCTGCTGGTCAAGGAGTACAACATCGCCCGCGCGCTCCGGGCTCATCTTCGCAACGGCCGCACGATGGTCCGAGAGGTCACCGCAGACCGCACCCGGATCACCGCCAACGCCGTGATGCCCGAGACCGCCGCCGCCCGGGAGCAGCTTCTCGAAGCACTCGGCCAACCCCTCACCCTCGGCGCCGTGACCGAGTTCTGGAACGGCAGCAACTGGGAGCCCCTGACAGGCGCCTCCGACTCCTGAACCGCCTCGGCGTGGCCCGGCAACCACCCGGCCACGCCGAGCCCGGCCAGCACCAAGCCCCCAACTGCCCAGGAGACCAGAAGCATGCCGACGTACATCGTTCCCGTGGACCACATCACCGTGCACGTGGTGACCGTCTCCGCGGCCACCCCCGAAGCGGCCCAAGCCGAGGCCGGGCGCCTGGTCGCGGCCGACTGGAAGACCCACTTCCACCACACCGTTGACCCCGTGGTCGGCGATGCCCTCACCCAGGACGAGTGGGCCGCTCAGGAAGCCGAGTGGGCCGCGATGAAGACGACCGCCGAGCGCCGCGAACGCGAGGTTCACCCCACCTCGCCCCCGACCCGGCAGCCGAGAAGAAACGTTCCTTCGCTCAAGTACCGCGCACCCCGCACCGACCACCACGCGGACGACAGCGAGTGCCCGCCTACCCACAAGCACACCAGCAGCGGCAGGCCCCTCACCGAGGGGTGCCCCGGGCGGGCCTACTCCACCGCCGAGTGCACGTGCGGGTGGGCCACCCGCTCCACCACCAAGAGCTACGTGGACGAGAGCCGCAAGCGCCATCTGGGCGAGCACCGCTGACATCAGGCCCCGTCAACCGTCGCGGCCCGGAGGGCAACCGGGCCGCGACGACCTCCCACGAACCCGGAAGACCAGCACCACGTGAGCACCCCAACCCACCCCGGCAACAGAGCGCCCTTCCACAACGCCTCCGTCAAGCCGGCACCCACCAGGTTCCACCTCCCGCGCGACGGAGACGCGCTCACCGCGGACATCGTCGTTGGAGTCCTCGGAGTCGCGGCGTTCGCGGTGTCCTTCGCCCACGTCGTCCAAACCGCCGATCGCGCCGGCCAGACCGGTTGGGTGGCGTACGCCATCGCCGTCTCGGTCGAGTTGATGGCCCTGGGCGCCGTCTCCGAACTGCGCCGCCGCAAGCGCCACGGACACTCCGCCCGCTGGCCCCGGGCCGTCCTGGTCCTCGGCGTCGCCATGAGCCTGGCCGCCAACCTCGCCGTCGCACAGCCCACACCCTGGGGATATGTGATGGCCGCCTGGCCCGCCGTCGCGTTCCTGGCCGCCGCCGGAATCATCGAGTCCCGCTCCACCGACCCGCAGGCCCCAGCCGCACCCTCCGAATCCGGTGAACCGCAGGACGACCCTGCGGGAGAGACCGACGATGACGACCCCGAGGCTGCCGCGCACCAGGCCCCGGCACCACCGGCGGACGAGCCCCAGCAACCGGAGCCGGCCGAGCCGGACCCCGACGAGCGCGACAACGACGAGCAGCCCGACCGGCCTCAGCCGCCCCAGCAGCGGCCGACTCAGCTGAGCGTCATGACCGAGCTGCTCGCCGCGATGAGGGCCGACCCGCAGTGGAAGCCCGATTACGACGCGCTGACCCGTACGACCGGCTATGGCCGGTCCTGGTGCGAGAAGCGAGTCGGCGAGGCCCGCAAGCTCCACCGGGGCCGTGCGGAACCCTCCGTCTCGCAGGAGGCCACCGCCCGTACGGACGCGCCGAAGCCCCTCAACCCGGTCCGTACGCCCCGCGACGCCGACGACCAGCCCGTACCCCCCACCTCCCAGCCCGCACCGAACCCGTACAAGGAACCCGCACGTGAGCACCACCCTCCACATACCGCCGCAGCTGCGTGACGCCGACGCGTACGTGCTGAACAACAGCGCGGGCAAGGACAGCGCCGCGATGCTCCACCTGTGGGCGACCACCGCCACCGAGGAGATGCTGGAACGCACCGTCGTGCTACACCTCGACCTCGGCGAAGCCGAATGGGACGGAGTGCCCGCCCTCGCCGCCCGCCAGGCCGCCGCGTACGGGCTGCCCTTCGAGGTCCGCCGCCGCGAGCGCGGCGGACTGCTCGACCTCGTCCGGTCCCGCGGCCGGTGGCCCGGACCGGGCACCCCCTTCTGCCGCTCGTACTTGAAGCGAGACGTAGCCAGGAAGTTCTACACCGAGCTGACCGCCCGGCTCGAAGTCACCGGCCGCCCCGCGCACATCGTCACCTCGCTCGGGCTTCGCGCCGACGAGAGCACCGTACGGGCTCGCCGCCCTACCCTCAGCACGGACCGTGCCGCCAGCTCCGGCCGGCGCCAGATCACCACCTGGCTGCCCATCCACCGACTCAACACCGACGACGTGTGGAAGACCGTACGGGCCAGCGGCATCCCGCCCCACCCCGCCTACCAGCACCTGCCCCGCCTGAGCTGCCGCCTGTGCCCGTTCGCCGGACGCGCCCAGCTCATCACCGCCGCACGGATGGCCCCCGACACCGCACTCGACTACGTCCTCGTCGAAGACGAGATCGGCCAGCCCTTCCGCCGCGACCTGTCGATGGAACAGATCATCACCGCCGCCGAGCGTACGGACGCCGACCCCGTACGCCCCCTGCGCCCGTACGGGGCATCATCCTGCACCGTGGGGGAGCGTACGGAGGGGTGTGCCGCATGACCCGTACCGGCCATGCCCCCGCGGACGCTGACCTCCCCGTCGTGCTGAGCTACGGCATGGGCCTGGACAGCACTGCCGTCCTCGCCCGCTGGCTCACCGAGCCGGCCAGTCGCGACTTCCCTCTGGAGCGGCTGACCGTGCTCACCGCGATGACCGGCGACGAGCCGGACGTGACCCGCCGCCTCACCGAGGAACACGTGCTGCCGCTGCTGCGTGGCACCGGTACGCGCCTCGTCCAGATCAGCCGCACCAGCCAGCGCGGTGGGTACACCGTGCTGGACGACTCCCGAACCCCGCTCCGGCTGATCATGAAGGGGCCGTGGCGCCTGTCCGACGAGCTGCGCGCCAGCGGCACCGTCCCGCAGCTCGCGGCCAAACGTCGGCTATGCAGCTTGCACGCGAAGGGCCATGTACTCGACGGGTGGCTCGGCGACGAGTTCGACGGCCGACCCTTCCGACACGTCCTCGGCTTCGCCACCGAGGAACTGCACCGAGCCGAGCGCGACGAGGGGTTCACCGCCACCGGCCGCCGTCCCGAGTACCCGCTGATCAACGACTGGGGGTGGGACCGCCAGCAGTGCGCGCAGTACCTGCTCGACCTCTTCGGGGAGCCCTGGTCGAGGTCCGCGTGCGGCTACTGCCCCTTCTCGGCGGGCCACCGAGGCCGGGCTGAGCTGATCGAACGCTGGCGGGCGGAGCCGGCCATCGGCGCTCAAGCCCTCGCCCTGGAGTTCACCGCCATGGCCCTCAACCCGCGCTCGAAGCTCTACGGCAGCGTCGCAGCCCAGGACCTCGCCCGCTCCCACGGGCTGACGTCCTCGCCCGGTTCGAGGAGGACCTTCGACGGCAACGGTGGAGCGTCTACGAGGTCCGCCGCATCGTCCACCCCCGCCGCGACGACCCCGCGGCCAAGGGCGCGGCGTGGCGCAGCGTCCGTACGGTGTTCACCGGGAACCACGACGACGCCCAGCACATGCTCCGCGCCACCTCCGCCGGAAGCGTCGTCACCGACGAGTACGGCATCACCAGGGCCGAGATCATCCCGCGCACCAACGGCTACCCGGCCATCGAGAAGGCGCTCGCCCTCGCACCGGCCGGCGTTCTCGACAAAGAGCGGCCCGCCTTCGGCGCCTGGTGGGAGCGACTGCATCACCAGACCGCGCCAGGAACCCGGCGCTCGGTCACCCTTGCGGCGTGACCTGAACGGAAGCCGGGGGCCAGCAGCACGGCCGAAGCCGTGCCGACCTCTCGGGTCGGCTGGGCAAGCTGTCTGGCCCCCTCCCACGAGAAGACCGATCCCGAAAGACGGCTACCTCGCGCAGGTAGATTAGTGCATGTCGGAACAGGGAGGCCGTCACTCCCGCCGGCCTACCCGAAGGAGACCTAGCCGATGGCCCCCGTGACGCTTGCCGAGCGGTTGGCCGCTGCCCCGTCCGACAGCCTCAGCGTCGCCGACATCGCCAGCGCGACCGGCCTGTCCGAGTTCACCGTCCGCCGCCTGATCAAGGACCCGCAGTGGCCGGAGGGCACCGTGCCGGAGGACGCAGGCGAGCAGCGGTTCGCGCGCGATGCCTGCGTGAAGTGGATGCGCGCCCACCAGGCCGCCCGGGTCGACGTCACCGAGTTGCCCGGGGCGGACACCGACCGGGTCACCATCACCGACATCGCGAACCGGACCGGCATCGCTCGCGGCACGCTGAGCCCGATGCGCACGCACTACAAGGACAGCAGCGACCCGTTCCCGGTCGGCGATGCCCTGGGCACGTACAGCTGGGGCGAGGTCAAGGCGTGGCTCAGCCGACGCCACCGCCGCACCGGTCCCCGAGGTACCGTCGAACCCCCGGTCGCGACGGAGAAGCCGGCCACCACGCCGACGTCAGACGTGCTCACCACCGCCGCCATCGAACGGCTCACCGGCCGGGGCAAGGAAGCTGTCAAGACCCTGGTCCGCCGCCCCGAGATCGCTGATCTCAGCAGCGGCAAGGTGGGCCGCTCGCGGGTGTGGCCTGCCGCCGCCCTGCTGCCGGTGCTCTGGCGTCTCGGCTACCTGCCCGAGTCGGGTCCGCTCTCCCCGGAGCAGACCGCCGTCCTCGTCGAACTCGGGTACCTCCCCGAGACGGGGAAGCCGAGTGCCGAGCAGGCGGCCGTGCTGCGCGACTTCGGCTACGACCAGGAGGGCACCGTCGAACACCGTGCCTGGCTGGTCGGTCCCGTCCGCTCGGCGACCGAGCTGGCCGCCCACTACGGAGTCACCCTCAGCGCGGTGAGCCGGCGACTCAAGCGCGGTCGGGAGACCGGCGACCCACTCTGCCCGACCCCGATCGAAACCGACGAGGGCACGCGCTACGACCCGAGAGCCTTCGACACCTTCTGGCGCAGGTAACCGGACCCGATATGACGACGGCGCTGCCGACCATCACGGTCGGCAGCGCCGTCGCCGTTCCTCACCCCGGGCGGCACCCGGCAACGCCCGGACCTCCCGCTCACCCCGCTACCGCTTCGCCGACCACGGCGCTCCCGGAGCCGACCGCCGAGCCCGCCGGCCCGGCCCCAGCCGCAACCTCCGGCCCGGCCCCGCGCCCGCCGTCCCGCGGCGCGGCCGACCCGGCCGACTCCGCCAGGATCGTCCGGACGTCCCCCAGCGCCAGCCCCGTCAGCTCGGCGATCTGATCACGAGGCTCGCCCAGACCGTGGAGGGCGACCACCGCCTCCCGCGCCCGTCGCTCCGGCTCCACCGCAGCCGCCTCCGCGTCCGCCAGGACCTTCGCCGCCCGCGCGCTCGCGCTCGCCCGCAGCTGCTCCGCCCTCCCCGTCTGCTCGTAGAAGTCGGTCAGCGCCGCTTCCACCTGCTTCTCGCGCCGGAGACGCTCCGCGTCCCGCGCTGCCTTCGCCTTCTGCGCCGCCCGAACCGCACTGGCCCGCGACGCCGAAATTCGTCCGCTCATGCCAGAACCATAGCCGCAAAACCGCAGGTGATAAACCCTGTAGATCCTCGCATGATAGGCGCCGATAAACATCGAGAAGTCTCGATAGAAAAACCGAGAGGCGAATCACTAAAACTGCCCGACAAGAGGCCCTGAGCTGGCCATATGCCAGTCAGGCCAAGTCATCCAGACACCTCTTGCAGATATTCTGAGCATGGTCCGCTGCGCGGGGCTAAAGTACTCACATGGCATTTGATGGGGTAGGTGAACAGGCGGCTCGAATAGCCGTTGCACCCACCCTCATCCGAAACCGGAAAAGCTGGGGGTGGTCGCGTTGATGACCATCCACAAGCTCACCGCCGGCAACGGCTACACCTACCTGACGCGCCAGGTCGCGGGCGGCGACGTACAGCGTCAGCGGGGTCAGTCCGCCGAGGAGTACTACACCCAGAAGGGCAACCCGGCGGGCGTCTGGCTCGGCCGCGGCGCACCCCTTCTGGAACTCGACGGCACCACCGTCACCGAGCAGCAGATGAAGCACCTGTTCGGCCTGGGCCAGCACCCGGACGCCCAGCGCATCATCGCCGAGCACCTGGCCGCCAACGTGCGCGCCGACATGGACGATGAGCAGCTCAAGGCCGTCCAGGCCGCCGCGATCAAGGCCGCCACCCTCGGCCGCAAGTACCCCGAGTACGAGCCGCTGGACCCGTTCGCCGAGCGCGTCGAGCGGCGCCTGGCCGTCATCGAGAAGGAGACCCGGCGCACCCCCAGCAGCGCCGAGATCAAGAAGGTCCAGCACGAGGAGTCCCGCCGCCAGCGCGCCGCCGTCGCGGGCTTCGACCTGGTCTTCGCCCCGGTGAAGTCCGCCGCGGTGCTGTGGGCGCTGGACGAGCGCCCGGAGGTCCGCGCCGCCGTCCGCGCAGCCCACGAGGCCGCCCGCGACGCCGCGCTGGAGCTGCTGGAGGAGAACGCCGCGTACACCCGCACCGGCAGCACCGGCCAGGCCCAGATCGACACCAAGGGCCTGGTCGCCGTCGCCTTCGACCACTTCGACTCCCGGGCCGGCGACCCCAACCTCCACACCCACGTCGTCCTCGCCAACAAGATCCAGGGCATCGACGGGAAGTGGCGCTCGCTGGATGCCCGCGGCCTCCTGGCGATGACGGTCGCCACCTCCGAGTTCTACAACTCGCGGTTCGAGACCGAGCTGACCGCCCGGCTCGGCGTCACCTTCGAGGCCCGTGAGGACTCCGCCACCAAGCGCCAGCCGGTGCGCGAGATCGTCGGTGTCCCCGTCGAGGCGATCACCCACTTCTCCTCCCGCCGGACCGAGATCGAAGCCCGCTACGAGCAGCTCCTGCGCGAGTACCGGCGCGAGCACGGCCACGACCCCTCCCGCGGCATGACCCACCAGCTCGCCCGCCAGGCCAACCTCGACACCCGTGAGGGCAAGAAGGCCGCCCGCTCCCTTGAGGAGATGCGCGCCGACTGGACCCACACCATCACCACCGCCCACGGTCCGGACATCGTCCAGCGCGTGATGGCGGCCGTTCCCGCACCCGAAAGCACCCCGGCCACCGCCCGGCAGGAGGAGCCGAAGCCGGTCGAGATCCCCACCCTCGCCGCGGCCGTGATCACCGCTGTCGGTGAGGAGCGCGCGGTGTGGACGGTGTGGAACCTGCGCGCCCACGCCGAGCGCCTGGCCCGCTCCGAGCACCCCACCACCAGCACCGCCGAGCACCAGCAGCTGGTCGAGGCGATCGTCACCGAGGCCATCTCCCCGACGCACAGCGTCCGCATCGATACCCCCACCCTGCTGGACGAGCCCGAGGAACTGCGCCGGGCCAACGGCGACTCCGTGTTCGTCCAGCACGCCTCCACCCGCTACACCAGCACCGCCATCCTGGACGCCGAGCGCCGCCTGGTCACCGCCGCGCTCACCCCCGTCACCGAGGGCCCGAACCCGGCCTTCGTCGGCGCCGCCCTGGACGGCTTCGAGGCCCGCAACCGCGCGCTCGACGAGGGCCAGCGCGCCCTCGTCACCGCGTTCATCACGGACCCTCGGCTGGTGTCCCTCGGCCTCGGCCCGGCTGGCTCCGGCAAGACCACCGCGATGCAGGCGTACGTCCACGTCGCCAACCAGGCCGGCCAGCGCGTCGTCCCGCTCGCCACCTCCGCAGCCTCCGCCGCCGTCCTTGCCAAGGACCTCAAGCAGCCCGCCGAGAACCTCCACAAGTTCCTCTGGGAGTACACCGGCGGTAAGTACATGGGCGAGCTGCTCAGCGGCCGGAACGTGCCCGAGAGCCGGGCCGGCTTCGTCCTGAACCCGGGCGACGTCGTCCTGGTGGACGAGGCCGGGATGGCGGGCACCCTCAACCTGGACAGCCTCGTCAAGATCGCCGATCAGCGCGGCGCAACGGTGCGCCTGCTCGGCGACTACCGCCAGCTCAGCAGCGTCGAAGCGGGCGGCGCGCTGCGGCTGATCGCCGCCGAAGCCGGCGCCGTCGAACTCACCACCCTCCACCGGTTCAGCAACAAGACCGAGGCCGCCGCCACCCTCAAGATCCGCACCGGCGACACCGCCGGGCTGGACTTCTACTTCGCCAACCAGCGGGTCGTCAGCGGCTCGCGCACCGCCATGGTCGAAGCCGCGTACGACGGCTGGAAGACCGACATGCTCGCGGGCCGCACCACCCTGATCAGCGCGCGCACCGGCACCGACGTCACCGCCCTTTCCGCCCGCGCCCGCGAGGACCGCGTGGCCGCCGGTCAGGTCGAGGCTGACGGCGTCCTGCTGCGCGACGGCAACCGCGCGGGACGCGGCGACTGGATCGTCACCCGCAAGAACGACCGCAAGCTCACCACCAACCGGGGCCGCGACTTCCTCAAGAACGGCGACGCCTGGGAGATCCTCAAGCGCCACGAGGACGGCTCCCTCAAGGTCCGCCACATGGAACACCGCGGACGTCTCACCCTGCCCGCCGAGTACGTCGCCGCCAACGTCCAGCTGCTCTACGCCTCCACCATCACCCGCTCCCAGGGCGGCACCGTCGACACCGCCCACCCGCTGGTCACCGACGACACCACCCGCGAGGAGCTGTACGTCCAGCTCACCCGCGCCCGCCACACGACCACCCTCTACACCGCCACCCACGAACTCCTTCCCTTCGACACCGACGAGCAGCTCGACCAGCCCAAGAACGACCCCAACTCCTTCGCCGCCCGCGAGGTCCTGGAGCGCGTTCTGAGCCGCGAAGGCGCCCAGCTCTCCGCCACCGAGACCATCCGCAATGCCCAGGAGGACGCCGTCTCCCTGGCCACCCTGGTACCCCGGCACCAGCACGCCACCGAGACCCTGACCGCCCCCTATTACCACCAGCTCATCCACCGACTTCTCGGCCCCGCCCTCGCCGAGCAGATCACCACCGACGACGCGATGACCGCCGTCACCCGCGCGCTCCGCACCGCCGAAGCCGGCGGCTGGCAGCCCGAGCGGCTGATCGCCGCCGCCACCTGGCGCGGCGACCTGACCACCGCCGACTCCCCGGCCCAGGCCCTCGCCTGGCGCCTGAGCACCATCACCAACGAGCGCCCCGCCCCCGCCCACCTCAACGCACCCACCACCGCCGACACCACCCGCTACGCCGCCCTGGTCGCGCAGCTCACCAACCTGCCCGCCCACCGCTTCGACCCCGAGACCGCGACCGCCGAACCGGCCGCCCTGCGCATCGCGCCCGCCGCCGCCCAGGCCGCCGACGCGCACCCGCACGTCCCCGCCGACACCCTCAACCACTACGCCACCGCGGCTGCCACCACGCTCAACACCACCACCGACCGCGTCACCGCCCACCCGCAGTGGCCCCACCTCGCCGGTGCCCTGGCCGCCGCCGAACGCACCGGCCGCGACACCACCAACCTGCTCACCGCCGCCGCCAGCCAGGCCACCAGTACGAGCGACCCGGTCACCGCCCTGACCCGCGCCGCCCGCACCACCCTGGCCGCAGACGGCATCCCCGAGCACCACCAGCAGGCCCCCGAAGCCCTCCGCCACCAGGCCCTCGCCGCCACCGTCCTCGGCGACGAGCACGCCACTCGCGCCCGCAACGAGAACACCTGGCCCGCCCTCACCGCCGCCCTGCGTCGCGCCGAGAACGCCGGCCACGAACCCGCCACCCTGCTGCGCCAGGCCGCCGAGAGCCGCCCGCTCACCGGCGCCGACAGCCTCAGCCAGGTCCTCGCCTGGCGCATCGGCCGCCACCTCGCCGCCGACGCCCCGGTGGCCGCCGCCCAGCAGAGCGACCGCGCCGAAGCAGAGCTGTGGCGCACCCTCGCCTGGAGCCTCAAGGCGATCGAGAACACCGGCACCACCGCGGAGACCGCCCTCTCCGAGGTGACCGGCCGCACCGCCCTGCCCGAACTGCTCCAGCACACCCAGCAGCAGGTGCTCGCCCACACCCGCGCCGCCTCCGGCCGCGCCGACCTCCCAGCCTGGATCAGCGCCGTACCGCGCTCCACCACGGCCAACCCGCTCCACCACGAGTACCTCACCGACAGCGCCACCCTGATCGCCAACCGGCTCTCGGTGCTCGCCGACCGCACCGTGGAGAACCGCCCGGAGTGGAGCCGGACCCTCGGCGAAGCCCCGACCGACCCCACCCAGCGCGCCCAGTGGCAGCAGCACCTCGCCGTCGTCGCCGCCTACCGCGACCAGTACCGGGTCACCGACGACAACGCGATCCAGCCCGCCGGCCCCTACATCGAGGAAGGCCGTACCGGCCACGACGCCTACTGGCAGGCCACCGCGGCAGCCCTCGCCGCCCGCCGGACCGCCGCCGCGCCGGTCGGCCCGGAGAGCAGCACCGGGAACACCGACCAGCAGGCCCGCCACCAGCTCACCGCCGACGTCTACCGAGCCCTTCCCGAGGCAGACCAGGCCGAGATCCTGCGCACCGTCGCCACCCGCACCGGCGCCACCTGGCTCGCCAACATCCCGCGCCTGGACGACGCCGCCCTGGCCCAGCCATCCGTCGCCGAGCAGGTCACCGCCGTGCTCACCGAGCGCCGCCAGCTGACCGCCGAGGCCACCCAGCCCGAGCAGCCGCAGGCCGAGGAACGGCGCCAGCCCACCCTCGCCGAACGCCGCCGAGCCGGCCGACAGGCCGAGCGCCAGGCCCACCGCGACCAGCTCCAGCAGCGCGGCGGGCAGCCCACCCGAGCTGCCCGGCCCGTACCCGGCCGCCGACCCGAGCCCGTCGAACAGCGTCAGGCTCAGGCCCCAGTCCAGCGCCCCGCCGCTCCGCAGCAGCAATTCCAGCAGCCGCCGCAAGCTCGCCAGGACCAGCGCGGTCCGCGCATCCGCTGACGATCATGACCGTTCGAGGCCGAGGCTCCCAGGCCCGGTGCCGAGGTCAGAGCCGTCGAAGTGCCCTCTCGCACTCACGGCATCGCCGGTCCTCGAACGCTGCTGGATACCACGGCTCCCCGTAACCGGCCTGGTAGTGCGTGTGCACCAACGGGTCAGTGCTGATGCCACAGAGCGTCGTCGGCAGCGGGTCCTCCAGCACCTCAGGATCGCTCGCGGCGGCGTGGACCGACCGGACGAAGCCCGGGTCAGCTTCATCCGGATCGAACCCCGCAAGAACCTCCAGCAGCACCAGTACGCCCATACCTCGACGGTGCCCGCAGCACTTGGAGAGCGCACGTCGAGCGCCCTCAGTGGGGGTGGCCGAACGCGGCTCGGCGGCCCGCTAGCTGGTCCGCGCCAACTCGATGGCGGCTGGCCCGAGCCTTAGCACGCTGACATCGAGCCCGTCAGGGTCGGAGCCGTGGACGGCGTCGGTGATTCGGATGGCGCTGTTGACCAGAAGATCCCCTACCTCCGCGCAGGACGGCCCCTTTCGCCATGTCAGGCAACGGGTGGTGTTGCTCCGGCGCGCGGGAACGATCTCGGCGGTGTGGGGCCAGTGCCTCCACCAGGTGCTCGCGCGCACCATCAGCCCACTGCGCAACGGCGTACACGGAGTGGGGGCCCAGTGCGGGGACGCGCTCTCCTCTGCATCCGTGAGACCCGAGGTATGCCAGAACGTGAGGTTCTCCGGGGTCTCGTCGGAGCCGGTTTCCCACCGCAGGCGCGAATGCATCAAACGCACGGTGCCATGGTGGGATTCGCGCAGTTCGAGACGACCCTGCGTGGGCAGGTGAAGCAAGTGGACGGCACGGGCAGAGACACGTTCGATCCGCAGGCCCGGGACGCCGAAGTGCACATGTGAGCCGTCAGCGTAGGTCGCGGTCGTCGGCAGCAGGTAGTGCGCTACCCGTGGAGCTACGCTCACCTGAATTGTCAGCTGGTTCGGCCCGGGCATGACCCACTCGTAGTACCCGGCGAGCTCGCGGAAGGACCGTCCGCCGCGGTGGTCCCACGGGTGAGAACGACCGGAACTGAACAGCAGATCCCACAGAAGAGCCTGGAACCTCTGCTGGCCGGCGTCCTTGGTATCCAGCTCGATTCGTCCGTTGACCATGGCCGCCCGCAGCACGTGCTGAGGCACGGACATGAGGGCCAGGTACTGCTTGAGGCGCGCACGGTCGTTGACATGCGGCATTGGAGATCCTCGCTGGCGACAGCCCGGACTGCGCCGCGAAGTGAGACGGTGAAGACGTCTGATGGCACGGCGATCGCGAGGAGGTTGGGCATCCCACCCGCCGGCTCTCCAGCACAATTCGTCCGGGCGAACGGCCAGCCGTGGACCACCTCCGGGCCCAAGAAGAGGATAGGGGTGCCGGCTTCGGTCGGCACTTCGCCACGCCGACACCGTCGCGCTTCGCGGGCCGCGGAACAGAGTGGTGGGAGTCCGAAAGCTGGCGGTGTCGCCGACCTTCGAGATATCCACAGGAATCGCCAAACCGTCATCACGTGGACTTGGGATCGCCTACCGTGGTCGCTGCGGTGACGTCCAGTCACTTCGCATTCCGATGCCACCTCACGACGTGTCGAGAGGGGGTGAGAAGTGATCGAGAAGATCCGAAGGATGCGGAAGTTGCCGCTCCGCCGAGTCCACCAGCGGCTGCCGGACCTCGTCCACGTCGCGCAGTTCGCAGCTGCGGCCGTGACCATCGTGGTTCAGCTCTGCCACTGGTAGACCTCGGGTGATCCGTAGGAGAGCGGATCGGGGCGACCCCTCGCGGGTCGCCCCACAGCCCTGCGGAACTTATATAAGTCCCGCAAGCAGGTACCACCGTAGCTGTGCAACCCTGCACGTGTCAGGCAGTCGATGCTTTTTCCATGGTAGCCATCCTCCTGTCAGCCCTGGGTGGCTTCCGTGGCCTTTGGCCAGGCACTTTGAGTTCTGGACGTTGCGGGTGGCAGTCCGCTCAACAAGGCACGGACTCATAGAGCTAAGCAATTGTGATCTTGCTCGGGTTCAGCAACGGTACGTGCGTTCAGGGTCGCCCCGAACTGCTCAGTCTGCCGGCCTGGACTTCCATTCGAAGCCGGAGTTCCGGAAGGCGTGGATCGAGCACCCGGCGTACTGCCGTGCTGCCTGGACTGCCGCCTCTCGGGACATGGACTTCCCATCTTCCATGAAGACGGCGCCCTCCGTGCGGTCGCCGATGGTCTCCTGGAGTAGGACCGAAGCGTTCTCCGGGATGAGCATCTCCGTGAGCCCAGTCTTCGAAGCGCCAGCGGCGGAAAGCATGGTGGCGGTCGTGTCTCGGACGTCGAGAGAAAGGAAGTCCGTGAGGTTGAACTCAACCTCCGCGAGTAGTGCCCACAAGGCGCGGTGAGCGGCGGGGACGGTTGAGTCCGAGAGCAACTCGGCGAACCGCTGAGGGGTCATGGTGTCGATGTGCAAGGTCAGCTCCTCGGTCACGTTTCGTGATGGTTGGGGTGGGTGAGGGGGCGCCGCCGCCCGAAGGTTCGCAGCGATGTCCAGCCCTGTTCGGTGCCCGCGAGGGAGCCAGTGGGCCTGCGATACTTGTAGGGCCGCCGAGCGGCCGAGCAGTGAGCCAATCGGCAGCAGTCAGACGGCTGGCGGACCGCCTCGCAGCACGGAATCGGCACACATGAGGCCGAGAAACGTGGAGAGGTTGCGAGACTCACCGAGAGTGACTTTCGCAGGTCAGACGGCATGTCAGTCGCGTTTACGCAGGTCAGCGGCTTGTCCGCCGAAAACTTGTAAAGCGGGGGTCGTCGGTTCGAACCCGACAGGGGGCTCGCAGCGCCAAGGGCCAGCTCGCCGGGGTGATCCCGGTCGAACTGGCCCTTCGTCGTTGCTGGGGTCCTACTCGGGCCGTGCCACGGGCGTGCCAGAAGCGGCCGGCGGATCGTCGTCCTCGCTCCGTCGTTTTCGAGGTCACCACCGGGTGGACTTGACCTACTGTGACAGAGCTCCGGACGTGAAGACGGTTCCAGGCGGGGACGTCCTGAGGCGGTCGTCCGACTCCGCCGCCTACCTCTGGCATCAGGCGATGGAAGGGGCGCGGGCGGGTGAGCGTCGCCGGGGTTGCGTGCGTACCCATTGGTGGGGGTGCGTTCGAGAGAAAGGTGGCAGCGATGAGCATGCTGGCCAACCTGGTGCCGGCGATGCGGCATCCGCGGAAGCGGACCAGGACCGGCAAGGAGACCAGGACCTCGAAGACGGCCGACCGGCGTCGTCGCCGCGGCACGCATTCGCGGCACTGACGACGGACGGACCGGTCATGGTCCTTGGCCGGGACGAAGCACGTGTGGTCGCTGCGGCGGCCGACGGCCGTGGACACCGGTGACGGCGACGGCCGGGTGGACCCGGTCGTCGCGCCGGCCCCGGCCGTGCCGCTGCGGCGGACCTTCGGGCGGTTCTGGCCCTACACCCGTGGGGGACGGCGCTGGCTGGCTCTGCTGCTGGGGTTCGTCCTCCTCGGCCCCGTGGTCGACGCGGCCGCGATCTGGCTGTTCAAGGTCGTCGTCGACGAGGTGCTGGTGCCGCACCGGCTGGGGCTGTTCCTGCCGATCGCGCTCGGGTACGCCGGGCTGACGCTGGCCGCGGGAGGCCTGCGATTCGCCGACGAGACGACCTCGGCCTGGGTCAGCGAACGCTTCCTGCTGGCCCTGCGGTCGGACGTGTTCCGGCACCTGCAGGGCCTCTCCCTGGGCTTCTTCGAGCGGCGGCGGCTCGGCGACGTACTGTCGCGGCTGACCGCGGACGTCGAGGCGGTCGAGACGTTCCTGCTCTCGGGCGTCCTGGACGCGGTCGCGTACGTCGCCGAGCTGGCCGTCTTCCTGGGGGTGCTGTTCTACCTGCGCTGGGACCTCGCCGCGACGGCCCTGCTGGTCGCGCCGCTGTTCTGGCTGACCGCGCGGCGCTTCTCGGCCCGGGTGCGCGCGGCGTCGCGGGAGCGGCGGCGGCGCAGCGGTTCGGTGAGCGCGCTCGCGGAGGAGACGCTGGGCAACATCGCGCTGGTGCAGGCGTACAACCGGCAGGGCTGGGAGCAGGAGAGGTTCGAACGGGAGAGCCTGGCGCGGTTCCGGGCGACGATGGCGGCGACCCGCCTTCGCGCGCTGTTCGCGCCGATCGTGGAGATGCTGGAGCTGGTCGGGGTGCTGGTCGTGCTGGGCCTGGGCGCCTGGGAGCTGGCCCGGGGCCGCCTCACGCTCGGCGAACTGCTGGTCTTCGTCGCCCTGTTGGGGCGCCTGTACGGCCCGATCCGGGGGATCTCGCGGCTCAGCAACGGCTTCTACTCGGCCGCCGCGGCCGCCGAGCGGATCATCGAACTGCTCGACCAGCGGCCGCAGGTGGCGGATCCGCCGGTGCCGCTGCGGCCGCCCCGGGGGCGGGGTGCGGTGGCCTTCGACGGGGTGTGGTTCCGCTACCCCGGCACGACCCGGGTGGCGCTGTACGACGTGTCCTTCCGCGCCGAGCCGGGGGAGACGGTGGCGCTGGTGGGGGAGAGCGGGGCGGGCAAGTCGACGGCCGCGAAGCTGCTGCTGCGCTTCTACGACCCGGAGCGCGGCGCCGTCCGGCTGGACGGCTTCGACCTGCGCGAACTGGCCCTCACCGACCTGCGGGAGCGGATCGCGGTGCTGCTGCAGGAGACCCTGGTGATCCACGGCACCGTCCGGGAGAACATCGCGTACGGGCGGCCGGGCGCGACCGACGCGCAGATCGTGGCCGCGGCACAGGAGGCCGACGCGGACGAGTTCGTCCGGCGGCTCCCGCAGGGCTACGACACGGTGGTCGGGCAGCACGGGCGGCTGCTGTCCGGCGGGCAGCGCCAGCGGATCGCGATCGCCCGGGCGATGGTCCGGGACGCGCCGGTCCTGCTGCTCGACGAGCCGACCACCGGGCTGGACGCGGAGTCCGGGCGGCGGATCCTGGAGCCGCTGGGGCGGCTGATGAGCGGCCGTACGACGATCATCATCTCGCACAACCTGCTGACCGTACGGAACGCCGACCGGATCGTGCTGCTGCGCGACGGGTGCGTCGCCGCCTGCGGCACCCACGCCGAACTCCTCGCCCGCGACGACGGCTACGCCCGGCTGGTCCGGCTCGCCCAGGCCGATCCCGCGCCGGACGCGCCCCCGCCCGCGCCCCCGCGGCCGGCGCCCCCGCCCGCGCCCCTCCCGCAGTCGCAGGCCTTCCGATGAGCTCCCGGCAGCCCCTGCCCGCCGGGACGGCCGTCGCCCCCGGCTACCAGGTGCTGGCCCACCTGTGCCGCACCGGCTGGCTGGACGTCTACGACGCCTGGAGCGAGGAGCGCGACTGCCGCTGCGTGGTCAAGGTGCTCCGCCCCGACCGCCGCCGCGACCGCAAGCTGCGCGAGCGCCTGCTCCGGGAGGGCCGCTGGCTGACCGAGTTCACCCACCCGCACCTGGTGCGCGGCTACGGCACCGGCGAGCGCCCGCAGCCGTACGCCGTCCTGGAGACCCTCACCGGCGAGACCCTCGCCCACCTCCTGGACCGCCGCACGCGCCGCCCGGCCGCCACCGACCTGGCCCTGCTCGGACTGCACCTCTGCTCGGCGATGCGCTACCTGCACGGGAAGAACCTGCTGCACCTCGACCTCAAGCCCTCCAACATCGTGATCGACTGCCGCCTCGCCAAGGTGCTCGACCTGAGCATCGCCCGCCCACCGGGCCCGGGCAGCCCGGGTGTCGGCACGGACGGCTACCTCGCGCCGGAGCAGGCGGACGGTGCCGAGCTCACGGCGGCGACGGACGTCTGGGGCATCGGCATCACCCTCTACGAGGCCGCCACCGGCGCGCTCCCCGCCGAGGACCGCCCGCCCGGCCCGATCCCCCCGGTCGGCACCGCCCGCCGCCTCCCGCCCCCGCTCGCCGAGGCGATCGACGCCTGCCTGCGCCTCGATCCCGCCACCCGCCCCGCCCTGCCCCAACTGGCCACCACCCTGGACGACTTGCTCCCGCAGAGCCGCCGCGCCGTCCCGCCGTGGGAGGCCTGAGCGCGGGGCCCGCCCGGCCCCGCCGCCGCCAGGCGGGCGCGTGGCGGCGGGCGGCCGTACGGTGGAGGGGCGGGGGCGTTCGGAGGAGGTCCGCCATGCCCGGTTCGCTCACCATCAGCCATCACGAGTCCGCGGTCGCCATGGAGCACCGGGACGCGGCGCGGCTCGCCACCGTGCTCGCGGAGCTGGCGTACCTGCTGGAGATCCCCGGCCCGAACCGGATCGGGGACGGGCAGCTGGCCGTCCTCTGCGAGGGGCGGGCGCCGGACCGGGCCGAACTGTCGCACTGGGCGCGGGCGGTCTCGGCGGAGCTGAAGGGGCGGCTCTGAGGCCGTCCCGCGGCCCGGCGACCGACCGCCCGACCCGCCGTACGATGGCGCGCGGAGCGGGCACCGCGCGCACGCTCCCCGGGCGTCCGGCCGGTGGCCGGCGGCCGGCCCGGCGGAGGGTGGGGGCCCGAACGTGTCGCAGTCCTGGTCGATGTCCTGGCTGACCGTGGAGACGCCGCTGCCGAGCGGCCCGATGCACATCGCGGTGACGCCGCAGGGCGTGGCGGCGGCCGGCTACGGTGGGCGGGACGACGAGCTGCCGCCGTGCACCGACGCGTCGAAGGTGTCCCTCGTCACCGAGCGGATCACTGCCTATCTGGCGGGCCGCAGCCGGGAGTTGGGCCTGCCGATCGACTGGAGCCGCAGCTCCGGCCCGCACCGCGCGGTGCTGCAGACGCTCTGGCGCGAGGTGCCGTACGGCCGGACCGTCACGTACGGCGAACTGGCGGCCCGCAGCGGGGTGTTCGAGGACGTCACCGAGCCCGGGCTGGCGGCCCGGACGGTCGGGCAGATGATGGCGGCGAATCCGGTCGCGCTGCTGGTGCCGTGCCACCGGGTGGTGGCGGCGGACGGGATCGGCGGTTTCGGCGGCGGCCGGGTCGGGATCGAGGTGAAGCGCTGGCTGCTCACCCTGGAGGGGGTGCTGGAGCCGACGCTGGACTGGAACGGTCCGCTGTAGCAGGGGGCTTGTCGATCCGTCAGGACGGCGGCCCGATCTGTCAAGGGGAGGCGCGGGCGGGGGCGTCGATGGGGCAGGATGGGCGCTCGGGGGTAGCCCGGCACCCGGGGGATTTCGAATGAATCATCGAATTCATTTCGATCGGGTGATCGAGTCATACTATTTGTTCGGTTATTCCGAACCACTCGAACGAGTGATTGCGGAGTGCCGCCGAACGGGCCCACCATGAAGCTGCAACATGAATGTGCAGGCGCCGTTTCATCGGGTATGCGAAGGGCTCCCCCTATGTCGACCGAAACCAATGCCGGTATTCCTGCGCCCGGTGCGCAGCCGGATGCGCAGTCGGGAATCCGTCAGCAGCAGAGTCTGAGCACGGCGGGCGCGCGCAACCTCGCCACGACGACCAAGTCCGCGCCGCAGATGCAGGGCATCAGCCCGCGCTGGCTGCTCAGGAAGCTGCCCTGGGTGCAGGTGTCCGGCGGTACCTACCGGGTGAACCGCCGCCTGCGGCACTCGGTGGGTCGCGGCCGGGTGAGCTTCGCCAAGACCGGCTCCGAGGTGCGCGTCATCCCGGAGACGCTGGCCGAGGTGCCGGTGCTGCGCGGTTACGAGGACGAGGCGGTGCTCACGGAGCTGGCCGGGCGCTTCGTGCAGCGGCAGTTCAGCGCGGGCGACGTGCTGGTCTCGGCCGGCACGCCGATCAGCGAGGTCTTCCTCATCGCGCACGGCAAGCTGGACCGCCTCGGCACCGGCAAGTACGGCGAGGAGACGGTCGTCGGCACCCTCGCGGACGGCGACCACCTCGGCGACGAGGCGCTCCAGCAGGAGGACGGCTCCTGGCCGTACACCGTCCGGGCCGCGACGTCCGGCACCGTGATGGTGCTCGCCTGGCCGTCCTTCCAGGAGCTGCACGACCGCTCCGAGTCGCTGCAGCTGCAGATCATGGAGTACCTGAACGGCTTCCAGCAGGCGCAGAACAAGCACGGCGAGGCGGCGATCGACCTCTCCGCCGGCCACGAGGGCGAGTACGAGCTGCCCGGCGCCTTCGTGGACTACGAGCTGAAGCCGCGCGAGTACGAGCTGAGCGTCGCGCAGACGATCCTCAAGGTGCACACCCGGGTCGCCGA
>NZ_JZKH01000110.1 GCF_000961885.1 Streptomyces rubellomurinus
GGTCGGGGGTGAGGGTGGGGGTGGGGGTCGGGGCGGGCTTGCGGGTGGGGGACTGGCCGAGGAGGAGGGCGCCGAGGGCGAGGGTGAGGCCGAGGAGCTGCCAGGGGGTGAGGGTCTGGTGGAGGACGACGAGGCCGCCGAGGGTGGCGACGACGGGGTTGACCAGGCCGAGGAAGGAGACCGGGCCGGCGCCGAGGCGGTCGATGCCGCGGAACCAGAGGACGTAGCCGACCGCGGTGCTGAAGAGGCTGAGGTAGGCGAAGCCGGCCAGGTTGGCGCCGCTGAGCGCGGGCGGGGCGCCCTCGACGAAGGCGGCTAGCGGGACGAGGACGACGGAGCCGGCGAGGAGCTGCCAGGCGGTCACGTCGAGCATGGTCGCGCCTTCGGGGCGGCCCCAGCGGCGGATGAGGACGGTGCCCATCGCCATCAGCGCGATCGCGGCGGCCATCGCGGCGATGCCGAGGGCGTCGAGCCGGGCGCCGCCGTTGAGGACGAGCAGGGCCACGCCGCCGACGCCGACCAGCCCGGCGACCAGGGCCCGCCGGCCGGGCCGTACGCCCAGCACGCCGATGGAGAACCCGGCGACGAGCAGCGGCTGGATCGCGCCGATGGTGGCGGCGACGCCGCCGGGCAGGCGGTAGGCGGCGACGAAGGTGAGCGGGAAGAACAGCCCGATGTTGAGCATGCCGAGGATCGCCGCGCGGCCCCACCAGCGCCCCTTGGGGAGCTTGCGGCCGAGGAGGAGCAGGAGGAGCCCGGCGGGGAGGGCGCGCAGCGCGGCGAGCAGGAGCGGGCGGCCCTCGGGCAGCAGCTGGGTGGTGACCAGGTAGGTGGTGCCCCAGGCGGCCGGGGCGAGGGCTGCGGTGGCGGCGATGCCGATGCGCTTGCGGTCCATCAGAGATCCCCCTGAACGTTGATTATCTGAACGTTGAGATATTTCTACGCCCGGCGGTAGCTGAACGTCAAGTATGTGAGCGTTAAGATATGTGGACCGGGAGGGGGCCGGTGAACGACGGCAGTCACGAAAGGCGGACGACCATGCAGGAGCGCGACACCATCGACGGGATCGTCGAGCAGTGGACCGGGACCGGGCTCGACCTCGACCTCGACGTCATCGCCCTGGTCGGCCGGATGCGCCGCCTCGGCGTCCGGGTCGAGAACGCCCTGCGCGAGTACTTCACCAGCTGCGGCCTGGACTCCTCCGAGTTCGACGTCCTCGCCACCCTGCGCCGCTCCGGCGAACCGTACGAACTCAACGCCCGCGCGCTGCTCAAGGCCGCGATGGTCACTTCGGGCGCCATCACCAACCGCGTCGACCGCCTCTCCGCGAAGGGCCTGGTGGAGCGCCGCCCCTGCCCGGACGACCGCCGCGCCGTCCTGGTCCGCCTCACCCCGGCCGGCAAGGACCTCATCGACTCCGTCCTGGACGGCCACGTCCGCAACGAGCAGCGCATCCTCGCCGCCCTCGACGCCGGTGAACGCGCCCAGCTCGACGGCCTGTTGCGCAAGCTCCTGGTCGCCCACGGGGACACCGAGCCGGTGCTCGGGCGGCGCTGACGACCGGCCCGCGTGTCCGCGAGCCGCCCGGGTGCGTTAACCCGGGTGGGAGACCGCACCGGAGGAGAAGGCCGATGAAGGACAGGACGCCCAGGGACATCGCCGTCGACGACCAGCTGCGCGCGGCCGGCGCGGAGGGCGCGCAGTGGCTCGCCGACTCCGGGTGGGGGCCGCCGGTGAAGGTGCCGGTGCAGCAGGCCGCCGGCTGGCTCCAGGAGACCCGTTCCCGGATGCTGGCCTCGCAGGAGGACGAGTCCTGCACCTGGTGCGACCACCTGATCCACGGCGGGCCGCAGCCCGTCGTCGTGCACGCCGAACACCCGACCCACCTGGTCTGCCGCGCCTGCTCGATCACCGCCCGGCCGAACCGCGCCTGCCTGGACTGCGGGAAGCCGGCCGACTCGAAGTCCCCGGCCGACGGCCGCGAGGACGTCTTCATGGGCCCGGTGGCGATCTACACCCGCCTGCGCTGCGCCCCCTGCCACGCCCGCGGCAACCCCCGCCGGGGCACCTTCGGCCAGGGCGGCTGACGCCGCCGGGGTGGTCAGATCTGGTCGGTGAGGGTCTTGAGGTGGGTGATGGCGGTGTCGAAGTCGCCCTGCATCCGGTCGTAGGCGCCGGAGTCCCCGGCGGCCACCGCGTCGCAGTTCTTGGTGGTCTTCTGGAGGTCGGCGAGGACCTGGCCCCACTCCGTGGGGGCGCCCGCCTCCGGCCGGACGCCGTCGACCTTCGTGGCCAGGGTCGCGCACGCCTTGCCCACGGCCGCCGGGTCGCCGTGGGTGCTCATGATGGCCGTGGTCATCGGCAGCACGGCGGCGCTCACGGTGCCGAACTGCGAGGACTGCAGGGCCCAGGCCTGCACGGGGTTGGCGCTCGCGCTCGGCCCGGTACTCGCAGCGGAGGGGGCGGGGGTGGAGGCGGCGGCCGAGGGGGCCGCCGCCGGGGTGGCCGCGGGGGTGCTGCGCGCGCACCCCGCCAGGGCGGCAGCGGTCACGAGCAGGCAGGTGGCGGCGGCGCGGCGCATGGGTTTCCTTCGGTCCGTTGGTGCGACGAGCCGCGACCGTACCCGCTGCTCCGCCCGCCGGCGACGGCGGGGGTCAGTTGCCCGCGGCCACCGTCACGACCGGCTCGTGGCGGACCGGGAAGTTGACCGAGTTGGCGATGAAGCAGGACCGGTGGGCGTCCGCGTGCAGGGCGACGGCCTTGTCCACCATGGCCTCCTCCGCGACCTCGACGCGCGGGTGGAGCACCGCCGAGGTGAAGTGCCCGCCGTCCGCCGTCTCGGCCATCCGTCCGACCGGCTGGTCGCTGTACGAGGTGACGACGACGCCGTTGACCGCGCACAGGTGCAGGTACCACAGCAGGTGGCACTGGGAGATGGAGGCGAGCAGCAGCTGCTCGGGGTTCCAGCGGGCCGGGTCGCCGCGGAAGGCGGGGTCGGAGGAGCCCGGGATGGTGGGCAGGCCCGGGGCGGAGACCTCGTGGTCGCGGGCGTAGGAGCGGTAGTCGCCGGTGCCGGTGCCCTGGTTGCCGGTCCAGGTGATCTCGACGGTGTACGTGTGCTGCCTGGTCATGCCGATTGCCTCCGGGGGCCGGGAACCTGCTGGTCGGTCACCGGACAGTCAACCGCAGGTGGCGACCCGGGCGAGAACGGTTCGGGCACACTCCTGAGCCGTCGCCCGCGTGGTGTCGATCACCAGGTCGTAGCCGACGCCCGTGTGCACCGCCGTCGCCTGCGCGGCGGCCATCCCGGCGACGCGGTCGCCGCGGGCGGCCTCCCGGGCGGCGGCGACGGCCGGGTCGCAGCGCACGCCGACCCAGAGCACGTCGAGGCCGTCCAGCGCCGTACGCCACCGGGCCTGCGAGGCGGCGCCGCCGAGGAACACCTCGTCGACGATGACGTGCGCGCCGGCCCGGGCCATCGCCGCGACGCCGAGCGTCCAGGCGGCGTCCAGGGCGGCGAAGGCGGGGCCGACCTCGACGGTGCCGTCGCCGTCCGTCACGCCGCCGAGGCCGTCGGCCCCGCCGAGCAGTCGCGGCGGCAGCGCCTCGACCAGGGTGTCGGCGCCGAGGTGCAGCCAGGGTTCCGGCAGCAGTTCCTGCAGCTGCCGGGCGAGGCTCGACTTGCCGGAGCTGGAGCCGCCGTTGAGGACGATCACGCGCATGCGCGCATCCTACGGACGGGCCGCTCCGGCGGCACCGCAACAACCGCCGACCGGGCCCGTCACCCGGCGTCGTACGCCGCCGCGGCCGCCGCGAAGGACGCGGCGAGCCCGGGCGTCCCGGCCCAGTGCAGGTGCAGGTAGGAGGCGTGCACGTTGCCGGCCGCGAAGCCCTCCCGGCGCGGGCCGCCGGGCAACTGCCAGCCCCAGGCGGGGAGTTCGCCGGCGCCCGGCTCGCAGACCGTCCGGTGGAACTCGTGCCCGCGCAGCCGGGTGCCGGCCGGGGCGAGCGGGGAGTCGTGCAGGGCGACGGCCTCCCGGTAGCCGAGGGTGAGCCGTTCGGTCATCCGGGCGTCGGTGTCGAGCACGCCGCACATCGGCAGGCCGTCCAACTCCCGCCCGAGGTAGAGCAGTCCGGCGCACTCGGCGGCGACCGGCCCGCCGGAGGCGGCGAACGCGGCGATGGCCGAGCGCAGTTCGGCGTTGCCGCTCAACTCCCGGACGTACAGCTCCGGGAAGCCGCCGCCGATGACCAGGCCGGCCGTGCCCTCGGGCAGGGCGGAGGCGTGCAGCGGGTCGAACGGGACGACCTCCGCGCCCGCCGCGCCGAGCAGTTCGGCGTTCTCGGCGTACGAGAAGGAGAACGCCGCGCCGCCGGCCACGGCGATCCGCGGCCGGCCGGCGACCGGCGCCACCTCGGCGTACGGGTCCCACGGCTCGGCGTCCAACTCCGGTGCGGTGCGCGCGAGTTCCAGCAGGGCGTCGAGGTCGACCGAGGAGGCGACCAGGTCCCCCATGTCCGCGACGGCCTTCAGCGCCTCCGCCGAGCGCTCCACGGCCGGGATCAGCCCGAGGTGCCGGGACGGCGTGGCGACGGCGGCCGAGCGGCGCAGCGCGCCGAGCACCGGCACGCCCGAGCCCTCTTCCAGTGCCTCGCGCAGGAGTTGCTCGTGCCGGTCGGAGGCGACCCGGTTGAGGATCACCCCCGCCAGGCGCACCTGCGGGTCCCAGGAGGCGAAGCCGTGCACCAGCGCGGCGACCGACCGGGACTGCGAGGAGCCGTCGACCACCAGCACCACGGGCGCCCGCAGCAGCTTGGCGACGTGCGCGGTGGACGCCAGCTCCCCGCGCCCGGAGGCCCCGTCGAACAGCCCCATGACGCCTTCGACCACCGCGACGTCGGCGCCCGCCGCGCCGTGCAGGAACAGCGGCGCGATCCGCTCCGGCCCGCACATGAAGGCGTCCAGGTTGCGGCCCGGGCGCCCGGCGGCGAGCGCGTGGTAGCCCGGGTCGATGTAGTCCGGGCCGACCTTGTGCGGGGACACCGCCAGCCCGCGCGCGGCGAGCGCCGCGATCAGGCCGGTGGCGACGGTGGTCTTGCCGGCGCCGGAGGAGGGCGCGGCGACGACGAGGCGGGGGATGTTGCTCAAGAGGTCACCACTCGATACCGCGCTGGCCCTTGCGGCCGGCGTCCATGGGGTGCTTGACCTTGGTCATCTCGGTGACCAGGTCGGCGACTTCGGTCAGCGCCTCGGGCGCGTACCGGCCGGTGATGACGACGTGCTGGCTGCCGGGGCGGTCCTTGAGCACGGCGACCACCTCGTCCGGGTCGATCCACCCCCAGTGCATCGGGTAGGTGAACTCGTCCAGCACGTAGAAGCGGTAGGTCTCGGCCGCGAGGTCGCGCTTGACCTGCTCCCAGCCCTCCTTGGCCGCCTCCTCGCTGGTCATCTCCTGCTCGGCGGAGCGCTGGATCCAGGACCAGCCGGAGCCCATCTTGTGCCAGTCGACGGTGCCGCCCTCGCCGGAGGCGCCGAGCACGCGCAGCGCGTTCTCCTCGCCGACCTTCCACTTGGCGGACTTCACGAACTGGAACACCCCGACCGACCAGCCCTGGTTCCAGGCCCGCAGCGCCATGCCGAACGCGGCCGTGGACTTGCCCTTGCCGGGGCCGGTGTGCACGGCGGTGATCGGCTGCGTGCGGCGCTGACGGGTCGTCAGGCCGTCGTCGGGGACGCTCTCGGGGACTCCCTTGGGCATGTCGGCTCAGGCCGCCTTTCGCATCGAACGGATGGGCTTCGCGGAGTTCGCGGTGTTCGCGGGCCTCACGGGGTTCGCGGGCCGCGCGGAGTTCACGGAACGGCTCTCGCGGACGAGCGAGGCCACGCCCTCGGCGCGCAGCTCGTCCAGGCTGACGGCGGAGCCGCCCAGCAGCCCGGCCAGGGTGCGGGCCAGGCCCAGCCGGACCGGGCCGGACTCGCAGTCCAGCACCACGCTGGCGGTGCCCTGCGCGGCGAACAGCGCGGCCGCGCGGTGGGACCGGGCGACGGCGTCCCGCCCGCCGGTGGCCCGCCCGTCGGTCACCACGACCAGCAGCGGGCGCCGGCTCGGGTCGCGCAGCCGCTCGACCCGCAGCACCTCGTGGGCGCGCAGCAGGCCGGCGGCCAGCGGGGTCCGCCCGCCGGTGGGCAGCGACTCCAGCCGCGCGGCGCCGACCTCGACGGAGGAGGTGGGCGGCAGCGCCAGCTCGGCGTCGGCGCCCCGGAAGGTGACCATGCCGATCTTGTCGCGCCGCTGGTAGGCGTCCATCAGCAGGGACAGCACGGCGCCCTTGACGGCGGTCATCCGCTGCCGGGCGGCCATCGAGCCGGAGGCGTCGACGACGAACAGCACCAGGTTGGACTCCCGCCCCTGGCGCACCTGTTCGCGGAAGTCGTCCCGGTGCAGCACCAGCGCCCGGCCGTCCCGCCCGCGCGCCACCTGGTGCGGCGCGGCGGCCTGCAGGGTCGCGGTCAGGTGCAGCCGGCTCAGCGTGCCCTGCGGCCGCCGGGCGCGGACGGTGTGCCCGCCGGTGGTCTCGGCGGGGGAGCGGCGGCCCTGCGCGCCGTGCCCGGTGCCCTTCACGGTGAACAGCCGGGTCCGGTACGGGTCGCCGGCCGCGACGGGCGCCGACTCCCGTGCGGGCGCGGGGTGTTGGGCCGGTACGGGCGGTTGCGCGGGCTCGTCCTCGGCCGAGGTGGCCGGTCCCGGCTCCGGCGCGGCGCCGTCGAACGGCTCGGGGGCGCCACCGCCCTCGGGGCCGCCGCCGTCCGGGCCGCCGTCCTCCGGGCCGCCGTCGCCGGGGCCGTCGCCGTCGGGCCCGCTGTCCGGCCCGTCACCATCAGGACCGTCCCCCTCGGGTTCCGGCTCCGCCGGCTCCTCCGGCTGCGCGTGCTCCTCCAGCGTCCGGTCCAGCTGCTCCTCGTCCAGCCCGGGCGCGTCGAACGGGTTGCGCCGCCGCCGGTGCGGCAGCGCCAGCTGGGCGGCCTTGCGGACGTCCTCCTCCAGCACCTCGGTGCGCCCGGCCCAGGCGGCCAGCGCGACGGCGGTGCGCGCCATCACGATGTCCGCGCGCAGCCCGTCCACCTCGAACGCGGCGCACACGGCGGTGATCTGACGCAGCGCCACATCGGTCAGCTCGACCTTGGGCAGCAACTCCCGGGCGGCGGTGATGCGTTCGGCGAGCTCCCGCTCCTCCTCGGCGAACCGCGCCGCGAAGCCGGCCGGGTCGGCGTCGTACCCGAGCCGCCGCCGGACGACCTCGGCCCGCTCGGCCGGGTCCCGGGTGGCGGCGATCTCGACGGTCAGGCCGAACCGGTCGAGCAGCTGCGGCCGCAGCTCGCCCTCCTCCGGGTTCATCGTGCCGACCAGCAGGAACCGCGCCGCGTGCCGCACCGACACGCCCTCGCGCTCGACGTACGAGCGGCCCATCGCGGCGGCGTCCAGCAGCAGGTCGACGACGTGGTCCTGGAGCAGGTTCACCTCGTCGATGTAGAGCACGCCCCGGTGCGCCTTGGCGAGCAGCCCGGGCTCGTACGCCTTGACGCCCTCGGCGAGCGCCCGCTCCAGGTCGAGCGAGCCGACGATCCGGTCCTCGGCCACGCCGACCGGCAACTCGACCAGCTGGGAGGGTCGTTCGTGACCGGCGACGGAGGTGTGCGGCCCGTCCGGGCACTGCGGGTCCGGTGCGGCCGGGTCGCAGGCGAAGCGGCAGCCGTCCACGGCGGCGATGGAGGGCAGCAGCCCGGCCAGCGCGCGCACCATGGTGGACTTCGCGGTGCCCTTCTCGCCGCGCACCAGCACGCCGCCCACGGCCGGGGAGACGGCGTTGAGCAGCAGCCCGAGCCGCAGGTCGGCCATGCCGACGATCGCGGTGAACGGATAGCGGACGTCAGTCATGCGTCACTCCCACAGGTGCCCCGGGCGGGAGGAAGGGCAGCGATCCGGCCGCCGGCACCCCGCCCTCGATCAGCTTCCACAGCGCGTCGGTGTCCGCGTGCTCCTCGATCAGGTCGCCCAGCCGGTCGAGCCGGGCCTCGCGCGCCTCGGCGAAGCAGGTGTCCGGTGCCGGCATGAACGCCCGCCCGGCCAACTCGGCGACCTCGCGCAGGAGTTCGCGACGGAACCCGTCGTTCTCCAGCGCGCCGTGCCAGGTGGTGCCCCACACCGAGCCGACCCGGCAGCCGTCCAGACCCTGCCCACGGCCATCGGAGACGAACGGCTCCCCGCCGTCCACCGTGGCCACCCCGTGGTGGATCTCGTACCCCTCGACCCGCTGCCCGTACGCCTCGCCCACCGGCCGGGCCAGCACCTTCTCGACGCCGAACCGGATGTCGGCCGGCAGCAGGCCGAGCCCCGGGACGAGGCCCGCCCCGGACTCCACCGCGTCGTCGATCGAGCGCGCCAGCATCTGGTAGCCGCCGCAGACGCCGAGGATCGGCAGCCCGGCCGCCGCCCGTGCCTTCAGCGCAGGCTCCAGGCCGCGCTCGCGCAGCCAGGCGAGGTCGGCCACGGTGGCCCGGGTGCCGGGCAGCACCACCAGGTCGGCGTCGGCCAGTTCCTCCGGCCGGGTCGCCCAGCGCACCAGCACGCCAGGCTCCTGCGCCAGCGCGTCCAGGTCGGTGAAGTTGGACAGCCGGGGGAAGCGCACCACGGCGACCCGCAGCACGTCCGCCCCGAGCGGCCCGCGCCCGTCCACCCGGTCCACCACGGTGGACAGGTCCAGCGAGTCCTCGGCGTCCAGCCACAGCCCGGGCAGCATCGGCAGCGTGCCCAGGACCGGGCGGCCGGTCAGCTCGCGCAGCATCTCCAGCCCGGGCGCGAGCAGCCGCCCGTCGCCGCGGAACTTGTTGACGAACCAGCCGGCGACGTGCCGCTGGTCCTCCGCCGACAGCAGCGCCAGCGTGCCGTACATCGCGGCGAACACCCCGCCGCGGTCGATGTCGCCGACCACCACGACGGGCAGGGCGGCGGCGGTGGCCAGGCCCATGTTGGCGATGTCGCGGTCGCGCAGGTTGATCTCGGCCGGCGAGCCGGCGCCCTCGCACACCACCACGTCGTAGCGACGGCGCAGGTCGGCCAGGCACTCCAGGGCGCGCTCCAGCAGGACGGGCTTGCGCTCGCGGTAGTCCAGCGCGCCGACCTCGGCGACCGGCTTGCCGAGCAGCACCACCTGGCTGCGGCCGTCCGCCCCCGGCTTCAGCAGCACCGGGTTCATCGCCGCCTCCGGCTCGACCCGGGCCGCCTGCGCCTGCATCGCCTGGGCGCGGCCGATCTCGGCGCCGTCCGCGGTGACGAAGGAGTTCAGCGACATGTTCTGCGCCTTGAACGGCGCGACCCGCACGCCCTGACGGACCAGCCAGCGGCAGATCCCGGCCGTGACCACGCTCTTGCCCGCGTCCGAGGTCGTCCCGGCGACCAGCAGCGCGTTGCTCATACTCCCGCCTCGCTTCGCCCGGCGGGCGCTTCGCACCGTGCGCACCTTCCGATGGCTCGCTCTCCCCCAGCCTCCGGCCGGGGGTACCCCCATCGCTCGCTCATGCCCCACCCCTCTTGCGGAACGCGCGCAGCAGCACGTGCCCCGCGACCGTCGTACCCAGCGCCAGCGCGCCGACCCGCCGCGACAGCGTGCAGGCCCGCTCGATGTCGTCCACCGTCACCGGCCGCAACTCCTCGCCCAGTACGGGCCGGTGCTCGACCCGCTCGCCGTACTGCAAGGTCCCGCCCAGCCGGACGCCGACCGCGCCGGCGAAGGCCGACTCGGCCTGGCCCGCGTTCGGGCTCGGGTGCGCGGAGCCGTCCCGCCGCCAGACCCGCCAGGCGGTCCGCGGCTCGGGGGCGGCAGCCACCGTCAGCAGCGCCGTCAGCCGGGCGCCCGGCCAGCCCGCGACGTCGTCCAGCCGGGCGGAGGCCCAGCCGAACCGGGCGTAGCGGGGCGAGCGGTGGCCGACCATCGCGTCCAGGGTGTTGACCGCACGGAACGCCAGCAGGCCCGGCGTGCCCGCCAGGGCGCCCCAGGCCAGCGCGTTGACCACGGCGTCGGCGGTGTTCTCGGCCACCGACTCGACGACGGCGCGGGCGATCTGCTGCTCGTCCAGGGCGCTCGGGTCCCGCCCGCACAGGTGCGGCAGCCGCTCCCGGGCGGCCGCCAGGTCGCCGGCGGCCAGCGAGCGGCCGATGGCGCGCGCCTCCCGGGTCAGCGAGGTGCCGCCGAGCACCGTCCAGGTCGCGGCCGCCGCGAGCGCCGCCCGGCCCAGCGGGCGCCGGCCGACTGTGCGGTCCAGGGCGAGCGCGCCGGCCGCGACGGTGCCCACGCACAGCGCCGTGTACGCCGCGCCGGCCGCCCGGCCGTCCCGCCACAGCCGCCGCTCCAGCCCGGTCGCAGCGGTGCCGAAGGCGGCCACCGGGTGGCCGCGGCGGGGATCGGCGAAACGGGCGTCGACGGCGTACCCGGCGACGGCGCCCAGCGCGAACGCGGCGGCCCGGGCCGCCGGGCGTATGGGGCGCGCGGCGAGCGCCCGCGCGTCGACGGCCCGCGCGGCTACCGGGCGCACGGCGGAAGGCAGCTCGAAGTCCGGCGGGGTGGGGCAGCCTGCATCGCGTGCGTGTCCTCACTCAGGGTCCGCGCCCTGGCTCGACGTACCGGGGGCGAGAGTCTCCTGGCTTCCGGGTCGGACGCACTCCCGGGCCTTCCAGCAGCCCCCAGCGATAACTGACAGCCCGCCGTGGCGTTGTCCGAGCGTGCTCCCCGGTGACAGTGGCGGGACCGCGCCGGACTCGCACCGGCTTCCTCTCCATGCCTCCGTTTGGCCCCGGAATCCCATCACGCTGCCGAACCGGCAGTCAACCGAGGTCACGGAGGGGTTGGTCACAGCGCGCACCGCGCCGAGCTGTGCGATCGCCCAGCCGTACGCCGGCCCCGCCCCGGCCGCTTCGTGGCTTCGGCACCTGGGCCCGGCCCGCCGCACGCCCCTACCGTTCGGCCATGCGCCGCAGACAGCCCCCGGCCCCGCTCCCGGTGCCGTTCTCGCCCGCCGCCGCCCGCTCCCACCGCACCGGCCTCGGCCTGACGCCCGAGCAGGTCGCGGACGGACTGGCCGCACACGGCGTCAGGCTGCTGCCCGCCCACGTGCGCGCCTGGGAGAGCGGTGAGCTGCACCCGGACGAGACGGAGCTGGTCGCGCTCGCCCGCGTCCTGTGGTGCACCGCCGCCCAGCTGATGGGCACCCGCCCGGTGGGGCTGCGCGACCACCGGCTGGCCCGCGAACTGACCCAGCAGGCGGCCGCCGGCCGGATCGGCGTCGCCCTGCCCGTCTACCGGGAGGCCGAACGGACCGGCCGTTGGGAGGGCGACGCGGCCGCGACCCGCGCCCTGGCGGAGACGCTCGGGCTGGCCCCCGCCGCCCTCGTCGAGGCCACCGGCCGCCGGGACGCCCTCGACCGGCTGCTGCGGCGCTGCGTGGACGGCCGCTGGCAGGCGCACCTGGCGGCCGTCGCCCGGATCGTCCCGGCCGACCGCGACGACCTGGCCGCCGCCCTGGCCACCCTCCATCAGGAGCACGCCGTCCCCGGCCACTGGGGCGCCCCGGGCGTCAGACCCGTCGCCGGGCGCCTCACCGACCGCTTCCTGGAACTCCTGGCGACTTCTCGGCCACCGGACCACCGAAATCCCGCCTGATCCCCCGTCCCCGTGCCCCGGACGGCCCAGCCCGGTGGCCCGGCGCGCCGCCCGCCGGTGAACTGGTGCACGAACACCGCCCGGACCGACCAGCAGAGCGGGGAACGAAATGCGTTGGGGAACCGCAGCCGTCGTGGCGGCCGCCGCCGTAGGGGCCGCCGTCCTGGTGGTCGGTCGCAAGGCCTCGGAGCGGATGGTGCGGCCGGAGACCGCCGCGCCGGAGTCCGGGCCGCTCGTCGTCCAGCGCCTCGCCGCCGGCCGGGTCACCTTCACCCGCCGCCCGGAGAGCCTGCGCCCCGGCCGCTGGGCGGTCGAGTGGGAGGGCAGCGGCCATGCCGTCGTCGAGGAGGTGCTGCACAGCGACGCGCAGGGCGTCACCCGGCGGCTCGTCCGGGCCGACCGGGGCACCCTGGCTCCCGGCACCGAGGTCCGCTTCACCCCGCGCGTCCTGCTCGGCGACCCGACCACGGCGCTCGGCCTCCCCTTCACCGGGACCACCGCCGAGGGCGAACTCGGCGACCTCCCCGCCTGGTACGTCGACGGCAAACGCGGCACCTGGGTGATCCTGGTGCACGGCCCCGGCGCCGACCGGCAGCAGACGCTCCCGGTGCTCCCCGTCCTGGACCGGCTCAGCATGCCCGCGCTGGCCGTCACCTACCGCGGCGACGAAGGTGCCCCCGCCTCCCCGGACGGGCTCAGCCACTTCGGCGAGACCGAGTGGCGGGACGTCGAGTCGGCGATCCGGCTGGCGCTCGACAACGGCGCGGGCAAGGTCATCCTGTACGGCTGGTCGGTCGGCGCGACCATGGTCCTGCAGGCCGCCGCCCGCTCCGCCTGGTCGCACGCCGTCCGCGGCCTGATCCTGGACTCGCCGGTGCTGGACCTCCAGGCCAGTGCCCGGCGCGACGCCCGCCGGGCCGGCTGGTCCGGCGCCGTCGCCGAGCTCGGCGCGCTCGCCGCCCAGGGCCGCACCGGCGTCGACCTCGCCGACTTCGCCCGCATCGCCGAGGGCGCCGACCTGCACGTGCCCACCCTGCTGCTGCAGAGCCCGGACGACCCGATCGCCCCGCTGCGGGCCGCCGAGCACCTCGCCCACGCCCGGCACGGCGTGGTCAGCCTCCAGGCCTTCCCCGGCGCCGACCACGCCGCGCTGTGGAACTCCGCCCCCGAGCGCTACACCGAACTCCTCCGCCGCTGGCTCACCCCCCTCCTGTGATCTCCTGTGATCTCCTGTGAGCTCCCAGGAACGAATGCGAAAGCGCGGGAAGTCGGACCGGCCGACTTCCCGCGCTTTCGCCGCTCCCGAACCCGGTTCGTCCGTGGCCGATCTTCGGCGCTCGCCCGGCGGTCCGCACCGCACGCGAAGTCGATGCCCGCTTCTCCATTCGCTTTCCCGCCGCCCCGTTGTGCGCGAGAAGTCGGCCCCGTCGACTTTCCGTGCGGAACGCGGAACGCGGAACCCGAAACGCGGATCCCGAAACCGAAGGGTCCGATTTCCGTCCCGCCCGTCCGACGGCCCGGGCGGCTCCGGCGGGCGCCCGTACACGGAGCGTGACCGCCCGGTCGGGCACCGCGACCGACCCGCGCACCCTGGCATGGACCCGCCACACGTTTCCGGCCAGCCGGTTTGCCACTGTTGCCCGATCTTGCGGAGGTGCCGTCCGGGCGCGTCCGGTCGTACGGACAACCGGATGTGACAGAAGGCCCGTGCAAGGGGAAGACTGCTCGACGTGACGTCTCGGAACCCGCGCGACCGTGATGCCCCGCTCCAACCGACGATCGGTACCGGTGCGACGGTGACCCGTCTCCCCGGTACGGCCCACCGGCCAGCCGGTGGCAGGCCGGGCGGGGCCGGTGTACCCAGGCCCGGCGTACCCCGCCGACGGGGCCCGGCCCCGGCGCCCGGGCGGGGCCGGGTTCCGGTCCCGGAGGGCTTCCCCGCCCCCGCCGAGCTGGCGCCGCTGGCCCGCCGGATGCTGGTGGACGCCGTGCGGATCGCCCGCTGGGCCGGCGATCTGGAAGAGGTCGACAAGCGCGGCGAGCTGCTGCCCGAGGACGCCCGCGCCGCGGGCCGCGCGCTGGCGATGACAGTCGGCGCCGCTGCGAAGGCCTGGGGCCAGGCCCTGCTGGTCGGCCTGGTGGAGGCCCGGGACGGCGGAGCCGGCCCCGGCTGGCGCCTGCACGCCTGGGAGCACGACGACGAGGCCGTGGTGCGCGGCTGGTCCGCGCTGTTCGACGCCTGGACGCTGCTCGCGCCCGTCCCGCCCGCCGCCCTGCGCGGCGTGTTCGCCGTCCTGGCCGGCCAGGCCGTCGACCAGGCCCCGCAGCTGCTGTCCTTCCTGCACCTGGTGGACGGCCCGGTCGCCGACGTCGAGCTGCTGGAGCTGCTGCGCCGCGGCCTGGACGAGCGCCGCGTGGGCGGCGCCGTCGGCCCGGGCATCTCGCCGGTGCCGCACGCGGCCTCCGCCGTGTCGGCCGTGCGCGGCACCTGCCGGGAGCCGCAGATCGACACCCCGGCCGCGCCGTCCGACGTGGCCGCCGTACTGGACTGGATGCTGGACGGCCTGGCGGCGGTCGGCGCGGTGGTCCGCGCGGACGACGCCGCCGAGCTGTCCCCGCTGGGCCACTGGGCGGTGCGGGCGAAGCTGGAGGAGATCTGCACCGTCGCGCAGACCGCGGCCGGGCACATCGAGCAGAGCGCCTTCGAGCTGCTGAACGCCTGCGCCGACTACTCCCCGGGCCCGGCCCGGGCGGAGTACCGGGCCTGGGTGGCGGCCCGCCCCGCGGACCGCGCGGTGGCCGAGCTGCTGGACGCGGCCCAGGGTGACGACGCGCTGGTGCGCGGCCTGGCCTTCGAGGCGCTGCGGGTGGCCGGCGGCCCGGCGGAGCAGGCGGTGCGGGCGGCGGTGGACGAGCCGGTGCTGCGCCCGTACGCGCTGCTGTGGCTGGCCGAGCGCGCGGACGAGGGGGTCTCCCCGGCGGACGTGCTGGGCGCGGAGGACGCGGCCTGGCTGTGGGTGGACACCGCGGCGGCGGTGCTGGACCACGGCGAGACGGAGCTGCTGGTCGGGCACGTCGAGGGCGCCTCGGCCGGCGACCCGGTGCGGCTGTTCGCCCGGGCCCGGCAGTCGGGTCACCCGCGCGCGGCCTCGGTGCTGACGGCGGTCTCGGGCGTGCACCCGGACCCGGGCGTGGCGCGGGCCGCCCGCCGTTCCGCGTTCAGCGTCCACAACGGCGGCGCGTAGCGGTCGGCGCAGACGGAAGGCAAACGGAAGAAGGGCCCGGAACCACCAGGTTCCGGGCCCTTCCGCGTGCAAGCGATCGGTCTCAGCCGAGCCGCGACTCCGCCCGCCGGGCGCGGACGTCGCCGACCTTCTGCCCGACCTTGCGCCGGATGACCAGCAGCGGCGCCATCGCGGCCAGCGTGATCTGGGCGAACGCACCGACGTGCAGCAGCGCGTCGCCGCCCGGCAGGCCGGTCGCCCAGGCGGCCAGGCAGCCGATGGAGACGACGATCCAGCAGAGCGTCGCGGTGGCCAGCAGCCCCTGCGGCTTCGGGTACTCGATCCGGCTGACCATCAGGTACGCGGCGCCGAAGATGGCGAGCAGACCGAGCTGGAACGGCGGGTCGAGCAGCACGATGGCGATCACCGTCATCGCGCCCATCGGGCAGGGCATGCCCTGGAACACCCCGGGCCGCATCTTGACGGCCGAGAAGCGGGCCAGCCGCAGCACGACCGCGAGCAGCACGGTCAGCGCGATGAGCGCCGAGAGCTTGCTGCTGGAGCCGGTCGACGAGACCATGCCCCAGACCGCGACGAAGTAGGCCGGCGCGATGCCGAAGCTGATCAGGTCGGCCAGGTTGTCCAGTTCCGCCCCGAGGGCCGAGGAGCGCAGCTTGCGCGCCACCAGGCCGTCGAAGAGGTCGCACATCGAGCCGATCAGCAGCAGCGTGACCGCGGTGGCGGCGCTGTGCCGGTCCGGAGCGGCGTCCGGGTTGGTGATGTGCGGGACGAGGACCCCGGTGGTGATCGAGTAGATCGCCAGGAAGCCGCAGACGGCGTTCCCCAGGGTCAGGAAGTCGGCGGTGGACAGGTGCTGCGGAGAGCGCGGGGCGCGCAGCTCGCGGTCGCGCGCCCAGCGGCGGCGGCGCAGGGACGTCTCCTCGTCGTCCAGGCCGACGATTGTCTCAGGATCAGTCACGGTCAAGGCGCGTCACCCCGGCTGTGGTCTTCTGGCCGACCTCGACGCCGACCTCGACGCCGGCCGGCAGGTAGGTGTCGACCCGGGACCCGAACCGGATCAGGCCGATCCGGTCTCCCTGCTCGACCTTGGTACCGGCGGCCACGTACGGCACGATGCGGCGGGCCACGGCCCCCGCGATCTGGACCATCTCGATGTCGCCGAGTTCGGTGTCGAAGTGCCAGACGACCCGCTCGTTCTGGTCGCTGTCCTTGTTGAACGCGGGCACGAAGCCGCCCGCGACGTGCTCGACCGACGTCACCGTGCCCGGAAGGGGCGCGCGGTTGACGTGGACGTTGAGCGGGCTCATGAAGATCGCGACGCGGGTGCGGCCGTCCGGCCAGGCGTCGATGCTCTGCACCACGCCGTCCGCGGGGGAGATCACTCTGCCCGTGCCGATCTCACGCTCGGGGTCGCGGAAGAACCACAGCATGCCCGCGCTCAGCGCGCAGGCGGGGACCGCCGCCAGGGCCCACTTGCCGCTGCGCCGGGTGAGGGCGGTGGTCACGGCGGCCGTGGCGAGGGTGGGGACGAACCAGGGGGTGGCTCCGCGCGCGATGGTCACGCGGGGTCGCCGACCGGCCGTCCGGGCTGCGAGGACGTCGCGGTCCGTGACGGAGGTGTGAGGGGACGGGCTGATGGGCATCGAAGACCTTTGTCGCGGGGGATCATGGCCGCTGGACGGGGGGCCACCGCGGGATCGGTAATAGAGGGACGGCTTGCTGTCCCGGTGGATGCTATCGGGAGCACACGGTGGGTGGGCAACCCGCCTGCTCGTTCATGTGTCCGGCGGGAGCGCGTACACGCACCCACCTCTATGACCGTAGCTCGGCCCGCTCCGGTTCCCAAGGGACCGGGCGCGGCTGGTGACTCTTGTCTCAGCGGCGGAGCGGGCTGAACCCGCCGGGGCAGCGGGGGGTCGAGGGGCCGGGGGAAACGGCCGGGACGCCCGGAAACGGGTGTACGGAAGCGGCCGCAGGGCGCGTTGCTGCAGCTGTACGCCCTGCGGCCGCTTCCGGAGGGCCGTGCCGGACCCAGGCGGACCAGGCCGGGCCCGTGACGGGGCACGGCGCTCTGCCGGGGCGGGCCCGCACGCCCGTCTCCCGGCTGTTCGCGGGGGCCGCGGGCGTTCCCCGCCCGCGGCCCGGTGATCGGAAGGCGACCGATCAGCGACCGATCAGCGACCGATCAGCGATCAATCGGCGACCTATCAGCGATCAACCAGCGATCGAACCGCGACCGCGCGGTGATCGCCCGCTGATCGACCGGTGATCATCCGGTGATCGGAGGCCGATCACTCGGCGATCTTGTACTCCTCGAGGAGCCGGCGCCCGACGATCATCTTCTGGATCTCCGCAGTTCCTTCACCGATGAGCAGCATCGGGGCCTCGCGGTAGAGGCGCTCGATCTCGTACTCCTTGGAGAAGCCGAAGCCGCCGTGGATGCGGAAGGCGTCCTCGACGACCTCCTTGCAGTACTCGGAGGCCAGGTACTTGGCCATGCCGGCTTCCAGGTCGTTGCGCTGGCCGCTGTCCTTCTTGCGGGCGGCCATGACCATCATCTGGTGCGCGGCCTCGACCTTGGTGGCCATCTCGGCCAGCTTGAACTGGATGGCCTGGTGCTCGGCGATCTTCTTGCCGAAGGTGGAACGCTGCTGGGCGTAGGAGATGCCCAGCTCGAAGGCGCGGCGGGCGACGCCGCAGCCGCGGGCGGCGACGTTGACGCGGCCGACCTCGACGCCGTCCATCATCTGGTAGAAGCCCTTGCCGGGGACGCCGCCGAGGACGCGGTCGGCCGGGATCCGGACGTCCTCCAGCACCAGCTCGGTGGTGTCGACGCCCTTGTAGCCCATCTTCTCGATCTTCCCGGGCACGGTGAGGCCGGGCACGGTCGGGTTCGGGCCGAAGCCGGCCGTCTTCTCGATCAGGAAGGTGGTCATGTTCTTGTACGGGGTGCTGCCGCCCTCGTCGGTCTTGCACAGGACCGCGACCAGGGTGGAGGTGCCGCCGTTGGTGAGCCACATCTTCTGGCCGTTGAGGACGTAGAAGTCGCCGTCCTTGACGCCCTTGGTGGAAATGGCGGAAACGTCCGAGCCGAGACCGGGCTCGGACATCGAGAAGGCGCCGCGGAGCTCGCCGGCGGCCATCTTCGGCAGGAAGTAGTCCTTCTGCTCCTGGGTGCCGTGGGCGTTGATCATGTGCGCCACGATGAAGTGGGTGTTCACGATCCCGGAGACGGACATCCAGCCGCGGGCGATCTCCTCGACCACCAGGGCGTAGGTGAGCAGGGACTCGCCGAGGCCGCCGTACTCCTCGGGGATGGTGAGGCCGAACAGCCCGAGCTGCTTCATGCCCTCGACGATGGCGGTCGGGTACTCGTCCTTGTGCTCCAGCTCGGTCGCGACCGGAATGATCTCCTTGTCGACGAAATCCCGCACGGTGGCGAGGATGTCCCGCTGGATCTCGGTGAGGCCGTCGGTCTGTGCCAGGCGTCCCATCGTGCGGCTCCGATTTGTTCTGAGGGTCCGGGGGGGGGATTGCCGGGGGCCCTGCCGGCGTGGCTGCGGCAGCAGGGCCCCCGTTCCGGGTGGGGGTCGGCCGATGACGGCGGCCGCCCCGTCCGGGGTCTTTCTTTTCGGGAGGAGCTCTTCGGGAGGAGTCAGGAGAGCGGGGTGGGGCGCCCGGGCTGCTCGCCGCCGCGCTCCTTGATGTACGTCTCGGTCGGCACCATCACCTTGCGGCGGAAGATGCAGACGACCGTGCCGTCCTGCTTGTACCCCTTGGTCTCGACGTAGACGATGCCCCGGTCGTCCTTGGACTTGGAGGGCCACTTGTCGAGCACGGTGGTCTCGCCGTAGATGGTGTCGCCGTGGAAGGTCGGCGCGACGTGCCGCAGCGACTCGATCTCCAGGTTGGCGATCGCCTTGCCGGAGACGTCCGGGACGGACATGCCGAGCAGCAGCGAGTAGATGTAGTTGCCCACCACGACGTTCTTGCCGAAGTCCGTCGTCTTCTCCGCATAGTTGGTGTCCATGTGGAGCGGGTGGTGGTTCATGGTGAGCAGGCAGAAGAGGTGGTCGTCGTACTCGGTGACCGTCTTGCCGGGCCAGTGCTTGTAGACCGCGCCGACCTCGAACTCCTCGTAGGTGCGTCCGAACTGCATGATCAGGCCTCCGGGGCTTCGAACTTCGAGGTGCGCTGCATGCCGGCGGCCCGGCCCTTGCCGGAGATGACCAGGGCCATCTTGCGGCTGGCCTCGTCGATCATCTCGTCGCCGAGCATCGCGGAGCCCTTGAAGCCGCCGGCCTCGGAGGTGCACCAGTCGTAGGCGTCGAGGATCAGCTCGGCGTGGTCGTAGTCCTCCTGCGAGGGCGAGTAGACCTCGTTGGCGATGGCGACCTGGTCCGGGTGCAGCACCCACTTGCCGTCGAAGCCGAGCGCGGCGGAGCGGCCGGCCACCTCGCGGTAGCCCTCCGCGTTGCGGATCTGCAGGTACGGGCCGTCGATGGCCTGCAGGTCGTTGGCGCGGGCGGCCATCAGGATGCGCATCAGGATGTAGTGGTAGGCGTCGGCGTGGTAGCCGGGGGGCTGCTCGCCGACCACCAGGGACTTCATGTTGATCGAGGCCATGAAGTCGGCCGGGCCGAAGATGATGGTCTCCACGCGCGGCGAGGCCTCGGCGATCGCGTCGACGTTGATCAGGCCCTTGGCGTTCTCGATCTGCGCCTCGATGCCGATCTTGCCGACCTCGAAGCCCATGGTCTTCTCGATCTGGGTGAGCAGGAGGTCGAGCGCCTTGACCTGCTCGGCGGTCTGCACCTTGGGCAGCATGATGCAGTCGAGGTTCTGGCCGGCGCCCTCGACGACGGTGATCACGTCGCGGTAGGTCCAGTGCGTGGTCCAGTCGTTGACGCGCACGACGCGGGTCTTGTTGCCCCAGTCGCCGTTGTTGAGGGCGTCGACGATGTTGTGCCGGGCGCTCTCCTTGACCAGCGGGGCGCAGGCGTCCTCCAGGTCGAGGAAGACCTGGTCGGCCGGCAGGCCCTGGGCCTTCTCCAGGAAGCGCGGGTTGCTGCCCGGTACGGCGAGGCAGGAGCGGCGCGGGCGCAGTCGGTTGACAGCAGTCATGGAAATCGAGGGTTCCTTCCCAGTGGTCAGCTGGTTGCCGCGGTCGGTGCGGGCGTCCACGGCTGGAGCTTGTTGGCCAGCCGGATCTCGTCCACGATCCGGCCGATGATGGTGGTGATGCCGAAGTCCTTCGGGGTGAACACGGCGGCGACGCCGGCGGCCTTGAGGGCCTCGCCGTCCGCTGCCGGGATGATGCCACCCACGATCACCGGAACATCCTCCACCCCGGCCCGGCGCAGCCGCTTCAGCACGTCGGGGACGAGCTCGGAGTGCGCGCCGGAGAGGATGGACAGGCCCACGCAGTGCACGTCCTCCGCGACGGCGGCGGAGACGATCTGCTCCGGGGTGAGCCGGATGCCCTGGTAGACCACCTCGAACCCGGCGTCGCGGGCCCGTACGGCGATCTGCTCGGCACCGTTCGAGTGCCCGTCCAGGCCGGGCTTGCCGACCAGCAGGCGCAGCTTCCCGGCACCCAGCTCCTCGGCGGTGGCGGCCACCGCGTCGCGGACCTGGGCGAGTTCGCCGCCGGGCTCGGCGGCCACGGCCACCGGGGCGCCACCGACGCCGGTGGGCGCCCGGTACTCGCCGAAGACCTCGCGCAGGGCGAAGGACCACTCGCCGGTGGTGACGCCGGCCCGGGCGCAGGCGAGGGTGGCCGGCATCAGGTTGGCGTCGGTGGCGGCGACGGCCTTGAGCTCGGCGAGCGCCTGCTGGGCGGCGGCCTCGTCGCGGCTGCCGCGCCAGGCCTCCAGGTTGGCGAGCACGGACTGCTCGGAGGCCGGGTCGACCACCATGATCGCGGTGTCGAGGTCGGCCGTGAGCGGGCTCTCCTCGGTGGTGTCGAAGCAGTTGACGCCGACGATCTTGTCCTCGCCGGCCTCGATCCGGGCCCGGCGGGCAGCGTGCGAGGAGACCAGGTTGGACTTCAGATAGCCGGACTCGACGGCCGGGATGACGCCGCCCATCTCCAGCACCTTGGCGATCTCCGCCTCGGCACCGGCCAGCAGTTCGGCGGTCTTGGCCTCGATCACCTCGGAGCCGTTGAAGATGTCGCCGTACTCCAGCAGGTCCGACTCGTACGCCAGCACCTGCTGGATGCGCAGCGACCACTGCTGGTCCCACGGCCGGGGCAGGCCCAACGCCTCGTTCCAGGCGGGGAGTTGGACGGCGCGGGCGCGGGCGTCCTTGGACAGCGTGACGGCCAGCATCTCCAGCACGATCCGCTGGACGTTGTTCTCCGGCTGGGCCTCGGTCAGGCCGAGCGAGTTGACCTGCACGCCGTAGCGGAACCGCCGCTGCTTCGGGTCGGTGACGCCGTAGCGCTCCCGGGTCACCTTCTCCCAGAGCCGGCCGAAGGCGCGCATCTTGCACATCTCCTCGACGAAGCGCACGCCGGCGTTCACGAAGAAGGAGATCCGGGCGACCACCTCGCCCATCCGCTCGACCGGCACCTGGCCGGAGTCGCGGACGGCGTCGAGCACCGAGATCGCGGTGCACATCGAGTAGGCGATCTCCTGGACGGGCGTCGCCCCGGCCTCCTGCAGGTGGTAGCTGCAGATGTTGATCGGGTTCCACTTGGGGATGTTGCCGACCGTGTAGGCGATCATGTCGGTGATCAGGCGCACCGAGGGGCCGGGCGGGAAGACGTGCGTCCCGCGCGACAGGTACTCCTTGACGATGTCGTTCTGGGTGGTGCCGGTGAGCCTGGCGATGTCCGCGCCCTGCTCCTCGGCGACCACCTGGTAGAGCGCCAGCAGCCACATCGCGGTGGCGTTGATCGTCATGGAGGTGTTGGTCTGCTCGAGCGGGATGCCGTCGAACAGGGTGCGCATGTCGCCGACGTGCCCGACCGGGACGCCGACCCGGCCCACCTCGCCGCGGGCGAGGATGTGGTCGGAGTCGTAGCCGGTCTGGGTCGGCAGGTCGAAGGCGACGGACAGGCCGGTCTGGCCCTTCGCCAGGTTCCGCCGGTAGAGCGCGTTGGAGTCGCTCGCGGTGGAGTGCCCGGCGTAGGTCCGCATCAGCCAGGGGCGGTCGCGCTTCTGAGGCTCAGTCATCTGGTCCGTCTCACACGTTCCGGAAGCGGTTGATGGCGTCGATGTGCTGGGCGCGGAACTCGGCGTCGCGCACGCCCAGGCCCTCCTCGGGGGCCAGGCAGAGCACGCCGACCTTGCCCTGGTGCTTGTTGTGGTGCACGTCCAGGGCGGCCTGGCCGGTCTCCTCCAGCGAGTAGACCTTGGACACGGTGGGGTGGATCTTGCCCTTGGCGATCAGGCGGTTGGCCTCGAACGCCTCGCGGTAGTTGGCGAAGTGCGAGCCGACGATGCGCTTGAGCGACATCCACAGGTAGCGGTTGTCGTACTGGTGCATGTAGCCGGAGGTGGAGGCGCAGGTGACGATGGTGCCGCCCTTGCGGGTGACGTACACCGAG
>NZ_JZKH01000012.1 GCF_000961885.1 Streptomyces rubellomurinus
GGGGTGGGGCGGCGGTGGGGTGGTGGCGGGGCGGCCGGGGTGGGCGGGCACCGGCCCGGTGGGGGTGTGCCAGCTGGGCCCGCCCTCTTACGGAATGACCGATTTCCCCCTAGGCTGCTGGTTGCCCCCTTGTTACTGGCCGGTACCACGCAGGTTTCCGCACCGGTCGCGAGCGGGCCCGGCGACCGGCCCCCACGGCGCCGCGCCACCCCTCAGACGGCCACCCGCCTCCGGAGGTCCTCGTTGAGTTCCGCGCAGTCCCTGATCGGCTCCGGCAGTGCCGACATCGTCGCCGGGCGCCCCGCCTCCGTCGCCCACCTGTTCCTGGAGCGCGTCGCCCTCACCCCGAACGCCGAGGCCTACCGCTACCCCGCGGCGGTCGACCCGCAGGCCGCGGACGGCGCCCCCGGCGCGGAGCAGTGGCGTTCGCTCACCTGGGCGCAGACCGCCGTCCGGGTCAAGGCGGTGGCGGCCGGCCTGATGGCGCTCGGCATCCAGGCGGAGGACCGGGTCGCGCTGGCCTCCTCCACCAGGCTCGAGTGGGTGCTCGCCGACCTCGGGGCGATGTGCGCGGGCGCCGCCATCACCACGGTCTACCCCAGCACCAACACGGACGAGACCGCCTTCATCCTGTCCGACTCCGGCTCCAAGGCGCTGTTCGCCGAGAACGCCGCCCAGCTGGCCAAGGCCGTCGAGCAGATCGACCAGCTGCCCGAGCTGCGCACCGTCGTCCTCTTCGACGCCCCGGCCGGGACGCCCGAGGCGGCCGGCCTGGAGGTGATCACCCTCGGCGAGCTGGAGCGGCGCGGCGCCGCGTACCTGGAGGAGCACCCGGACGCCGTCGAGAAGGCCGTGGCCGCGCTCGACAAGGAGCAGCTCGCCACCCTCATCTACACCTCCGGCACCACCGGCCGCCCCAAGGGCGTGCGCCTGGTGCACGACTGCTGGGCGTACGAGGGGCGGGCCCAGGAGGTCAGCGGCCTGCTGGCCGCCGACGACGTCCAGTACATGTGGCTGCCGCTGTCGCACGTCTTCGGCAAGACCCTGATCTCCGGCCAGATCGCCACCGGGCACGTGATGGCCCTGGACGGCCGGGTCGACCGGATCATCCACAACCTGCCGGTCATCCGGCCGACCACGATGGCCTCCGCGCCGCGCATCTTCGAGAAGGTCTACAACGGCATCGCCGGCAAGGCCCGGGCCGAGGGCGGCGCCAAGTACAAGATCTTCATGTGGGCCGCCCAGGTCGCCCGCGAGTACGCCCGGGTCGTCCAGGAGAGCCGGATCGCCACCGGCACCGAGAGCGCCCCGCTCGGCCTGCGGCTGCAGCACGCGCTGGCCGACAGACTGGTGTACGCCAAGATCCGGGCGGCCTTCGGCGGCCGGTTCCGCGGCGCGGTGTCCGGCAGCGCCGCCCTCGCCCCCGAGATCGGCTACTTCTTCCTCGGCGCCGGCGTGCCCATCCTGGAGGGCTACGGGCTCAGCGAGACCAGCGCCGGCTCCTGCGTCAACCGCCGGGAGGACGTGCGGATCGGCACCGTCGGCCGCCCGCTGCCCGGCACCGAGGTGCGGATCGCCGAGGACGGCGAGATCCTGCTGCGCGGCCCCGGCGTCATGCGCGGCTACCACAACCTGCCGGAGAAGACCGCCGAGGTCCTGGAGCCGGACGGCTGGTTCCACACCGAGGACATCGGCGAGCTCACCCCGGACGGCTTCCTGCGCATCACCGACCGCAAGAAGGACCTGTTCAAGACCTCCGGCGGCAAGTACGTGGCGCCCAGCGAGGTCGAGGGCAAGTTCAAGGCGGTGTGCCCGTTCGCCAGCAACATCCTGGTGATCGGCAACGGCCGCAACTACTGCACCGCGCTGATCGGCCTCGACGAGTCGGTGATCATGCCGTGGGCCGCCGAGCACGGCCTGGCCGGCAAGTCCTACGCCGAGGTCGCCGCCGACCCGGCCGTGCACAAGCTGATCGAGGGCTTCGTCAAGCGGCTCAACGGCGAGCTGCAGCGCTGGCAGACGATCAAGAAGTTCCACCTGCTGCCGCGCGACCTCGACGTCGAGCACGGCGAGCTCACCCCGAGCCTGAAGATCAAGCGCCCGGTCGTCGAGCGGGTCTACGCGGACGCCGTCGCCGCGATGTACGCGGGCGCCAACGAGGCCTGAGCCCGCCCGTCCCGTACGGTCCGCCGGCCCGCGCCGGTTCGGGCGGGCCGTACGGGACAATGGGGGCATGCCCTCCGCACTCCCCGACGGCGAACCGGTGCCGTCCGACGGCTCCCTGCCCGCGCACGCCCTCACCGGGCTCGGCTCGCGGCCGTTCGGCTTCTACCTGCACGTGCCCTACTGCGCCAGCCGCTGCGGCTACTGCGACTTCAACACCTACACCGCCACCGAGCTGCGCTCCTCCGGTGCCGTCGCCTCCCAGGAGACGTACGCGGACAACGTGGTCGCCGAGATCCGGCTCGCCCGGAAGGTGCTGGGCTCCGCCGACCTGCCGGTGCGCACCGTCTTCCTCGGCGGCGGCACCCCGACCCTGCTGCCCGCCCGCGACCTGGTGAAGATGCTCGCCGCGATCCGCGACGAGTTCGGGCTCGCCGACGACGCCGAGGTCACCACCGAGGCCAACCCGGAGTCCGTCGACCCGGCCTACCTGGCCGAACTGCGCGAGGGCGGCTACAACCGGATCTCCTTCGGCATGCAGAGCGCCCGCCCGCACGTGCTGCGGCTGCTCGACCGCCACCACACCCCCGGCCGCCCCGAGGCCTGCGTCGCCGAGGCCCGCGCGGCCGGCTTCGAGCACGTCAACCTCGACCTCATCTACGGCACCCCCGGCGAGAGCGACGACGACTGGCGGGCCTCCCTGGACGCCGCCATCGGCGCCGGGCCCGACCACGTCTCCGCGTACTCCCTCATCGTCGAGGACGGCACCCGGCTCGCCGCCCGCGTCAAGCGCGGCGAACTGCCGATGATCGACGACGACGTGCACGCCGACCGCTACCTCATCGCCGAACAGGCGCTCAGCGCGGCCGGCTTCGCCTGGTACGAGGTCTCCAACTGGGCGACCACCCCCGAGGGCCGCTGCCGCCACAACGAGCTCTACTGGACCGGCGCCGACTGGTGGGGCGCCGGCCCGGGCGCCCACAGCCACGTCGGCGGCGTCCGCTGGTGGAACGCCAAGCACCCCGCCGCCTACGCCCGGGCCCTCGCCGAGCACCGCACCCCCGCCCAGGCCCGCGAGGTCCTCGCCGACGAGGACCGCCGGGTGGAGCGCATCCTCCTGGAACTGCGCCTGGAGCAGGGCGTCCCGCTCTCCCTCCTCACCGCGACCGGCCGCACCGCCGCCGCCCGCGCCCTCGCGGACGGCCTCCTCGCCGCAGGCCCGTACGAGCAGGGCCGCGCTGCCCTCACCCTCCAGGGCAGGCTCCTCGCGGACGGGGTCGTGCGGGATTTGGTGGACTGATCAGTGGTCCAATGGCGGCCGTTCTCCGTCAGTCCGGGAGCGTGGTGAAGTCGATCAGTTCCTCCACCCGGCCGAGGAGTTCGGGCTCCAGGTCCTTGTAGCTGTGCACCTTCGAGAGGATGTGCCTCCAGGCGGCCGGGGTGTCCGCCGGCCAGCCGAGGCGGCGGCAGGTGCCCTCCTTCCAGTCCTCGCCGCGGGGGACGGCGGGCCAGGCGGGGATGCCGACGCTCGACGGCTTCACGGCCTGCCAGATGTCGATGTAGGGGTGGCCGACGACCAGCACCGACGTACCGGTGACCTGGGCGGCGATGCGGTGCTCCTTGGTGCCCGGGAGCAGGTGGTCGACCAGGACGCCGAGGCGGCGGCCGGGGCCGGGGGCGAAGTCGGCGACGATCGCGGGCAGGTCGTCGATGCCCCGCAGGTACTCGACGACGACGCCCTCGATCCGCAGGTCGTCGCCCCACACCCGCTCGACCAGTTCGGCGTCGTGCCGCCCCTCGACGTAGATGCGGGACTCGCGGGCGACCCGGGCGCGGGCGCCGGGGACGGCGACCGAGCCGGAGGCGGTGCGGCCCGGGGCGCGGGAGGGGGCGGGGCCGGCCGGGCGGACCAGGGTGACGACCCGGCCCTCCAGCAGGAAGCCGCGCGGCACCAGCGGGAACACCCGGTGCTTGCCGAAACGGTCCTCCAGGGTGACGGTGAACCCCTCCGCCGTCCTCTCGCAGCGCACCACCGCCCCGCAGAAGCCGGTGGCCGCCTCCTCCACGACCAGGTCGCGCTCGGCGGCCACCTCCGGGGCGGGGGCCTGCTTCTTCCACGGCGGGGTCAGGTCGGGTCCGTACTGGCGGCTGCGCATGGGAGCGACTATACGGACGGACCGTCAGAGCCCCGGCGCGCCCCAGACCGGGAACCAGCGGGAGAGGTCCTTCTCCAGCCGCAGGTCGTTCCCCAGCGCGGCGTTGACCTGCAGCTCCAGCGGACTGTTGCGGCGCTCGCCGCCGCCGGGCATCGGGGCGAACGGGTAGAAGGTGCCGCGCTTGTACAGGTAGACCAGCGCCAGCGACTGCCCCTGCGCGTTACGGAAGGCGACCAGCGAGCAGAGCAGCTGCGGCCCGAAGCCGTTCGCCTCCAGCTCGCTGTTGACCGCGTGCAGGTCGTTGACCAGCTCCGGCAGCTCCTCGGGCGAGTGCCGGGCGAGCAGCCAGGAGTAGCCGTAGCCGTCCTTGGAGGCCTCGACGGGGACGCCGCCGCGCGCGGTGTCGGCGTCGAGCAGGGCGCGGACCTGCTGTTCGACCTGGACGAAGGCCGCGCCCTCGACGGCCGCGAAGCAGACCGCGCCGAGCCCGGTGGGCAGGAACCCGGCGGCGGCCTCCAGGGTGAGGGCGGCGGACGGCACGCCGAACAGCTGGTCGAGGTCGGGCTTGACGGGCTTGCTGCGGCCGAACAGGGTGTCCAGGAATCCCACGGCGGTCCTCTCGTGTGCCGGTGTTCGTGTGCCGGTGCGGTCAGCGGCCGAGCTGCTCGGAGATCCTCGCGAGCTGCGCCAGCCGCTTCTCCAGCGTCGGGTGGGTGGAGAACAGCTGCGAGGCGGTCTCCCGGGCGCTCAGCGCGGGGGCGAAGTAGAAGGCGTTGTACGGCTGGGACTTGCGCAGGTCCTCGGTGGGGATGGCGGCGATCTGCCCGGTGACCTTGGTGAGGGCGGAGGCGAGGGCGCTGGGCCGGCCGGTGAGCTGGGCGGCGGCGCGGTCGGCGGCGAGCTCGCGGTAGCGGGAGAGCAGCCGGGTGAGCAGGAAGCTGATGGCGTAGACGACCATCGACACCAGCGGGATGACCAGGGCCGCGATGGCCGCGTTCTGGTCGTTGTTGTTGCGCCCGCCGCCGCCCATGAACCCGCCGTACAGGGCGATCCGGGTCATCGCCCCGGCGAGGACGCCGAGGAAGCCGGCGATGGTCATCACGGCGACGTCCCGGTGGGCGACGTGCGACAGCTCGTGCGCGAGGACGCCCTCCAGTTCCTCGGGCTCCAGCCGGCGCAGCAGGCCGGTGGTGACGCAGACCACGGCGTTCTGCGGGTTGCGGCCGGTGGCGAAGGCGTTCGGCATGTCGTTGTCGGCGACCGCCACCCGGGGCTTGGGCATGTCGGCGAGGGCGCAGAGCCGGTCGACGGTGCCGTGCAACTGGGGATACTGCTCGGGGCTGACCGGGCGGGCGCCCATCGCCCGTTCGGTGATCTTGTCGCTGAACCAGAACTGGGCCACGAACAGCCCGCCGGAGATCAGGACGATCAGCGGCCAGGCGCCGCGCAGCAGCGCGATCAGCAGACCGGTGAATCCGACGTACAGCAGCCCGATCACGAACATGGTGGCGACCATGCGGCTGGTCAGGCCGCGGTCGGGGGCGAACCGGGTGTGCTGACCCGAGCTGGTCATCGCTTGCTCCTCCCAACGCCGTCGCTTTCGATGCTGCCACCCGGACGGCCGCCGGGCACCACCCGCGCGCGGGTCGTGTCGCGCCGGCCGGGCGGAACTGCGGGCAGGATCACCCCCGCCGGGCCGTTCCTGCGGTCGGACCCGGGCCGTACACTGGCAGGTACGGTTCTGGCACTCGCGTGTTCAGAGTGCCAGGATCAGGGTCCTTCGCCGGAGCGGCCCGCAGCATCACAGACGGACAACGTGCGAAGACGGAGGTGCGTGCCCATGGCCGGTGAGGTCCGCCAGCTGGACGAGCGCAAGCTCGCCGTGCTGCGCGCCATCGTCCAGGACTACGTCGGCACCGAGGAGCCGGTCGGCTCCAAGGCGCTGGTGGAGCGGCACAACCTCGGCGTCTCCCCGGCGACGGTGCGCAACGACATGGCGGCGCTGGAGGAGGAGGGCTACATCCACCAGCCGCACACCAGCGCCGGGCGCATCCCCACCGACAAGGGCTACCGGCTGTTCGTCGACCGGCTGGCCGAGGTCAAGCCGATGAGCGCCCCCGAGCGCCGGGCGATCCGGCACTTCCTGGACGGCGCCGTCGACCTGGACGACGTGGTCGCGCGCACCGTGCGGCTGCTCGCCCAGCTGACCCGTCAGGTGGCCGTCGTCCAGTACCCGTCGCTGTCGCGCTCGACGGTGCGGCACATCGAGCTGGTGGCGCTGGCCCCGGCGAAGGTGATGCTGGTGCTGATCACCAACACCGGCCGGGTCGAGCAGCGGATGGTGGACTGCCCGGGCGCGGTCGGCGAGACCCTCCTGGCGGACCTGCGGGCCCGGATCAACGCGCGGGCGGCGGGCCAACGCCTGCCGGACGTCCCGGGGCTCCTGGAGGAGCTGCCGGGCCTGTTCGAACAGGCCGACCGGCCGGCCGTCAGTACGGTCCTGGCGACGCTGTTCGAGGCGCTCGCCGAGCAGAACGAGGAGCGGATCATGCTGGCCGGCACGGCCAACCTGACCCGCTTCGGCCACGACTTCCCGCTCACCATCCAGCCGGTGCTCGAAGCCCTGGAGGAGCAGGTCGTCCTGCTCCGCCTCCTGGGTGAGACCGCGGACGCGGGGATGACGGTCCGGATCGGCCGGGAGATCGCGTACGAGGGGCTGAATTCCACCTCGGTCGTGTCGGTCGGCTACGGTTCGGGCGACGAGAGCGTGGCCAAACTGGGGGTGATCGGTCCGACCCGGATGGACTACCCGGGCACAATGGGGGCGGTGCGGGCGGTGGCACGGTACGTGGGCCAGATCCTGGCCGAGTCGTAGCACAGAGCCGGCGTTAAGAGTTTTAACGGCCGGCGACCAGTCGCAGCACTATCTACAGGCGGAACAAGCGGAGCATTTGGTGGCCACGGACTACTACGCGGTACTCGGCGTCCGACGGGATGCGGGGCAGGACGAGATCAAGAAGGCGTTCCGGCGCCTGGCGCGCGAACTGCACCCGGACGTCAACCCGGACCCGAAGACGCAGGAGCGGTTCAAGGAGATCAACGCCGCCTACGAGGTGCTCTCCGACCCGCAGAAGCGCCAGGTCTACGACCTCGGCGGCGACCCGCTCTCCCCGGGCGGCGGCGGCGGTGCGGGCGGCTTCGGCGCCGGCGCGGCGGGCTTCGGCTTCTCCGACATCATGGACGCCTTCTTCGGCGCCGCGGCCGGCCAGCGCGGCCCGCGCTCGCGCACCCGCCGCGGCCAGGACGCCATGATCCGGCTGGAGATCACCCTGGAGGAGGCCGCGTTCGGCACCACCAAGGAGCTCCAGGTCGACACCGCCGTCACCTGCACCACGTGCAGCGGCGAGGGCGCGGCCCCCGGCACCTCCGCGCAGACCTGCGACATGTGCCGCGGCAAGGGCGAGGTCTCCCAGGTGACCCGGTCCTTCCTGGGCCAGGTCATGACCTCCCGCCCCTGCCCGCAGTGCCAGGGCTTCGGCACCGTCGTGCCGACCCCGTGCCCGGAGTGCGCCGGCGACGGCCGGGTCCGCGCCCGCCGCACCCTGACGGTCAAGATCCCGGCCGGTGTCGACAACGGCACCCGCATCCAGCTGGCCGGCGAGGGCGAGGTCGGCCCCGGCGGCGGCCCGGCCGGCGACCTGTACGTCGAGATCGCCGAGACCACCCACAGCGTCTTCCAGCGCCGCGGCGACGACCTGCACTGCACCGTCACCATCCCGATGACGGCCGCCTCGCTCGGCACCCAGGTGCCGCTGCAGACCCTGGACGGGCTGGAGGAGGTCGACATCCGGCCCGGCACCCAGTCCGGCCAGTCGATCCCGCTGCACGGCCGCGGCATCACCCACCTGCGCGGCGGCGGCCGGGGCGACCTGATAGTGCACGTCGAGGTGCAGACGCCCACCAAGCTCGACGCCGAGCAGGAGGACCTGCTGCGCCGGCTCGCGGTGCTGCGCGGCGAGGAGCGGCCGTCCGGCCAGTTCGCGCCGGGCCAGCAGGGGCTGTTCTCGCGCCTGAAGGACGCCTTCAACGGCCGCTGAGTCCTGCTCGTCGTGAGGGGTGCCGGGGGGAGACCCCCGGCACCCTTTCCGTGTTCCCACCCACCCGGAGGTACCCCGTCATGACCGCGCCCGTCTTCGTCGTCGAGACCGAGCGGATCGCCGCCGCCGCGCCCGGCTCGGTGGTGCGCCTGGACGGGCCGGAGGGGCGGCACGCGGCCGCGGTGAAGCGGCTGGCGGCCGGCGAGGCGGTGACGCTGGCGGACGGGCTGGGGCTCGGCGTGGACGGGACGGTCGCCGAGGTGCTCGGCAAGGACGCGATCGACGTGACGGTGGCCGCCGTGCGCCGCGAGCCGCGGCCGGCGCCGCGGATCGTGGTCGTCCAGGCGCTGCCGAAGGGCGACCGCGGCGAACTGGCCGTGGAGACCATGACCGAGGTCGGCGTGGACGCGGTGATCCCCTGGTCGGCCTCGCGCTGCATCACCCAGTGGAAGGGCGAGCGCGGCGCCAAGGCCCTCGCCAAGTGGCGGGCCACCGCCCGGGAGGCGGGCAAGCAGTCCCGCCGGCTGCGCTTCCCCGAGGTGGGCGAGCCGATGACGACCCGCCAGCTGCTGCCCGTGCTGGCCGGGGCCGCGTTCGCCGCCGTGCTGCACGAGGAGGGCGCCGAGCCGCTGGCGCACGCCGCGCTGCCGGAGGACGGCGACGTGGTGCTGGTGGTCGGCCCGGAGGGCGGCGTGTCGCCGGAGGAACTGGCGGCCTTCGCCGAGGCGGGCGCGAAGCCGTACCGGCTCGGCCCCTCGGTGCTGCGCACCTCGACCGCCGGGGTGGCGGCGGGCGCGCTGCTGCTGGGGCGCACCGGCCGCTGGTCCTGAGCGGCCCAGCTCCCGAGCGCCGGGCGCGTCTGCCGAAATCCCGGGCGGTCGGGCGGTGCGGCTGCCTACGCTGGCCGGGTGACGGACTCCCTCAGCACCTCCACGGGCGCCTATCCGCGCCACCCGCACCTGCACGGTGACCTGCTCACCTTCGTCGCCGAGGACGACCTCTGGCTCGCCCCGCTGGACGGCGGCCGGGCCTGGCGGCTGACGGCCGATCACCTGCCGGCGCACCACCCCCGGTTCTCCCCGGACGGGCGGCACATCGCCTACACCTCCACCCGTGACGGCGCCCCCGAGGTGCACGTGGTGCCGGTGGACGGCGGCCCGTCCCGGCGGCTCACCCACTGGGGCAGTGACCAGACCCGGGTGCTCGGCTGGACGGCGGACGGCCGCCCGATCGCCGCCACCACGGCCGGCGAGGCCGGCCTGCGCCGCACCTGGGCGCACGCCGTGCCGCTGGACGGCGGCGCGCCGCGCCGGCTGCCGTACGGGCCGGTCGGCGGGCTGGCCTTCGAGCCGGGCGGCGACCGCGTGCTGCTGGTCACCACCAACAACCGCGAGCCGGCCTGGTGGAAGCGCTACCGGGGCGGCCGGGCGGGCACCCTGTGGCTCGGCCGGGACGGCGAGGAGTTCGCCCGCGTCCACGCGGAGCTGGACGGCCAGCTCGACTCCCCGATGTGGGTCGGCGACCGGATCGCGTTCCTGTCCGACCACGAGGGCGTCGGCGAGCTGTGGTCCAGCCTCCCGGACGGCTCCGACCTGCGCCGCCACACCACCGACCCGGACGGCTTCTACGCCCGCGGCGCCACCACCGACGGCACCCGGGTGGTCTTCCACCGGGCCGGCGAGGTCTGGCTGCTGGACGGCCTGGAGGGCGCCGAGCCGCGCCGCGCGGACGTCCGGCTGGCCGGCCCCCGCACCGGCCGCCGCCCCCGCCCGGTGCACGCCGCGCACTGGCTGGAGACCGTCTCGCCCGACCGCACCGGCCGGGCCAGCGCCGTCGTGGTGCGCGGCGGCGTGCACTGGCTGACCCACCGCGAGGGCCCGGCCCGGGTGCTCGACGAGACCCCGGGCGTGCGCGGGCGGCTGGCCCGGGTGGTGCCGGGCGAGGACGGCGCCCAGGGCGTGCTGTGGGTGTCCGACGCCGAGGGCGAGGACGGGCTGGAGTTCATCCCGGCCGTGCACGACGCCGAGCGCCGCCGGCTCGCCGCCGGGCAGCTGGGCCGGGTCAACTCGCTGGCGGTCTCCCCGGACGGCAAGCAGGCCGCGCTCGCCGTGCACGACGGCCGGGTGCTGCTGGTGGCGCTGGCCGACGGCGCCGTGCACGAGCTGGACCGCAGCCGGGACGGCGAGGTCACCGGGCTGGTGTTCAGCCCGGACTCGGCCTGGCTGGCCTGGTCCCGCCCGGTGCACGGCCTCGGCGCGTACTCGCTGCGCCAGATCGCGCTGGCGAACCTCGCCACCCGCACGGTCGGCGAGGCCACCCAGCCGCGCTTCGTCGACACCTCGCCGGCCTTCACCGCGGACGGCCGCTACCTGGCCTTCCTGTCGGTGCGCAACTTCGACCCGGTGTACGACGCGCACGGCTTCGACCTGGCCTTCCCCGGCGGCTGCCGCCCGTACCTGGTCACGCTGGCCGCCGACACGCCCTCGCCGTTCGGGCCGCAGCGGTCCGGGCGCCCGCTCGGCGGGGAGGAGGACGAGCAGCGCGCCCGGAAGGCGGACGGCGAGGAGGGCGCGGCCGAGGCCGCACCGGTGACCAGGGTCGACCTGGACGGCATCGCCGACCGGATCGTGCCCTTCCCGGTCGAGGGCGGCCGCTTCGGCCGGCTGCGCGCCGCCCGGGACGGCGTGCTGTGGACGCGTTCCCCGCTGCTCGGCGAACTCGGCGACGACGCCGCCTCGTTGGAGGACCAGCGGCCCCGGCCGGTGCTGGAGCGGTTCGACCTGAAGAAGCGCCGCGTCGAGCAACTGGTGCACGGACTCGACGACTTCACGGTCAGCGGGGACGGCACCCGGGTGGCCGTGCTGGACGAGGGCGAGCTGCGGATCGTCCCGGCCGACCACAAGGCGGGCGGCGAGGACGACGAGACCGCCGTCGACCTCACCCGGCTGCGGGTGACCGTCGACCCGGCCGCCGAGTGGCGGCAGATGTACGCCGAGAACGGCCGGCTGATGCGCGACAACTTCTGGCGCCCGGACCTGAGCGGCGTCGACTGGGCGGGCGTGCTGGAGCGCTACCGGCCGCTGGTCGAGCGGGTCGGCTCGCACGACGAACTGGTCGACCTGCTCTGGGAGGTGCACGGCGAGCTCGGCACCTCGCACGCCTACGTGGCGCCGTACGGCCGCTACACCGAGCCCGCCCGCCGGCAGGGCCTGCTCGGCGCCGACCTGGTCCACGACGGCGGGCAGTGGCGGATCGCCCGGATCCTGCCCGGCGAGTCCTCCGACCCGCGGGCCCGCTCGCCGCTGGCCGCGCCCGGCGCCGCGATCCGCCCCGGCGACGCGATCCTCGCCGTCAACGGCCGCCCGGTGGACCCGGTCACCGGCCCGGCGCCGCTGCTGGCCGGCACCGCCGGGCAGCCCGTCGAGCTGACCGTGGCCGGCAAGGACGGCACCGACCGGCGCCACCCGGTCGTCGTCCCGCTCGCCGACGAGGAGCCGCTGCGCTACCACGACTGGGTGGCCGGGCGCCGGGCCGCGGTGCGCGAGCTGTCCGGCGGGCGGCTCGGCTACCTGCACATCCCCGACATGCAGGCGGCCGGCTGGGCGCAGCTGCACCGCGACCTGACCACCGAGATGGCGAAGGAGGGCCTGGTCGTCGACGTCCGGGAGAACCGGGGCGGCCACACCTCGCAGCTGGTGATCGAGAAGCTGGCCCGCCGGATCGTCGGCTGGACGTTCGCCCGGGACCTCGCCCACCCGGTGCCGTACCCGGCGGACGCGCCGCGCGGGCCGGTGGTCGCGCTGGCCAACGAGATGTCCGGCTCGGACGGCGACATCGTCAACGCGGCGATCCAGGCGCTGGGCATCGGCCCGGTGGTCGGCACCCGGACGTGGGGCGGGGTGATCGGCATCGACAGCCGGTACCAGCTGGTCGACGGCACCCTGGTCACCCAGCCCAAGTACGCGTCCTGGCTGGAGAACTACGGCTGGGGCGTGGAGAACCACGGCGTCGACCCGGACGTCGAGGTGCCGTGCGCCCCGCACCACTGGGCGGCGGGGCAGGACCCGCAGCTGGCCGAGGGCGTGCGGATCGCGCTGGAGGCCCTGGCCGCGACGCCGGCCCGGACGGCGCCGCCGGCTCCCTGGGAGTAAGGGGTCACCCGGAGTGGGAAGTCGGCGGGACCGACTTCCCACTCCGCGCTGTGAGTAGGATGCGGGGCTGTTCTTGATCCAGATCGTGTGATCGACAGTCACGGGGGAGCACATGTCGCAGGGCTATCCGCCGCCGCAGCAGCAGCAATACGGCTACGGTCCCAATCCGTACGCGCAGCAACCGCAGCCGCAGCCGTACCCGCCGCAGCAGCAGCCGTACCCGCCGCAGGGGTACCAGCCGCCGCAGCAGCCCTACCCGCCGCAGGGCTACGAACAGCCGTACCCGCAGCAGCAACAGCAGCCGTACCCGCCGCAGGGGTACCAGCAGCCGCAGCCGTACGCGCAGCCGCAGCAGCCGTACCCGCCGCAGGGCTTCCCGCAGCCGTACGCGCAGCCCGCGCCGCCGGAGTGCCCGGAGGAGGCGTACGCCGGGCGGCGCTTCCTGGCGATCGTGCTCGACTTCCTCCTCGCCCTCGTGGTCGGTTTCGCCGCCGCCCTCGCCGACGACAAGACCGCCGAGCACGCCAAGCCCGTGGCGCACGCCGGTCACCTCGCGACCCAGAGCCCGGTGGTGCCCTTCTGGGTGGCGTTCATCGGCGTCGGACTGCTCACCTCGTTCCTCAACCAGGTGGTGCTCGCCCGGCTCACCGGCTTCAGCGTGGGCAAGGGCATCCTGGCCATGCGGGTGGTGCGCCGCAAGCACGTCCAGCGTCCCAACATGTGGCGGCTGACGCGGCGTTGGCTGATCGGTTTCGTCTTCCTGGCGGTCAACCTCATCGACGACGACTTCGACCTCTGGGAGGGGGACGTCGTCGGCATGCGCTCGGTGCGCTGGAAGCACCTGCGGGAGTACGAGCAGGCGGTCGGGCGGCTCGGCTAGGCTGCGCCCGTACGGACCAGAGCATCCCGCGAACCGAGGAGAGACCGATGGCCGGCGAGCCGCAGCCCGACTGTGTGTTCTGCAAGATCGTGGCGGGCGAGATCCCCGCGACGGTGGTGCGCAAGACCGAGCGCACCCTCGCCTTCCGCGACATCGCCCCCAAGGCCCCCGTGCACGTCCTGGTCATCCCGCACGTCCACTACGCGAACGCCGCCGAGCTGGCCGCCGCCGAGCCGGGGATCGCCGCCGAACTGCTCGCCGAGGCGGGCGCGGTGGCGAAGGACGAGGGCCTGCGGGACTACCGGCTGATCTTCAACACCGGTGCGGGCGCCGGGCAGACCGTCTTCCACGCGCACGTGCACGTGCTCGGCGGCACGTCCATGACCGAGCGCATGGTCTGACGTGTCCCAGCGCGAACTCGTCGTCCTCGGCACCGCCAGCCAGGTGCCCACCCGGCACCGCAACCACAACGGCTACCTGCTCCGCTGGGACGGCGAGGGCCTGCTCCTCGACCCCGGCGAGGGCACCCAGCGGCAGATGCTGCACGCCGGGGTCACGGCGACCCAGATCACCCGGATCGCCGTGACCCACTTCCACGGCGACCACTGCCTGGGCCTCGCCGGGGTGATCCAGCGGATCAACCTCGACCGCGTCCCGCACCCGGTCGACGTCTACTTCCCGGCCTCCGGCGAGGTCTACTTCGAGCGGCTGCGGCACGCCACCGCCTACCACGAGACGGCGGTGCTGCGCCCCCGGCCGATCGACGAGCCCGGCCCGCTGCCGGCCCCCGGCGCCCGTTTCGCGCTGGACGCCGTCCGGCTCGACCACCCCGTCGAGTCCTTCGGCTACCGGCTGTCCGAGCCGGACGGCCGCCGGCTGGTGCCGCAGCGGCTCGCCGCGCTCGGCGTGTCCGGCCCGGCGGTGGGCCGGCTGCAGCACGAGGGCGCGGTCGAGGTGGACGGCCGGACGGTCACCCTGGACGAGGTCAGCGAGCCGCGGCCGGGCCAGAAGTTCGCCTTCGTGATGGACACCCGGATGTGCGAGGGCGTCCACGCGCTCGCCGAGGGCGCCGACCTGCTGGTCGCCGAGGCGACCTTCGCTGACGCCGACGCCCGCCTCGCCGAGGACCACGGCCACCTCACCGCCGGGCAGGCCGCCAAGGCCGCCGCCGAGGCGGGCGTGCGCACCCTGGTGCTGACCCACTTCTCCCAGCGCTACCCGGACCTGGGCCAGCACCTGGCGGACGCCCGCAAGCACTTCGACGGGGAGCTGGTGCTCGCCGAGGACCTCGCCCGGGTGCCCGTCCCGGCCCGCCGCCCGTGATGGTGACGGCCGGGCCGGAAGGCCGCGGCCGGACGGAAAAGGGCTCGCGCCGCTCCGCGATCTGCCGCAGCATCGTCGGGTGCGGCCCCGCCGCCCGCCGCGGCGATCACGCGCGCGGCGTACCCTGGTGCCCCGGAGAGACCGAGCGGCACACGAGACCACGGATGGGATGAGGCAGGCCCCAGGGCCGACCCATGAGTGACACATCGCAGACCCGTACCAACGGACGGTCGCGGCCCGAGCCGGCCGACGACGGTCGCGTGAGCGCCCGGATCGTGATCCCCGAGAAGCACCCGATGGTCACCCTGCTCGGCACGGCGGACTCGCTGCTGCGCGTGATCGAGCACGGGTTCCCGGCCGCCGACATCCACGTCCGCGGCAACGAGGTGACCGCCACCGGGGACCGTGCCGAGGTCGCCCTCGTGCAACGCCTGTTCACCGAGATGATGCTGGTGCTGCGCACCGGCCAGCCCCTGACGGAGGACGCCGTGGAGCGCTCCATCGCCATGCTCCGCGAGGAGGGTCCGGACGGCCCGGCGCCGTCCGAGGTGTTCACCGCGAACATCCTCTCCAACCGGGGCCGTACGATCCGCCCGAAGACGCTCAACCAGCAGCGCTACGTCGACGCGATCGACAAGCACACGATCGTGTTCGGCCTCGGCCCGGCCGGCACCGGCAAGACCTACCTGGCGATGGCCAAGGCCGTGCAGGCCCTGCAGGCCAAGGAGGTCAACCGGATCATCCTGACCCGGCCGGCGGTCGAGGCGGGGGAGCGGCTGGGCTTCCTGCCCGGCACCCTCTACGAGAAGATCGACCCGTACCTGCGCCCGCTCTACGACGCGCTGCACGACATGATGGACCCGGACTCCATCCCGCGCCTGATGGCGGCCGGCACCATCGAGGTCGCCCCGCTCGCGTACATGCGCGGCCGCACCCTCAACGACGCCTTCATCATCCTGGACGAGGCGCAGAACACCTCGCCCGAGCAGATGAAGATGTTCCTCACCCGCCTCGGGTTCAACTCCCGGGTGGTGGTCACCGGCGACACCAGCCAGATCGACCTCCCGGGCGGCACCCGCAGCGGCCTCAAGGTCGTCCAGGAGATCCTGGCCGACGTGCCCGACATCCACTTCTCCGTCCTCACCAGCACCGACGTGGTCCGCCACAAGCTGGTCGGCCGGATCGTGGACGCCTACGAACGCTGGGACGCCCGGCAGGAGGCCGAGCAGAACGCCCCGCTCGACCGCAAGCCGGCCCAGCGCCGCCCCGGCAAGGCCGCGGCGGCCCGCGCACCCCGACAGTCCCACCGCACCGAAAGCTGAGCACCCAGCCCCTCATGTCCATCGATATCGCCAACGAGTCCGGCTGGGAAGCGGACGAGGAGGCCATCCTCGACGTCGCCCGCTTCGCCCTCGACCGGATGCGGATCCACCCGCAGTCCGAACTGTCCGTGATCCTGGTGGACGGCGCGGCGATGGAGGAGCTGCACATCCAGTGGATGGACCTGCCCGGTCCGACCGACGTGATGTCCTTCCCGATGGACGAGCTGCGCCCCGGCAAGGACGGCGAGGAGCTGCCGCAGGGCCTGCTCGGCGACATCGTGCTGTGCCCCGAGGTCGCCAAGCAGCAGGGCGAGGCGGCCCCCTCCAAGCACTCGATGGACGAGGAGCTGCAGCTGCTCACCGTCCACGGCGTGCTGCACGTCCTCGGCTACGACCACGAGGAGCCCGAGGAGGAGGAGGAGATGTTCGCCCTCCAGAAGCGCATCCTGGACGACTGGCGGGCGGGCAAGGGCCTCGGCGGCATCTCCCCGGCCCCCACCACCCACTGAGCGCGGGGCCCGAACTCCTGTGAGTGGTGAGAGTACGAGCTTCATCCTCGGCGCCGTGGCGCTGGTCGTGCTCGGCTGGTTGGCCGCGTGCGCCGAGGCGGGCCTGTCCCGGGTCTCCCGGTTCCGGGCGGAGGAGGCGGTCCGCAACGGGCGGCGCGGCTCCGCGCGGCTGCTGACCGTCGCCTCCGACCCGATCCGCTACCTCAACCTGGCGACCCTGATCCGGGTCGCCAGCGAGATGGCGGCGGCCGTCCTGGTCACCGCGGTGTGCGTGCGCAACCTGCACCCGACCTGGCAGGCCGTGCTGCTGGCCTTCGGCGTGATGGTGCTGGTCTCGTTCGTCGCGGTCGGCGTCTCGCCGCGCACCATCGGGCGCCAGCACCCGCTCACCACCGCGACCGCGGCCTCCTTCGTGCTGCTGCCGCTGGCCGCGGTGCTCGGCCCGATCCCGCGGCTGCTGATCCTGCTCGGCAACGCGCTGACCCCGGGCAAGGGCTACCGGGAGGGGCCGTTCGCCTCCGAGGCGGAGCTGCGGGCCCTGGTCGACCTCGCCGAGAAGGACGACCTGATCGAGGACGAGGAGCGCCGGATGGTGCACTCGGTCTTCGAGCTCGGCGACACCATCGTCCGCGAGGTGATGGTGCCGCGCACCGACCTGGTGATGATCGAGCGGCACAAGACCGTCCGGCAGGCGCTCACCCTGGCGCTGCGCTCGGGCTTCTCGCGGATCCCGGTGGTCGGGGACAACGAGGACGACGTGGTCGGCATCGTCTACCTGAAGGACCTGGTGCGGCGCACCCACATCAACCGGGACGCCGAGTCGGAGGAGGTCGGCGCGGTGATGCGCCCGGCCGTCTTCGTCCCGGACTCCAAGCCGGCCGGCGACCTGCTGCGCGAGATGCAGCAGCGCCGCTCGCACGTCGCGATCGTGATCGACGAGTACGGCGGCACCGCCGGGCTGGTCACCATCGAGGACGTCCTGGAGGAGATCGTCGGCGAGATCACCGACGAGTACGACCGGGAGATCGCGCCGATCGAGGACCTGGGCGACGGCTCGTACCGGATCACCGCCCGGCTGCTGGTGGAGGACCTGGGCGAGCTGTTCGGGATCGAGCTGGAGGACGAGGACGTCGAGACCGTCGGCGGCCTGCTGGCCAAGCACCTCGGCCGGGTGCCGATCCCCGGCTCGGCCTGCGAGATCCCGCTGCCGGAGGGCGCGGGGGACGGCGACGGCCTGACCGGCATCCTGCTGACCGCCGAGTCCTCGGCCGGGCGGCGCAACCGGATCGGCTCGATGGTGGCCACGCCGGTGCGCGGGTCGGCGGACGACGGGGGCGGGCCGGGCGAGTAGCGGGTGGCCGCCCGCCGCGCGACCATGGAGGGCATGACGCACAAACTTCGCGCGGAGTACGGCCCGCAGGGGGCGGCCGGCGGAGTCTCGACCTGGCACGTGGTGCGGGACGAGGACCCGTCGACGGCGCTGTGCGGCCGGACCATGGCCGACGACGCCGAGACCCGGCCCGAGCAGGAGTGGGGCACCGGGCTGAGGTGCTGCCAGCAGTGCGGCTCGCTCTACATGCACGAGACGCCGCACATGCAGGGGAGCCACCCTTACAGCTAGCCACGGTTGGATCATGGCCGAGCTCTGGAGGTCGCCATGAAGCTGCACGACGAACTGCCCACCGTCGGTACCCGGCTCGCCATGGTGTGGCGGATCGGGGCGGGGCTCGGGGGGATCTTCCTGATCGTGTTCGGGATCCTGGGGCTGACCGACCACCCGGGCTTCCTGGCCACCCACGGCGACCGGATCGCCGGGCTGTCGACCAACGGGGCGCTGAGCATCCTGTCCATCGTGGCGGGCGCGGTCCTGGTGGCCGGGGCGGTGATCGGCGGGAACTTCGCGTCCAACCTCAACATGGTGGTCGGCGTGCTGTTCGTGCTCTCCGGCTTCTACGGGCTGACGGTGCTCGGGCGGCCGGACGCCAACATCCTCAACTTCCGGATGTCCAACGTGCTGTTCGCGTTCGTGTTCGGGGTCGTGGTGACGACCTTCGGGATGTACGGCCGGGTCAGCAGCCACCTGCCGCACGACAACCCGTTCTGGCGCGAGCGGATCGAGAAGGAGGAGGCCCGGCCGTCCGGTGCCGCGAAGACCTTCGTCAAGGTCCTCAACCCGAACCCGGGGCGGACCCACCCGGTCGGCCACTGAGCGGTGGGGCGGGCCGCCTATGCTCGGCGGCATGAGTGACAGCGTCGAACTCGACCCCGAAGACAAGAAGATCATCACCCTGGCCCGCTCGGCCCGCGCCCGCAACGGCGTCCCCGAGGGGGCCGCGGTGCGTGACGAGACCGGCCGCACCTACGTGGCCGGGACGGTCGCCCTGGAGTCGCTGCGGCTGAGCGCGCTGCAGACGGCGGTGGCGATGGCGGTGGCCAGCGGCGCCAAGTCGCTGGAGGCGGCGGCCGTGGTGAGCGAGGCGGAGCAGCCGGCCGAGGCGGACCTGGCGGCCGTCCGGGACCTCGGCGGGGCCGGGACGCCGGTGCTGCTGGCCGGCCCGGACGGGACGCTGCGGGTGTCGGTCGGGGCCCGCTGAGGCCGTACCGCGGGCAGCGCCCCCTCGCCCCCATAGGCTCAGCCGATAATCTCACCGGAAGTGGTTCGGTGAGGGGGCTGGGGACATGGGGGCGTTGGCGTTCTTCGCCGGGCTGCTGCTGTTCGTGATGGGCATGGGCAAGTGGCAGGAGACCGGCTCGCCGTTCTGGCTCTGGGGCTCGGTCGCCTACCTGGTGCTGCTGGTGGTGTTCTCGCTCACCGGGAAGAGCGGCGGGAAGGGCGGCGGGAAGGGCTGAGCGCCCCCGGTGCCGGGCCCGGGCGCCGGGCCTGGGCGGCGGCGCTCCGGTGATCAGGGAGAATGGAGTCCATGACTGCCCCTTCCTCCTTCCGCTCCGGGTTCGCGTGCTTCGTCGGCCGTCCCAACGCGGGCAAGTCGACCCTGACCAACGCCCTGGTGGGGACGAAGGTCGCGATTACCTCCGACCGCCCGCAGACCACCCGGCACACCGTGCGCGGCATCGTGCACCGCCCGGACGCCCAGCTCGTGCTGGTCGACACCCCCGGTCTGCACAAGCCGCGCACCCTGCTCGGCGAGCGCCTGAACGACCTGGTCCGCACCACCTGGGCCGAGGTCGACGTGATCGGCTTCTGCCTGCCCGCCGACCAGAAGATCGGCCCCGGCGACAAGTTCATCGCCAAGGAGATCGCCGAGATCAAGAAGACCCCCAAGGTCGCCATCGTCACCAAGACCGACCTGGTGGACTCCAAGCGGCTCGCCGAGCAGCTGATCGCGATCCACCAGCTCGGCATCGAGCTCGGCTTCGAGTGGGCCGAGATCATCCCCGTCTCGGCGGTCGGCGACAAGCAGGTGTCGCTGGTGGCGGACCTGCTCACCAAGCTGCTGCCGGAGGGCATGCCGCTCTACCCGGACGGCGACCTCACCGACGAGCCCGAGCAGATCATGGTCGCCGAGCTGATCCGCGAGGCCGCGCTGGAGGGCGTCCGGGACGAACTGCCGCACTCGCTGGCCGTCGTGGTCGAGGAGATGCTGCCGCGCGAGGACCGGCCGGCGGACCGCCCGCTGCTGGACATCCACGCCAACGTCTACATCGAGCGGCAGAGCCAGAAGGCGATCGTGATCGGCGCCAAGGGCGCCCGGCTGAAGCACGTCGGCACGACCGCCCGCAAGCACATCGAGGCGCTGCTCGGCACCCCGGTCTACCTGGACCTGCACGTCAAGGTGGCCAAGGACTGGCAGCGCGACCCGAAGCAGCTGCGCAAGCTCGGCTTCTGAGCCGCCTCTGAGCCGGCCTCTGAGCTGGCCTCTGAGCCGGCAACGCGCCGGTGCTGCGCGGGGGTTGCGGGTCACGCACCCTCGCGCAGCACCAGGGAGACCAGCTCGCGCTGCGAGTCGCTGAGCTTCGGGTCGGCGCAGTGCACCGTCCGGCCGTCGACGGTGATCTCGTAGTGGAAGCCGTCCGGCACCCCGTACGAGGGGGCGCGCAGGCCGCCCGCGACGGCCTCGCGGGCGAGGGCGTGGACGTGCGGGGCGTCCGTGCGGTCGGCGGTGTCGAGCTCCGCGTGGCGGACGATTCCCGCGAAGCCGCCGGTCCGGGTCACCTGGATGCGCATGGTGTCCATGGTGCTACCCGGGGGTGGGGGTTCGGGGCGGTTTTCCCGGACCGTGACCTTGGTTCCGGTTCGACACGCTATCGACGGCGGCAAGGCCCGGGAGGCAGGCCTCAGCCCGGGCTGACCCCCACCTGGGCCCAGGAGGCGGTCACGGTGTCGGCGATCGAGGGCTGGTCGGGGTAGCGGGCCTTGGCGGCGGCGACGGTGGCCCGGGCGAAGGCGGTGAAGTCGGCGTCGGCGGGCAGCCGGCGGCCGGTCAGCGCGTCGTACCAGATCCGCCCGGCGCGCTCCCAGGCCGGGCCGCCGAGGGCGGTGGCGAGCAGGTAGAACGCGTGGTTGGGGATGCCGGAGTTGATGTGCACCCCGCCGCTGTCCTCCGAGGTGTTGACGTAGTCGCGCAGGTGCGCGGGCTGCGGGTCCTTGCCGAGCCGGGGGTCGTCGTAGGCGGTGCCGGGGGCCTTCATCGAGCGCAGCGCGACGCCCTGGATGCCGGGGGCGAGCAGGCCGGCGCCGATCAGCCAGTCGGCCTGGGCGGCGTCCTGGTGCAGCGCGTACTGCTTGACGAGGGATCCGAAGACGTCGGAGACGGACTCGTTGAGCGCGCCGGGCTGGTCGTGGTACTCCAGGCCGGCGGTGAACTGCGTGACGCCGTGGGTGAGTTCGTGGCCGATGACGTCGATGCAGGCGGTGAAGTCGCCGAAGATCTCGCCGTCGCCGTCGCCGAAGACCATCCGGTGGCCGTTCCAGAAGGCGTTGTCGTAGTTCTGGCCGTAGTGCACGGTGGCGTCCAGGCGCAGCCCCTGGTCGTCGATGGAGCGGCGGCCGTAGGCGTCGGCGTAGAGCGCGAAGGTGGCGCCGAGGCCGTCGTAGGCGTGGGTGACGGAGTCGTCGGCGGTCGGGGTCTGGCCCTCGGTGCGGACGGTGCGGCCGGGCAGGCGCTGGGTGTGCCCGGCGTCGGCGATCACCCGGCTGAGGGCCGGGCTCGCGGCGACGGGCGGGGGCGGGGCGAGGCGGGCCGCGCGGTGCGCGGCGTCGAGCGCGAGGGAGCGGACGGCGGGCTCGTGACCGGCCTCGGCGAGGCGGTCCAGGACGTACGGCGGGACGATCGCGCAGAGCGGCACTCCTGCTGTCATGCGGCCCAGGGTGAGTCATCGATGACCGGTTGTCACCACCTTTGGCATGACCATTTGTCGTCTCAAGGGGTGGAACGGTAGCCCGGATCACTTCGGGGGCGCGCGGGACTGGGTTACGCTGGGCTCCATCATGCGCAACGGGCTGCTTCTTCTTAGCTGCCGCGTCGAGGGCCTGTAGTCCCAAGGGGGCCGGCTCCCTCGCCGCGGGGAAAGAGCTGTGCGCGCACATCGGCGATCCAACGGCGGATCGCGAGCGGCACCGCAGAGGCCGGCCAATCGGTGTAGACCACCCCGAACCGCCCGCAGCACGCATCCACAGGAAGCCGAGAGTCACCTCCATGACCGAGCAGAGCTCCGCCGCGTCCGTCCCCGCCGCTCCCGCCTTCGTCGACCGGCCCACGCCGATCACCGCCGCCTCCGTGCGCCAGCAGCCCTCGGGCATGCGCTACGGCCGCTACCTGCCGTTCGGCACCGTCGACCTGCCGGACCGCACCTGGCCGAACGCCGTGATCACCAAGGCGCCGCGCTGGCTCTCCACCGACCTGCGGGACGGCAACCAGGCGCTGATCGACCCGATGTCGCCGGCCCGCAAGCGGATGATGTTCGACCTGCTGGTCCGGCTGGGCTACAAGGAGATCGAGGTCGGCTTCCCGTCCTCCGGCGCCACCGACTACGCCTTCGTGCGGTCGCTGATCGAGGAGGGGGCGATCCCGGAGGACGTCACCATCTCGGTGCTGACGCAGGCCCGCGAGGACCTGATCGAGCGCACGGTGCAGTCGCTGAAGGGCGCGCCGAGTGCGACCGTCCACCTGTACAACGCGACCTCGCCGCTGTTCCGCCGGGTGGTCTTCAAGGGCAGCAAGGACGACATCAAGGGCATCGCCGTGGACGGCACCCGCCTGGTGATGGAGTACGCCGAGAAGATCCTGGGCGACGAGACGGTCTTCGGCTACGAGTACTCGCCGGAGATCTTCATCGACACCGAGCTGGACTTCGCGCTGGAGGTCTGCGAGGCGGTGATGGACGTCTGGCAGCCGGGCGAGGGCCGCGAGATCATCCTGAACCTGCCGACCACCGTCGAGCGCTCCACCCCGAACGTCTACGCCGACAAGATCGAGTGGATGTCGCGGAACCTGTCCCGCCGCGAGTTCGTCTGCCTGTCCAGCCACCCGCACAACGACCGCGGCACCGGCGTGGCCTCCGCGGAGCTGGCCGTCATGGCGGGCGCGGACCGGGTCGAGGGCTGCCTGTTCGGGCAGGGCGAGCGGACCGGCAACCTGGACCTGGTCAACGTCGCCATGAACCTGTTCTCGCAGGGCATCGACCCGCAGATCGACTTCTCCGACATCGACGAGGTGCGCCGCACCGCCGAGTACTGCAACCAGATGGAGGTGCACGCGCGCCACCCGTACGCCGGCGACCTGGTCTACACCTCCTTCTCGGGCTCGCACCAGGACGCGATCAAGAAGGGCTTCGACGCCCTGGCGGCGGACGCGGCGGCGGCCGGCGTGCCGGTCGGGGAGCACACCTGGGGCGTGCCGTACCTGCCGATCGACCCGAAGGACGTCGGCCGCACCTACGAGGCGGTCATCCGGGTCAACAGCCAGTCCGGCAAGGGCGGCGTGGCGTACGTGCTGAAGAACGACCACAAGCTGGACCTGCCGCGCCGGATGCAGATCGAGTTCTCCCGGATCATCCAGGCCAAGACCGACGCCGAGGGCGGCGAGGTCACCCCGGCCGAGATCTGGCGGGTCTTCGAGGACGAGTACCTGCCGACCACCGGCAACCCGTGGGGCCGGATCTCGCTGAGCGGATCGCGCACGCTGACCACCGAGGACGGGCGGGACGCGCTGATCGCCGGCGCCGTCGTCGACGGTCAGCCGGTCACCCTGACCGGTGTCGGCAACGGCCCGGTCTCCGCGTTCGCGGACGCGCTGGCGAAGATCGGCGTGGACGTACGCGTCCTGGACTACGCCGAGCACGCGCTGAGCGAGGGCGGCGACGCCCAGGCCGCCGCGTACGTGGAGTGCGCGGTGGACGGCAAGGTGCTGTGGGGCGTCGGCATCGACGGCAACACCGTGCTGGCCTCGCTGAAGGCGATGACCAGCGCCGTCAACCGCGCCCAGCGCGGGTAATTCGTCAGGGTGGCATGCGAAGGGTCGCCCTGCGGGGCGGCCCTTCGCCGGTTCCGGGCGGCGCCGGGGCCCTCCTGTGGCCTGCGCCACATTTTTTCGGATCGGAAGCCGTTGGGGGTACTGACACGTGCCGGTAACCGTGGCAACATCGATCCACCGGGAAGCCGGGTCGGTGGGACGACCTGGTGTCCGGGTCGCGTGACCTGCCCGTGGTCGGGCAGGCCGCCTGCCATGTCTGGGGAGTGGCGCCGTGACCAGGTTGTGGGGTGTTCGCCCGAGGTGGCGGACTGACGTTCTCGGTGACTTCTTCTGCCCGGGCTGTGGCGGGGACCGCAACTACCGCCGCCAGCACGGCCGGCGGTGGCTGCGGTTGCTCGGCGCCCCGGTGGTCCCGCTCGGCACGGTGGCCGGCAGCGTGCAGTGCACCGGCTGCCACGGCCGGTACGGGCTGGAGAGCCTGGAGCAGCCCACCTGCGTGCGGCTCGGCTCGATGCTGCGGGACGCCCAGTACACCGTCGCGCTGGCGATGCTCGCGGCCGGCGGCACCGCCCACCGCACGGCCCGCGAGGCGGCCTGCGCAGTGGTGCGCGAGGCCGGCTTCGAGGACTGCGGCGAGGCTCAGGTGCTGGCGGCGCTGGCCGCGCTGTCCGGGCTCGGCGCCGAGCTCTACGAGGCGCACGACCTGGAGGAGCCGGGCGGGCGGCGGCTGGGGCAGGCCGGTGGCCTCGCCGTCGAGCTGCACGCGGTGCTCGAACCGCTCGCCCCGCACCTCGCCCGGCAGGGCCGGGAGCGGCTGGTGAGCCAGGGCGCGGCGATCGCCCTGGCGGACGGGCGCTTCCTCCCGCAGGAGCGCGAGGCGCTGGCCGCCATCGGGCGATGTCTGGACCTGCCGCCGGCCCGGGTCGCGGAGCTGCTGGAGGCGGCGACCCGGGCACCGTACGGGAACCTCTGAGGCCGGGCCCGCCGGACTCCCCGGAGACCTTCCGGAAGACCTCTCGCCTCCGTAGACCCTTCGCCTCCGTAGACCTTTCGAATCCCCCACAAACGGGCCCGAGCATCCCCCCATCCGGGCCCGCCGTGACCCGCACCGCAGTGGTCCTCCCCCACGGGCCCGGTGCGGGCAACACGGCTGTCCGCGGGCGCCCGCGGCTGGGGGACAATGGCTGGCATGAGTCTTTTCCGGGACGACGGCGTCGTGTTGCGGGCGCAGAAGCTCGGCGAGGCCGATCGGATCATCACCCTGCTGACCCGCCAGCACGGCAAGGTGCGGGCGGTCGCGCGCGGGGTGCGCAAGACCAAGTCCAAGTTCGGCGCCCGCCTGGAGCCGTTCTCACACGTGGACGTGCAGTTCTTCAGCCGGGGCAGCGAGTTGGTCGGCCGCGGCCTGCCGCTGTGCACCCAGGTGGAGACCATCGCGCCGTACGGCGGCTCGATCGTCACCGACTACGGCCGCTACACCGCCGGCACCGCGATGCTGGAGACGGCCGAGCGCTTCGCCGAGAACGAGGGCGAGCCGGCCGTCCAGCAGTACCTGCTGCTGGTGGGCGGGCTGCGCACGCTGGCGGCCGGGCTGCACGAGTCGCACCTGGTGCTGGACGCCTTCCTGCTGCGCTCGCTCGCGGTGAACGGGTACGGCGCGAGCTTCACGGACTGCGCCAAGTGCGGCCTGGAGGGGCCGAACCGTTTCTTCTCGCTCCCTGCGGGCGGCGTGCTCTGCCCGGACTGCCGAGTGCCGGGATGTGCCGTACCCTCCCCTGAGACACTGGTACTGCTCGGGGCGCTGCTGTCAGGGGACTGGCGGACGGCCGATGCCTGCGAGCCCCGGTACTGGCGGGAGGGCAGCGGCCTGGTCGCGGCCTACCTGCAGTGGCACCTGGAGCGGGGCATCCGCTCGATGAGATACGTGGAGAAGTGAGCACATGGCAGCGCGACGGCTCTTCGGCGGCGGCAAGCAGCGGAACTACGTTCCCCCGACCCCGCACCCCAGCGGTGCCCAGCCGCCGAAGATCCCCGGCGAGCTGGTCCCCGAGCACGTCGCGATCGTGATGGACGGCAACGGCCGCTGGGCCAAGGAGCGCGGGCTGCCGCGCACCGAGGGCCACAAGGTCGGCGAGTCCGTGGTGCTGGACGTCCTCAAGGGCGCCATCGAGCTCGGCGTGAAGAACATCTCGCTGTACGCCTTCTCCACCGAGAACTGGAAGCGTTCGCCCGACGAGGTGAAGTTCCTGATGAACTTCAACCGGGACGTCATCGCCCGCCGCCGCGACGAGATGGACGCGATGGGCGTGCGGATCCGCTGGGCCGGCCGGATGCCGAAGCTGTGGAAGAGCGTCGTGCAGGAGCTGCAGGTCGCCGAGGAGCAGACCAAGGGCAACGACGCCGTCACCCTCTACATGTGCGTCAACTACGGCGGCCGGGCCGAACTCACCGACGCCGCCCAGGCGATCGCGCGGGACGTCGCGGCCGGGAAGCTCGACCCGAAGAAGGTCAACGAGAAGACCATCTCCAAGTACATGTACCACCCGGACATGCCGGACGTGGACCTCTTCCTGCGCCCCAGCGGCGAGCAGCGCACCTCCAACTTCCTGCTCTGGCAGTCGGCTTACGCCGAGTTCGTGTTCCAGGACGTGCTCTGGCCGGACTTCGACCGCCGCGACCTGTGGCGCGCCTGCGAGCAGTACGCGAGGCGCGACCGCCGCTTCGGCGGGGCGATCCCGAACGAGGTGCCGGCGGGTCTGCCCGCGCAGCGCTGAGCCCGCCCGGACGACGGAAGGGCCCGCAGGAAATCGTTCCTGCGGGCCCTTCCCCGTACGTCCGTGCGTGCCTGCGGCCGTACGTCCTCGCGTCCTTGCGTCCGTGCCGGCTGCCCCGGCGCGGGAACCTGCTCAGTCCTTCTTGGCGCACTCCGCGCAGGTGCCGAAGATCTCCAGCGTGTGCGCGATGTCGCTGAAGCCGTGCTCGGCGGCGACCGCGTTCGCCCAGCGCTCCACCGCCGGGCCCTCCACCTCGACGGTGGAGCCGCAGTGCCGGCAGACCAGGTGGTGGTGGTGCCCGCTGCTGCACCGGCGGTAGACGGCCTCGCCGTCCGCGGTGCGCAGCACGTCCACCTCGCCGGCGTCGGCGAGCGACTGCAGGGTGCGGTAGACCGTGGTCAGACCGACCGAGTCACCGCGGTGCTTGAGCAGGTCGTGGAGTTCCTGGGCGCTGCGGAAGTCCGCGATCTCGTCCAGGGCCGCCGAGACGGCGGCACGCTGCCGGGTCGAGCGGGCGCGTGGCGACGGGCCTGCGGTGGTCACCGTGGGTCCTCCTGGGGTCGTTGGCGTCACGCACCTCATTGTGCCAGCCCCGCCCCCCGCTCCGGCGTGGTCGTGCCGGGGGAAGTCGGTGACGGGATTTCGACGTCGCAGACCCTCGGCCCGGGCTCGGCCCCGGCCCCGGCCCCGGCCCGGTGGCGGCGCCGGGCGAGCGGCGCGGCGATCACGCTGAACACCGCGAAGACGGCGATGGCGAGCAGCACGATGGCGGGCCCGGAGGGCACGTTGAGGTGGTAGGAGCCGGTGACGCCGGCCAGCGAGACCACCACGCCGAGCCCGATCGAGGCGGCCTGGGTGGCGGCGAAGGACCGGGTCAGCTGCTGGGCGGCCACCACCGGGACCACCATCAGCGCGCTGACCAGCAGCAGTCCGACCACCCGCATGGCGACGGTGACGGTGACCGCGGCCATCACCGCGAGCAGCAGGTTGAGCACCCGCACCGGGACGCCGGTGACCCGGGCGAAGTCCTCGTCCTGGCAGATCGCGAACAGCTGGCGGCGCAGGCCGACCGTCACGGCGACGACCACCGCGCCGAGCGCCGCGATCACGGCCAGGTCGCCGGGGGCGACGGTGAGGATCGAGCCCCACAGGTAGCTCTCCAGCGAGCCGGCGCCGGCCTGGGCGGACAGCGAGACCAGCAGCTTGCCGCAGGCCATGCCGCCGTAGAAGAGCATCGCGAGCGCGATGTCGCCGCGCTGGTTGCCGCGCGAGCGGACCAGTTCCATGGTGACGGCGCCGAGCACGCAGACCAGGACGGCCATCCAGACCGGGCTGGTCTGGAAGATGAAGCCGAGGCCGACGCCGGTCATCGCGACGTGGCCCATGCCGTCGCCCATCAGGGCCTGGCGGCGCTGCACCAGGTAGATGCCGACCGCCGGGGCGGTGATCCCCACCAGGACGGCGGCGAGCAGGGCGCGCTGCATGAAGTCGTAGGAGAGCATCTCGGTCATGCGAGCAGCCTCGGCGGGGTCAGGTCGGCGTGCGGGTGGACGTGGTCGTGGCCGGGCAGCGCGTGCAGGCCGGTGTTCGGCACGGGCGGGCCGTCGTGCGCGACGCAGCCGTCCCGCAGGACGACGGCGCGGTCGATCAGCGGCTCCAGCGGCCCGAGTTCGTGCAGCACGAGGAGGACGGCGGCGCCGCGGTCGACCTCGGCGCGCAGGGTGTCGGCGAGCACCTGCTGGCTGGCGGCGTCCACGCCGGCCATCGGCTCGTCCATGATCAGCAGTTCGGGGGAGCCGACCAGGGCGCGGGCGATCAGCACCCGCTGCTGCTGGCCGCCGGAGAGGTCGGCGACGCCGTCCCCGGCCCGGTCGAGCATGCCGACCGCGTCCAGCGCGGCGTCCACGGCGGCGCGGTCCTTGCGGCGGAACGGCAGCAGCCGGTGCTGCGCCAGCCGTCCGGTGGAGACCACCTCGCGCACGGTCGCCGGGACGCCGGAGGCGGCGGTGGTGCGCTGCGGGACGTACCCGATGCGGTGCCAGGCGCGGAACGAGCGGTACGGGGTGCCGAACAGGTCCAGGGTGCCGTGCTCCAGCGGCACCGAGCCGATCACGGCCTTGACGGTGGTGGACTTGCCGGAGCCGTTGGCGCCGAGCAGGGCGACCACCTCGCCGGGGCGGACGGTGAGGTCGATGCCGCGCAGCACCGGGCGGCCGCCGCGGGAGGCGACGGCGTCGCGGAGGCGGACGGCGGGGGCCAGGGGTATGGGGTCGGTCATGGTGCGTCCCGTCAGCTCGCGGGGGTGGCGGTGCTCGGGGTGGTGGTGCTCGGGGTGGTGGCCGGGGTGCTCGCCGGGGTGTTCGCCGGGGCGCCCAGGGCGGCCTGCAGGTTGGCCAGGTTCTGCTTCATGACGGAGAGGTAGTCGTCCTTGGTCGGGTCCTTGACGCCCTCCAGCGGGTCCAGGACGGCGGTCTTCAGGCCGAGGTCCTTGGCGACGGTGTCGGCGAGCTTGGGGCTGACCAGGGTCTCGAAGAAGATCGTGGTGACGCCGTTGTCCTTGGCGGCCTTCTGCACCTCGGCGAGGCGGGCCGGGGTGGGCTCGGACTCCGGGTCGACGCCGTTGATGGCGACCTGGGTGAGGCCGTAGTGGTCGGCGAGGTAGCCGAAGGCGGCGTGGCTGGTGACGAAGGTCTTGGTCCTGGCGCCCTTCAGGCCGTCCTGGAACTCCTTGTCCAGGGCGGCGAGCTTGGTGACCAGCTCGTCGGTGTTCTTCTTGTACTCGTCGGCGTGCGCCGGGTCGGCCTTGGCGAACTCGTCGCCGACGCTCTTGGCGATCGCGGAGTAGCGGGTCGGGTCGAGCCAGATGTGCGGGTCGCCGGCCGGGCCCTCGTGCTTGTGGCCGTCGCCCTCGGCGCCCTCGTCGAGGTGGTGGTCGACCAGCGGGCTGGCGGCGGTGGCGTCGACCTTGTGCGTGCTGGACGACTGGTCGACGGCCTGGTCGACGGTGGGCTGCAGGCCCTTGAGGTAGACGATCGCGTCGGCCTTCTGGACGGCGGCGACCTGCTTGGCGGTGAGCTCCAGGTCGTGCGGCTCGACGCCGGGCGCGGTGAGGTCGGTGACCTCGACGTGGTCCTTGCCGATCTGCTGGGCGAGGAACTCCATCGGGTAGAAGGAGGCGACGACCTTGAGCTTTCCGCCGCCGTGGGCGCTGCCGCTGCCGCCGCTGCCGCACGCGGTGAGGGCGAGGGAGGCGGCGAGGGCGGAGGCGGCCAGGGCTATGGAGGTGGAGGTCCGGCGACGGGGAAGTCCGATCATCATGACAATCATTCTCATCTTAACTGGAAATGATTGTCAAATCACTCGATCGGGTGAACGGCAGGTGTCGGTGGATGGGTGGGGCCGGACAATACCGATTTGAACCCCGTACCCATGTGGCCGGTAACCTGAGGTATTCGGGTACGAGCAACCAGCCGTGCCCTGACCGTGCCGTACGTACTGAAGAGAGCACTGTGGCCGCCGACAAGATCGACACGATCGTCAGCCTGAGCAAGCGCCGTGGCTTCGTCTACCCCTGCAGCGAGATCTACGGCGGCACGCGTGCCGCCTGGGACTACGGGCCGCTGGGCGTCGAGCTCAAGGAGAACATCAAGCGCCAGTGGTGGCGCGCGATGGTCCAGGCCCGCGAGGACGTCGTCGGACTCGACTCGTCGGTCATCCTGGCCCGCGAGGTCTGGGAGGCCTCGGGCCACGTCGCCACCTTCAACGACCCGCTGACCGAGTGCATGTCCTGCCACAAGCGTCACCGGGCCGACCACCTGGAGGAGAAGTACGAGGCCAAGCACGGCTTCCCGCCGCCGAACGGCCTCAAGGACGTCAACTGCCCCGACTGCGGCACCAAGGGCCAGTTCACCGAGCCCAAGGACTTCTCGGGCATGCTGAAGACCCACCTCGGTGTCACCGAGGAGGCGTCCGGCCTGGCCTTCCTGCGCCCCGAGACCGCCCAGGGCATCTTCACCAACTTCCGGGCCGTCCAGACCACTTCGCGCAAGAAGCCGCCGTTCGGCATCGCCCAGACCGGCAAGAGCTTCCGCAACGAGATCACCCCCGGCAACTTCATCTTCCGGACCCGTGAGTTCGAGCAGATGGAGATGGAGTTCTTCGTCAAGCCCGGCGAGGACGACCAGTGGCACGAGTACTGGCTCCAGCAGCGCTGGGACTGGTACGTCGACCTCGGCCTGCGCACCGAGAACATGCGCTTCTTCGAGCACCCGAAGGAGAAGCTGTCCCACTACGCCAAGCGCACGGTGGACATCGAGTACCGCTTCAACTTCGGTGGCAGCGAGTTCTCCGAGCTGGAGGGCGTCGCCAACCGCACCGACTACGACCTGCGGGTGCACAGCGAGGCCTCCGGCCAGGACCTGAAGTACTTCGACCAGGAGTCGAACGAGCGGTACTTCCCGTACGTCATCGAGCCGGCGGCCGGCCTCAACCGCGCCATGCTGGCCTTCCTGCTCGACGCCTACTTCGAGGACGAGGCGCCGAACGCCAAGGGCGTCATGGAGAAGCGCGTCGGCATGCGGCTCGACCCGCGCCTGGCCCCGGTCAAGGTCGCCGTCCTGCCGCTGTCGCGCAACGCCGACCTCTCGCCGAAGGCCCGCGGCCTCGCCGCCGACCTGCGCACCGCGTGGAACGTCGAGTTCGACGACGCCGGCGCGATCGGCAAGCGCTACCGCCGCCAGGACGAGATCGGCACGCCGTTCTGCGTGACGGTCGACTTCGACACCCTGGAGGACAACGCGGTGACCGTGCGCGACCGCGACACCATGTCGCAGGAGCGCGTGTCGCTCGACCAGGTCAAGGCGTACCTGGGCGCGCGGCTCATCGGCTGCTGAGTCCGCGGCTGCTGAGGTCGCGCGGCCGCTGAGGTCGCGTCTGCTCGTGCGGGAGCCCTCGTTCGTTCCGGTTTCGGCCGGGGCGGGCGGGGGCTCCCTGCCGTTGCTCCTACCGCCGGCCCCAGCGGGAGCGGGGGGCGGCGGGCGGGGTGGTCGGCAGGCCCGCGGTGCGCAGGGCGGCGAAGGTGGTGCGGTGCCGGGCCTCGTCCGCGAGCAGGGCCGTCAGCAGCTGCCCGTACAGCGCCGGCTGGTCCTTCAACGCCGCTGCCAGCCGGGCCAGTTCGACGGGCGGGCGCAGGACGGTCAGCTCGCCGAGCAGGACGCCGGCCAGCTCCGGAGGCAGCTCGGCCGCCAGGGCCGCCAGATCGGCGGTCGGGCGGCCGGCCGCCTGGCGCAGCAGGGTGCGCAGGTCGGCCCGGCGGCCGTGCTGCTGGAGGCCGGCGGCGAGCGCCGTCAGTTCGGGCGTCGGGGCCGAACCCCACTCCCACAGCAGGGTCGCGCCGTCCGCGTGCTGCCCCGCCCGCTCCAGCGCGGCCAGCAGGGCGGGGAGGGCGGCCGCCGGATAGGACCAGAAGGCGTGGAACAGCTCCGCGGCCTCCTCCGCCAGGCCCAGCTCGCGCAGCTCGGAGAGCACCGCCACCGCGCGCTCGGGCGCCGACCGGGCGCAGTTGCGGGCGAGTTGGAGCGAGGCGCCGGTCGGGCCGCGCTGGGAGAGCATGCCCACCAGCAGGGCGGCGTCGGTGGCGTCCAGCCGGGCGGCGGCCTCGGTGAGCAGGTCGGCGGTCTCGGGGTGGGCGCCGGCGCGGTGCAGGGTGGTGATCCGCGCGGTGAGGGCGCCGAGGTCCGGGCGGACGGGCGGCGGGGGCGGGGTGGGTTCTTGTGCCTGGGGCCGTTGTGCCTGGGGTTGGGGTTGCTGGAGTCGGGGTTCCTGGAGTCGGGGTTCCTGGAGTTGGGGTTCGTCGAGTTGCGGGTGTCTGAGACGGATTTCCAACTCCTGCAGCTCGTTGCTCAGTTGCAGGCAGCGCGCACCCAGCCCCTCGCGCAGGGTGCGGGCCTGGGCGAGCTGGCGCAGCAGGTCCCCGTCCGGGCGCTGCCGGCCCGGGGACGCCCGTATCGCCTCGTTCAGCCGCCGCTCGCGCTGCCCCGCGTAGCGGCTGGCGTTCAGCAACTCGTCCAGCTCCGCCCGGAGTTCGACCGCCTGCTGTTCACCGTCAAGCGGTTGGCCTGCGGGTTGTGCCGTCGGCTGCATGCGCATGATCGCCCCACCCTGTCCATCTCGACCCTGACTGCGGGACATCCTGGCGTCGTCATGTGGCTGGGGAGTTAAGAACGCACGACTTGCTGTGTCCGTCTGGTGTCAAGGAGCGCGCAGGGGGCGGGCGTTGCGCGACGTGCGCCGGTCGCGCTCCGGGGCGGCCCGTGTCAACCGGCCAGCCGCGCCCGCGCCTCCATCAGCGCGAAACCGAGGAGGTTCAGCCCGCGCCACTCGTCCGGCTGCTGGGCCCGGATGTCGTCGGCGGCGAGCCCGATGCCCCAGATCCGGTCCAGCGGGCTGGCCTCGACCAGCACGCGGGAGCCGGTGCCGAGGAGGTAGGTGAGCAGCTCTTCGTCCTGCCCGAACTTCGCGACGTTGCCCTCGACGACGAGCTCGAACCGCCCCGCTTCCCAGACCGCGTCGTCGAAGCCCCGGACCAGCCGGCCGAGCTTCTTCGCCTCGGCGGGCGTACGGGCGGCGAGGATGCGCTCGGCGGTGTCGTGGTCGTCGAACATCCGGGCCTTCCCGGCCATCATCCAGTGCTCGGCCGAGGCGTACGTCGTGCCGTCGACGGTGAAGTCGCCGGGCCACCACTGGCTCAGGCACTCCTGCCGGGTGCCGCCGCCCTTGCGCTCGGTGTGCCCCCAGAACATCACCCACTTGGGCCGCTCGCCGGCCGCCATCAGGGCGGACAGCTCGGCACGGCTGCGGGCATCGGCGGGGGAGGAGGGGTGCGTCTTGCTCATATCGTCACTCTGACACAAAGCCCGGTTCCGGGCCAACCGGTTTTCGGGCGGGGGTGGGCCGCCGGGGCCGTCCGAGCTGCGTCAAGTCGTCCGGAACGGGACGGAGATCCCCGCGTCGACCCTAGGCCTAGCCCTAGGCCTGGGCCGGCAGCCAGCCGTTCTGCACCGCCCGGACCCCGAACTCGAAGCGGCTGCGAGCCCCGAGCCGGTCCATCAGCTCCGTCGCCACCCGCCGTGCCGTGCGCGGCGACACCCCCAGCCGCTTGGCGATCGCGTCGTCCGTCAGCCCCTGCGCCAGCAGCCGCACCACGGTGGTCTCCTGCGGGCTGAGGGTGCCCTCCTCCTTCGCCGTGGCGGGCGCCCCGCCCAGCGGCCGCGCCTGCGTCCACACGTGCTCGAACAGGGCGCACAGCGCCACCAGGGTGCCGTGCCCGGTCAGCACCACGGCCCCGGCGCGGGTGTCCTCCCCGCTGACCGGGATCAGCGCGGCCTTCCGGTCGAAGATGATCATCCGGGTGGGCAGCTCGGGCGCCGTGCGCACCTGCCCGCCCAACTCCGCCAGCCACTCCACGTACGCCACCGTCGGCAGGCTGTTGCGCACGCTGTCCTGGTACACCGTCCGCATCCGCACGCCCCGGGCCAGCAGCGCGCGGTCGTGCGGGCGGGAGGCCTCGATGCTGGCCGGACTGTGTCCGCCGCCGGGCGCGAAGGTCATGATCTCGGTCGTCAACTCGCGGGCCAGGGAGGCGATCCGGTCCCGGATCCGATCGAGCCCGACCAGCTGCTCCACCCCGGCCTGCGCGGCGGCCGGCTTCAGGTCCGCGTACTCCGCGATCAGTTGGGCCGCCGCCGCGCGGGAGGCCTCGATCCGCAGCTGCTGCGCGGCGAGTTCGGCCTGCTGCCGGGCCATCAGCAGCTCCATGCCCACCTCGGGCGGCACGGCCCGCAGCTGGCCCTCGCGCTCGTAGGAGACGCGCAGCAGGGCGAGTTCGCTCAGCAGGTCGAGGCTGCGGCGGATCTCGTCCTCGGAGTGTCCGAGCCGTTGGGCCAGGGCTCGCACCCCGTCACCCGGACTCGCCAGCATGGCGCGGTAGACCGCCTCCGAGACAGCGTCCAATCCGAGCGCCGCAAGCATGCCCGTTCCCCCGTGCGTCAAGCGTGAACCACTGCGCACGCGATCATTCCACACGGTGTTCGACCAGGCCAGAGCGGTCGGTGGACGGTTCCGGACAGTGCCGGAACCGTCCGCGTTGCCCCCCTATGCTGCGATGCCACCGGTTCGGCAGAGTCCGTCCCATGTACCTGATCCACGCCGAACTCCGGGCCCCCGCACCCGGCGCAGCCCTCGGGGCGGACCCCGCCCGGGCCCTGCTGGCCGCCGCCCTGCCCGCCGAGCGCATCGAGCACGTCGTCGTGCACGAGGGCACCGGCCCCGGCGCCGTGCTCGGGGTCTACGTGATCGCCGAGCGGCTCGCCGAGGCCGAATCCGCCGTCGCGGGCTTCTGCCGCCGTGCGCTGCCGACCCTCCCGGCCTTCGGGGGGTGGACGGTCCTGCGCGTCGGGGCCCCGCTGGTGGCGCCGTTCTACGAGCGCCTGCTGTCCGGAACCGGTCCGGCTGGACGGAATCGGTCACTGCCGTTTCCGTCCATCTGAAAGCCCTTCCACCGGCCCTGAGCTGCGGCGAAAGTAGTACTCGTCAGCCGGGAGCACAGCCCGGACGACACGGTGAAGCGTCAACCGCGGGACGCGAGACCGGCCGCACCACCCCTTCGTTCCAGCTCCCGAAAGGCTCCACCACCATGCTGCGCACCTCCCTCGCCAAGGCCGCCGCGGTCACCGCCCTCGCCCTCACCGCCCTGCTCCCGCTCGCGGGCCAGGCGTCCGCCAACACCATCTGGGACGCCCCCACCGCCGCCGCCCCGGCGAACACCATCTGGGACGCCCCCTCCGCCGCCGCCCCGGCGAACACCATCTGGGACTGACGGCCCAGGCCCCGCAGGCCCGCCCGCTCCGCTCCACCCCGCGCCGCCCAGGCCACCCGACCGCTGCTCCTGCAGGGCAGCCGTCCCCGCCGGGCGCGCGCCGCACAGACTTCCGCGCCGACCACCGGTGTCCGCGCGAGCACCACCCCCGAACCCTTCACGCCGTCAGGACTCACTCCGCCATGTCTTCGTCCAAGCTGTCCAAGCTGACCCGCGTCGCCCTCGCCGCCTCCATCGCCGCCTCCGGCGCGATAGCCGTGACCGCCCTCACCCCCACCGTCGCCAGCGCGGCCACCACGTCCACCGTGGGCGGTCAGATCAGCCGGTCCGAGATCCTCTCCCGCGCCCAGTACTGGTTCAGCCAGAACCCGGGCCTGACGTACAACCAGGGCGGCACGTTCCGCGACTCCAGCGGCCGCAGCTACCGCACCGACTGCTCCGGCTACGTGTCGATGGCCTGGCACCTGGGCTACAGCGCCAACACCCAGTCGCTCTGGGACAGCGAGAGCTACGAGATCCCGCGCAGCGACCTGCGCGCGGGCGACATCCTCGACAGCTACTACAACCACGTCATCCTCTTCGAGAAGTGGGACGACGACGCCCACACCACCTTCTCCTACTACTCCTTCGGCTCCACCCCGGTGAAGCACCGCACCGGCGTCTCCATCAACGGCACCCTCGACTCGCACCCCAACAGCGAGTACCACGCCCGCCGTTACAAGAACGTCGTCGAGGACGTCAACGTCTCGCCGTCCTCGCTGCCCGCCGGCACCCTGGTCAAGTCGCCGAACGGCCCGTCCGTCAAGGTCATCATCAACGGCGCGGGCGTGCCGGTGGCCGGCTCCGACGTCGGCGCCGACGGCTACGACCTCAGCAAGATCGTGACCGTGGACGACGGCGCGTTCAACGCCCTGCCCACCGTCCCGCCGTCGGGCACCGTCGTGCACGACCAGGGCGGCGGCGCGGCCCGGTACGTCGTGGTGGGCGGCGCGGCCCTGCCGATCTCCGGCAACGACTGGACCGCGGACGGCTACAACACCCGCGCCGACCTGGGCGTCCCCACCACCTGGCTGCAGGGTGCCGTCGGCAACACCCTGTCCACCGGGCTCGTGGTGATGGACCAGTCCGGCAGCGACCCGAGCCGCTACGTCATCGTCAACGGCACCGCCCTGCACATCTCCGGCGCCGAGTGGACCGCGGACGGCTACGACAAGCAGACCCTGATGGGCGTGCCCGGGGACTGGCTGAAGAGCGCGGCCGCGGGCTCGCTGGCCTCCGGCACCGTGGTGATGGACCAGTCCGGCAGCGACCCGAACCGCTACGTGATGGTCAACGGCGCCGCCCTGCACATCTCCGGCGACGAGTGGACCGCGGACGGCTACAACCTCCGGCCCCTGATGGGCGTGCCCGGCCAGTGGCTGAACGCCGCCGCCGCCAAGGCCCCCGCAGACGGCACCGTCGTCAAGGACGAGGCCGGCGGCTCCGCCCGGTACGCCATGGTCGGTGGCGCCGCCGCGCCGATCTCCGGCACCGAGTGGACCGCCAACGGCTACGACAAGCAGCCCACCCTGGGCGTGCCCGGCGCCTGGCTGGGTGCCGCCGCCGCCAAGAGCCCCGCCGACGGCACCGTCCTGGCGGACTCCGCGGGCACCGACCCGAGCCGCTACGTGGTGGTCGGCGGCGCCGCCGCCCACATCTCCGGCGCCGAGTGGACCGCCGACGGCTACAACGGCAAGCCGCTCGCCGCGGCCCCCGGCAGCTGGCTCGGCACCCTCACCAAGAAGGGCGTCGCAGACGGCACCCTGATCAAGGGCCAGGCCGGCACCGACCCCAGCGTGTACGTCATGGTCAACAACTCCGCCCTGCCCCTGACCGGCGCCGAGTTCACCACCTCCTACGCCAACCAGCCCGTCGTGGGCGCCCCGGAGGAGTGGGAGGCCGCCCAGGCCGCCCGCCCGCTCGCCAACGGCACCCTGGTCAAGAACGTCAACGGCACCGACCCGGGCGTCTACGTGATGGCCGGCGGCATGGCCGTCCTCCTCAGCGGCGCCGACTACACCGGCTACGGCTACGACAAGCTGCCGCTGCGCGCCGTCCCGGGCACCTGGGAGCAGGCCGCCGCCGCCAAGGCCGCCCCGGCGGACGGCACCCTGATCCAGTCCTCCGACAGCGCCACCGTGTGGCAGGTCGTCGGCGGGAGCAAGAAGGCCGCCGCGGCCGGCAGCTACAACGCCGCCGACGTGGTGAAGGTCCCCTCCGCGCTGACCGCGAAGCTCCCGACCGTCACGGCCTGAGCCGCCGAAACGGTCTGATCCACCGTCACCGCGTGAGCCGCCGTGACCGCCCGATCCACTCCGCCGCCGTCCGGGCGGCCCGGCCGAGCCGCTCCGGCCGGGCCGCCCGGCCCTCCTCGACCACCGACCCGCGCCACGCCCCAGGGGGTTCCACCGCCATGCCCGCCGCCCGCAAGAAGCCCGCACTCGCCGCCACCGCCGTCCTGCTCGGCCTCGCCGCCCCGCTCGTCCTCGGCGCCGGCCAGGCCTCCGCGGCCTCGGTGGCCAGTTGGGACCAGGTCGCCCAGTGCGAGAGCAGCGGCGACTGGAGCATCAACACCCACAACGGCTACTACGGCGGCCTGCAGTTCTCCCAGAGCACCTGGCTCGCCTACGGCGGCGCCCAGTACGCGCCCTACGCCAACCAGGCCACCAAGCAGCAGCAGATCCTGATCGGCGAGAAGGTCCTGGCCGGGCAGGGCCCCACCGCCTGGAGCGTCAGGTGCCGCGGCCCGCTGATCAACGACCACGCCGACCCGTACCCGGCCACCACCTCCTACCCGGACCCGGCCTCGCTGCCCACCGGCACCCTGGTCAAGTCCCCGGCCGGCCCGGACGTCAGGGTCCTGATCAACGGCGCGGGCGTGCCGGTGGCCGGCTCCGACGTCGCGCCCGACGGCTACGACCTCGGCAAGGTCGTCACCGTCGACGAGGCCCGCTTCAACGCCCTGCCCACCACCCCGCCGCCGGGCACGGTGGTGCACGACCAGGCCGGTGGCGCCGCCCGCTACGTGGTGGTGGCCGGCGTCGCGCTGCGGATCTCCGCCGCGGACTGGACGGCCGCCGGCTACAACACCCGGGCCGACCTCGGGGTGCCCAGCGCCTGGCTGAAGGGCGCCGCCGGAGCCACCCTCCCGGCCGGGCTCGTCGTCCACGACCAGGCCGGCGGCGCGGCCCGGTACGTCGTGGTGGGCGGCGCGGCCCTGCCGATCTCCGGCGCCGAGTGGACCGCGGACGGCTACAACACCCGCGCCGACCTGGGCGTGCCGGGCGGCTGGCTGGCCACCGCCGCGAACGCCACCCCGCCCACCGGGACCGTGGTCACCGGCCAGGGCGGCACCGACCCCTCGATCTACCTCATGGTCAACGGCACCGCCCTGCACATCTCCGGCGCCGAGTGGACCGCGAACGGCTACGACAAGCAGACCCTGATGGGCGTCCCCGAGGCCTGGCTGCAGGGGGCCGCCGCCAAGCCGCTGCGCAACGGCACCGTCGTCAAGGACGGCTCCGGTGCCGATCCCACGGTCTACGTGATGGCCGGCGGCATGGCCGTCCCGCTGACCGGCGCCGACTTCACCGGCCTCGGCTACGACACCCAGTCCCTGATGGGCGTGCCCGGCGGCTGGCTCGGCGGCGCCGCCGCCAAGGCCGTCCCCGCCGACGGCACCCTGCTGCTCTCGCCCGACACCCCCACCGTGTGGCGGGTCGTCGGCGGCGGCAAGCAGGCCCTGGCGGCCGCCGACTTCGACTCCGGCCGCTACAGCTTCGCCGACGTGGTGAAGGTCCCCGCCGCGCTGACCGCCAAGCTCCCCACCGCCACCGGCTGACCGCCCGCCCGTGCGGCGTGCCCGGCACGGACCTTCCGTGCCGGGCACGCGGCGTTCCGGCCGGGACCCCGGCGGTCGACGAGCGGTTCGAGGCCGCCGCGGCGCGCCCGGTGCGCAACGGTGAGGCGGGCGCCAACTGCGTGACGGTGGACGGGGAGTTGTTCGGCCGGTACCTGGCGGGCTTCGAGGAGCCGGTCGGTGAGGGCGAGCAGGTTTTGGCGCCCTGAGGGGCGTTCAGCAATGGTCCTCGACGTACACCATGCGGCGGCCGGAGTCGGAGCGGAATTCGTGGGCGGTGTAGCGGCCGTGGTCCGGGTCGCCGCCGGGGCCGCCGTAGCCGCGCTTGATCAGCTCCCACAGCTCGGGGCGCCGGTCGTCGGTGGTGGCTTCCGGGGCGAGGCCGCCCATGCGGCCCCAGACGAGGGCGGTTTCGAGCGTGCGGACGAGCCGGCGGACGGTGCGCAGGTCGAGGTGTTTGCGGTGCAGGGTCCAGGTGGTGCCCTCGTCGTCGAGGAGGGTGACGAGGCCGGGGGTGCTGCCGGGGTTCTGCGCGAACGTCTGCATGGGGAGCAGTTTTTCAGGGGCCCGCCGGGTGTTCCCAGCGCAGGTCCGGGTGGTCGCCGAGGCGGTAGGTGTGGGTGTGCTCGGTGAGGTGGAGGCGGACGGCGGTGAGGTCGGGGCTGCCGGCCTCGCGCCAGGCGGCGACGAGGCGTTCGACCTGCTCCCAGAGCTTGACCGGGCCGTACTCGCGGACCGTCCAGCCGTAGGTGTCGTCGACGACCTCGGCGAGGGAGCGGCGGGCGGGGTCGTGGAGCAGGTGGACGGTGGCGCAGTCGTCCAGCGTGGTGTGCAGCTCGCAGCCGGGGAAGGCGAGTTGGGCGAGCAGGGCCGGCGTCCCGGAGGTCAGCAGCGAGGGCGGGGTGCGCGTGTCGCGCCCCGGGGCGGTGCCGATGCCGGACCAGGGGTACGGCTCGGTGGCGCGCGGCGGCATCGGTGAGGGGCCGAGGACGCGGCCGTCCGCCGTGCCGTCCGGGCGGGCGGTGAGCCGGACGAGCGCGGTGCCGAGCGTGGCGGTGATCGTCCCGCCGGGCGCGGTCCACCGCACCCAGTCGTGCGGGAGGCGGGTGACGGGCCCGGTCGCGATCACCCGCTCGTACGGGCCGGACGGCGAGGCGGTGAAGTCCGCCGCGTACCCGGCCTCCGCGAGGGAGGCGCGGGCGTGCCCGGCGAGCGCGGCGTCGGCCTCGACGGCCGTGACCTCGGCGCCCAACTGGCAGAGCAGCGCGGTGGAGTAGCCCGTCCCGGCGCCGATCTCCAGGACGCGCGAGCCCGGGGCGACGTCCGCCGCCTCGATCAGCCGCGCGACCGCCGTCGCCCCGGGAAGGTGGCGGACGGGCAGACCGCGGACGGGCCGCCAGGTGGCCTGGTCGGCGAGGTACCGCGCCCGGTTCCATTCCACCTGGAGCACCAACGGCCACTCGTTGTCCGCGAGTTCGGCGAGTCCGGCGGTGTCGGTCACGGTCCGCCACCCGCCTCGGGCGGGCCGGAACACCCCCGGCCGCAGGAACAGCGGGCGCGGCACGGCGGCGACGGCGGCGCGGAGCCGGGGGGAGAGGGAGGAGGGCGATGCGCCGGGTCGGTCCTGCATGGCCCCCTCAAGACTGCGGGAAAACGCATCTCCCGCCGTATCTAACGTATAGCGCAAGGGGGGCCTTGCGGCAAGGCCCCCTCGGGGGCGCACAATCGCTGGCCTGAGATCGGAGATGATGCCATGACCCCCCTCTCGACCAGCGTGTTCGCCCTCCCCGCCCGCCTCGCCGCGAAGGCCGACCCGGCGCTGACCGCCGCCGACGAGCGGCACTTCGCCGCCGTCGCGGAGGCGCTGGCGCAGGCGGTCGCCGAGGTGTCCGACCAGCTGGACACCCTGCGTCGCGCCCCCGGCGGCCTCGGCCGGGCGGCGATGGACCGGGACGTGGAGGTGCACCGCCTGTCCGCCCGCCTGCGCACCCTGCGCCGCTTCGGGCTGGACGTCTGTCTGGGGCGCGTCGTCACTGACGGCGACGGCGACCCCGTGTACGTCGGCCGCCTCGGCCTCACCGACAGTGAGGGCCGCCGCCTGCTGGTGGACTGGCGCTCCCCGGCCGCCGAGCCGTTCTTCGCCGCTACGCACGGCCACCCGATGGGCCTGGCCAGCCGCCGCCGCTACCGCTGGACGGCGGGCCGGATCAGCGACTACTGGGACGAGGTGTTCACCGCGGACGGCCTGGCGGGCCACGCCGCGCTGGACGACCAGTCCGCGTTCATCGCCAGCCTGGGCAGCAGCCGCTCGCCCCGGATGCGGGACGTGCTGGCCACCATCCAGGCCGACCAGGACGCCATCATCCGGGCCGGGTCGAAGGGCGCCCTGGTGGTGGACGGCGGCCCCGGTACCGGCAAGACCGTCGTCGCCCTGCACCGCGCCGCGTACCTGCTGTACGCCGACCCGCGCCTGGGCCACCGGCGCGGCGGCGTGCTGTTCGTCGGCCCGCACCAGCCGTACCTGGCGTACGTCGCCGACGTGCTGCCGAGTCTTGGCGAGGAGGGTGTAAGGACGTGCACGGTCCGTGACCTCCTCCCCGAGGGAGCGGGCGCGGCGCCGGAGGCGGACGAGGAGGTGGCCCGGCTGAAGTCCTCGACGGGCATGGCGACGGAGGCGATCGAGCGGGCGGTCCGCCTGTACGAGGAGCCGCCGACCGAGGGCATGACCGTCGAGACCTACTGGGCCGACCTGCCGCTCACCCCCGCGGACTGGGCGGACGCCTTCGCCGCCCCCGAGCCGGGCACCCCGCACAACGAGGCCCGCGAGCAGATCTGGGACGAGCTGACCGGCATCCTCCGGGAGAAGATGGAGGAGGACGAGGACGAGCCGGTCTCCGACCAGCTCTTCCGCCGATCCCTGCGCCAGAACCGGGAGTTGGTCACCGCTCTCAACCGCGCCTGGCCGATGCTGGAGCCCACCGAGCTGGTCGGCGACCTCTGGTCGGTGCCCGCCTACCTGCGGATGTGCGCGCCCTGGCTCGGCCCGGACGAGGTGCGGCTGCTGCAGCGCAAGGACGCCCCGCACGCCTGGACCGTCTCCGACCTGCCGCTGCTCGACGCCGCCCGGCACCGCCTCGGCGACCCCGACGCGGCCGCCCGCAAGCGGCGGCGGGAGGCGGCGGCGGAGGCGGAGCGCGAGCGGATGGCCGACGTCATCGGCGACATCCTCGCGGCCGATGAGGACGGCGAGGGCGCGGTCACCATGCTGCGCGGGCAGGACCTGCGGGACACCCTGGTCGACGACGGCGCCCTGCCGGAGGACCCGCTCGCCTCGCTGGAGGGGCCGTTCGCGCACATCGTCGTCGACGAGGCGCAGGAGCTGACGGACGCGGAGTGGCAGATGCTGCTGCAGCGCTGCCCGTCCCGCAGCTTCACCATCGTCGGGGACCGGGCGCAGGCCCGGCACGGCTTCACCGAGTCGTGGGAGGAGCGGCTGGCGCGGGCCGGCGTCGACCGGGTGCAGCTCGCGTCGCTCACCGTCAACTACCGCACGCCGGAGGAGGTCATGGCGGAGGCGGAGCAGGCGGTGCGGGTCGCGCTGCCGGACGCCAACGTGCCGACGTCGATCCGGCGGAGCGGAATTCCGGTGCGGCGCGGGGAGGTCGGCGAGCTGGAGGCCGTGCTGGCGGGGTGGCTCGCGGAGCACGAGGAGGGGACGGCGTGCGTCATCGGCGCTCCGGAGTTCCAGGAGCGGGCCCGGGTGCGGTCGTTGACGCCGACGCTGGCGAAGGGGCTGGAGTTCGACCTGGTGGTGGTCGTCGATCCGGCGGCGTTCGGGGACGGGATCGAGGGCGCGGTCGACCGGTACGTGGCGATGACGCGGGCGACGCAGCGGCTGGTGGTGCTGGAGCCCGGCGGCGCTGGATCGCGCTGCTGAGGGAGGAGTTGAGGAGCAGCGTGACGGCGCAGAGGACGAGGAGGAAGAGGAGGTTCGCGACGCCGGGGTCGGCGGCGCGGACGGGGTAGGAGGCGAGGAACCCGGCGCCCGCCCCGGTCGCGACGGAGAACGCTGCGGTGGCGACCAGGGCGGCCCGGGGTCGGGTCGGTGAGGTCATGCGGGGGAGGGGGCCGGGGGCGGCGGGCTGATGTCCTGGGGGCGGGTGGTCCACTCGGTACCGCCGTGCGGCGGGCGGAGGTAGACCAGGCCGGCGATGGTGTCCATGACGACGCCGAGGCGCTTGGCGCGGGCGTCGTAGGCGAGTTCGCCGGGGGAGGGGGAGATGGACGTGGGGGTCACACGAGCACCCAGCTGTCGAGGCGGACGGTGATCACCTTGTTGTTGGCGCCCACCACCTTGGCGGGAAGGGGGATGCCGCCGGGGCGGGTGAGGGTGAGGGTCGAGCCGAGCTCGGGGAACCACGGGTGCTGGGCGGCCTGTTCGCGACGGGCCCGGACGCCGGCGCGCAGGACGTCGATGATCTGGAGGACGACGGAGGTCGGAGCGGCGCCGAGGTCGATCAGGATGACGCCGGTGGCCGAGGCGCACTTCCAGTCGATCCCGGGGGAGGGGAGCTGGGTGCCGGCGTAGGAGAGGGTCGACTTGAGGTCGTCGAGCGCGTCGGCGGCCTCCCGGCGGTCCTCGGCGGTGATCTTTCTGAGCATGGAAGACATGGCGCGGGGCTCCTGGGGGATTTGATGATTGCCCATTCAGGGTGGGGGATCGGGCGCTACTCTGTGAAGGCGTATGGTCACAGCAAGTCGCAAGTTAAGGAGCGGCCCATGCCTGCGCCCGAACTCACCATTGGCGGAATGACCCCTCGTGAGTACTACGCCGCCGAGCTGAAGAGGCTTCGTGAGGCCATGGTGCCGAAGATGTCGCAGGAGAAGTTGGCGGCACTGGTCTTCGTTTCCGCCGGCTACATCGGGCAGTTGGAGACGATGGCCCGTGTGCCGCAGATCGAGTTGTCGAGGAGGATCGACAAGGCCCTCAACACGGGGGGTCAGCTGGAGAGGCTGCACTTGTTGCTGGGCTTCACGAAGTTCGTCGACGATGACTACTTCTTCGCGAACGCAGCCGATCACGAGGCCAAGGCGCTGGCCATCAGCGAGTACGCCGGCCAGACCGTTCCAGGTCTGTTGCAGACGGCGGAATACGCACGAGCCTTGTTCCTGGAATCCGCGACTTCATTCAGCGAAGACAGGATCGACCAGATGATCGCCACGAGGACCGGACGTGGGCAGCGTCTCACAGCGCCGGACGGGCCGGAACTCTGGTTCATTCTTGACGAAGCAGTGCTTCGAAGGGCGATCGGCAGCTGCGAGATCATGGCCAAGCAGTTGCATCATGTGGCAGATCTCGCCCGAGATCGTCGCATTGACCTGCAGGTGGTGCCATTCGCCGCAGGAGCTCATTCGATGCTCTCGAACGGACTGCTCAATCTGATGACATTCGCCGATGCTCCGCCGATTGCGTACAGCGAGTCGTCGCATTCTGGTCAACTGCTGGACGATGTGACCACGGTGGTCAAAATTCGCCGTGCATTCGATCTGATGCGGGCCGCCGCGCTGTCCAAGCGGGCATCCCTGGATCTGGTTCGGTCGGTCGCAGAGGAGTACGAGGTTAGTGTGACCTGACCTGAACGGTTGCGGCCTCGGTCGTCGCGCTCGACGACCGAGGCCGTTCTCGTTCCGCTTCCACGCGCCGACGAAGCGCCGTCCATCGCTGCCCTGCGCCGCTCCGTTCAGGTGAACCCGCAGCTCAGCTCCGATAGTTCGTCAACGATGGGTGCTACCAATTGCTGTGCACTCGGGCCTGAGTCACGCACCTCATCACAGCGAGAACGGAAGACCGTCGCATGGCAATCGCACTCCGCAAGACGCTCGCCGTCGCCGCCCTGGCGCTCACGGCCTCATTCCTCCCCACCGCCGGAGCCGGCGCCGCCGACACCGCCCACCGGGCCCAGCGCACCCCCAACCTCTACTGCCTCGCCAACGCCTGGGGCAGCGCGAACGTCTCGGTGAAGCCGTGCAACGCCGGTGACGCCGGCCAGCACTGGAGCCTCTCGGGCGAGCGGATCGCCCTCTCCAACGCGCCGGCCTACTGCTTCGCGAACGCCTGGAACACCGCGAACGTCGGCACCAAGCCCTGCGATCCCGGTGACATGGGCCAGTATTGGACCGTCACCGGCCAGCAGATCTCCCTCACCTTCGCCCCGGCCTACTGTCTCGCCAACGCCTGGGGCACCGCGAACGTCGGCACCAAGCCGTGCGACACCTCCGACCCCGGGCAGCACTGGGTGATCTTCAACGACGAGATCACCCTGGCGAACGCCTGATCCTCCGCCGCCGCGCCCGGGACGCAACAGTCCCGGGCGCGGCCCCTTTTCGCCCCACATCCTTCGCCTCTCCCGCCCCTGGCTGCCAGGATGTCGGCCATGGACTCCGGGGGCCCGCAGAGGCGGATCATCGACAACCGCTTCGAACTGCTCGAACGCCTCGGCGGCGGAGGCATGGGCCTGGTCTGGCGCGCCCGCGACACCATGCTGCACCGCGAGGTCGCCCTCAAGGAGGTCCGCCCGCCGGACCCGGCGCGGACGGCCGACGACCCCGCCGCCGCCCACGAGTTGCGCGAGCGCGTGCTGCGCGAGGCCCGGGCGCTGGCCCGCCTCCAGCACCCGAACGTCGCCGTGATCCACCACATCGTCGACACCCCCGAACACCCCCACCCCTGGCTCGTCATGGAGCTCGTCACCGGCGGCAGCCTCGCCGACCGGCTCGCCCGCGGCCCACTCACCGTCCCCGAGGCCGCGCGGATCGGACGGGGCGTCCTCGCCGCGCTGAGCGCCGCCCACGCGGCGGGCATCCAGCACCGCGACGTCAAACCCGCCAACGTGCTGCTGCGCGCGGACGGCACCCCCGTCCTCACCGACTTCGGCATCGCCGCGGTGCAGGACGCCACCACCCTCACCACCACCAGCGCGTTGATCGGCTCGCCCGAGTACATCGCGCCCGAGCGCATCCGGGGCGAGGAGGGCAACCCGGCCTCCGACCTCTGGTCGCTCGGCATGCTGCTCTACGTCGCGGTCGAGGGCCGCCACCCGCTGCGCCGGTCCACCGCGCTGGCCACGCTCGCGGCCGTCCTGGACGAGCCGCTGCCGCCGTCGACCCGCTCCGGCGCGCTCGGCCCGGTGCTGGCAGGCCTGCTGGCCCGCGACCCCGCCGCCCGGCCGGACGCCGAGGAGCTGGACCGGGTGCTCGCGGCCGCCGAACGGGCGGAGGCGCCCACACTGCGGGCGGCGGAGGTTCCCGCTGCGCGCCGGAGTCGGCGACCGGCCGTGGTGACGGGCCTCGCGGCGGCCGTCGTCGCCCTGGCCGTCACCGCCGGGTGGCTCCTGAGCCCGGACGCCGGCCAGGGCGCCGCGACGGGTGGCGGCAGCGGTAGCAGCCCTTCCGTCCGGACGACCGCACCGGGCGCGGCCGTTCCGACGATGACCGCCGCCGCCGGCTCGGTACCTGGGCCGTCCGCCTCCGGTACCGCACCTGCGATCAACTCGCCCCGGACCATGGCCCTGTCGGTGTGCCCGTCCCCGGCTGTCACGCTGGAGCTGGCCCCCGCGGTGAACTCCTTCCCGGCAGGGGAGAAGCCGCGCCTCGTCCTGACCGTCCGGAACGCGGGCGGCGACAACTGCCGCGTGGACCTGGGCCGCACGGCTTCCGCGCTCACCGTGACGAGCACGACCGGTGAGCGGATCTGGTCCTCGGCCGACTGCCCCAGCGATTCGGGCAGCGTTTGGGTGGAGGTCCCGGCCGGTTCCTCGCAGGCCGAGACCTTCACCTGGGACCGCAGCCGGAGCAAGCCGCAGTGCGCGCCACCGGAGCAGGCCGCCGCGCCGACCGGCACGTACCTGGTGTCGGCCGCGCTCTCCGGTGTCTCGGGCGGCGAGGTCGCCGCCCGGACCACGTTCCGGATGGCGGGCTGAGTTCCGATCGGTCACCTGCCGCGCTGATCGTCCGCCGCCCCGCCCGGTTGCCGGCGGCGCCTGCGCTGCACGGCCCGGACGATGTCCGTCCCCGCGAGCTCCAGGAAGACCGACGCCTCCGCCATCCTCGCCCCGGCCGGTGTGGCCGGGCCGAGCAGGTCCGCCCCGCCCCGCGCGAACTCGGCCAGCGCGGCGTTGCGTTGGGCGCTCGCGAGCATCGCCCGGTACCAGATGTCGTCGTCGACGACGTACCGCTCGCGGGGGCCGTTCTCGTCCCGCTCGCGCCGTACCAGCTCCTGCCCCTCCAGGTAGCCGATCGCCTTCGAGACCGAGGCCGGGCTCACCCCGAGCCGCTGCACCAGGTCGGCGGCGGTCAGGCTGCCGCAGTCGGTGACGTAGAGGCACGCGAGCACCCGGCCCACCATGCGCGGCATGCCGAGGTGCGCCAGCAGCTCGGCGAGCTGCCTCGCGTACTCCTCCACCGCCGCCGGGTCGCGCCCGTCGCCGGTGCTCGCGCTGCCCTCCGGCACCCGGGGTGCCGAGGCCCTGCTGCGCCGGGAGCGCCGTACGGTGGCGCGCTGCGCGTTGTCCGCCCGGTAGCCGGACGGGCCGCCGTTGCGGGCGATCTCGCGGGTGACCGTGGAGGTCGGGCGGGCGAGCTGCCGGGCGATCTCCCCGTAGCCCAGCCCCGCGGTGAGCCCGGCGGCGATCGCGCGGCGCTCTTCCTGGGTCAGTCTGGCGCCTGGCACGGGCGCTCCTCTCGTCGCCGCCGAGTATGCGCCCGCTTCCGATTCCATTGCAACAGTCGGGCGCCGCCCTGATTGCATTAGTCGACAAGCTCATTGCAAGGAATTACCGCCTCTCACCTGGGAGTTCATTCCTGACAAGCGCTCAGGGCATTGATGGGTTCGCGAACACCGGCCTAATGTTTTCCCCGAAGCGAAACAGCATCCGACCCACGGGGGAGACCACCATGAAGACCATCGTCCGCGCCGCTCTCGCCGCCGCTCTGCTCGCCTCGGTCTCGGCCCCGGCCGCCGTCGCCGCCGAGTCCTCGCACGGCGCCGACCACGCCGGCGTCCGGGCCGTGCTCGACCGCGCGGTGACCGAGGGCGGCCTGCCGGGGGCCCGGGCCGAGGTCCGCGACGGCGACTCGACCTGGTTCGGGACGGCCGGCACCGCCGACCTGGACACCGGCCGCGCGATCGCGGCGAAGGACCGGTTCCGGATCGGCAGCACCACCAAGACCTTCGTCGCCACCGTCGTGCTCCAGCTGGCGGCCGAGCAACGGCTCGGCCTGGACGACAGCGTCGAGCACTGGCTCCCCGGCCTGGTTGACGGCCACGGCTACGACGGCTCGAAGATCACGATCCGTCAACTCCTCAACCACACCAGTGGCGTCTTCAACTACGCCGAGGACCCGGCCTTGGGGAAGGAGTTCGTCGGCACGCCGTTCCTGCAGCACCGGTTCGACGACTTCACGCCGCGCCAGCTCGTCGAGGACGCGATCGCCAACGGGCCGAAGTTCGCCCCCGGGACCGGCTTCGCCTACTCCGACACCAACTACGCGCTCGCCGGGATGATCGTCGAGAAGGCCACCGGCCGCAGCCTGCCGCAGGAGATCGCCGACCGGATCGCCAAGCCGCTGCACCTCAAGAACACCTACGAACCGGCCGCCGGTGACATGGGCATCCACGGCCCGCACGGCCGCCACTACTCCCAGCTGATGGCGAAGGACGTCGACACCGCCCCGATCTACGACGTGACCGAGCTCAACCCCTCCTGGGGCTACGCCTCCGGCGACATGATCTCCACCAACGGCGACCTGAACACCTTCTTCCGCGCCCTGCTCGACGGGCGGCTGCTGCCGCCGGCCCAGCAGCGCGAGATGTTCACCACGGTGGACCCGCAGGGGCACTGGATCAAGGACTCCCGGTACGGGCTGGGCGTCTCCTCGCAGAAGCTGTCCTGCGGGACGGTGTGGGGCATGGGCGGCGCGATCAACGGCTCCTGGTCGTACACCTTCGGGACGCGCGACGGGCGTCACCTGCTCTCCACCGAGGTGAACGGCGACTGGGCGAAGGGCGGCTTCGGCTCGCCGATCGGGGTCTTCACCGCCGAGCTGGAGGCGGAGTTCTGCCCGGCCGCCGCCTCCTGAAGGCCGCTGGCAGCCGGGGTGTAAGGACGGGCGCCCGCCCTTCCTCCCGCCCCTCCGCCCGCCGGCCGCCCCTGGGAGGATCGGGGCATGGCCAACCTCCCCGTCGCTCCCCGCCCGCTGAACCCGGCCGAACGGGCCCTGCTGGAGCACGTCCTCTCGGCCGACGTCCCCGGCGCCGCCGAGCTGCGCGGCCAGCTGGACCGGACCGAGGTCGTGGCCCGGTGGGGGCCCGGATCGGTGAGCGTCGACCTCCGGGTCCGGGAGCCGGTGCGGCACGCCGGGGCCTCCGGGCTGCTGCCGGTCGGCGCGGCCGTCCACGACGAGGCCGGCGAGTACATCGGCGAACTGCTGGTGTGGACGGACGGGGGCGCGACCCTGTCGGCCCTGGAGTACGCCTGGGTGACCGACGAGATGCCGCGCGTGCTGCCGCCCGTCGAGCGGGTGCGGATCGAGTGGTAGGCCGGGCATCGGGCTTGTAGGCCGGACATCGAGCTGTAGGCCGGGCGGAGCACTCTGGGGGCCGGGCCCGGGCCCGGCGTGTTAGCAATGGCCCGAGGGCGGGGGCCGTCGCACACCACTCCAGGAGACTGAGTTGTCCCACCACCTCAGCGGACCGAACCTGCGCTCACCCGAGGGCGACGCGCGGCTCGACCTCACCGACCTGTTCGCCTTCGCCGCGCCGGAGCCGGGGCGGACGGTGCTGATCATGAACGTCAATCCGATCGCGCCGACCGGCGGCGAGGCCTTCCACCCGGACGCGGTGTACCGGATCAACGTCGACACCGACGGCGACGACCGGGCCGACATCGCCTTCAGCTTCACCTTCTCCGAGCCGGCGGGCGGCGCCCAGACGATGACCGTGCGGCGCGCGACCGGCGACGGCGCCCGCGACCACGAGGCGACGGGCGAACAGCTGGCGGCCGGCGTGCCGGTGAGCTTCGGCAAGGAGCCGACCGTGGTCGAGGCGGGCCCGTACCGGATCAGCGCGGGGCTGCGCAGCGATCCGTTCTTCGCCGACCTCGACGGCATCGTCGCCAAGTTCCAGTGGACCGGCGTGGACTGGGGTGCGGACAAGAACGTCTTCGGCATCGTGCTGGAACTGCCCGACACCGAGCTCGGGCCGGACCCACGGATCGGGGTCTGGGCGCGGGTGAGCGTGCGCAAGGACGGCCGGCTGGTGTCCGTCGACCGCGGCGCGCACCCCTCCCTCACCGCCTACTTCAACCCCGAGGACGCCAAGGACGCCTACAACGCCGCCGAGCCCGCCGACGACTGGGAGAGCTACGGCAAGGCCTGGACGGGCGTCCTCCAGCACTTCGGCGACTACACCACCGACGCGGCCGAGGCCCAACTGCGGGTCGTCCTGCCGGACATCCTCCGCTACGACCGCGACCGCCCGGCGGGCTACCCCAACGGGCGCACCCTGACCGACGACGTCACCTCGGTCCGCCTGACGATGCTCACCGACGGCAAGGTCCCGACCGACCACATCGGCCCCCACACGGACCTCCTGCCCGCCTTCCCGTACCTCGGCCACCCGCACTGATCGGGGCGGGTGCCGGCAGATCCGGCCAACGATCCAGGCGGTCGGGCCCGGCTCGGCCCGAGGTCCCGTACGGTGCTGATCATGGACATTCTGATCGTGGGTGGAAGTGGCTTCCTGGGTCGGGAGTTGACGCGGCAGGCGGTGGCGGCCGGGCATGCCGTGACGGCGACCTTCGCCAGCCGGGCCGGTGGGGTGCGCGGGGCGCACTGGCTGCCGTTGGACCTGCGGCGTGACGAGGAGGTCACCCGGGTCCTGCGCGAGCGCCGGCCGGAGGTGGTCGTCAACGCGGCTGCCAGCAGGACGGATTGGGCGATCACGGCGGAGGGGGCGATCCGCCTGGCGGTGGCCGCCAACCAGCACGGCGCCAGGCTGGTGCACGTGTCCAGCGACGCCGTGTTCTCGGGTGCGGACGGCCGCTACGACGAATCCGCCGTGCCCGACCCCGTCACCCCGTACGGGGCCGCGAAGGCGGGGGCCGAGACGACGATCCGCCTGCTCGCCCCGGCGGCGGTGGTCGCCCGCACCTCGCTGATCATCGGCGAGGGCGACTCCGAGCACGAGGCGTTCATCCACGACCTGGCCGCCGGGCGGCGGGAGGGCGTGCTGTTCACCGACGACATCCGGTGCCCCGTCCACGTCGCCGACCTGGCCCGGGCGCTGCTCGAACTGGGCGCCTCGGACCGTTCGGGCATCCACCACCTCGCCGGGACGGACGCGCTCAGCCGCCACGAACTCGGGCTGCTGGTCGCCGCCCGCGACGGGCTGGACCCCTCGGCGCTCGCCACCGGCCGCCGCGCCGAGACCGGCACCCCGGGCGCGCTGGACGTTCGCCTGGACAGCGCGCGGACGCAGCGGATCCTGCGGACCCGCCTGCGCGGCGCCCGCGAGTTCCTGCGCGCCGCGCTGGGCGGGTAGCGCCCGTCCCCCGCACCGGAAGTCGACGGGATCGACTCCGGCGCGGGGGACGGCTGCCGTCAGGCGGCCCCGGCGTTCGCCCGGCCGAAGTGGCGGGCGAAGAAGCGGACGGCGCTGTCGGCCTCGAAGCGGGGGAGCTCCTTGTGGCGGCCCGCGTTGGCGTGCAGCGTCTTCTCCTTCGAGGCGAAGGCGTCGAACAGGGCGAGGCCGGCCTCGCGGGAGATGTGCTCGTCGTCCCACTGGAGGTCGTACTCGACCGGGATGGTGATCCGGCGGGCCTTGTCGGCGAGGGTGTCGGGCCAGTGCTGCCCGAAGACGGCCGCGGTGATCCTCGGCTCGACGGCGACGAACGGGATGCCGATGGCGGTGCCCATGTTGATGCCCCAGTAGCCGACCGGGCCGTCGGCGCCGATCTCGGGGAGCCGCTGGAGCGCGTCGAGCGTGGACTGCCATTCGGGCAGGGAGAGTTCGGCGAGGTGGTCGTTGTACCGGACGACGATCGGGCCGACCGGCTTGCCCGCGGCCATCGCCTCCTGCATGACGGCGATCTCGGCCTCGTCGTGCTCGCTGCGGGGCCGGTCGCCGTGACCGGGGGCGTCGAGGACGGCGACGTGGTAGCCGCAGCCGAGCACCAGGCGCCGGGCCCGGCCCGTCATCGCGGGGTGCTTCTTGTGGTTGCCGCCGCCGTGGCCCATCAGGACGAGGGGTGCGCGCTCGGGGCCCACGGCCGGGGACCAGAGCACACCGGGGACGCCGCCCACGGTGAAGTCGCGTTCGCGGACGCCGTTCGTCGTGGACTCGGCGGTGAACCGGAGAATGGTGGAGGACATAGTGATCACCCTTTTTCGGGAGAGCCTGCGTTGGTGTTCAGGCGCTCCCCGGCGATACCTACGTCTATCGGCCGGCCGTGATGGAAAGGGGGAGCACCCACGTCGTCACTGCGTTCACGGGTCTCACCTCCTCGGTCTGTCTCACGGACGAGAGAAAGCTAGCACCCCTTCCGGAACCCCTCCACCCCTTTTTCCGCGCCGACCTGACCACCGGTCGGGCGCCCGCTCGACCTCGTCGCCGATGGCGGGGGAGATGCTGTCGTCATGACTGAATCCACGCTGCGGCACGTCGAGTTCGGCTCCGGCACCCCGCTCGTCCTGATCCACGGCTACACCGTCGACCACCGCATCCTGCTGCCGCTCGAACCCCTCTTCGCGGAGCGCCCCGGCTGGCGCCGGCTCTACCCCGACCTGCCCGGCCACGGCGCCAGCCCGAGGCTGGCCGTCCGCACCACGGCGCAGGCGATGGCCGAGGCGCTGTTCGCCTGGATCGACGCCGAGTTGGGCGACCGGCCGTTCGCCGTGCTCGGCCAGTCCTTCGGCGGCCAGCTGGCCCGCGCGGTGACGGCCCGGTACGGGGAGCGGGTGCTGGGCTCGGCGCTGCTGGTGCCGGTGGTGCGCTGGGGCGGCGGCCGTACGCTGCCCGAGGTGACCGTGGTGGAGCGGGACGATCCGCTGCCGCAGGAGGGCGCCGCCGTCGCCGAGCGCGTGCTGTTCCCGTACGTCATGGCCCGCCAGACGAAGGAGAGTTGGGAGCAGTTCCAGAAGTACGTGATGCCCGGTGTGCGGGCGTACGACCAGGTGGCCGCGGCCGAGCTGGACCTGGAGTTCATGCTGCCGCAGTGGCCCGAGCACCAGGTGCCGCCGCACCGGGGCCGCCACCTGCTGGTGACCGCCCGGCAGGACGCCCTGGTCGGCTGGCGCGACCAGCTGGAACTGCTCGACCACTACCCGCGGATGGCGGCGGCGCTGCTCGACGGCGTCGGCCACAACCCGCAGCTGGAGAGCGCCGGGACGGTCCGCGGCCTGGTCGGCGACTGGCTCGACGCCCTGCGCTGAACCCTCCGCCGAGAACGGCGAACGCCCCCGCGACCCGCCCGAGGAGGGCCGGTCGCGGGGGCGCCGGGGGGCCGTCACCCCGGCAGGGGCTCAGCCGATGGAACGGGGGAGCCGGGTGGTCAGGTACAGGACGGTGAACGACCCGGTGAGCTGGATGCCCAGGCACAGGGCCAGCGCCCGGTCCATGCCGAGGCTGGGGGAGAGGGAGAGGTAGAGCGTGCCGAGGGTGGCGACGCCCAGCGCGAGGCTGGACTGCTGGCCGGTGGCGAGGACGCCGCTGCCGACGCCGGCCCGGGCGGCGGGCACCTTGGACAGGACGACCCGGAACAGCGGAGTGCCGATCAGGCCCTGCCCGATGCCCGCGAGGGCGACGCCGGGGGCCATCCGCAGCGGCGAGAAGTGCGACCAGTCGGCGAGCACGGTCAGGGCGAGGGTGGCCAGGCCGAGGGCCTGGACGACGGCCCCGGCGCTGAGCACCCGGCTGCCCCAGCGGCCGATCAGCCGGGGGCCGGCCAGCGAGGCGGAGAAGTAGCCGACCGCCATCGGCACCAGCGCCCAGCCGGCCGCGACCGGCCCGAGCCGCAGGCCCTGCTGCAGGGCGACGGCGATGACGAACATGAAGCCGCCGAAGCCGGCGAAGTACGGCACCGCGATGCCGAGGCCGCGCCGCATCTCGGGCACGCGCAGCAGGGACGGCGGCACCAGCGGGGTGTCCCCGCGCCGCTCGGCCCGGCGCTCGACGACGGCGAAGGCGGCGGCCAGGACCGGGAACAGGGCGAGCAGCACCCACGACCACACCGGCCAGCCGGCCGCGCGGCCCTCCATCAGCGGGACGAGCAGGGCGAGCAGCGCGGCGGTGAGCAGCAGGGTGCCGGGCACGTCGACCCGGGCGGCCCGCTCGGCCCGGCTCTCCGGGACGTACCGGACGGCCATCACGACGGCGAGCAGGGCGAACGGCACGTTCAGCAGGAACACCGAGCGCCAGCCGGTGCCGAACACGTCGGCGGCGACCAGCATCCCGCCGAGGACCTGCCCGATGACCACGGAGATCCCGCCGACCGCGCCGTAGACGCTGAGCGCGCGGCCCTGCCGGGCGCCCGTGGTGGCGGCGGTGATGGTGCCGAGGACCTGCGGGATCAGCAGCGCGGCCGAGGCGCCCTGGGCGGCGCGGGCGGCGACCAGGCTCCAGGCGTCGGGGGCGAGGCCGCAGGCGAGCGAGGTGAGGGCGAAGGCGGTGGCGCCGATGATGAACAGCCGGCGGCGGCCGAGGTTGTCGCCGAGCCGTCCGCCGAGGACGAGCAGGACGGCGAAGGCGATGCCGTAGCCGGCGGCGACGAGTTCGAGGACGGCGGGCCCGGCGGCCAGGTCGTGGTCGATGGTGGGGAGGGCGACGTTGACGATGAAGAAGTCGAGCATCGGCAGGAAGGCCCCGAGCAGGACGGTGACCAGCCCGGCGGTGCCGAGGGCGGGGGTGGCGCTGCGGGCGGTGGCGGTGGCGGCGGTGGCCGGACGGATCGGGGCTGGGGCGACGGCGAGTCGTTGAGTCACGGGTCCTACGATCGGGCACGCCGTACCCTGGTACCAGAGTGTGGTTATCCAGGTATAAGAAGTACCTGGCAACAGGTTCCGAGCTACCGCATGCTGGGGAGCATGAGTCTCATGACGCAGGCCGCACAAGCCCGTACGCCGCGCACCGGGGCCCAGGCGACCCCATCGGTGGCCTCACCGGCGGACCGGCCGCGCGCGACCCCCGACGAGGCCCGCCGGCACGACCTGGCCGCCTTCCTGCGCAGCCGCCGCGAGCGCCTCGCGCCCGAGCAGGTGGGCCTGCCGATGACCGGCCGCCGCCGCACCCCGGGCCTGCGCCGCGAGGAGGTCGCGCAGCTCGCCGCGGTCGGGGTGACCTGGTACACGTGGTTGGAGCAGGGCCGGGACATCCAGGTGTCCGTCCAGGTGCTGGACGCGGTGGCCCGCGCGCTGTTGCTCGACCCGAGCGAGCGCGCCCACCTGTTCACCCTGGCCGGCGCGGACGACCCGGCCCCGGTGAAGGAGTGCCCCTCGGTGACGCCGGGCGTGCGGCTGCTGCTGGAACAGCTGTCGCCGTTCCCGGCCGTGGTGCTCAACTCCCGCTACGAGATCCTGGTGTCCAACCCGCAGTACCAGGCCTTCATCGGCGACCTGGACGAACTGCCGCCCGAGGACCGGAACCTGATGTGGATGGCGTTCACCCCGTCGCGGTTCCGCGAGGTGCTGATCGACCACCGCACCGAACGCCTCAGCATGGTGGCCCGGTTCCGCGCGGCGATGGCCGAACACGGCGCGGAGCCCGCCTGGAAGGCGCTGCTGGCCCGGCTGCGCAAGGCGTCCCCGGACTTCGAGGAGGCCTGGCAGCGGCACGACGTCCTGCTGCCGACCAACGGCGTCAAGCGCTTCCAGGTGCCCGGCGTCGGCCTGCTGCGCTGCGAGTACACCAACTTCTGGCTCAGTCCTGGCCTCGGTACCCGGATGGTCGCCTACACCCCGCTGGACGACGAGACCCGCGCCCTGATGCACAAGCTCCCCGGCTAGGAATCGAAGCCCTGCCGGACGCGCACGCCCCGCCCGAGCAGCAGGCACACCACCGCGAGCGGCAGCTCCACGCAGCAGGCCATCGCCAGCGCGGTGAGCACCGCGTGCCCCGGCCCGGCGAGCGAGACGTCGGCCAGCGCGTCCGCCGCGAGCAGCGCCGCCGTGGCCGCGGCCGCCCACGGCGCGGCGGCGCTGCGCCGGCGCAGCAGCCCGTCCAGCGAGAGCAGCGCGGCGAACTCCACCAAGTCCAGCACGACCCACGGCGTCTCGTGCTGGGCGGCCAGCACCAGCAGCCAGGGCAGCAGCGCGACGGCGGCGGCCACCGGCACCTTGGCGAGGCGCCCGCGCAGCGAGGGCAGGGACGGCGGCGCGGCGAACGCGACGGCGGTGCTCACGCGGCACCCCCGACCCACGCGGCCGGCGCCTCGACACCGTGCGACGCGACCCCGCGCGGCTCGCGCACCCGCCGCAGCGGCATCCGCTCGACGGCCCCGCCCGCCGGGTGCTCGACCAGCACCGCGCCGAACGGGCCCTCGGCCCCGGCGATCCAGAACTCCCCGGCGACGACGGCCACGTCGGCCGTGACCGAGCGCCGCGCCGCCCACAGCGGCCCCCGCCCGGTGAACACCACCGAGGGCGCCGTGCCGTCCGCCGCCAGCCGCCCCCAGGCGAACACCTGCCGCGCCCGGGCCCGCCCGCGGGCCGGGCCGCGCCAGGCGCCGCGCAGCAGCTCCGAGGTCAGCCGGGCGGCGACCAGGACGTCGGCCAACTCGCCGTCGCGGTACAGCTCCAGCGCGGCCCGGCCGCGGCCGGCGGCACCGGTGCCGACCGACCGGACCGACCAGGGCCCGGTGCCGACCGGCAGCGTCCCCTCCGGCCCCGCGGCCGGACGGAGCGCGCCCCCGGGGACACCCCCGTGGTCCCCGGGGACGGGCCGCCCGTGCGGCGGGGTGGCGGAGTGCGATGCGGTGAACGTCATGCCGTCAAGACTCCCGTCCGACCGGGGGTGTTGTCGGTGGTGCCGCACACCGAATCGGGGGTGGTGCTAGGTACACCCCCACCCGGCACCCCCCTTCATGGCGGCCGATGATCACCGCGCCCTAGGCTTTCGGCCATGTCCTCCAGCACGTCCTCCACCACGTGGCGCGAAGCGCTCGTCAGGAGCCTCCGGCGCCCCCCGTGGTCGCGGGAGGCCTGGCGCGACACGCGCCTCATAGCCGCCGGCATCCCGCTGGCCCTCCCGGTCTGGCTGGGCGTCGTCGCGCCGTCACTGCTGATGCCGGTCCTGGCGATCGTGCTGACCTGCACCCGCTGGATCACCCGCGCCCAGCGCGGCCGGCTGCACGCCCTGCTCGGCGTGGAGGTGCCGCCGGCCGGCCCGGGCCCGGTCCTGAGCGTGGGCCGGCTGCGGATCGGCGTGAGCTGGCGCCAGCTCGCCTACCACCTGCTGGTCGGCCCGTCCCTGGCGCTCGGCGCGCTGGGCGTCGTCTACCTCTGGGGCGCCGGCCTGGTGCTGTCCACCCTGTACGCCTGGGTCTGGCTGCTCCCGATGGAGGCCGGACTGCGCACCGAACTGGCCGGCCTGGACGTGCTGTTCACGGTGGTCGGCGTGGTCCTGCTGGTGGTGACGCCCTGGCTGGCGACGCTGACCGCCTGGCTGGAGGTCCGCTCGGCGCGGGCCCTGCTCGGGCCCAACCGGGCGGAGGCGCTGGAGCGCCGGGTCGAGGAGATCACCGAGAGCCGGGCCGGCCTGGTGGACGCGGTGGACGCGGAGCGCCGCCGGATCGAGCGCGACCTGCACGACGGCGCCCAGCAGCGCCTCACCTCCCTCGCGATGAACCTCGGCCTGGCCCGGCGCACCCTCAAGGACTGCCCGCCGGACGCCATGCAGGTGATCGTCGCCGCGCACGAGGAGGCGCAGGCGGCCATCGACGAGCTGCGCGACCTGGTCCGCGGCCTGCACCCGGCCGTCCTGGAGGACCGCGGCCTGGACGCCGCGCTGTCCGGCGTCGCCGCCCGCGCCCCGCTGCCGGTGCGCCTGGACGTCGACCTGAGCGAGCGGATCGCCCCCACCGTCGAGGCGGTCGCCTACTTCACCGTCTCCGAGGCGCTCACCAACGTCGCCAAGCACGCCCGCGCCTCCGCCGTCGACGTGTCGGCGCGGACCTCCGGCGGCAAGCTGCGCCTGGTCGTCACCGACGACGGCGTCGGCGGCGCGGACGCCACGCGCGGCACCGGGCTCACCGGCCTGCGCCAGCGCGCCGCCTCCGTCGACGGAACCCTGTCCGTTCTCAGCCCCCTCGGGGGGCCCACCACCATCACCGTGGAGTTGCCGTGCGTGCTGTGATCGCCGAGGACTCGGTCCTGCTCAGGGTCGGCCTGGTCAAGGTCCTGGAGGCGGTGGGCTTCGAGGTCGTCGCCGCGGTCGGGGACGCCACCGAGCTGCTGACGGCCGTCGAGGAGCACCAGCCGAACGTCGTCGTCTCGGACGTCCGGATGCCCCCGGGGTTCCACGACGAGGGCGTCAAGGCCGCGATGATCATCCGCCGGCAGTGGCCGGAGGTCGCCGTGCTGCTGCTCTCCCAGTTCGTGGAGGAGCGCTACGCGGCGGACCTGCTGGCCACCAACACCAGCGGCGTCGGCTACCTGCTCAAGCAGCGGGTGGCCAACGTGGACGACTTCGTCGACGCGCTGCAGCGGGTCGCCGAGGGCGGCACCGCGCTGGACCCGGAGGTCGTCGCCCAGCTGCTGGTGCGCCGCAAGCAGGACCCGCTGGAGAAGCTGACCCCGCGCGAGCGGGACGTCCTCGCCCTGATGGCGGAGGGCCGGTCCAACGCGGCCATCGCCGCCGCCCTGGTGGTCAGCGACAGCGCGGTGGCCAAGCACATCAACTCGATCTTCACCAAGCTCGACCTGCCGCCGGCCGACGACAGCCACCGCCGGGTGATGGCGGTGCTGCGCTTCCTGGAGATCGCGTGAGCGGCGCGGCCGGCGGGACGGGGACCGAGCAGCCCGAGCAGCCCGAGCAGGCCGAGCAGCCCGCGCAGGCCGAACAGCCCGCGCGGTCCGCCCGGGTGTGGCGCCTCACCGGCGTGCTCACCGTCGTGTTCGTGCTGGTCATGGGCGGGGCGCAGACCCTGGCCCTGGTGGCCAAGCAGCAGCGGACCGAGGTGGAGACGTACACCGAATCGATCCACAAGCTGAAGCTCTCGACGGGCAGCGCGTCCCTGCGGATCAAGGCCGGTGTGCAGGGCCGGGTCGTGATGCGCAAGAACCTCGACTGGACGGTCTCCGAGCCGGGGGTGCAGGTCGACTTCGTCGACGGGGTGATGAACGTCGCCGTGCAGTGCCACCGGTCCGCGCCGTTCTACAACTGCGGCGCCGAGATCGAGCTGGAGGTGCCGGCCGGCACCGAGGTCTCCGGTTCGGTGACCTCGGGCGCGGTCGAGGTGTCGGACCTCACCGGCGGGATCAGCCTGGACGGCTCCTCCGGGGCGATCAACCTGCGCCGGCTGTCCGGCCCGGTGCGGGCCCACACCACCTCCGGGATGGTGGAGGGGCGTGACCTGGCCTCCGCCCGGGTGGACGTGGGCAGCGTCTCCGGGTCGGTGGACCTGACCTTCGCGTCGGTGCCGCAGGAGGTCAAGGTGGGCACCACCTCCGGCGCGTTGGAGGTGTTCGTGCCGAAGGGCAGCCGCTACCGGATCAACAGCCGGACGGGTTCGGGCAGCAGCGACATCGACAGGGACCTGGGCGACGCGACCAGCCCGAACAGTCTCACGGCCGACGTCGGCTCCGGAGCGCTGACCATCGGCTACCGCTCCGACACCCCGAAGCCGCCGGCCGCACCGACCGCCGGTTAGGCCTTGCGCCGACCGCCGGTCAGGCCTTTAGTCCGGGCGGGTGACCGGGGTGGGGGACAATGGAGAGTCCCGTCCCCCTCCCCGAGGTCACCCGAGGTCAGCCGCGCCATGACAGCCACGCCCGCTCCCACCGCGCTCGACACCGAGTTCGCGCCGCTGGACATCGGCCCGATCCAGGTGTGGCCGCCCGTCGTGCTGGCCCCGATGGCGGGCATCACCAACGCGCCGTTCCGCACGCTGTGCCGCGAGCAGAGCGGCGGCAAGGGCCTGTACGTCTCGGAGATGATCACCACCCGGGCGCTGGTCGAGCGCAACGCCAAGACCATGCAGCTGATCAAGTTCGACCCGAGCGAGAAGCCCCGCTCGATCCAGCTGTACGGCGTGGACCCGGCGACCGTCGGCAAGGCCGCCCGGATGATCTCCGACGAGGGCCTGGCCGACCACATCGACCTCAACTTCGGCTGCCCCGTCCCCAAGGTGACCCGCAAGGGCGGCGGCTCGGCGCTGCCGTACAAGCGCAACCTGCTGCGCGAGATCCTGCGCGAGGCCGTCGCCAACGCGGGCGACCTGCCGGTGACCATGAAGATGCGCAAGGGCATCGACGACGACCACCTCACCTACCTGGACGCCGGCCGGATCGGCGCCGAGGAGGGCGTGGCCGCGATCGCCCTGCACGGGCGCACCGCCGCCCAGCACTACGGCGGCACGGCGGACTGGTCGGCGATCGCCCGGCTGCGCGAGGCCGTCCCGGCGCACGTCCCGGTGCTCGGCAACGGCGACATCTGGTCGGCCGACGACGCGCTGCGGATGATGCGCGAGACCGGCTGCGACGGCGTCGTGGTGGGCCGCGGCTGCCTGGGCCGGCCGTGGTTGTTCAAGGACCTGGTCGCGATCTTCGAGGGCGACGTCGACTACGCCCGCCCCGACTTCGGCTACGTCGCCCGGGCGATGGTGCGCCACGCCCAGCTGCTCGGCGAGTGGATCGGGGACGAGACCCGCGGGGTGATCGACTTCCGCAAGCACGTCGCCTGGTACACCAAGGGCTTCTCGGTCGGCTCCGAGCTGCGGGTGAAGCTCGCGAACTCCTCCTCGCTGGACGAACTGGCCGAAACCCTCGCCCAGGTCGAGCAGTCCCAGTCCTGGCCGGTCGGCGCGGACGGCCCGCGCGGCCGCACCAGCGGCAACGGCCGGGTGGTCCTGCCCGAGGGCTGGTTGGACGATCCGTACGACTGCGCCCGGCCGGGCGAGGATGCCGAATCGGACACCTCCGGCGGATGATCTGTACGGGCTGGCGAAGTCGGCCCTCAAGGCCTCCTCGCCACTAGGTCCCAGCCCTCTTGTCCACCCTGGACAGGAGGGCTCCTTTTTGGCGCGGGTATCTGACGCAAGGTGCGCGATCGAGTGCACAGTGTGAGGATGGCCGGAGCCCGACCCGTGGGACGGGCTGGTGACGCTTGCCACACGCGGTGGCGACTGACGTCGGGTCAGTGGACGAAGTGGACAGGTCGGCCGTGAATCGCTTCCCGAAGCCGGGCGGCGGGGGATCGGCCGATCCGGGTGCAGGAAATCAAGCCGGGCCGCCGTGCGGGGCGGCCCGCCGCTACCCTGCGTCGATTCGTGTGATCGGCGTGTTTCGCCGCGTTCAAGACTTGAACGCTTGCTCGCGTCAGCCGGACGATTTCACCAACAGAGGTGAACGCCTTTATGCGCATTCGATCTTGCGGGTTACCGCTGGGTACCGGCCTCGTGTGGCCTATTCAGGGCAGAGAAGTGCCTTCGAAATGGGTATGTTCTCCGGCGTCAGGGCAACCGCTTACGAGGAGACCTTCCCGTGACGTCCCAGCAGAAGTTTGTTTACTCCTTCACTGAAGGAAACAAGGACCTCAAGGACCTTCTCGGCGGCAAGGGCGCGAACCTGGCCGAGATGACGAACCTGGGGCTCCCCGTCCCTCCGGGGTTCACCATCACCACCGAGGCCTGCAAGGTCTTCCTGGAGACCGGCAGCGAGCCGGCCTCCCTCCACGAGGAGATCAGCGCCCACCTGGACGCCCTCGAGCAGGAGATGGGCAAGAAGCTCGGCCAGGCCGACAACCCGCTCCTGGTCTCGGTGCGCTCCGGTGCCAAGTTCTCCATGCCCGGCATGATGGACACCGTCCTCAACATCGGCCTCTCCGACGCCTCGGTGGTCGGCCTGGCCGCGCAGTCCGGCAACGAGCGGTTCGCCTGGGACTCCTACCGTCGCCTGGTCCAGATGTTCGGCAAGACCGTGCTGGGCGTCGAGGGCGAGCTGTTCGAGGAGGCCCTGGACGAGGCCAAGCGGGCCAAGGGCACCGCGAACGACCTGGACCTGGACGCCGCCGACCTCAAGACGCTGGTCGAGGTGTTCAAGGGCATCGTCGAGCGCGAGACCGGCCGGGCCTTCCCGCAGGACCCGCGCGAGCAGATGGACCTCGCCGTCCACGCCGTCTTCCACTCCTGGAACGGCGACCGCGCCCGGCTGTACCGCCGCCAGGAGCGCATCCCGAACGACCTCGGCACCGCGGTCAACGTCTGCACCATGGTCTTCGGCAACCTCGGCGAGGACTCCGGCACCGGCGTCGCCTTCACTCGCGACCCCTCCACCGGCGCGGTCGGCGTCTACGGCGACTACCTGTCCAACGCCCAGGGCGAGGACGTGGTGGCCGGCATCCGCAACACCCTGCAGCTGTCCGAGCTGGAGAAGCTCGACAAGAAGTCGTACGACGAGCTCATGGCGATCATGCAGAAGCTCGAGAACCACTACCGCGACCTCTGCGACATCGAGTTCACCATCGAGCGCGGCAAGCTCTGGATGCTGCAGACCCGCGTCGGCAAGCGCACCGCCGCGGCCGCCTTCCGGATCGCCGTCCAGCTCGTCGACCAGGGCCTGATCGACCTGGACGAGGCGCTGATGCGCGTCACCGGCGGCCAGCTGGCCCAGCTGATGTTCCCGCGCTTCGCCCCGACCGGCGAGTCCCAGCAGATCGCCTGGGGCCTGGCCGCCTCGCCGGGCGCCGCGATCGGCAAGGTCGTCTTCGACTCCTACACCGCCGTCAAGTGGTCCCGCTCGGGCGAGAAGGTCATCCTGGTCCGCCGCGAGACCAACCCGGACGACCTGGACGGCATGATCGCCGCCGAGGGCATCCTCACCTCGCGCGGCGGCAAGACCTCGCACGCCGCCGTCGTCGCCCGCGGCATGGGCAAGACCTGTGTCTGCGGCGCCGAGGAGCTGGAGGTCGACACCAAGTCCCGCAAGTTCACCACCGCGGACGGCCTGGTCGTCCACGAGGGCGACGTGGTCTCCATCGACGGCGCCACCGGCAAGGTGTACCTCGGCGAGGTGCCCGTGCTGCCGTCCCCCGTGGTCGAGTACTTCGAGGGCACCCTGCACGCCGGCGCCGACGTCCAGGGCGGGCTGGTCCAGGCCGTCCACCGCCTGATGTCCCACGCGGACGGCCGCCGCCGCCTCGCCGTGCGGGCCAACGCCGACAACGCCGAGGACGGCGGGCGCGCCCGCCGCTACGGCGCCCAGGGCATCGGCCTGTGCCGCACCGAGCACATGTTCCTCGGTGAGGAGCGCCGCAAGGAGGTCGAGCACCTGATCCTCGCGGACAACGACAAGGACCGCGAGCAGGCCCTCTCCACCCTGCTGCCGCTGCAGAAGAGCGACTTCCTGGAGCTGTTCCAGGCGATGGACGGGCTGCCGGTCACCGTGCGCCTGCTCGACCCGCCGCTGCACGAGTTCCTGCCGGACATCACCGAGCTGTCGGTGCGCGTCGCCCTCGCCGAGGCCCGCAAGGACCCGAACGAGAACGACCTGCGCCTGCTCCAGGCGGTGCACAAGCTGCACGAGCAGAACCCGATGCTGGGCCTGCGCGGCGTGCGCCTCGGCCTGGTCATCCCCGGCCTGTTCGGCATGCAGGTCCGGGCCATCGCCGAGGCCGCCGCCGAGCGCAAGCTGGCCGGCGGGGACCCGCGCCCCGAGGTGATGATCCCGCTGGTCGGCACCGTCCAGGAGCTGGAGCTGGTCCGCGACGAGTGCGAGCGCGTGCTCGCCGAGGTCGCCACGTCCACCGGCGTCCAGCTGGACATCAAGCTCGGCACCATGATCGAGCTGCCGCGCGCCGCCGTGACGGCCGGCCAGATCGCCGAGGCCGCCGAGTTCTTCTCCTTCGGCACCAACGACCTCACCCAGACCGTGTGGGGCTTCTCCCGGGACGACGTGGAGGCCTCGTTCTTCACCGCCTACCTGGAGAAGGGCATCTTCGGGGTCTCCCCGTTCGAGACCATCGACCGCGACGGCGTCGGCTCGCTCGTCAAGCACGCCGTCGAGGCCGGCCGGGCCACCCGCCCCGACCTCAAGCTCGGCGTCTGCGGCGAGCACGGCGGCGACCCGGACTCGGTCCACTTCTTCCACGAGGTGGGGCTGGACTACGTCTCCTGCTCCCCCTTCCGGATCCCGGTGGCGCGCCTGGAGGCCGGCCGCGCCGCCATCGAGTCGGCGGGCAGCGACTCGCGCTGAGAGGGTAGGCATCCCCTACTCAAGCGCGGGTACGACTGACCGCTCCCCCTCCCGTCGGGAGGGCGTACACCGGAGCTCGGCGCAGGAGAACCGGCGTACGTAACACGGCCGGGCGGGAACGGACAACGGCGTCCGTTCCCGCCCGGCCGTACGTTCGTGTGGCGCTGACCACGTGTGTGGCCCGCCCGGCCCCGGCCCCGGGCCTGCCAAGCTGGGGCGCATGACCAGACGCAAAAGCCCGCTCATCGTGGTGGCCGTCCTCGTCCTGGCGGTCCTCGCCGGAGTCGGGTACCTCCTCAACAAGGGCGGTGGCAGCAGCCACCCCAAGGCCGCCGCGACGTCCACCGCCGCCGCGGCCGCGGGCTCCTCGGCCCCCAAGCCCTCCCCGCCCGCGGGCAGGTCCCCCGCCCCGAGCGGCACCTGGGTACCCGCCGACCCGGCGCTCGCCGACGTCTGCCGCACCAAGCTCCCCAGCCAGGCCCAGGACACCCTCGCCCTGATCGCCAAGAACGGCCCGTACCCGTACAACCGGGACGGCATCGTCTTCGAGAACCGCGAGAGCCGGCTGCCGAAGAAGGGGGACGGCTACTACCACGAGTTCACCGTGGTCACCCCCGGCTCCAACGACCGCGGCACCCGGCGCGTCGTCACCGGCGGCGCCGGCGAGCAGTACTGGTCCCCGGACCACTACGGCACCTTCCAGGAGATCGACCCGCGCTGCTGAGCCGGACCGCGTCGCCCGGCCCCGTCCCCTTCTTGGGGCGGGGCCGCGGTCGTTCAGCGCGCCCGGCGCCAGCTGATCCGGCCGTGCGGCCCGTGCGGCCCGCTGGTGACCAGGGCGGTCAGCTCGTGCAGCACCGGCGCCGCGTCGCGCCGCAGCTGCACCGGCGTCGTCCGCACCACCGGCAGGCCGCAGGCGGTCAGCCGGTTGGCCCGGGCCAGGCCGCGCTCGTGGTCGGCGGGGCGCAGGTGGTAGGCCCGGGAGTCGATCTCCAACGCCACGCAGGCGTGCGGCCAGTAGGCGTCCGGCACGGCGAGGAACCGGCCGTCAAGGAACAGCACCGGATTCCACAGCGGCTCCGGCAGGCCCGCGTGCGCGATCAGCTCGCGGGCCTCCGCCTCCACCACCGAGCGCACCCCGGCGGTCAGGTCCTCCACCACCCGGGCCACCTGCGGCAGGCCCAGCGCGCCCGGCCGGGCCAGCAACTGGTCCAGCAGCTCGCCGAGTTCGCAGTGCCGCCGCTGCACCGCCTCGGCGCACAGCGCGCGGAACCGGCGCTGCCCGGTCTCCCGCGTCGCGAGGTCCGCCAACGCCCGTGCCACCGTGGTGCTCCACAGTCCGTCGCCCCGCTCGAAGCCGCCCGGCATCGCCCCGGCCGCTCGGTGGATCCGTACGAACTCCCTGTCCCCGACGCGCCGTTGGCCCGGGATCAGGACGTCCACCGCGGCCAGGTCCGCCGGGTGCCCGGCGCTCGGCAGCCCCGCCTCCGCCAGCACCGCGAACCCGGTCAGCAGCACCTCCCCGGCCCGCGCCTCCCGGCCCTTCGGCGCCGCGTACGCCAGGGCCGCCCGGAGTTTCTGATGGAACGTCAACCTGCCGCTCTGCAGGCAGATCACCCGGGGCAGCACCTGCTGCCAGGGCCCGCCCGGCCGCAGCCGGTGGGCGATGGTGCCGGACGGCACCCCGAGCCGGCGCAGCTGCGAGCGGGTGGCGATGTGCTGCTGGTCGGCACCGAGCAGCACGACGGGGTCGAGGGCGTTCGCGCGGGTCATACCCGGGTGCTGCCCGCCGGGATCGGAGGTATGCGAAACATCACCCTCCGAGGGAGTCCGCGCAACGGTGTTGACGCAACGGTGTTGACGAAACGGTGTTGACGAGGCGGGGGAAGAGCGGCTGAGCTTGGGCCCCTATGACAACCGCACACAACGGTCCCGCGCTCGACGCGCTCCACGGCCTCTCGGTCGGCGACGCCCTCGGCGCCCAGATGTTCGTCCCGGCCACCGCCCGCACCCACCTCGCGCACCGCACCGACCCGCCCGGTCCCTGGCCGTGGACCGACGACACCGAGATGGCCTGCTCGGTGTACGCCGCCCACACCGAGCGCGGCACGATCGACACCTTCGACCTCACCCACGCCTTCGCCTGCCGCCACGACTTCGACCGCGGCTACGGCCCGGCCGCCAACCGGCTGCTCCGGCTGGTCCGCGAGGGCGGTGACGCGAAGGCCCTCGCCGCCGAACTCTTCGACGGGCAGGGCTCCTACGGCAACGGCGCCGCGATGCGGGTCGCCCCGCTGGGGGCGGCGTACTCCGCCGATCCGACGAAGGTGATCCGGCCGGCCGCCGAGAGCGCGCTGATCACCCACACGCATCCGCAAGCCGTGGACGGCGCGATCGCCGTCGCGGTGGCGGCGGCCTTCGCCGTCCAGGTGGGGCGGGGAACGCGGATGACCCCGACCACCTTTCTGGAGCGGGTCCGGCGCTTCACGCCGTTCGGCGCGGTCCACGACGGCCTGAGCGAGGCGATCCGCCTCCTGCTCGCCGGATCGAACGCGCAGGTCGCCGCCACGGTGCTCGGCAACGGCAGCCGGACGTCAGCCGCCGACACCGTCCCGTACGCCCTCTGGTGCGCCGCCCGCCACCTGACCGACTACCCCGCCGCGATCTGGGAGGCGATCGCGGCCGGCGGCGACATGGACACGGTTGCCGCCATCACCGGAGGCGTGGTCGCCGCGTGCACCGGCACCCGAGGCATCCCCGCGGCCTGGATGGCCGCCCGCGAGCCGCTGCCCGCCTGGGCGTTCGCCGAGGCGGGCAGCGTCCCGGGTGGCCGGGGCCGCGACAGCATGCTCGTCCCGCGCCCGTGCCCCGTGCCGGCGGTGCAGTGGACGGACGAGCAGTGGCAGCGCATCCGGACCGGGGCCTCGCACGGTCACCGGACCGTCCACACCCACGAGGGCGCCGTCCGGATCTGCGACCCGAAGGGCGAAGTCCTCTGGGAGGTGGCGGTCGTCTGGGTCCGTGGCGGCTGGCAACCGGTCTCGGCTGTCGTCGAGTCGAGCCCTCACCGGTGGAACGCGGATCCCGGGGAGGCCGGCCTCGCCCGGATCCTGCACGACGCCGCCACGGGTGAGCAGTCCCCCCTCAGGCCGTGATCATCAGCTGCCCGGCGCCACTGCCGCCGTGTCTAAGGCACTCCTTGTTGATCGCCGGATCCGGGGCGCTCGGCGAGGTGGCGGCGGCGATCCGCAGCTCGATGATGTCCCGCACGGCCGGCCACTCGGCGTCCAGGATCGAGTAGAACGCCGTCGAGCGGACCACGCCGTCCAGCCCGCGCGAGTGCGCCCGGCGCACCCCCTCGGAGGTCGCGCCGAGCCGCTCGATCGCGGCCCGGGAGCGCAGGTTGCGGGCGTCCGCGCGCAGCGAGATCCGCTGCACGCCCCAGGTCTCGAAGGCGTACCGGAGCATCAGCAGCTTGGCCTCGGTGTTGATGCCGGTGCCCTGGGCGCGCGGCGAGAGCCAGGTGTTGCCGATCTCGGCGGCGTCGGGGACGGCCGTCTCCGGATCGCCGAACGGCACGCCGGGGACCGGCGGCCACACCATCGGGCCCTGCCAGTAGTCGAGTTCCAGGAAGCGGGTGGAGCCGACGACCCGGCCGTCCGCGACGTTCACCGTCGCGAACGGCAGCGACCGGCCCGCGGCCTGGTCGGCGAGGGCGCGCGCGATGTAGTCGCGGGCCGCTTCCAGGCCGTGCGGGACGGGGGTGAAGGCGTAGGTCGTACGGTCCTCGGCGCCGGCCTCGGCGATGGCCTCGGCGTGGTGCGCGGCGAGGGGCTCCAGCCGCACGGTGCGGCCGGTGAGGATGACAGGTACGGGCACGGAACCTTCGGTCCTTCATCGGTCGGAGGGTGCCTCCCACGCCGGGGTACGGCACGGGCTGCGTGGACTGTTCGCCCCGGCCCGGAACCGCCCACCGGGTACCCGTGCACGCCGGAGGGCTCCGGTCGGGCGGGGCGGGGGGCGGCGGCCCGGAACGGGCGGCGCGGTGCCGGAACGGACACGGGTCCACGGACCGGTCCGGCGGGATGAGCGAGGGGACAGTGTGCGTCCGCGAAATGGCCGAGAAGGAAACGAGTGCGCGAAGGGAAGCAGGCGGCCAGGTGAAGGCAAGGTGCGTCGTGGGGTGGCTGGCCGAACATCGGACCGGGACGTGATCGACGGCGTTACGGACGACGTGACGACGACGCGACGATGCGAGGCAGCGAGAGGACGATACCCGCCAGAAGGCGGTGCGTCACTTCGCGGCGCGCGAATGTGTCGGCGGGCCCTCCACGGGAGCCCAGGATAGGGCTTTCGCACCCCTGTGACCAGGGGCTTTCCCTTCGGGTGCGATCATGGTCCGGCGCGGCGGGCGAGGGAGGTCCGCGGCGCGGGAATTCCGGCGGGGCCCGGCACGCTGGAGAGGACGAGAAGCCGGAGAGTCGGGACTAGTCGGAGAACGGGGTTGGGTGCGCGGTGCGTGACTTCCAGGCGCTGTACGAGCTGGACCAGCGGGGCGTGGCCGCGGTGGCCGCGGCCACCGCGGAGCTGCGCGACACCGGCGCGGGCCTGGTGCTGCTCCACCACTTCGAGGGTTTCATGGACGCCGGCGAGGCCGGCGGCCAGGTGGTGGCCCACCTGCTGGAGACGGGCTCGCCGCAGGTCGTCGCCCGCTTCGACCACGACCGCCTGGTGGACTACCGGGCGCGCCGCCCGGCGATGGTCTTCGACCGCGACCGCTGGACGTCCTACGACCCGCCGGAGATCCTGCTCCAGCTGGTCCGCGACGCCGCCGGCGCGCCGTTCCTGCTGCTCACCGGCCCCGAGCCGGACGTGGAGTGGGAGCGCTTCGCGCGCGCCGTCCGCGAGCTGGTGGAGCGCTTCGAGGTCCGGCTCGCGGTGGACTTCCACGGCATCCCGATGGGCGTGCCGCACACCCGCCCGGTCGGCCTGACGCCGCACGGCAACCGGCTCGACCTCGCGGCGGGCTACCCGCAGTGGTTCGAGCAGGCGCAGGTGCCCGGCAGCGTCCAGGCCCTGCTGGAGTACCGCCTCGCCGAGGCCGGGCACGACGTGCTGGGCTTCGCCGTGCACGTCCCGCACTACGTGGCCCGCTCCGCCTACCCGGCGGCCGCCGTGGTGATCCTGGAGGCCGTCCAGTCCGCGACCGGCCTGGTGCTGCCGGGCGTCCGACTGCGCGAGCAGGTCGGCGAGGTGTACGCCGACATCGAGGAGCAGCTGGCCCAGGGGGACGGCGAGTTGCGCTCCGCGATCCGCGGCATGGAGGGCCAGTACGACGCCGTCGCCGGCGCGGAGAGCCGGGAGAGCCTGCTCGCCGAGCCGGTCGACCTGCCCTCGGCGGACGAGCTGGGCCGGCGCTTCGAGCAGTTCCTGGCCGAGCACGAGCGCGGCGCCGACTAGGTCACCTCCGGCCCGGGAGTCATCGGGCGGTGCCCGGACGTTGAGACCGGCGGGTGCCCGGGGGACGGGCCGCCGTAGCGCGCTGCCCGTCGAGACCGACCCCCGGGGGGATGCCATGCCGAGGACCGCACGACCGAGCCCACGCCCACGCCCGGGTGCGCGCCCGGCCGTCGCGCTGACGGCCGGTCTGGCCGCGCTGCTGCTGGCCGGCTGCACCGCCGGGAGCGGCACGGACGGCGGCGGCAAGGGCTTCGCGGGCGCCCTGCCCGGGCGCGACCGGCCCGCCGCGACCCCCACGCCCACGCCCACCCCGACGCCCACCGGCCCGTACGTGGCGCTCGGCGACTCGTACACCGCCGGCCTGAAGATCGCCCCGCAGACCGGTGAGCCGCGCGGCTGCTCCCGCTCGTCGGTGAACTACCCGTCCCTGGTGGCGAAGGAGCTGGGCCTGGGCCCCGGCCAGTTCCGGGACGTCAGCTGCAGCGGCGCCGTCACCGGCGACCTGACCGGCCCGCAGCGGACCGACGGCGGCGTCAACCCGGCCCAGCTGGACGCGCTCACCTCCGCCACCCGGCTGGTCACCCTCGGCATCGGCGGCAACGACGCGGGCTTCGCCGACGTCCTCACCGAGTGCGCCAAGGAGAACCTGGTCGACGCGGTCAAGGGCCTGATCGGCGACGGCCGCTCGGACTCGCCCTGCCGCGACCACTACGTCTCCGGCGGCACCGACCGGATCCGCGGCAAGGTCGACGCGGCCGGCGACCGGCTCGGCCAGGCCCTCCAGGAGATCAGGCGCCGCTCCCCGCAGGCCAGGGTCTACGTCGTCGGCTACCCGGCGCTGCTCCCGGCGGACCCGGCCGGCTGCGCGCCGGTGCTCGGCCGCGGGCTCGCCGGCGCCGACCTCGGCTTCCTCACGGAGGAGGAGCAGCAGCTCAACGGCATGCTCAGGAAGCGCGCCGAGGCCGCCGGCGCGGTGTTCGTGGACGCGGCCGCCCCCTCGGCCGGGCACGACATGTGCGCGGGCGAGGCCGCCCGCTGGATCGAACCGCCCTTCCCGGCCCCGGGCCTCGCCCCCGTCCACCCCAACGCCAAGGGGCAGCAGGCGATGGCCGCCGCCGTCCTCAAGGCCGTCCGCGGCTGAGACCGGCGCGCCAACCGCCGTTCACGCCCCGGCCCGCACTCCTTCGTGCGCGGCACACCCCGCGTGTCGGAGGCGCGGCGTACCGTGAGAGGCATATGGATGACACCGCGCACCGCCTCGCCGCCCCGCTCCCGTACGACCACGCCGCCGAGGCCCGCTGGGTCCCCGAACCGGACAAACGCCCCGGCCGTACGGCGTTCCAGCGCGACCGCGCCCGGGTGCTGCACTCGGCGGCGCTGCGGCGCCTCGCCGGCACCACCCAGGTCGTCGCCCCCATGCGCAGCGACTTCCCGCGCACCCGGCTCACCCACTCCCTCGAATGCGCCCAGGTCGGGCGGGAGTTGGGCGCCGCGCTCGGCTGCGACCCGGACCTCGTCGAGACCGGCTGCCTGGCCCACGACATCGGCCACCCGCCGTTCGGCCACACCGGCGAGGAGGCCCTCGACCAGGCCGCCGAGGCCTGCGGCGGCTTCGAGGGCAACGCCCAGTCGCTGCGGATCCTCACCCGGCTCGAACCCAAGCGCTTCGCGCTCCTGGAGGAGCCGACCAGCCGGCTCGCCCCCTGGCCCGGCCGCAGCGTCGGCCTCAACCTGACCCGCGCCGCCCTGGACGCCGCCACCAAGTACCCGTGGACGCGCGGCGCCCACCCCACCGACCCGGCCTCGCCCAAGTACGGCGTCTACGCCGACGACCTGCCGGTGTTCCGCTGGCTGCGGGCCGGCTCCCCGCCCGAGCGCAAGTGCTTCGAGGCGACGGTCATGGACTGGTCCGACGACGTCGCCTACTCCACCCACGACGTCGAGGACGGCCTCCAGGCCGGCCACATCGACCCGGCCGCGCTGCGCGCCCCGAGCGAGCGGGCCGAGCTCTTCAAGGTCGCCGAGCGCTACGCCCCGGACGCCGAGCCCGAGGAACTGGCCGCCGCCCTCGACCGGCTGCTCGCCCAGGACTTCTGGCCGCGCTCCTACGACGGCACGGCCCGCGCCCGCGCCGGGCTCAAGGACTTCACCAGCCAGCTGATCGGCCGCTTCTGCCTGGCCGCCGAGCAGGCCACCCGCGCCCGCTACGGCCCGGGCCGGCTCACCCGCTACGCCGCCGAACTGGTGGTGCCGCGCGAGGTCCGGCTGGAGTGCGCGGTGCTCAAGGCGGTCGCCGTCCGGTACGTGATGCAGCGCGACGAGCAGGCCCAGCTGCGGGCCCGCCAGCGGATCGTGATCGCCGAGCTGGCGTACGTCCTCACCGAGCGCGCCCCCGAGGGCCTCGACCCGGTCTTCGCCGCGATGTACCACGAGGCCGAGGACGACCGGGCCGCCCTGCGCACCGTCATCGACCAGATCGCGACCCTCACGGACGCCTCCGCGCTGGCCCTGCACGCCAAGCTCGTCGGCTCCGCCTGGACGTAGCAGCCCCTCCGGCGGGGAGGCGTCGCTCACAGCGCGCCGGGAACCCCCGGCCGCCCCAGTAGAATTCCGGGGTGGCCGGGCGGATCAGGGACGAGGACGTGCAGGCGGTGCGCAGCGCACTGCCCATCGACGCGGTGGTCGGCGACTACGTACAGCTGACCAATGGTGGCGGTGGCGAGTACAAGGGCGTCTGCCCCTTCCACGACGAGAAGTCCGCCTCCTTCTACGTGAACCCCGCCAAGGGCGTCTTCCACTGCTTCGGCTGCCAGGAGAACGGCGACACCATCGCCTTCCTGATGAAGATCGAGCACTTCACCTTCGCCGAGGCCGTCGAGCGGATGGCCGCCCAGGCCGGCATCACGCTGCGCTACGAGGAGGGCGGCTACAGCCCCCGCCACCAGCAGGGCGAGCGGACCCGGCTGGTCGAGGCGCACAAGGTGGCCGCGGCCTGGTACCAGGAGCAGTTGGCCTCGCCGGAGGCGGAGATCGGCCGCCGGTTCCTGGCCGAGCGGGGCTTCGACGAGGAGGCCGCGAAGACCTTCGGCGTCGGCTACGCGCCCGCGGGCTGGGAGCACCTGGTCCGGTTCCTGCGCGGCAGGGGCTTCACGGACAAGGAGATCCTGGTCGGCGGCCTGGCCTCGCAGGGCCAGCGCGGCGGCCTGATCGACCGCTTCCGGGGGCGGCTGGTGTGGCCGATCCGGGACATCGCGGGCGAGGTGGTGGGCTTCGGCGCCCGCCGCCTGCGCGAGGACGACAACGGCCCGAAGTACCTGAACACCCCCGAGACGCCGATCTACAAGAAGTCGCACGTGTTGTACGGCATCGACCTGGCGAAGAAGGAGATCGCCAAGTCGGGCCGCGCGGTGGTGGTCGAGGGCTACACCGACGTGATGGCCTGCCACCTGGCCGGGGTGACGTCGGCGGTGGCGACCTGCGGTACGGCCTTCGCCGAGGACCACATCAAGATCATCCGCCGGCTGCTGATGGACACCTCGCAGTACCGGGGCGAGACGGTCTTCACCTTCGACGGCGACGCGGCCGGCCAGAAGGCGGCCCTGCGCGCCTTCGAGGACGACCAGAAGTTCGCCGCCAAGACCTCGATCGCCGTCAGTCCCGGCGGCATGGACCCGTGCGAACTGCGCCTGGCGCAGGGCGACGAGGCGGTCCGGCAGCTGATCGACAACCCGGTCCCGCTGTTCGAGTTCGCGCTCACCTCGGTGGTGGGCCGGCACCGGGTGGACACCCCGGAGGGGCGTTCGGCGGCGCTGGAGGAGGCGGCCCCGATCGTCGCCAAGATCAAGGACCGCTCGATCCAGCACGAGTACGCCGTCCGGCTGGCCGGGATGCTCGGCATCCTGGACGAGCAGTTCGTGGTCCGCCGGATCTCCCAGCTGGCCCGCTGGGACCGCGAGCGCCAGCAGAACCCGCGCGGCGCGGCCGCCCAGCGCCGCCCCGAGCCGGTCCAGCCGCCGCGCCCCGCGCAGCCGGCCTTCCGGCTGAACCCGCGCGACCCGGCGCAGTTCGTCGAGCGCGAGCTGCTGAAGCTGGCGCTGCAGCACCCGGACCTGGTCAGCCCGGCCTTCGACCACTACGGCGAGGACGAGTTCCCGACCCCGCCGTACACCGCCGTCCGGCAGGCGATCGCCAAGGCCGGCGGCGCCGCGTACGGGGCGACTCTGCCGGACTTCACCGCGGCGGTGCGGGAGGCGGCCCCGGACGACCAGGTGCGCTCGCTGGTGACCGAGCTGACCGTCGAGCCGGTGCGCTCGCGCCGCAAGGTGGACGCCGTCTACGCGGGGTCGTTCCTGGTCCAGCTGCGCCACCTGGCCGTGGAGCGGCGGATCGCCGAGGTGCGGGCCTACCTCCAGCGGCTCGGCCCCCGGGCGGACGCGGAGCAGCTGCACGCGGTGCAGACCGAGCTGTGGCAGCTCCAGCAGTACGACCAGCAGCTGCGCAGCCGGGGCGCGGCGGCGCTGTAGGGCGCCCCGCGGCGACGTCGAGCGCCCGGGGCGTTGCGCAGAAAGTCGGCGCACGAGTCTCGGCCGCGGAGTGCGGCGTACCGCAGACTGGAGGACGTCCCACCTCCGAACAGCGCGGGTCCGCCAGAGTCGCGCCCGCCCCGAGGGGATGCCCGTGGATCAAGGCCCCGCCGCAGCGACGTCCACCGCCACCAGCCACAGACCGCCGCCCGCCGAACCGGGCGGGGAGCAGGAGACCGACCACGGCCGGGCCGGGGCGGCGCCACCGGCCGGTGCGCGGATCCCCGCCCAGGGGCTGCCGGAGGGGCACCCGGACAGCCCGGACAGCCCGGACAGCCCAGCCGAAGCCGATGCCGACGCTGATGCCGAACCCGACGAGCCCGAGCCCGACGAACGACCCGAGGCGGGCGCCGCCGGCCCGGCCGCCGACCTGCTGCGCCAGTACCTGCGCGAGATCGGCCGGGTCCGCCTGCTGACCGCCGCCGACGAGGTGGAGCTGGCCCGCCGCGTCGAGGCCGGCCTGTTCGCCGAGGAGCGGCTGAACGCCGACCCGCCGCCGCTCGACCGGCTGGCCCGCGAGCTGGACACCCTGGTGGTGCGGGGCCGGATCGCCAAGCGCCGGCTGATCGAGGCGAACCTGCGCCTGGTGGTCTCCGTCGCCAAGCGCTACGTCGGCCGCGGCCTCACCCTGCTGGACCTGATCCAGGAGGGCAACCTCGGGCTGATCCGGGCGGTGGAGAAGTTCGACTACGCGCGCGGCTACAAGTTCTCCACGTACGCGACCTGGTGGATCCGGCAGGCGATGAGCCGGGCGCTGGCCGACCAGGCCCGGACGATCCGGGTGCCGGTGCACGTGGTGGAGCTGATCAACCGGGTGGTGCGCATCCAGCGCGGGCTGCTGCAGGAGCGCGGCCTGGAGCCGTCCCCGGCCGAGATCGCCGCCGTTCTGGGGCTGACCGAGGACCGGGTGCGCGACCTGCTCCGGCTCGCGCAGGAGCCGATCTCGCTGCACACCCCGGTCGGCGAGGAGGACGACGTGGCGCTCGGCGACCTGATCGAGGACGCCGACGCCGCCTCGCCGCCCGAGTCCGCGACCCTCCTGCTGCTGCGCGAGCACCTGGAGGCGGTGCTGGCCACCCTGGGCGAGCGGGAGCGCCAGGTCGTCCAGCTCCGCTACGGGCTGGACGACGGGCGGCCGCGCACCCTGGAGGAGATCGGCGCGGTGTTCGGCGTCACCCGGGAGCGGATCCGGCAGATCGAGTCGAAGACGCTGATCAAGCTCCGCGACCACGCGTACGCCGCACAGCTGCGCGGCTACCTCGACTAGCCCGGCCGGCCGGCCGGCCGGCCGGCTCGGCTACTGGCCCGGGGCCGGGCTGGGGCTCAGGCTGGGGCTCAGGCTGGGGCTGGGGCTTCCCGAGGGCGTCCCGCTCGGTGCCGCCGTGGACGGCTGCGCGCCCGCACCCGTGCCCGGCGGCGGGGAGGCGGGGCCGATCGGGATCGGGGTGGACTCCACCACCGAGGCCAGGTCGGTGACGATCCCCGTGCAGTCGTGCCCGGCGGGCTGGTCGCCGCAGACCCGGAAGCCGAGCGCCGGGTCCGCCGCGTTCAGCATCAGCGAGTAGTTGTCGTAGCCGTAGTGGATCAGCGCCGTCTCACTCTCCCCGTTGCTGTCGGTGATGGTCGCGTAGTCCTTGGGCTCGCCCTCGGTGATCGCGGCCCAGGCGGCCTGGCAGGTCCGGCTGTACCGGAGGTAGACGACGACCTTGCCGACGACCTGGGTCTGTAGCGTCCGGGCGTCCTTGCCGCAGCCGGTGTACTTCGGGTCCTTGTGCGCGCAGCCGACCGCCCGGCAGTCGGGGGTGGCCGGGATGGTCTGGGCGGCCTTGGCGGTGAAGGTGACGGTCGGGAGGGGGTCGGCGACGGGCTCGGACGGCCCGCCGCGCCGCGAGAGGCTCAGGCCGGTCAGCACCAGGACGGCGGCCAGCAGCGCGGCCCCGGCGATCAGCGCCGCCGGGCGCCGCCACCAGCGGACGGCCGGCGCGGGCTCCGCCGCGTCCTCGACGTCCTCGGCGTCCTCGGGGGGTTCGACGTCCTCGGCGGCAGTCTCCTCGGTGGCTTCGACGGCGGGCGCCTCGACGACGGGTTCGTCCGCCCCGGTCTCCGGGTCCGCCCCGGCCTGCGCGTCCGCGTCCGCCGCCTCCCCGGCGGGCAGCTCCGCCGGCCCCTCCGCCGCGCGCCGCCACAGCTCCCGCAGCGCCGCCGCGTCGCAGTCGACCGCCCCGACCAGCGCCTCCAGCGCCTGCTCGGTGATGATCCGCTTGCCGTTCAGCCAGCGCTCCCAGGAGGCCCGGCTGTAGTGCGTCCGTGCGGCGAGCTCGGAGAGCGACAGCCCGGTGGAGTCCTTGACGGCCCGGAGTCCGTCGACCAGCGCTCTGGCCGGCTCGGACAGCTCTTCGGGCAGCTTCTTCCAGGCGGAACCCAATGCGGCCTTCCAAACATGCGAGTGGGGGACGGGTGGCGGACGGAGCGGGACGGCCTCTGCCCCGGCCGTTCGGTGTCTCCGCGTCTCCAACCTCAGCGGTCCGGCGTCTCAAAGTCCTGGTCCCGGCGCTGAGACGGACGGAAGTGTCTCACAACCCCTGGAAACGCTCGAACATTCACGCGTCCGTGGTGCAGAGTTCTCTGGCCGGTCCGGTTCGCCGACCGGCCGACACGCTCGGGAACCGTCCCGGTCCGCCGGGACCGGTTCGATCGCAGGTCCCGACCCCCACCGATCGGGGCAGCCTCGCGGGGGGAGGCTGCCCCGGTTCGTCGGGCCGCGCGGCGGGGAGGGCGCACGGGGTGCGCCCTCCCCGCCGTAGCCGTGTCCCGGAGCCCGGTCAGTGGTGGAAGCCGCTGCGGGCCGGCACCCCGAGCTCCTTCAGCGGGACGGGCTGGCGCCGCAGCTCCGGCAGCAGCCGGCCGAGGTCGGCCAGCAGCAGGTCGGCCAGGTCCCGGGAGAACCCGTTGCGGCAGACCACCCGGAGCACCGACAGGTCCTCCCGGTGCGGCGGGAAGGTGTACGCGGGCACCTGCCAGCCGCGCTCGCGCAGCCGCCGCGAGACGTCGAACACGTCGAAGGGCACGTCCCCGGTGGTGGTGAAGGCGAACACCGGCACCTGGTCGCCGTGGGTCAGCAGCCGGAAGCAGCCCAGCTTCCCGATCTCCCCGGCCAGGTAGCCGGCGACCTCCCGACAGGCGCCCTGGACGGCCCGGAAGCCCTCCCGGCCGAGCCGCAGGAAGACGTAGTACTGCGCGGCCACCTGGGCGCCGGGCCGGGAGAAGTTGAGCGCGAAGGTCGGCATCTCGCCGCCGAGGTAGTTGACCCGGAAGACCAGTTCCTCCGGCAGCGCCTCCGCGTCCCGCCAGAGCGCCCAGCCGACGCCCGGGTAGACCAGGCCGTACTTGTGGCCGGAGGTGTTGATCGACGCCACCCGGGGCAGCCGGAAGTCCCAGACCAGCGCGGGGTCGAGGAAGGGCGCCACCATGCCGCCGGAGGCGCCGTCCACGTGCACCGGGACGTCCAGGCCGGTGCGTTCCTGGAAGGCGTCCAGGGCGGCGCAGATCTCGGCGACCGGCTCGTAGGAGCCGTCGAAGGTGGAGCCGAGGACGCCGACCACGCCGATGGTGTTCTCGTCGCACAGCGCGACGGCCTGCTCGGCGTCGAGGTGGAAGCGCTCGCCGGACATCGGCGCGGTGCGCGGCTCGACCTCCCAGAAGGTGCAGAACTTCTCCCAGCACACCTGCACGTTGACGCCCATCACCAGGTTGGGCCGGGCCCCGGTCCGGTAGCGGTCGGGGTTGCGGCGCGTCCAGCGGTGCTTGAGGGCCATCCCGGCGAGCATGCAGGCCTCGCTGGAGCCGGTGGTGGAGCAGCCGATGGCGGCGTCCGGGTCGGGGGCGTGCCAGAGGTCGGCGAGGATCGACACGCAGCGCCGCTCCAGTTCGGCGGTCTGCGGGTACTCGTCCTTGTCGATCATGTTCTTGTCGAGGCACTCGGTCATCAGCCGGGTGGCCTGCGCCTCCATCGAGGTGGTGACGAAGGTCGCCAGGTTGAGCCGGGCGTTGCCGTCCAGCAGCAGTTCGTCGTGGACCAGCTGGTACGCGGTGTCGGCGGCCACCGGGCCGGGGCCGAGCCGGTGCAGCGGCGGCGCCAGCTGCATCGCGCCGAGCGGGTCGGCGATGCCGGTGAACGGGCCGATGCTCAGCCGGCGGTCGTCGCCGGCCCCCTTGTGCAGCGCCATCGCGTACCGCCGCCCTCTCCGCCGGTGGCCGTGTCCCGAACCACGCTGCCACCGGCCGCCGGGCGTCGCATCTTCGCGACGGTCCGTTACCGCGACGGGCCGTTACCGCGACGGGCCGTTACGAGGCGGCGGCCTCCGGGTGGATCCGGTCGCGGGCGGCCCGGTACTGCCGGCGCACCCCGGTGCCGATCGCCAGGTCCTGCTCGCCCTCCGGCTCGACGGTCTCGGCCTCGGGCAGCTCCCACTGCGGCGGCTCCGGGGTGCCGGCCAGCGCCCAGGCGGCCTGCCGGGCGGCGCCGCGCGCGGCGTGCGCGCCGGGCGGCGGGACGACCACGGGGACGCCGAACAGCATCGGGGCGACGTGCCGGACGACGGGCAGCCGGCCGGCCGTGCCGAGCAGGAACACCCGGTTGATCGCGACGCCCCGGCCGCGCAGCACGTCCAGGGCGTCCGCGATGTTGCACAGCATGCCCTCGACGGCGGCCCGGGCCAGGTGCTGGGGGGTCATCGCCTCGGCCCGCAGGCCGGTCAGGGTGCCGGCCGCGTGCGGCAGCGCGGGGGTGCGCTCGCCGTCCAGGTAGGGCAGCAGCACCAGGCCGTACGCGCCGGGGGAGGAGTGCAGGGCGAGGTCGCTGAGCCCGTCCAGGTCGGTGCCGAGCATCGCGGCGGTGGAGCGCAGCACCTGGGCGGCGTTCAGGGTGGCGACCATCGGCAGGTGGCGGCCGGTGGCGTCGGCGAAGGAGGAGACCAGGCCGGACGGGTCGACCACGGCCTCCTCGTGCACGGCGAAGATCGTGCCGGCGCTGCCGAGCGAGACCACCGCGTCGCCGGGGCGCAGGCCCAGGCCCAGCGCGGCGGCCATGTTGTCCCCGGTGCCGGCCGAGATCAGCAGGCCCTCGGGGGTGTGGCCGGCGGGTTCGGCGGGGCCGAGCACCTCGGGCAGCTTCAGTTCGTGGCCGAGGGCCAGCTCGACCAGGTCCTGCCGGTACTCGCCGGTGATCGGGGACCAGTAGCCGGTGCCGGAGGCGTCGCCCCGGTCGGTGGTGCGCCGCTTGGGGTGGCCGAGCAGCTGCCAGACCAGCCAGTCGTGCGGCAGCAGCACCTCGGCGACCCGGCGGGCGTTGGCGGGCTCGAACTCGGCCAGCCAGCGCAGCTTGGCGACGGTGTACGTGGGGGCGGGCACGGCGCCGATCGCGGCGGTCCAGGCGGCCGGGCCGCCGAGGGCGTCGAGCAGCTTGGCGGCGGCGCCGCCGGAGCGCGGGTCGTGCCACAGCAGCGCGGGCCGGACCAGCACCCCGCCCGCGTCCAGGCCGATCATGCCGTGCTGCTGCGCGCTGACGCCGATCGCCCGGACGCCCTCCAGCAGACCGCCGGCGGCGGCGTCGCCGAGCGAGTGCAGCCACATCTGCGGGTCGGCCTCGCCGGGGCGCAGGTCCTGGTCGTCGGGGGTGGGGTGGGGTGCCTTGCCGGAGCGCAGCACGGCGCCGGTGTCGGCGTCGCACGCGACGATCCGGGTGCTGCTGGTGGAGCTGTCTATCCCCGCGACGATGGCCATGTCGAGATCATGCCTCAGCCCGGCCCGGGACGCGTCCGGGCCGGGTGGGCTGTTGCCTGTTCGGGACGGCCCGTTGGGGCGTTCTTGGTCCTCGTTCCACCCGGCCGTCACCGTCGGGCGGTAGCCGGGGCCGTCACGGCCGGACGGTGCCCCAGCCGTCCTCCTCGTCCCGGTCGCGCTTGAAGTACGGCACCCGGTCGGTGACGGCGTTCGGCAGCCGATCCCCGACCCGGTCCGCGACCGCGCCGGCCGCCTTCCCGGCCACCGCGCCGGCCTGGTGCCGGGCCCGGTCGGCCGCCCCCTGCACCGAGGGGTTCTCGGCGATCCGCCGGGTGACCTCGGCGATCTTCTCGTAGCGCTCGCGTCCGGCCCGCGAGCCCAGGACGTAGCCGGCCGCGAATCCCACGGCCATGGACAGCTTCCACATGGTCGCAACCCTCCCTCTCCTGGCGGCCCTGCCGCCGCCTTGCCCTACCCGTTGGTCGGGACGGCGAACCGTCCGCGCCCCCAGGATCCCCGGGGTCGCGACCCCTCGCGCGCGGGCACGCCGGGCTGCGGCCCGGCCGCCCGGGGAAAGCGATTGGCGGACCACCCCCCCGAGTGCGCTAATGTATGTCCCGCAGCGAACGCCGAGGAGCCCGGGAAACCGGGGGCCGGAGCGGAAGCCGATCCCCCATAGCTCAATTGGCAGAGCAGCCGACTGTTAATCGGCAGGTTATTGGTTCGAGTCCAATTGGGGGAGCTGGGAAGGAGCCCGTTCGCGGGCTCGTTTCCCTTGCGTGGTACAGGAGTTCAGTTCAGCGATCCCCCATAGCTCAATTGGCAGAGCAGCCGACTGTTAATCGGCAGGTTATTGGTTCGAGTCCAATTGGGGGAGCTGCGCCGGCCTGACCGGTGACTGCTCAGAGCGAAGGCCCCTCGGACGACCGGGGGGCCTTCGTGTTGCCGCGCCTTCGTGTTGCCGCGCCCCGGTGTTGCGCTCGTCACGTTCCCGAGGTCCGGCGACCTCCCGGCGTTCCGGACGTCTCCGGCCCTCAGGTGGTGGCCTGCCGGTAGAGGTCGGCCACCCGCCGGTCGAAGGTCACGCTGTACGAGGTGCCCGGGGATTCCCCGCCCTCCTGGTAGCCGCCGATCACGCCCACCACCGTGCCGTTGGCCGTCACCCACGGGCTGCCGCTGGTCCCGTCGGTGTAGCCGTCGCAGTCGAAGCGCTCCTGGGTGGGGCTCTGCGAGCGGGTCCGGACCGCGCAGGTGATCGGTTCGTCGCTCTCGTTCGGGTAGCCGGTCACCGAGACGGCCAGTCCGAAGCCCTGCGCGGTGCCGATCGGGTTGCCGCCCACCGCGTCCTCGATCTGCCGGCCGTCGAGCGGGCGCACGGTGACGAAGGCCACGTCGTACTCCGGGTCCCCCTCGTCCGTCCAGTGCGGGTCCACGGTGATCGCCGCGATCGGCCAACTCCCGTACGGGGAGTATCCGTTGCGGTAGCCCGGGGTGAACACCAGGCCGTCCAGCAGGCCGACCCGGTGGCTCTGCACGCAGTGCGCGGCGGTGACCAGCAGATTGCGCCCGGGGCTGTGGACGACGCTCGCGGTGCAGGCCCGCGGGCCCTGTGCGGAGCGGACGGAGAGGGTGCCGATCCGGTCCCGGGCCGGAGTCTGCTGGGCCACCTCGGCGGTGGGGACCGTCCGGTCGTCCCCGCCGCCGCAGGCGACGCCGGCGGCGAGCAGCAGCGCCGCGAGCGCGGCGGTGCCGGCCGTGCGGGCGGGCCGTGCCGGGCGGGGGGCCATCGGGGCTCCGTCTCGGTTCCTCGGGGCGGGCACCGGGCCGTGCGTTCCGCCGTTCGTGAGGAAGATCTACCAGCCCGGGCGCGTCGACGCCACCGGCCCCGGATCCGTCAGCCCGTGGCCCGGTCGTAGAGGGCCTGGACGCGGTCGCCGAAGTAGCTGCTGTACGAGGTGTCCGGGTTGTCTCCGCCCTCCTGGTAGCCGCCGATCACGCCGACCACGGTGCCGGTGCGGGTGGCCGGGTCGAAGTCGGTGACCCACGGGCTGCCGCTGGTGCCGCCGGTGTAGTCGGGGCAGTCGATCCGCAGCTGGGTGGGGCTCTGCTCGGTGGTGGTGTTGGAGCAGGTGATCGGGACGTCGCTGCTGCCCGGGTAGCCGGTGATCCGCACGGTGACCTGGTAGCCGCGGTTGACGCCGAGTCGGTTGGCGCCGAGCACCTGCTGCACCTGCTGCCCGTTCTGGGCCTGGACGACGGCGAAGGCGACGTCCATGTCGGGGTCGGCGTCCGACTTCCAGGCGTCGTCGACGGTGACCGACAGCAGCGGCCAGACGCCGCTCGGGGTGTCGCCCTGGCGGTACCCGGGGACGAACACCAGGTCGCTGCGCATGCCGAGCTTCGGGTCCCAGACGCAGTGCGCGGCGGTGACGATCAGGTTGAGCCCGGCGCTGTCGACCACGCTGGCGGTGCAGAAGTGGTCGCCGTCCGCGTTGCGCGTGAACACCGCGCCGACCAGCCCGTTGGGCACGTTCGCCTTGGCGGTGCGGGTGACGCCGGTGTGCTTGCCGGTCGCGCCCTTGAGCCGTTGCCGGTTCCACCCGTGGTCGTTCCCCGGGCCGGAGCCGGAGGCCGTCGCCGGCGCCGAGGTGACGGTCGGTGCGCCGCCGCCCGGCCGCGCGGCGGTGGTGCAGCCGGCCGCGGCGAGCAGCAGCACCAGTACCCCGGCCGCCGCTCCCGTCCCACGCATCGTCATCCGTCCAGGCTGCCCCGTGCGCCCCGTCCCGCGCCAGCCGGGGTCGTCCACCGGAAGAGGCGCACGTCCCGGCGCACCCAGGTGCGCCCCCGGCGCGCACCACCACTGATCGACCGGCTATGCTGCCCGGGACGGCCTTCCGGGGCCGTCTGCTGTTGCCGTGGCCCACGACCGGGCCGGCGCGGCGAACCGGGGCGGTAGCTCAGCCGGTTAGAGCAGGGGACTCATAATCCCTTGGTCGTGGGTTCGAGTCCCACCCGCCCCACCTTCTCGACCCGTCCGCAGGCGTGGAGTTCGACCGCCCGCGACGACGCAGAGTCTAGGGCGCGGCCACGTCCCGGTTCCGTGTGGCGCGCCGCGATTCACCCGAGTGCGGGCACCGGCCCGCCCGTGTCCCGGCCCGTCTCCCCGGCCGTCTTTCCGCCCTTCTTCCGCCTTGCGATCGTCCCGCCCCTGGTGGAGTGCGCGAAAAAAGTGATATCACTTTGACAGCTCAAGCACGCACCTGAACCGGGGGGAGTCGGTCTCATGACCACACCGCGTTTCGCCGTCGAGGACGGCCCTGCCATCGATCTTCCGGCCCCGAAGATCACCGAACACGCCATCACCGCCCGCTCCGGCCTGCCGGTGCTCCTGGGCGGGCTGCTCGGCCTGCTGGCCGGGGCCGGGTCGGTCATCGCCGGAGCCGTCCAACTGTCCTCCGGGAGCAAGGGGGTGGGGATCCCGCTGGCGATCGCCGGGCCGGTGCTCGCGGTCACCTCGCTGCTGCTCATGTGCGGGCTCACGGTGGTCTCGCCCGGCGAGGCCCGGGTGGTCCAGCTGCTCGGCCGCTACCGCGGCACCATCCGCACCGCCGGCATGACCTGGGTGAACCCGTTCACCAGCCGCCGCCGGATCTCCACCCGGATCCGCAACCACGAGACCGAGACCACCAAGGTCAACGACGCGGACGGCAGCCCGATCGAGATGGCCGCCGTCGTCGTCTGGCAGGTCGAGGACACCGCGATGGCGGTGTTCGAGGTGGACGACTACACCGACTTCGTCGCCATCCAGACCGAGACCGCGGTGCGGCACATCGCCAGCAGCTACCCGTACGACTCGCACGGCGAGGACCGGCTGTCGCTGCGCGACGGCGCGGACGAGGTCGCCCGTCAGCTGTCCGCCGAGATCGCCGCCCGGGTCGCCTCGGCCGGCGTGCGGGTCATCGAGTCCCGCATCACGCGGCTCGCGTACGCGCCGGAGGTGGCCCAGGTGATGCTCCAGCGCCAGCAGGCCGGGGCCGTGGTGGCCGCCCGCCGACTGATCGTCGAGGGCGCGGTCGGCATGGTCGAGGAGGCGCTCGACCGGCTCGCCGAACGCGATGTGGTGGAGTTGGACGAGGAACGCAAGGCCGCGATGGTGAGCAACCTCCTGGTGGTGCTCTGCGGCGACCGCGGCACCCAGCCCGTCGTGAACACGGGCTCCCTCTACTAGTTAGGCGCGGAGTTGGCGACGGAACGGAAGAAGCTCCTGCTGCGACTGGATCCTTCGGTTCACGACGCACTGGCTCGCTGGGCCGCGGACGAACTCCGCAGCACCAACGCCCAGATCGAGTTCCTGCTCCGGAGGGCCCTCAACGAGGCCGGCCGGATGCCCAGCGGCGCGGCCCGGCTGCCCCGGCGCGGCCGGCCGCCCAAGGAGGGCCCGGACGGCGACGGTTCCGACCCGAGCTGACCGGGCCGCTCCACCACCTTTCGGAGAACTCGGAGGGAGACCGAGAGATGCACCGAGAGACGCACCGAGAGATGCACCGGGCGACGTCCCGGGAGACGGACCGCGCGATGGACCTGCCCGCCAATCTGCCCGAGAAGCTCTACCTGCTGGCCTACGACCCGCGGCGCGGGCGGATGACCGGGTCGCAGAGCCTCAACCTGCTGCTGCAGGCGGCGGCACTGACCGAACTGCTGCGCCGGGGGCTGATCCGCGAGGAGGGCCGCACGGCCGTCGCCCGGGTCCGCGAGCCCGCCGCCTCGGCGGGCCTCGACCCGTACAGCGCACGACTGTTGGGCCGGATCCAGGAGAAGCGCCCGCACAGCTGGGGCTGGTGGATCGGCGGCGCCCGGACCGCCGGACGCGACCAGCACGCCCGCTGGGTGCGGGACGGCCTCGCCGAGGCCGGCTGGATCGAACTGCACCGGCGCCGGGTGGCCGGGGTGTTCCCGGTCACCCGGATCGCCCCCGGCGACCCCCGGGTGCGCGCGGCACTGGCCGGCGCCGTCACCGCGGCGCTCAAGAGCCCGCTCAGCCGGGTCGACCCGGCCGACGCGGCCCTGGTCGCCCTGGTCGCCGCCGGGCGGTTGCGCTCGGCGCTCGACCCCAAGGGCCGCAGCCGGTACCGCGGCCGGATCGAGAAGCTCGCCCCGGCGGCCGGCCCCGTCCCGCAGGCGCTCGGCCGGGCGCTGGTCGCCCGCGCGGTCGGCCGGGCGCTGGAGGGCGCGGGAGAGGCCGCCGTGGTCTGACGGGCCCTCCGCGGGGGAGACGGCCCGTACGGGGGAGAGACCGGAGCCCGGTCGCCGAGGAACGGCGGCCGGGCTCCGTGCTGTCCGTCCGCTGCCGGGCCGCCCCGTCCCCGTCCCCGTCCCTGCCCCCGTCCCCATCAACCGATCGGTTGATCACCGGTCAACCGCCGCCGCCAACCCTTCTGACCGGCCGGTCGATCCGCCGCAGGGCCCCCGCGCGGGAAGCTCGTTGCAGGCCGGGGGAAGCACCCCGGACGAACGGGAGGGAGCGGCGCGATGGCCGTGATCGAGGTGGCGGGACTGCGCAAGGCCTACGGGCGGCGCCAGGTGCTGGAGGACGTCTCCTTCAGCGTGCAGCGCGGCGAGGTGTTCGGCCTGCTCGGCCCGAACGGCGCCGGCAAGACCACCGCCGTCGAGTGCTGCGAGGGGCTGCGCCGGGCCGACGCCGGAACCGTCCGGGTCCTCGGCCTGGACCCGCTGCGCGACCGCGCCGCGCTGCGCCCCCGGGTCGGCATCCAGCTCCAGCAGGCGCAGCTGCAGGGCGCGTTGCGGGTCGGCGAGGCGCTGGAGCTGTACGCCGCCTTCTACCCGAACCCCCGCGACTGGCGGGAGCTGCTGGACGAGTGGGGCCTCGCCGACCAGGTCCGCACGCCGTTCGACAAGCTCTCCGGCGGGCAGAAGCAGCGGCTGTTCATCGCCCTCGCCCTGATCGGCAACCCCGAGGTGGCGTTCCTGGACGAGCTGACCACCGCGCTCGACCCGCAGGGCCGGCGCGACACCTGGGAGTTGATCCGCCGGATCCGCGACGAGGGCGTCACGGTGGTGCTGGTCTCGCACTTCATGGACGAGGTCGAGGCGCTCTGCGACCGGGCCGCCGTGCTCGACGGCGGCCGGATCGTGGCCACCGGCACCCCCGCCGAACTGATCGCCCGCTCCGGCACCGGCGGCACGCTCGGCTTCCGCCCCACCGCCCCCCTGGACCTCGGCCGGCTGGCCGCGCTGCGCGGGGTCACCGGGGTCGAGGAGCGGGACGGCCGGATCGAGGTCACCGGCACCGGGGACTTCGCCGACGAGGTCACCGGCCTGCTCGCCCGCGAGGGCATCGTCGTCACCGGTCTGCGGATCCGCGAGCACAGCCTCGACGACGCCTACCTCGCCCTCACCCGCCACGACGCCGCCTGATCCCGCCCGCCCGAGCCGACAAGGACCACCACCGTGAGCATCGCCATGACCGAGACCCGCAGCACCGGCCCCACCCGCCGCACCGCCCCGACCGTCAACGCCGTCCGCCGGCTGGCCGTCGCCGAGGCCCGCCTGTTCCTGCGCGACCCGCTGACCGCCTTCTTCAGCCTCGGCTTCCCCGTCGCCCTGCTGCTCGTGCTCGGCTCCGTCCCGTCGCTGCGCAAGACCTCGCCGGACATGCACGGCATGAGCACCATCCAGCTGTACGCGCCGATCCTCGCCGTCTTCACCCTGATGCTGCTCGGGCTCAACGCGCTGCCCTCACTGCTCGCCGCCTACCGCGAGCGCGGCGTGCTGCGCCGGATGTCCGCCAGCCCGGTCCGCCCGGCGCTGCTGTTCGGCGCCCTGCTGCCGCTCTACCTGGCCATCGCGGCCGGCTCGGTGCTGCTGGTGGTGCTCGCCGGGCCGGTGCTCGGGGTCGCGCTGCCGAAGCAGCCGCTGGGCTTCCTGCTGGCCTTCCTGCTCGCCGCCGCCGCGATGCTGTCGGTCGGCCTGCTGCTCGCCTCGGCCGTCCCCTCCGCCAAGGCCGGCAACGCGGTCGGCGCCCTCGCCTTCTTCCCGATGATGTTCTTCTCGGGGATCTGGCTGCCCCGCGAGTTCATGCCCGGCTTCCTCAACCGGATCGGCGACTTCACCCCGAGCGGCGCCGCCGTCCAGACCCTCCAGGACTCCTGGAACGGCCACTTCCCGCACATCGTGGGCCTGCTCACACTCGCCGCGTACGCGCTGCTCGCCGGCGGTGCGGCTGCCAAGCTGTTCCGGTGGGAATGATCAAGGAACGGGCCGCCGACGAGGTGGACCTCGAAGCCTGGCAGGGCCGGTTGCAACGAGCGATCGGCCCGGTCTGCTTCGGCGCGCTGCTCTTCGCCCTGGCCCTGGCCCTCTCCGCGCCGACCCCGACCTCGCGCTCCGCCGCCGCCGTCCTCCCGGCGGCGGCCGCCGCGTTCCTGTGGCTGGCACTGCGCCTGGTGCTGGACCGGCGGCCCGGCCCGGACGGCCGCGCCCGGTACGCCGAAGCCCACTTCGCCGTCCTGCTGCTGCTGATCACCGTCCTGGTCCTGGACCACCCGGCCTTCGGCTTCTTCGCCTTCACCGGCTGCCTGCAGGCCGTCCGCTACCTGCGCGGCCGGGCCCGCGCGGTCGGGGTGGCCGTCACCACCGTGCCCAGCTCGCTCGCCCAGAGCGGCGGGGTGGTGCCGCAGACCGCCGCCCAGGTCGGCGGCTTCCTGGCCGTCCTCGCCTTCAACCTGGTCATCGTCGCGGTGCTCGTGACGCTGAGCGAGATCACCGAACGGCTGAGCTCCCGCCGCAAGGCCTCCAACGCCGAACTCGCCAAAGCCAACCGGCAGTTGACCGAGATGCTGGCCGAGAACGCCGGACTGCACGCCCAACTCCTGGTCCAGGCCCGCGAGGCCGGGGCCGCCGACGAACGCCGCCGGCTCGCCCGCGAACTGCACGACACCGTCGCCCAGGGCCTCGCCGGGATCGTCACCCAGCTGCAGGCCGCCGAGGGCGCCCGCGAACAGGACGCCCCGGCCGAGCAGTGGCAGCGCCACCTGGACAACGCCGCCGCGCTCGCCCGCGACAGCCTCACCCAGGCTCGCCGGGCCGTCCACGCGCTGCGCCCGATCGAACTGGAACGAGCCGCCCTGCCCGAGGCGCTGGCCGACCTCGCCGAGCAGTGGCGGCGGCACAACGACACCGCCGCCGGGCTGACCGTCACCGGCGAGGCCCGGCCGCTGCACCCCGAGGTCGAGGTGACACTGCTGCGGATCGCCCAGGAGTCGCTGGCCAACGCCGCCAAGTACGCGAAGGCCTCCCGCGTCGGGCTGACCCTGTCGTACATGCCCGGCCTGGTCACCCTGGACGTCCGGGACGACGGCATCGGCTTCGACCCGGCCGCCGAACCCGCCTCCCGGGCCACCGGCGGCGGCTACGGTCTCGGCCTGATGCGTCGCCGCGCCGAACGGCTCGGCGGGCGGCTCGACCTGGAGACCGAACCGGGCACCGGCACCACGGTGTCCGCGACCCTGCCGGCGATCAGCATGGAGGAGTAGAGGCGTGGACGGGACGACGATCAGACTGATGCTGGTGGACGACCACCCCGTGGTCCGGGACGGGCTGCGCGGCATGTTCACCGCCGCCCCCGGCTTCGAGGTGGTCGGCGAGGCCGGCGACGGCGCCGAGGCGCTGCCGATGATCGCCGCACTGCGGCCCGACGTCGTGCTGATGGACCTGCGGATGCCCCGGATGGACGGCGTCACGACGATCCGCGAGATGGCCGAACGCGGCCTGCCCGCACGGGTCCTGGTGCTCACCACCTACGACACCGACGCCGACGTGCTGCCCGCCGTCCGGGCCGGGGCCACCGGCTACCTGCTCAAGGACGCGGCCCGGGACGAGCTGTTCCACGCCGTCCGGGAGGCCGCCCGGGGCGCCTCGGTGATCGCCCCCACCGTCGCCGCCAAACTCCTCGGCCAGGTCCGCGAGCCCGCCCCCGACCCGGCCCGCGAAGCCCTCAGCCCGCGCGAGGTGGAGGTGCTGCACCTGGTCGCCTCCGGTGCCACCAACCGGGAGGCCGCGGCCCGCCTGTTCATCAGCGAGGCCACCGTGAAGACCCACCTGATCCACATCTACAGCAAGCTCGACGTCAAGGACCGCGCCTCCGCCGTCGCCGCCGGCTACAACCTCGGCCTCCTCACCCCCACCCGGCCCCGCTAGCGGCGCGCCGCCCGTCGCCGGGCTGGGCGGCGAGCCCGGCCCCGGGCCGGGCCGCGTCCGGCCCCGCGCTGCCGGTCGGCCCGGCAGCGCGGCACCCGGTCTCGTCCCGGTGTCGAGTCGACGGGGCCGGGGCGAGTTTGGCCGCGCGTGCCGGACGGCCCGCCGCCGATGGCGTACCGGTCTGGCGCACGCCCGGCGCCGGTCGTCCGTCTGCTGCCTCGCGGTCCACCCGTGCCGAGTCAGCCGGTCGGTATCGGGCTGGAGCCTGCTCGGCCTGGCAGCACGGGCGTCTCGCGGCCGGTGTGTGGCCGACGACCACACGCGCCGGGGCGTCCCCCCGCTTGGCGGGAGTCGGCGGGCACGCCCTAGCCTGGCGGGATGCTCGAACCCGTCCTGCTGCCGACTCCGCTGGTGGACTGCACCGACGAGGTGTTCGCCCGCGCGGGGGTGGAGCTGCGGCTCAAGCGCGACGACCTGCTCCACCCGGCCGTCCCCGGCAACAAGTGGCGCAAGCTCGCGCCGAACCTGGCCGCGGCGGTCGAGCAGGGCCACACCCGGCTGCTCACCTTCGGCGGCGCCTACTCCACCCACCTGCGGGCCGTCGCGGCCGCGGCCGCCGCGCTCGGGCTGGAGAGCGTCGGGCTGGTGCGCGGCGCGGAACTGGCCGACCGGCCGCGCAACTGGTCGCTGCGGGCCGCCGAACGGGCCGGGATGCGGCTGGAGTTCCTGACCCGGGCCGAGTACCGCGAGGCCACCGGCCGGGCGGACGGCTCCGGGGCTTCCACCGCCACCGCTGATGCGCCGTGGCGCCGCTGGGAGCCCTGCCTGGTGCTCCCCGAGGGCGGTTCCAACGCGCTCGCGGTGACCGGCGCCGCCACGATCCCGGCCGAGCTGCCCGACCTGGGCGAGCGCGACGTGGTGTGCTGCCCGGTCGGCACCGGCGGCACCCTGGCCGGCATCGCGGCCGGCCTGCCGCCCGGCGCGCGGGCGCTCGGCGTGGCCGTGCTGCGCGGCGGCGAGGGCTACCTGGAGGCGGAGGTCGCCCGGCTGCACCGGGCCGCCTACGGCCGGGAGTTCGCGAACTGGCGGATCGACCACGGGCACCACGGCGGCGGCTACGGCCGGGTGCCCGTCGAACTCGCCTCCTTCGCCGCCGAGTTCGAGCAGCGGCACGGCGTCCCGGTGGAACTGCGCTACGTCGCCAAGCTACTGGCGGCACTGGCCGACCTGGCCGCCACCGGCGCCTTCCCACCCGGGACCCGGCTGACCGCCGTGGTCACCGGCCTACCGGACCCTGAGTAGGCCCCACCCGTCCGGGCGGCCCTGGACCTGCCGTCACCTCGGCCTCGCGACGCACATGCGGAGAATCTCCCGGCGCGGTGGCCGGGCGATTCCCCGCTGGGCCCGCGCGCTGCAATCGCGCGCGGGTCTCCGGATCGCAGGGCACGCAGGTCCTTGGCCGGGTGGCCCGGGAGGTGCCGTGGCCTCTGCCTCGTGACGCGCAAGCTGGTGGCGGCCGGGAGATGCGCCGACGATCGGCCCGCGCCGTAACCGGGCGTGCGCCTCGGGATCGCAGGGGCGCCCAGTTCCTCGGCCCGGCGGCGCGCAGGGTGGCGGCCGGGAGATGCGCCGACGATCGGCCCGCGCCGTAACCGCGCGCGGGCCTCGGGATCGCAGGGGCGCCCGGTTCCTCGGCCTGGCGGCGCGCAGGCCGTGACGCTTCCTGGCGCGGTGGCCAGGCGATTCTCTGCTGGGCCCGCGCGCTGTCATCGCGCGCGGGCCGTGGGATCACAGGGGTGCGCAGGCACGTGGGCGGGCGGTCAGGAGACCGCCGCCCGGCATGCGCCCGTGCCGCCGGTCAGCCGAAGGTCAGGTTGGCGCACGGGTCGGTGTCGGCGCCGCGGGTGTTCTCCGCTATCCCGGTGGGCACCCCGCTGGGGGCGCTGCTCGGGCCCGCACTGCCGCCCGTACCGGGGCCGGTGGTCGGGGTGGTGACCGAGTCGAGCTTGGTCCCGGGGGTCGGCGCGTAGTCCGGGCCGAGGGTGAGGGTGATCGCCTCGGAGCCGGGTGCCTCGACTGTTCGGGCGCCGGGGAAGAGGGCGGCGACCTGGTCGGCGGTGGCCTTCAGGGCGGGGTCGTACGCGATCTCGGTGTGCTGTTGGCCGGGGGTGTTGGCGCCGAGCGTGATGTTGTGGAAGCCGCGGGCCTTGAGCGCCTCGGCGCCGGAGCCGGCGAGTCCGGAGGTGCCGACGCCGTTGACCACGGTGATCGGCGCGCCGGCCTGTTCGGCGGTGAGCGGCCCGGTCGGGGCGGTGCCGGTCGGGGCGGTGGCGGTCGGGCTGGGGGTGGCGGTGACCTGGCCGGTGCCGGAGGTGCTGTGCCCGTCCAGGGTGCGGTCCTCGCGCAGCAGCTTCCACAGGGTGTCGGCGTCCGGCTGGACGAGCCGCACCCGGTCCCCGGCGAAGCGCCAGGGGGCGGTGACGAAGGTGACGTCGGAGAGCTTGATGTCGGAGACCGAGCGGGCGAAGTCCACCAGCTTCATCGCGGTGCCCAGCCCCTCGTCCACGGTGAGCGACTTGGTGGCCGCGTCGGCCAGCGGCAGCAGGGTGGGCAGTGAGAAGCCCTGGTCCTGGACCTTCTTGATCATCGAGGAGAGGAAGGCCTGCTGGCGCTTCATCCGGCCGATGTCGGAGTTGTCGCCGATGCCGTGGCGTATTCGCAGGTAGTCGACCGCGGACTGCCCGGAGAGCTTCTGCAGGCCCTTCTTGAGGTGGATGCCGTACTGGTCGACGTCGTTGGGCACGCAGGCGTCCACGCCGCCGATGGCGTCGGTCATCGCGGCGGCGCCCTTGAAGTCGACCACGATGGTGTGGTCGATCCGCAGCCCGGTGATCGCCTCCACGGTGTTCTGGGTGCAGGCCGGGTTGCCCTTGGGGGATTCGCCGATGCCGAACGCCGAGTTGAACATCTGGTCGGTCCGGGGCTTGGTCCAGGTGCCGTCCGCCAGCTTGCAGGACGGGATGGTGACCAGGGTGTCGCGGGGGATCGAGACGCCGACCGCGTGCTTGTGGTCGGCGTAGACGTGCACCAGGATCGCGGTGTCCGAGTTGCCGACGCCCTCGTCGCCGCCGGCGAGCGAGTTGTTGCCGTCGTCCCGGGTGTCCGAGCCGAGCAGCAGGACGTTCACCGGCACCTGGGCGCCGGGCGAGGCCGGGACGGGCGCGGGCGGGCGCTCGGTGGCGACGCCGCCCGCGTCGAAGGTGGTGATGTTGCTGTCCAGCCGGTGGTAGAACCAGGCGCCGGCGCCGACGACCGACAGCACCAGGACGGCTGCCAGGCCGATGGCGGTCCGCAGGTAGCGGCGCCTGCGCGTGCTGCTGCTCATCCTCCGAGCCCCCCGCCTTCAGCTTCTTCGTTCGACAGACGTTCGAACTTTAGACGTTCAGGCGGGCGGTTCGGTTACCGCCGGGCGGGGCCCGATTGGCGCCCGCGGGTTGTGATCCTGGTCACGCGCCGGGCCCGGCGGCGCCCGCGAGCATCCGCTGGAGCAGGTCGCGCAGGACGGCCCGCTCGTCGTGGCCGAGCGCGGCCAGCGGCTCGCGGGCGAAGTTCAGCGACTCGCGCAGTTCCTCGGAGGCGGCGGCGCCGGTGTCGGTGGCGGCGACCAGCTTGACCCGGCGGTCCTGCCGGTCGGCGGCGCGGGTGACGAAGCCGCGGGTTTCGAGCCGGTCGACGATGCCGGTGATGTTGGACGGCTCGCAGCTGAGCGTCTGGGCGATCTGGCGCATCGGCATCGGGCCGCGCCGCAGCAGGGCGAGCACCTTGGCCTGGGCGCCGGTGAGCGAACGGGCGGCGGCGGCCTCCTCGTACTCCCGGTGGAAGAGTGCGACCAGGTTCGCCATCAGGTCGACGACCTCGCGGGTGATCTCGTCGGGCTCCGCCGTGGCGGCCTGGGTCGGCTGGGTTTCCATGCCGCCGAGTCTACCTGAAAAGTTGACATCATGAACCTTTCATGCCCATGGTTACTTCAGTTGGTCAACCTTTCATGCGCCGAACCCCCAAGGAGCACCCGTCATGGCAGAGCAGGCCGTCCCCGCCGCCGCCCGTGAATGGCACCTCGCCGCCCGCCCGCAGGGCTGGCCGGTGCCGACCGACTTCGCCCTGGTCGAGGCCCCGGTCCGGACCCCGGGCCCGGGCGAGATCCTGGTCCGCAACGCCTTCCTCTCCGTCGACCCCTACATGCGCGGCCGGATGAACGACGTGAAGTCGTACGTCCCGCCGTTCCAGCTCGGCAAGGCGATGGACGGCGGCGCGGTCGGCTACGTGGTCGCCTCCGGCGACGAGGCCTTCGCCCCGGGCGACGCGGTGCTGCACGGCCTCGGCTGGCGCGAGTACGCGACGCTGGACGCCCGGCACGCCGTCAAGGTCGACCCGCAGGCCGCGCCGCTCTCCGCCTACCTCGGCGTGCTCGGCATGCCCGGCATGACCGCCTACGCCGGCCTGCTCGCGGTCGGCGGCCTCAAGGAGGGCGACAAGGTCTTCGTCTCCGGCGCGGCCGGCGCGGTCGGCTCGCTGGTCGGCCAGATCGCCAAGCTCAAGGGCGCCTCGCTGGTGGTCGGTTCGGCCGGCTCGGCGGAGAAGGTCGCCAAGCTGGTGGACGAGTACGGCTTCGACGCCGCGTTCAACTACAAGGACGCCCCGGTCGCCGAGCAGCTGGCGAAGGCGGCCCCGGACGGCATCGACCTCTACTTCGACAACGTCGGCGGCGACCACCTGGAGGCCGCGATCGGCGCCCTGACCGTGCACGGCCGCGCGGTGCTCTGCGGCGCGATCGCCCAGTACAACGAGACCACCGCGCCCGCCGCCCCGCGCAACCTCGCCCTGGCGATCGGCAAGCGGCTGCGCCTGGAGGGCATGCTCGTGCGCGACCACGACGCCCTGCAGCCGCAGTTCGTCGCCGAGGTGGCCGGTTGGCTGCGGTCCGGCGAACTGCGCGGCGAGGAAACCGTGGTGGACGGCTTCGAGAACACCGCCGAGGCCTTCCTCGACCTGCTGCGCGGCGTCAACACCGGCAAGATGGTCGTCCGCCTGGAGGGCTGACTCCACGTCAGGAAGCTGACCGCCCCGCCCGCCCGAACCGGGGCGCGCGGGGCGGTTCGCGTGCACGGCGCAGGGGATCGGGCCTCACTACCGCATTCCGGCCGGATTCGAAAGTGCGTCAGTCGACCTGTGGCCGGGCGCGGTACGGTGGGTCTCGCCCAGTGATGGGGCCGTTCGGGGGAGAGATCCGACCGAAGGGTGGACCCCGTCGGGGATTCGACTAGCATTGAGCGAAAGCCTGTCCGTTTTGCTCAATTTAGTGGCTTAATGTCAGCTAACGTGGGTAAACGTGGATCAGTGATCGTGGATCGACTGCAGGCACGAGGCAGCTGGGGAAGGCGACCCTCGTCCACAGCCTGGAGGTCCCGGTGACGACACGTGGAGTTCTCTACATCCACTCCGCGCCCCGCGCGCTGTGCCCGCACGTCGAGTGGGCCGTCGCGGGGGTGCTCGGGGTTCGGGTGAGCCTGGACTGGATCCGCCAGCCGGCCTCGCCCGGGCACTGGCGTGCCGAACTCTCCTGGCAGGGGGAGCCCGGCACGGCCTCGAAGCTCGCCTCCGCGCTGCGCGGCTGGCAGCTGATGCGGTACGAGGTCACCAGCGAGCCCTGCGCCACGGCGGAGGGCGAGCGGTACAGCAGCACGCCCTCGCTCGGCATCTTCCACGCCGTCACGGGCATCCACGGCGACATCCTCATCCCCGAGGACCGGTTGCGCGCCGTGCTGCTGCGCGCCCGCAGCGAGGGCGCCGACCTGGAGACCGAGATCTCCCGGCTGCTCGGCAAGCCCTGGGACGACGAGCTGGAGCCGTTCCGGTACGCGGGCGAGGGCGCGCCGGTGCGCTGGCTGCACCAGGTGGTCTAGGAACGGCGGAAGGGGCCGGTGCTCGTCACGAGCGCCGGCCCCTTCCGTGTGCCGTCCCGGGTGCGTCAGCGGCTGCGGAACGCCAGCACCACGTTGTGGCCGCCGAAGCCGAACGAGTTGTTCAGCGCGGCGATCCGGCCCTCGGGCAGCTTGCGGGCCTCGTCGCGCACGATGTCCGCCTCCACGTCGTCGTCCAGCTCCTCGACGTTGATGGTCGGCGGGGCGACGCGGTGGTACAGCGCCAGCACGGTGGCGACGGTCTCGATGCCGCCGGCGCCGCCCAGCAGGTGGCCGGTCATCGACTTGGTGGCCGAGACGGCGATGTGGTCGAGGTCGTCGCCCAGCTCCTTGCGCAGCGCCTTCAGCTCGGCGGTGTCGCCCTGCGGGGTCGAGGTGGCGTGCGCGTTGACGTGCACGATCTCGGCCTTGTCCAGCTCGTTGCGCTCGAAGAGGTCGGCCAGCGCGCGGGCCACGCCGGCGCCGGTCGGCTCGGGCTGGGCGATGTGGTGGGCGTCCGAGGACAGGCCCTGGCCCACGGCCTCGCAGTAGATCCGGGCACCGCGCGCCTCGGCGTGCTCGGCCGACTCCAGCACCACGACGCCCGCGCCCTCGCCCAGCACGAAGCCGTCCCGGGCCTTGTCGTACGGGCGCGAGGCGCGCTCGGGCTCGTCGTTGTTCTTGGACATCGCCATCATGTTGGCGAACGCGGCGATCGGCAGCGGGTGGATCGCCGCCTCGGTGCCGCCGGCCACCACGACGTCGGCGCGGCCGCTGCGGATCATCTCGATCGCGTAGCCGATCGCCTCGGCGCCGGAGGCGCAGGCGGAGACGGGGGTGTGCACACCGGCGCGGGCGCCGACCTCCAGGCCGACGTTGGCCGCCGGGGAGTTGGGCATGAGCATCGGCACGGTGTGCGGGGAGACCTTGCGGGCACCCTTCTCGCGCAGCACGTCGTACTGGTCGAGCAGGGTGGTCACGCCGCCGATGCCGGAGGCGATGACCGCGCCCAGGCGCTCCGGGGCCAGCTTGGAGGCCTCGTCGGTGGCCGGGCCGTCGTAGCCTGCGTCGGCCCAGGCCTCGCGGGCGGCGATCAGCGCGAACTGCGCGGAGCGGTCCAGCTTGCGGGCCAGCGGGCGGGGCAGGATCTCGCCCGGCTCGACGGCGGTGCGCGCGGCGATCCGGACGGGCAGGTCGGCGGCCCATTCCTCGGTCAGGGCCGCCACTCCGGAGCGCCCGGCGACCAGGTTCTCCCAGGTGGTGGCGGCGTCGCCGCCCAGCGGCGTGAAGGCGCCGATACCCGTGACGACCACGGTGCGGTTTTCAGCGGTCACTGGTTTCTTCTTCTCTCACGTTGCGTGCGGTCGGCGGCGAGCCGAAAGATGGGCCCGGCCGGGCGCCCGGTGGGGCGTCCCGGCCGGTGGGCCGGCCTGACTCGGGGCGAGTCGGGCCGACCGGTCATCCGTCCGGGGCGGGTGAGCCGCCGGACGGATCGGAGGGATCGAACGCGTCGATCGCTCAGGCGTGGGCGAGGATGTAGTCCACCGCGTCGCCGACGGTCTTCAGGTTCTTGACCTCGTCGTCCGGGATCTTGACGTCGAAACGCTCCTCGGCGGCCACGACGACCTCGACCATGGACAGCGAGTCGACGTCCAGGTCGTCGGTGAAGGACTTGTCGAGCTGGACGTCCTCGGTCGGGATGCCGGCGATCTCGTTGACGATCTCGGCGAGACCTTCCAGAACCTCGTCCTTGGTAGCCATACTGGCTGCTCCTCTACAGGTGTTGAACGCATCCGACCGGCGGCCGGGTGCGGGCTTGTGGGTGGTGGGGCGATACGTGCCTAGGGGAGCGTAACGACTGTCGCCGCGTAGACGAGACCCGCCCCGAACCCGATGATCAGTGCGAGGTCGCCGCTGCGGGCCTCGCCGCTCTCCAGCATCCGCTCCATCGCCAGCGGGATGGACGCCGCGGAGGTGTTGCCGGTCTCGGCGATGTCGCGGGCGACCGGCACCGACGCGGGCAGCTTGAGCGCCTTGATCATGGCGTCGGTGATCCGCATGTTGGCCTGGTGCGGGATGAAGGCGCCGAGCTGGTCGGCGGTGATCCCGGCGGCGTCCAGCGCCTGCTGGGCCACCTTGGCCATCTCCCAGACCGCCCAGCGGAAGACCGGCTGGCCCTCCATCCGCAGCGCGGGCCACTTCACCTCGTCACCGGTGCCGTTGATCGCACCGGGCTGGGCGAAGGCGGTGTCCCAGGCCTGGGTCTGCGAGATGACGTCCTTCTGCGAGCCGTCCGAGCCCCAGATCAGCTTGCCGATGCCGGGGCTGTCGGACGGGCCGACGATCGCGGCGCCGGCGCCGTCGCCGAAGATGAACGCGGTCGAGCGGTCCGACTTGTCGGTCAGGTCGCTCAGCCGCTCGACGCCGATCACCAGCACGTACTCGGCGTTGCCGCCGCGGATCATGCCGTCCGCCAGGCCCAGGCCGTAGCCGAAGCCGGCGCAGGCGGCCGAGATGTCGAAGGCCGGGGCCGTGCCGCAGCCCAGCCGCTCGGCGATCTCGGTGGCGATCGCGGGGGTCTGCTTGAGGTGCGAGACCGTCGCGACGATCACGCCGCCGATCTGCTCCGGGGCGATGCCGGCCTGGGCGATCGCCTTGCCGGCGGCCTGCACCGACATCTCGGAGACGGACTCCTCCGGGCCGGCCCAGCGGCGCTGCTCGATCCCGCTGCGGGTGCGGATCCACTCGTCCGAGGAGTCGATCCACTCCAGGACCTCGGCATTGGGGATCACCCGGACCGGGCGGTAGCCGCCGACGCCGTGGATGCGCGAGTACTGCGCACCGGACGCCGGGCGGATCTGCGGCTTGCTCATGCCTGGTCCTCCTGCTGCTCGCCCGCGTGCTCCTCGATCAGGGCGCGGGCCTTGTCCAGGTCGGCGGGGGTCTTCAGGGCCAGCGTCGCCACGCCCTTGAGGTTGCGCTTCAGCAGCGCGGTGAGGGTCCCCGCCGGGGACAGCTCGATCACGGCCGTGGCGCCCAGCCGGCCGAAGGACTCCATGCAGAGGTCCCAGCGGACCGGGTTGGAGACCTGCGACACCAGGCGCGACAGCACCTCGGCGCCGGAGTCCACGACCCCGCCGTCCTGGTTGGACACGTACCGGACCTGCGGGTCCGCCACGGTCAGGCTCGGGGCGAGCTCGGCCAGCCGGGCGACGCCCGGGGCCATGTGCTCGGTGTGGAAGGCACCGGCCACCTTCAGCGCGACCATCTTGGCGCCGGCCGGCGGGTCCGCCTTCAGGGCCTCCAGCTGGGCCAGCGTGCCGGCGGCGACGATCTGGCCGCCGCCGTTGTTGTTGGCCGCGGTCAGGCCGTGCTCGGCCAGCTTCGCCGCGACGACCTCCGGGTCGCCGCCGAGCACGGCGATCATGCCGGTCTCGGTGACGGCGGCGGCCTCGGCCATCGCCCGGCCGCGCTCACGGACGAAGGTCAGCGCGTCGTGCGCGTTCAGCACCCCGGCGGCCGCGGCGGCGGTGATCTCGCCGACGCTGTGACCGGCGACGGCGCCGACCAGCTTGCGGGCGACGGCCTCGTCCGGGAACAGCTCACGGGCAGCCATCAGCCCGGCGGCGACCAGCAGCGGCTGGGCGACGGCGGTGTCCTTGATCTCCTCGGCGGAGGCCTCGGTACCGGCGTGCACCAGATCCAGTTCGGCGACCTCCGACCAGCGGCGCAGACGGTCGGCGACACCGTCGAGTTCGAGCCAGGGGCTGAGGAATCCGGGGGACTGGGCACCCTGTCCAGGGGCGACGATTACGAGCACGGTTCAACCCTCTCTCGCCAGGCGCCCAGGGGCGGGTAGGCGACGGTAACGAAGAAAACCATCCGGGATTGTATGGTCCCTACACCCGGAGTCAGCCGGGCTCCCCCGCGTCCGCGAGCCGGCCGAGGGCCAGCGCGATCCGGAGCGTGAACGCCGAACGTACGTCGGAGGGGGCGTACCCCGTGACGTCGGTCACGCGTCGGAGCCGGTAGCGAACCGTGTTGGGGTGGACGAAGAGCATCCGGGCCGCGCCCTCCAGGGAGGACGCCTGCTCCAGGTAGACACTCAGCGTCTCCAGCAGCGCCGAGCCCGCCTCGTCCAGCGGTGTGTAGATCTCCTCCACCAGCTGGCGCCGGGCGGCCTGGTCCCCGGCCAGTGCCCGTTCCGGCAGCAGGTCGTCCGCCAGCACCGGGCGGGGCGCGTCCGGCCAGGCCGCGCAGGCCCGCAGACCGGCCGCCGCGGCGTGCGCCGAGCGGGTCGCCGAGAGCAGGTCCGGCACGGTCGGGCCGACCACCACCGGGCCCGGCGCGAACTGGCCGATCAGCGCCCGGGCCGCGTGCACCGGCTCCTTCTCGCCGCCGACCACGACCACCAGGCGCTTGCCCAGCACCCCGGTCAGCACGTGCAGCTTGGCGTACCGGGCGGCCCGGCGGATCGCCTCCACCACCAGCTCGCTGTCACCGTCCGGCGCGCTGCCCATCACCACCCGGACCTGGCTGGGCTGGCCCCAGCCGAGCGCCGCGGCGCGCGAGAGCACGCCCTCGTCGGCGTCGCCGGACAGCAGCGAGTTGACCACCAGCGCCTCCAGCCGGGCGTCCCAGGCGCCGCGCGCCTCGGCCGCCTGGGCGTACACCTGGGCGGTCGCGAAGGCGATCTCCCGGGCGTACACCAGCACCGACTCGCGCATGTCCGCCTCGTCGCCGGGGGCGGCCACCTCCTCGATGGCCTCCTCCATCACCTCGATCGTGGTGCGGATCAGCTCGACGGTCTGGCGCAGCGTGATGGCTCTGGTCAGCTCGCGCGGGGCGGTGCCGAAGACGTCGGTGGAGATCGCCTGCGCGGCGTCGGGGTGGCGGTACCACTCGGTGAAGGCGGCGATGCCGGCCTGGGCGACCAGGCCGATCCAGGAGCGGTGCTCCGGCGGCATCCGGCGGTACCAGCCCAGCTGGTCGTCCATCCGGGAGATCGCGGCGGTGGCCAGTTTGCCCGAGGACTTCTCCAGCCGCTTGAGCGTCGCCGCCCGTCGCTCGGCCCGCTCGGCGGCGTTTCTGCGCTCCTGGGCGGTCAGGCGGGGCGCCGCGCGCCCGGGGCGGTCGCGGCCGGTCCTCGCGGCCGGGGTCTTCCCGACCGGTTCGGGTGCGGCGGGGTTGGGTTCGCTCTTGGAGTTCGCGGAGGCGGCTGGCACAAGGACAAGACTGCCTCACGCGAGTGACTGCTCGCGCACACCCCCGGACCAGCGGTGCGGTGGCAAGGGTCACACCCATTACCGTGGGGCCGTGACTGAGGCCCCAGACCGCGGCCGTGCCGACCTGCGGCGCACCGCCGAACGCTACCGCTCCACCCCGGCCGAGGGCGTCGAGACCCGGCACGCCTTCTCCTTCTCCGGGCACTACGACCCGAAGAACACCCACTTCGGCGCGCTGCTCGCCTGCAACGAGGAACTGCTCGCCCCCGGCGCCGGGTTCGAGGAGCACAAGCACCGGGACACCGAGATCCTCACCTGGGTGCTGGAGGGCGCGCTGGCGCACCGGGACTCGTACGGGCACAGCGGCGTCGTCCGGCCCGGGATGGTCCAGCACCTCAGCGCCGGCTCCGGCGTCACCCACACCGAGCGCAACGTCGGCGGCGCCACCGGCCCGGTGCGCTTCGTCCAGATGTGGCTCCAGCCGGACGAGTTCGACGCCGCCCCGGCGTACGGGCTGCGCAAGGTGGAACCGGCGGACGGCGGGTTGACGCTGCTCGCCTCCGGGCTGGAGCGCGACGCCGGCACGGACGCCCTGCGGCTGCGCCGCGGGGACGCGGCGCTCTGGCTGGCCACCGCGGGCCCCTGGCAACCGCTGCCCGAACTGCCCGAGGCGCCCTGGCGGTACGCGCACCTGACGGCCGGCTCGCTCGGCTACCGGACCGTCCCCGGGCCCAAGGGCGGCGGCCGCTCGATGGAGCCCGGCGACAGCGTGCGGATCACCGGCGAGGCCTTCGCCGACCCGACCGCGGGGGAGACCGGCGCCGAACTCCTGCTCTGGGAGATGCACTCGCCGGTCTCGTACGGCTGATCCTCAGGTCCTCTCTTTTGGATCTTGTCGGATCAGGCAAAGATCCGAAAGAGAGGGCCTAGTTGCGCAGCTCGGCCAGGACGGCGTCCGAGAAGGGCGGCCAGGCCTCGGCGGCCCACGGCCCGAAGTCCCGGTCGGTGAGCGCGATGCAGGCCGCGCCGGCCTGCGGGTCGACCCACAGGAAGGTGCCGGACTGGCCGAAGTGGCCGAAGGTGGCGGGGGAGTTGGTGGTGCCCGTCCAGTGCGGGGACTTGGCGCCGCGGATCTCGAAGCCGAGGCCCCAGTCGTTCGGACGGCGGTGGCCGTAGCCGGGCAGCACGCCGGAGGTGCCCGGGAAGGCGACCTCGCGGGTGGCCCGCCGGACGGTGGACGGGTCGAGCAGCTTGGGCGCCTGCAGCTCGGCGGCGAACCGGGCGAGGTCCGCGACGGTGGACAGGCCGCCGGCGCCGGCCGGGGACTTGTGCGCGGTGTTGATCAGGGTGTCGTTCATGCCCAGCGGCTCGAACACCGCCTCGGCGGCGTACCGGTGGAACGCGATCCCGGCGGCCTCGGACAGCGCGTGGGCCAGCGCGTCGAAGCCCGCGTTGGAGTAGAGCCGGCGGTTGCCGGGCTCGGCGAACACCCGGTCCTCGTCGAAGCCCAGGCCGGAGGTGTGCGCGAGCAGGTGCCGCACGGTCGATCCGGGCGGGCCGGCCGGGTCGTCCAGCTCGAACACGCCCTCCTCGACGGCGACCAGCGCCGCGTACGAGCTGAGCAGCTTGGTCACCGACGCGAGCGGGAACAGCTGCTGCTGCGGCCCGTGCGCGCCCAGCACCGCGCCGTCCGACCCCCGCACCACCGCCGCGGCGGCGTTGGGCACCGGCCAGTTCTCGATCATCCGCAAGCTCTCCATGCCACCGACTCTAGCCGGGTGCCGCGGGCACCCGGAGCGGACGCTTGCTTGGAGTGCACTCCAACTCGATAGCGTCGTCACGTCGCACCGCAGGGCTCGCACCGCAGAGGTCGCACCGCACAGGGGGAACGTCCATGGCCACACCCGTGCCCGTCCGGGCCGAACTGCGCAGCTGCGCCGAGGTGTTCGCCCTGCCGGTGGGCGAACCGGACCGGACGCCGCGGCACACCATCAGCGAGGTCTCCGCCGCCAGCGGCCTGACCGCGCACACCCTGCGCTGGTACGAGCGGATCGGCCTGCTCGACCCGGTCGACCGGGTGGCCGGCGGCCAGCGCCGCTACTGCGACGCCGACCTGCACCGGCTGGCGTTCCTGGGCCGGCTGCGGCTGACCGGCATGTCGGTGGCGGACATGCTCACCTACGTCGACCTGTCCCGCCGGGGCCGCCAGACGTACGACGAGCGGCGCCAGCTGCTGGTCGACCAGCGCGAGGAGGTCCGGCGGAAGATCGTCGACCTGCAGGCCACCCTCGCCGTGCTCGACCACAAGATCGATCTCTACGCCGGGAACGTCCTCGACGACACCGGCGACCCCGTCCAGTGCCAGTACCACCGAACAGAGGAAGAGCCGAGCGCATGACCAACCCCCTCCTCCCCACCGTCCAGCTCGGCACCGATGGCCCGCTCGTCGGCGTCCAGGGCCTCGGCTGCATGGGCATGAGCGAGTTCTACGGGCCGACCGACACCGACGAGGCGCTCGCCACCCTGGGCGCCGCGCTGGAGACCGGCGTCACCCTGTTCGACACCGCCGACATGTACGGCTTCGGCCGCAACGAGGAGTTCATCGGCCCGTTCGTCCGGGCCAACCGCGACAAGGTGGTGCTCGCCACCAAGTTCGCCATCGAGCGCAAGGAGGACGACCCGACCTACCGGGCCGTCCGCAACGACCCGGCGTACATCCGCTCCGCCGTCGACGCCTCGCTGCGCCGGCTCGGCGTGGACGAGATCGACCTCTACTACATGCACCGCCGCGACCCGCGGGTGCCGATCGCCGAATCGGTGGGCGCCATGGCCGAGTTGGTGACGGCGGGCAAGGTGCGTCACCTCGGGCTGTCCGAGGTGAGCGCCGGCGAGCTGCGCGAGGCGCACGCCGTCCACCCGATCGCCGCGGTGCAGACCGAGTGGTCGGTGTTCTCCCGGGACGTCGAGGGCACGGTCGTGCCGGTCGCCGCCGAGCTGGGCGTCGGCTTCGTGCCGTACTCCCCGCTCGGGCGGGGCTTCCTGACCGGCTCCTTCCAGGCCGCCGACCAGCTCGCGGCGGACGACTTCCGGCGCAGCCAGCCGCGCTTCACCGGGGACAACGCGGCGGCCAACGGCGACCTGCTCGCCCCGCTGCGGGAGGTCGCGGCGGCGCGCGGTGCGACGCTCGCGCAGGTCGCGCTGGCCTGGGTGCAGCAGCGGGCCGAGGTGCACGGGCTGACCGTGGTGCCGATCCCGGGCACCCGCAAGCGCACCCGGCTGGTCGAGAACGCCGGGGCGGTCGCGCTGCGGCTGACCGCCGAGGAGCTGGCGCTGCTGGAGCCGATCGGCGGCGCGGTGGCGGGCGACCGCTACAGCGACATGGGCTTCACCCACGTCGGTCGGGAGTAGCGGGGGACGGGCCCGGGGAGCCTCCGGCGGGGCTCCCCGGCCCGGCTGTCGGTGCCGGGGGCGGCCGCGCCGGGTCGGTTGCGCCGGGTCGGTCGTGCCGGGTCAGGCCCTGCGGCCCAGGAAGGCGGCCAGACGGGTGTGCACGTCGGCGTCCTCGGCGACCGGCTGGACCTGGCCGAACGGGAAGTCCTCGCTGCGGTGCCCGGCCGGCAGCACGAGCTGGGCCATGCCCAGCGCCGCGCCCGACAGGCCCTCGTCCAGCACGAAGCCGTTGTCGAGGGACTTCGCGATGTCCCAGGTGTGGGTCACCGTCTCCATCAGGTAGGCGCCGACCACGGCGCCGCCGGGCGCCTCGCCCCAGGGCGCGAAGGTCGGGCGGCCGAGCTTGGCGTCCTCCGCCCAGGCGGCGGTCACCCGGGTGCGGACGCGGCCCAGCGCGGCCTGCCAGCCGTCGTCGGACGGGTCCTCGATGGCCGGGACGATGTCCTCGGCGCGGCCGCCCTCGCCCATGTAGGCGAAGCGGTGGGTGGCGCCGATCACGTGGTTCAGCAGCTGGCGGAGCGTGAACTCCTCGCAGGGCGTGGGCCGGTCGAGGTCGGCCGGGGTGACCGTCGCGACCAGCCGCTCCAGCTGGTCGAGGGCGGCGTGGTACTGCGGGCGGGCGTCCTGGACGGCGGTCATGGTGGTCAGCTCCGTGCTGTCGAGGGGAAGTTGGCCTTGCGGAGAGCAATCTCCCAGTAAAACCTGACAACTGCCGTCAGGATTGCTGGAATTCTCTGGTTCATGAAGGCCGACCGTCTGCTCTCGATCCTGCTGCTGCTCCAGACCCGGGGCCGGGTGCCCGCCACCGAGCTCGCCGAACGGCTGGAGGTGTCCGTCCGCACCATCTACCGCGACGTGGAGTCGCTGTCCGTCGCCGGGGTGCCCGTGTTCAGCGAACGCGGGCGGCACGGCGGCATCCGGCTGCTGCCCGGCTACCGCACGGACGTCACCGGGATGACCGTCGACGAGGCCCGCGCGCTGTTCGTCCTCTCCGCCCAGAGCGCGCACAGTGACCTCGGGCTGGAGGGCGCGCTCGGCTCCGCGCTGCGCAAGGTGATGGCGGCGCTGCCCGCGCCGCACCGCCCGGCCGCCGAGCGGGTCAGCGAGCGGATCCTGGTCGACCCGGCCCGCTGGATGCAGAACGCCCCGGCCGGGGCCGCGCCCGGCACCGGGCCGGACCTGGGGGAGTTGCAGTACGCCGTCTTCGCCGACCGCCGGCTGCGGCTGCGCTACCGGCACAGCGGCACCCCCGCGCCGGTGGAGTACGCGGTGGACCCGTACGGGCTGGTGAGCAAGGCCTCGGTCTGGTACCTGGTGGCCGACCTGCACGGCGAGCCGCGGCTGTTCCGGGCCGACCGGATCCTGGCCGCCGAGACCACCGAGGAGGTGGTGCGGCGCCGCCCGGGGGTGGGGCTCGGCGAGGTGTGGGCGGCGCTGCGCGAGCAGGTGGAGCGGGTGCCGAAGGACGTGCCGGTGCGGGTGCGGGTCCGGCGCGGGCGGCTGGACATGTTCCTGCGCATCCACGGGAGCCGGCTCACCGCGCCGCCGCCGGAGCCGGGGAGCGGGGTGAACCCCGGGGCGTGCGGGGAGTGGGCCGAGCTGGCGCTGGCCTTCCCGGCCCTGCCGGCCGTCCGGATGCTGCTCGCCTTCGGCGCGGACGTCGAGGTGCTGGCCCCGCCGGCCGCCCGGCGGGAGCTGGCGCGGGCGGCGGCGGAGGCCCTACGGCTCTACCAGGACTAGGAGTTGGGCGGGCAGGACTAGGAGTCGGGGTTGCGGACGACGTCCTGGTAGTGGCCGAGCGAGATCGCCGCGAAGTTGTGCAGGCTGTCCGTGCCGTCCGTGAAGTAGCCGTTGTGGCCGGACGCGCGGGCCGAGGAGATCTGCTCGGCGCCGAAGCCGCTCGCGGTCGGGTCGGCGCCGTGGCCGAGGCCGCCGACCTCCAGGAACGGGACGTTGCCGATCCAGTCGCTGGGGTTGCGGGTGGCCCAGACGTGCACGCCGCCGCCGAGCTCGCCGGTGCTCTGCACGCCCATGCCGGGGCTGCCGAACACCATCATGTCGGTGATGCCGGAGGTGTCGGACGGCGAGGCGGCCGCGCGCGGGATCTCCGGGGCCGCGTTGCCGCAGACCACCGAGCCGTACGAGTGGCACAGCAGCGCCGGGGGCGCGTCCGGCCGGGTGGTCTCGTGCAGCCCGGCGAGCAGTCGCTGCAGCCGGGGCGCGCCGACGTCGGCGAGCCGGGAGGTCGCGGCGTCCGGGCCGAGGCCGGAGGGGGTGACGTAGCCGGTCCAGGCGATCACCGCGGTCCGGATGCCCGGGGCCTGGCGCTGCTCCTCGGCGTGCAGGGCGCGGGCCATGCCGGCCGGGGAGCGCAGCGGTTCGGCGGCCTGGTCGAAGTGGCCGAGGTCGGCGTCCGAGCCGGGGACGACCACGGAGATCCGCTCGGCGTCCGCCAGGTCGCCCCACACCTCGGTGACGAGGCCGCGGCCGCGCGGGTCGAAGGCGAGGATCTGACGCTCGGGGGCGAGCAGGTGCTCGACGTCGTTGGCGCGCGAGACGGCCAGCGCGCGGGCGTCCGAGTCCAGCTTGGGGTCGGCGGCGCGGGCCCGGGCGCGGTCCCGTTCCTCGGCGAGGGCGATCTTGTTGGCGCGGTAGCGCAGGTCCAGCGGGGCGCCGTCGAAGTTGCCGACGACCAGCGGGTAGGCCTTGATCAGCCGGTCCAGCTCGGTGGGGGCGAGGGAGGCGAAGAACTCGGCGGCGGTGGCAGGGCTGGTGGTGGCCGGGTCGGGCAGGCCGTGGCCGAAGCTGTGGTCCTGGACCCAGGCGGCGCTGCCGGCCGGCGGGGTGCTGATCGCCAGCTGCTCGGTGGCGGCGGCGGCCTGGGCGGCTGCCGCACCGGCGTCGGCGAGCACGGCGCAGCCCGCGAACGCCCCGACCAGTACCCGCTTCCAGCGTCGACGGTTGCGCACCGCACCAACTCCCTTGGGCCCGTCACCGTTTCGCGGGCGGCGCCCGGAGGGTGTCTATGAGGACTGCTGAACTTCCCTGCGCAAGCCTAGAGGTCACGGGAGGGTGACGGACCCGACCAAACTGTGGGATGGCTCACATGAACCGGGGGTGTCGCCCCGGCGTCTCTCAGTGGTTCGTCCGCGCGTCCGCCGCCGCGTCGAACTCCCGCACCATGCGCTTGGGCGCGGTGAGCCGCCAGGCCTCGGTGACGAGGTCCCGCAGCTCCTCCGGGTCGACCAGGTCCAGTCGGACGCTGACCCAGCCGTGCCGGCCGACGTACCGGGCGGAGGAGAACACCTCGGGCTCGGCGGCGAGCAGTTCGGCCTGGTCGGCGGGGGTGGCCTTGACCGTGACGCTGTCGCCCTCGGGCGCGCCCATCGCGAAGATCTTGTGGCGGACCCGCAGGGTCTCGATCTCCCAGGTCGGCTCCTGGGCGGCCTCCGGCATGGCCAGCGCCAGCGCGCGGAACTCGTCGAACGTCACCATGACGGCAGGTTAGGGCACGGCGCCGACAACGCGCCCCCGGGCGCCTCCCCGGCGCGCACCGGGGGTGGCCGTGGGGTGGTCGCCGTCGTCCGGGAGCGGCCGGGGGCGCGTTGTCGGTCGCCCCGCGCTCCCGTTTCCGCCCCGCGCTCCGGCGCCCGTCACACCACACCCAGCGCGTACGCCGCGAAGAGCGCCGCCGCGGCCCCGGCCAGGGCCTTGCCGCCCCGGGAGAAGGCCGTCCACGGCCCGTCGAAGCGCCGGGCGAACCACCCGATCGCCACCAGGACGGCCCCGAACAGCGGCAGCAGCGCCAGCCGGGCGGCCACCCAGCCGAGCGAGTCCGGCGCCGTGGTGAGGCCCAGGACGGCGCCCGGGCCGGCCGCGCCGGGCACCGCCACCGCGAGCATCGCGCTCTGGTGCCAGCAGAAGATCGTCATCGCGGACAGGTTCACCGCCACCACCGGCAGCCACAGCAGCGGACGGCCCGTCAGCAGCCGCCCCAGCCGCTCCCGCAGCAGGACCGCCGCGCCGCACTGGACGGCGGCGAGCGCGAGCACCAGCAGGGACGGCGGGTGCGAGTTGGTGCGCTCGACCCCGGGCACCCCGACCATGCTCGCCGGGTAGTGGAACACCACCAGCAGCACCGCGAACAGCGCGCCGCCGCCCAGCAGCAGCACCCGGGCCGCCCGCCGGCCGAGCCCGCCCCGCGCCCACAGCACGCCCAGCTGGTAGCCGAACAGCCAGCCCGGCAGGATGTTCAGCAGCCCGACCCAGGACGGCACCGCCGCGGCCCACGGGCCGTACCGCAGCAGGTCGACGGCCGCGACGACGGCCATCAGGAGGGCCGCCGACCAGCCGCCGAACCGCCGGCCGAAGGCCGCGCACAGCGGGGTGAGCGCCGTCAGCCCCAGGTAGACCGCGATGTACCAGAGCGGCTGCACCACCAGCGTGGCGCCGGTGTGCACGGTGTCCCCGGGCACGCCGAGCGCGGGCAGCAGCGGCAGCAGCAGCGCCCACACGGCCGCCACCCCGAGCACCGGGCGCAGCAGCCGGACGGACCGCGCCCACAGCCAACTCCGGTACGTCAGGCCCCTGCCGCGGGCCCGCTCCAGCGAACGGACCGAGGAGTGGCCGCCGACCAGGAAGAACACCCCGAGCAACTGCAGCCCCCAGCTGAGCGGGGCGAAGAAGCCGAGCGTGGAGAGCGGGCTGGCGTTGTGCAGGGCGCCGTCCGGGGAGCGGGTGAAGCCGCCGAGCAGCCAGTGCCCGATCGGCACCGCGAGCAGGGCGAGGGCGCGCAGGCCGTCCAGGGCGCGGTCGCGGGTGGCGGGGGTGCGGGCGTCGACCTGCCGGGCGGCGCGGCGCAGGGTGGCGAGGGGCGTGGCGGCGAGGGCCATGGTGGGTGCTCCTTGTCGGGGATCGGCGTTCAGGCCCGGCCGGGACCGAGGGCGAGGGCGGCGTAGGCGGCGAGGGAGGCGGTGCCGGGGGCGAAGTAGCCGGTGTGGCCGTGGGATCCGGTGGCGGGCAGCGGGTGGGCGCCGAAGCCGGGGTCGGTCGGGTCGGCGCCGTGGCCGAGGCCGAACAGCCGCACGTTCGGGACGTCGCCGATCCAGTCGGAGCCGTTGCGCTCGGTGGCCCAGAGCGGCACGCCCGGGTCGAGGTCGGCGGCGGAGTCGACGCCCATGCCGGGCGAGCCGAGCACCACCACGCCGGAGGCCTCGGCCGGGGTCGGGCGGGCCAGGCCGCAGACCACCGAGCCGTAGCTGTGGCAGAAGACGGTCGCGGGGCTCTGCGGGCGGGCGGTGGCGGCGAGCCCGTCGAGCAGGCGGGTGAGGCGGGGGGCACCGGCGGCGGCGAGCCGTTCGGTGGCGGCGTCCGGGCCGAGGCCGACCGGGGTGGTGTAGCCGGCCCAGGCGATCACGGCGGTGCGGTGGCCGGTGGCCTCGTACAGGGCGCGGGCCATGCCGGCGGGGGTGCCGTACGGGTCCTCGGCGCGGTCGAAGTCGAGCAGGTCGATGTCCGAGCCGGGGACGATCACGGAGATCCGTGCGGCGTCGGCGAGTTCGCCGTACACCTCGGCGACCTGGCCGCGGCCGCGCGGGTCGAAGGCGAGGATCTGCCGGTGGCCGTCCAGCAGGGTGCGGTAGCGCTCGGCGCGGGTGCGGGCGGCCTCGTGGTCCTGCGGGGTGAGGGCGGGGTCGGTGGCGCGGGCGAGTTCGCGGGTGCGTTCGGCGACGAGGGCCAGGGCGTTGGCCCGGTAGCGCAGGCGGATCGGGGCGCCGTCCAGGTTGCCGACCGTCAGGGGGTGCCGGAGGGCCAGCGCGTCCTGCTGGGCGGGGGTCAACGCGGCGAAGAAGGCGGCGACTTCGGCGGGCGCGGCGGTGGCCGGGTCCGGCGGGCGCGGGCCCTGGGCGGCGTCGGCGGTGAAGTCGGCGGCGCCCGGGGGCGGGCCGGTGACGGCGGTCTGGGTGTCGGCGGCCCAGCCGCCCGCACCGAGCACCGCGGCCAGTGCCAGCGCGGCGGCGAACGCCGGTGCGCCTCGAAGCTTGCCCATGTTCCTGCTCTCCCTGGTCCGTTCGGCTTGCGACGGGGAGGAAGGTAGGAACGCGACGGCCCCGCGGGCATCGGTCCGCGGGGCCAACTCTGGAGTGCTACCGGGGTATCAGGCCCAGCTATTGGCCGGGCGTCACCAGGCCGGACTCGTAGGCCAGCACCACCGCCTGGGCCCGGTCGCGCAGGTCGAGCTTGGCGAGGATGCGCCCGATGTGGGTCTTGACGGTCTGTTCGGCGAGCACCAGCTGCGCCGCGATCTCCTGGTTGGACAGGCCGCGGGCGATCAGCTCCAGCACCTCGGTCTCGCGCGGGGTCAGGCCGTTGAGCCGGACCTTGGGGTCGCGCCGCCTGGCGGGCCGGGTGCGGGCGAAGTCCTCGATCAGCCGGCGGGTGACCGAGGGGGCGAGCAGGGCCTCGCCGGCGGCGACCACCCGGACGGCGGCGATCAGGTCGGCGGGCGGGGCGTCCTTGAGGAGGAAGCCGCTGGCCCCGGCGCGCAGCGCCTCGTACACGTAGTCGTCCACGTCGAAGGTGGTCAGCATCAGCACCTTGGGGCGGTGCGCGCCGGGCGTCGCGGGGTCGAGGAGCCGCCGGGCGGCCTCCAGGCCGTCCATGACGGGCATCCGGACGTCCATCAGCACCACGTCGGGGTGGGTGCGGCCGGTCACCTCCAGGGCCTCGGAGCCGTCCGCCGCGTCCCCCACCACGTCGATGTCGCTCTGGGCGCTGAGCAGGGCGGCGAAGCCGGCCCGCACCATGGCCTGGTCGTCGACGATGATCACGCGGATGGTCATGCGGGTGTCTCCCGGAGGGTGTCAGGGCTGGTCGGGCTGGTCGGGCGGGTCGAGCGGCAGGACGGCGGCGACCTTGAAGCCGCCGTCCGGCAGCGGGCCGGTGTCCAGCCTGCCATCGACCAGCCGGACGCGTTCGCGCATTCCGGCCAGGCCGTGACCGGTGCCCTCGACCGCGGCCTCCAGCGACTCGGTGCGCTGCGGCGGGGGCGCGTTGACGACGGTGACCAGCAGCGCGGGGCCGTCGACGGCGAGCGAGACCCAGGTCCGCGCGCCGGGCGCGTGCCGCACCACGTTGGCCAGTGCCTCCTGCACGATCCGGTAGGCGGACAGGTCGACGGCGGGCGGCACCGGCCGGGGCAGTTCGGCGGGGAGGGTGAGTTCGGCGGGCACCCCGGCCCGCCGCACCGTCTCGACGAGTTGGGCGAGTCGGGGGATGCCGGGCTGCGGGGCCTTCTCGGCGGCGGAGTCCTCGCTGCGCAGCACGCCGAGCAGCCGGCGCATCTCGGCCAGGGACTCGCGGGCGGTGCCGGCGATGGTGCCGAACTCCTCGGCGGCCTCGGGCGGGACGTCCGCGATCCGGTAGGGCGCGCTGGCGGCCTGCACCGCGATGACCGACATGTGGTGGGCCACCACGTCGTGCAACTCCCGGGCGATCCGGGCGCGTTCCTCCAGCAGGGTGCGGCGTTCGCGTTCGGCCTCGCTGATGTGCTCCTGCTCGGTGAGCAGCCGGCGGGCCTCGGCGCGGTCCCGGACGGCCCAGCCGAGCAGCAGCACGGCACCGCTGAGCGCGATCAGCAGGACGGTGGTGGCGTCGCCGGAGCGGGGCAGGCCGAGGGTGGTGGTGAGGGCGGTGAGCAGGACGGTGGCGACCCAGGCCGCGACCAGGGTGGCCCGGCTCTCGCGCAGGGCGAGGGCGAGCAGCAGGACGACGTACGCGATGATCATCGGCGCCGTCCACGGCCAGCTGCCGTGGAAGTGGTGGTGGCGGGCGGTGATGCCGGCGGTGACGACCAGGGTGGCGGCGCTGATCCACCAGGCGGCCAGCGGTCGGGTGATGGCGAGGAACAGCGGTGTGGTCTGGGCGATGGTGAGCGCGGCGGCGACGGGCAGGTCCAGGCCGTAGAAGTTGACCAGGGCGGCGATCCCGCTGGGGATCAGCCCGGTCTGCAGGAGGGCGGCCAGGACGTACGGCAGCCGCCGGACCCAGCCTCGGCGGGAGGTGCCGAGCAGCGGGGTGTGGTCGCCGCTCGGGGTGGTCAGGTGGTGCCGCAGGGTGCGCAGTTGGCGCAGGGCGTACGCGCGGACGTCGGCTTCGGTGGGCGTCTTCATCGCGGGCCAGCCTAGGAGGCCGGCCCGCGCGGGTCGTCGGACTGGAGCGCGAACTTCCGGGTGCTACCGGGGTGGTGGGGGTGCTACCCGGGTATGACGCGCCGGTGCTACGGGCGCCGTACGGGCGCCCGCGCCGCGCGCCGGGTCACGGCTGCCAGTGCCCGGCCAGCGCGGGGCCGAGGTGGTCGAGGTACCGCTCGATGACGGAGACCATGCCCTCGGGCCCGGCCGGCTGGTGCCCGGCGGTCCAGGACAGGTGGGCGGAGCGCAGCAGGCTGCCGAAGACGGCGGCGAGGACGACCGGGCGCAGGTCCTCGGCGGGGTCGAGCCCTTCGCGTTCGGCGAGGATCTGGACGACCCGCCGCTCCTGCTCGGTGACCCGGCGCAGGTGGGCGGCGAGCAGCGCGGGCGTGTCCTCGATGATCCGCAGGAGTTCGAGGGCTCTGCTGATCGAGCCGGGCCCGGAGGTCTCGGCGTTCCCGAGGTCGCGCCAGGACTTGATGATCGAGGCGCGCAGGGCCTCCAGCGGGGTCTCCTCGGCGGGGCGCTGCTCCAGGCACTCCAGGAAGTAGTTCTCGGCGTCGGCCATGACGGCGAGCGCGACCTCGTCCTTGTTGGCGAAGTAGCGGAAGAAGGTGCGCTGGGAGACGTCGACGGCGGAGGCGATCTCGTCGACGGTGGTCTGCGCGAAGCCCTGGCCGAGGAAGAGCAGGTGGGCGGCCTGGACGAGGGCGTCGCGGGTCTGCTGCTTCTTGCGCTCGCGGAGCCCGGGGGTCCGGCCGACGTCCTCGCGGGCGGCGGGGCGGGGGGAGTGAACGGCCATGGCGGGGGCCTCTTCCGGAGCGCTGGTGGTGGGTCGGTGAGGTGCACCACCTTAACCCTCGGTTCGAATGTCAGTGCAGGTCAGAAGACAGCGTTTGCCGAATGTCAGTGGCTGACATAATCTGCGGGAGTGGCGCTCGTCGGCCGGGCACTCGTGGGGACGGGTGGGCCGACGCAGCGCCACCCCCGTGTTCCGCCCCTGCCTCCCCTGGAGGGCCCGAGATGAGCCAGTCCGTCGCCAAGAAGTCCGAGGCGGACACCCCGCCACCGTCCGCACCACCCGCCGGGGGAGGCCTCAAGGGGCACCCCTGGCTCACCCTGTTGACCGTCGCCGTCGGCGTGATGATGGTCGCGCTGGACGGCACGATCGTCGCCATCGCCAACCCGGTGATCCAGGAGAAGCTGCACGCCGCGCCCTCCGAGATCCAGTGGGTCACCAGCGGCTACCTGCTGGCCCTCGCGGTCTTCCTGATCACCGCCGGGAAGATCGGCGACCGCTTCGGCCACAAGACGACCTTCCTGACCGGCGCGGTCGGCTTCGCCGCCGCCTCGGCCGCGATCGGCTTCGCGGGCAACATCCAGACCGTGATCGTCTTCCGGGTGCTCCAGGGACTGTTCGGCGCGCTGCTCCAGCCCGCCGCGCTCGGCCTGCTGCGCGGGGCCTTCCCGGCCGAGCGGCTGAACATGGCGATCGGCATCTGGGGCGGCGTCATCGGCGCCTCCACCGCGGCCGGCCCGATCGTCGGCGGCCTGCTGGTCGAGCACGTCAACTGGGAGTCGGTGTTCTTCATCAACGTCCCGGTCGGCCTGCTGGCGCTGGGCCTGGGCCTGTGGATCCTGCTGGACGTCCGGGCCGAGAAGGCCGCCAAGTCCTTCGACCTGCCCGGCATCGCGCTGCTCTCGGCGGGGATGTTCGCCCTGGTCTTCGGCATCATCAAGGCGCCCACCTGGGGCTGGGGCAACGGCAGGACGCTGCTCTGCCTGATCGGCGCGGCCGTGCTGATGGTGCTGTTCGCGCTCTGGCAGACCCGGGCGAAGGAGCCGCTGATCCCGCTCGGCCTGTTCCGCTCGGTGCCGCTGTCGGCGGGCACGCTGCTGATGGTCCTGATGGCCTTCGCGTTCTTCGGCGCGCTCTTCTTCGTGACCTTCTACCTGCAGAACGTGCACGGCATGTCGCCGGTCGAGGCCGGCGTCCACCTGCTGCCGATGACCGTCATGATGATCGTCGGTTCGCCGGTGGCGGGCCTGGCGATCGGCAGGTTCGGCCCGCGGATCCCGATCGTCGCCGGCATGCTGCTCACCACCGTCGCCATGTACGGCATGTCCACCCTGGACACCGGCTCCGGCAACGGCGTGATGGCGCTCTGGTTCGTCATGCTGGGCCTCGGCATCAGCCCGGTCATGGTCGGCGCCACCGAGGTGATCGTCGGCAACGCCCCGCTGGAGCTGTCCGGCGTGGCCGGCGGCCTGCAGCAGGCCGCCATGCAGGTCGGCGGCAGCCTCGGCACCGCCGTCCTGGGCGCCCTGATGGCCGCCCGGGTCGGCGACCGGCTGTCCGAGAAGTGGGCCGCGGCCGGCCTGCCGCCGGTCGAGGGCGAGCAGGCCGAGGGCCTCAAGCAGGCCGCCCAGCTCGGCATCGCCCCGCCGGCCCCGCCCGGCACCTCGCAGCAGGCGGCGGACACGATGGCCGGCGTCGTGCACGAGTCCTTCGTCAGCGGCATGTCGCTCGCCTTCGCGATCGCCGCCGTGGTCGCCTTCGGCGCGGCCGTGCTCGGCCTGCTGACCCGCCGCGGCAGCACCGACGCGGGCCCGGCCGTGCACGTCTGATGCCCTGAGGAACACCGAAGGGCCGGACTCCCGTACGGGAGTCCGGCCCTTCAGGCGTTACCGGCCGATCAGGCGTCGCCGCCGGCGGCACCCGGGTCGGCCGCCGCCACGTCCAGCAGCTGGTAGCGGTCGATCGCGTCCTTCAGCGCCGAACGGTCGATCTTGCCCTGCTTGGCGAGCTCGGTGAGCACCGCCAGCACGACCGACTGCGCGTCGATGTGGAAGAAGCGACGGGCCGCGCCGCGGGTGTCGGCGAAGCCGAAGCCGTCCGCACCCAGCGACTGGTACTGGCCCGGCACCCAGCGGGAGATCTGGTCCGGCACCGCGCGCATCCAGTCGGACACCGCGACGAACGGGCCCTCGGAGCCCTGCAGCTTGGTGGTGACGTACGGCACGCGCTGCTGCTCCTCGGGGTGCAGCAGGTTGAACTCCTCGGCCTCCACCGCCTCGCGGCGCAGCTCGTTCCAGGAGGTCGCGGACCAGACGTCGGCCTTGACGTTCCACTCCTCGGCGAGGATGCGCTGGGCCTCCAGGGCCCACGGCACCGCCACGCCGGAGGCGAGGATCTGGGCCGGGATCTGGCCGGCCGTGGCCGGCGCGTACTTGTGCAGACCCTTGAGGATGCCCTCGACGTCCACGTTCTCGGGCTCGGCCGGCATCTTGATCGGCTCGTTGTACACGGTGAGGTAGTAGAAGACGTCCTCGCCGTTCGGGTGCTCGGCGCTGGAGCCGTACATCCGGCGCAGACCGTCCTGGACGATGTGCGCGATCTCGAAGCCGTACGCGGGGTCGTACGCGACGACGCCCGGGTTGGTCGAGGCCAGCAGGTGCGAGTGGCCGTCCGCGTGCTGCAGGCCCTCACCGGTCAGGGTGGTGCGGCCGGCGGTGGCGCCGAGCACGAAGCCGCGGGCCAGCTGGTCGGCCATCTGCCAGAACTGGTCGCCGGTGCGCTGGAACCCGAACATCGAGTAGAAGACGTACACCGGGATCAGCGGCTCGCCGTGCGTGGCGTAGGACGAGCCGGCGGCGATCAGCGAGGCGGTGCAGCCGGCCTCGGAGATGCCGTCGTGCAGCATCTGGCCCTTCGGCGACTCCTTGTAGGCCAGCAGCAGGTCGCGGTCGACCGACTCGTAGGTCTGGCCCATCGGGTTGTAGATCTTCGCCGAGGGGAACAGCGAGTCCATGCCGAAGGTGCGGTACTCGTCGGGTGCGATCGGCACGAAGCGGTTGCCGATGCCCTTGTCCCGCATGAGGTCCTTGAGCAGCCGGACGAACGCCATGGTGGTGGCGATGGTCTGGTTGCCGGAGCCCTTCTTGACCGCCTTGTACGCGTCGTCGCCGGGCAGCTCCAGCTTGCGCGGGCGCACCTTGCGGGTCGGCACGTAGCCGCCGAGCTCGCGCCGGCGGTCGTGCATGTACTGGATCTCCTCCGAGTCGCGACCCGGGTGGTAGTAGGGCGGGTAGCCCTCGTCCAGCTGCTTGTCGGTGATCGGCAGGTGCAGCCGGTCGCGGAAGCGCTTCAGGTCCTCGACCGTCAGCTTCTTCATCTGGTGGGTCGCGTTGCGGCCCTCGAAGTTGGGGCCGAGCGTCCAGCCCTTGACCGTCTGGGCCAGGATGACCGTCGGCTGGCCCTTGTGCTCGCGGGCCGCCTTGAAAGCCGCGTAGACCTTCTTGTGGTCGTGGCCGCCGCGACCCAGGTGCTGGATCTGCTGGTCGGTCATGTTCTCGACCATGGCGCGCAGGCGCAGGTCGCTGCCGAAGAAGTGCTCGCGGATGTAGTCGCCGGTCTCGGTGGCGTAGGTCTGGAACTGGCCGTCCGGGGTGGTGTTCATCTTGTTCACCAGGACGCCGTCGCGGTCCTGCGCGAGCAGCGGGTCCCAGCTGCGGTCCCAGATCAGCTTGATCACGTTCCAGCCGGCGCCCCGGAACTGGGACTCCAGCTCCTGGATGATCTTGCCGTTGCCGCGGACCGGGCCGTCCAGGCGCTGCAGGTTGCAGTTGACCACGAAGGTCAGGTTGTCCAGGCCCTCGCGGGCCGCCAGCGACAGCTGGCCGAGCGACTCGGGCTCGTCCATCTCGCCGTCGCCGAGGAAGGCGTAGACGTGCGAGTCGGAGGTGTCCTTGATGCCGCGGTGCTCCAGGTACCGGTTCATCCGGGCCTGGTAGATCGCGCCGAGCGGGCCGAGGCCCATCGAGACGGTCGGGAACTCCCAGAAGTCCGGCATCAGCCGCGGGTGCGGGTAGCTGGACAGGCCGTACGGAGCCTTCGACTTCTCCTGGCGGAACGCGTCGAGCTGCTGCTCGGTGAGTCGGTCCAGCAGGAAGGCGCGGGCGTAGATGCCGGGGGAGGCGTGACCCTGGAAGAAGATCTGGTCGCCGGACTCGCCCTCGGCGTCCTTGCCGCGGAAGAAGTAGTTGAAGCCGACGTCGTACAGCGACGCGGAGGAGGCGAAGGTGGCGATGTGGCCACCCACGCCGATGCCCGGGCGCTGCGCCCGGGACACCATCACGGCCGCGTTCCAGCGGGTCGCGTTGAGGATCTTGCGCTCGATCTCCTCGTTGCCGGGGAAGAACGGCTCGTCCTTGGTGGCGATGGTGTTGACGTAGTCCGTGCTGCGCATCTCGGGCACGGCGACACGCTTCTCGCGGGCGCGCTCGATCAGGCGGAGCATCAGGTAGCGGGCACGCTCACGCCCGCGCTCGTCGATGGCCGCATCGAGCGACTCCAGCCATTCCGCGGTCTCCTCGGGATCGAAGTCCGGGACCTGACTCGGAAGGCCGCCAATGATGATCGGGTTGCGATCGGATCCGGAAGCCACGCTGTTCCTTCACTGTCGGTCGAAACTGAGGTGTGTCGCGCCGCCTCCATCGTGCTACCGCGCTCGGAGATCCGTCATCTCTACCGATCGGTAACCGTCTCGCCCGGTGGGCGGGTCGGTCTGGCGGCGCGCGGTCCGGGCTTCGTCGCCCGCCCCGCACACCCCCGGGTGTTACGAACAGAGGTGGTCCGACCTGGTTTCCCGTCCGCCCGATGGCGGGCGGCCGGGGTGAGGGCCAACAGGAGACTCTACGCCCGCGCACGCGCGGACCCGAACGCCGTTCGCATCTCGGGCACGCGTACGGCCTGTGGGCCGGGACCACCCGAAGCATCCTTGTCCCACGCAGAGAAGGGCAAATCGGTGTGATTCCCGACACGTCGACCGGCGTGTCCCCCCGCGACACGTCAACCTTTGGAGGGGATCGGGGGTCGGGTACTTGCGCGAACCGCCGGTCCCGTGTGGACTACGGCCACAGCCTCGGCATGGATGCCGAGCCGAATACTGGAGGTTATTCCCGTGAGCGCGACCGCGGACCCCGCGGACAAGTCCAACCCGGCAGCCCGTCTCGCCTTCGCAGAGGGCCAGATCGTCCAGGAGCTGGGGTACGACGACGACACTGACCAGGACCTCCGCGAGGGCATCGAGGAGATCACCGGGACGGATCTCGTCGACGAGGACTACGACGACGTCGCCGACGCCGTCCTGCTGTGGCACCGCGACGACGACGGGGACCTCACCGACGCCCTCGTCGACGCGCTGGAGTACCTCGCCGAGGGCGGCCTGATCTGGCTGCTGACGCCGAAGACCGGCCGGGACGGCCACATCGAGGCCTCCGACATCGCGGACGCGGCCAAGACCGCCGGCCTCTCGCAGACCAGCTCGATCGCCGTGGCGAAGGACTGGGCGGCCACCCGGCTCGCGACCAAGTCCACCAAGGCGACCGGCAAGCGCTGACACGGACCCCGTGGCCCCGCACCGGGCCCCGCCGGAGGAGACTCCGGGCGGGGCCCGGTGCCGTTTCCGGGCCGTTCCGGCTCCCCGCCCGGCCGGGCCGCCGCGGTCCGGCTTCGTCCGCTTTCCAGCGCTTTCGGCAGCTTCCGGCCAGTTCCGGCGTGTTCGCCCAGGGCGAACGGCGAGCGGCCGCCCGGGCGGCCGCGTCATCCGTTCGGCCGAACGTGCGCGAGCGAATGCGAGGATGGGGCCCGCCGCGCCCCTCGCGCGGCCCGGTCCCGTCAGAAAGGTCCCGCTCATGGCCATCGAGGTCGGCACCCAGGCTCCGGACTTCGAGCTCTCCGACCAGCACGGGCAGACCGTCCGGCTCGCCGACTTCCGCGGCGCCAAGCACGTCGTCCTGGTCTTCTACCCGTTCGCCTTCACCGGCGTGTGCACCGGCGAGCTGGGCGCCCTCCAGCGGGAGCTGGACGGGCTGCAGAACGACGACGTCCAGGTGCTCGGCGTCTCCTGCGACTCGCCGTTCTCCCAGCGCGTGTTCGCCGACCGCGAGGGCCTGGACTTCCCGCTGCTCGCCGACTTCTGGCCGCACGGCGCGACCGCCCGTGCCTACGGCGTGCTCGACGAGGAGCGCGGCTGCCCGCTGCGCGGCACCTTCGTGATCGACCGGGCCGGCACGGTCCGCTGGAGCGTCGTCAACGGCCTCCCGGACGCCCGGGACGAGCAGGAGTACCTGAAGGTCCTGGCGGGTCTCTGAGGCCGTTCGCGGGTGCGCACGGGAACCGCGCACTACGCTCGGGCCGTTGGCGGATGGGGCGTACGTCCGATTTCGGGCGCCGACGCCCCGCACCGCACCGCCGGGGGCACCAGCCGTGCCTCCCGATTCTTGGAGGGCAAGTGGGAGTCAGCCTCAGCAAGGGCGGCAACGTCTCGCTCACGAAGGAGGCCCCCGGCCTCCAGGCCGTCGTGGTCGGCCTGGGCTGGGACGTCCGGACCACCACCGGGACGGACTTCGACCTGGACGCCAGCGCGCTGCTCTGCAACGAGCAGGGCAAGGTCGCCTCGGACGGCAACTTCGTGTTCTTCAACAACCTGAAGAGCCCGGACGGCTCCGTCGAGCACACCGGTGACAACCGCACCGGCGAGGGCGAGGGCGACGACGAGGCGATCAAGGTCAACCTGGCCGGCGTCCCCGCGGACGTGCAGAAGATCGTCTTCCCGGTGTCGATCTACGACGCCGAGGGCCGCGGCCAGAGCTTCGGCCAGGTGCGCAACGCCTTCATCCGGGTGGTGAACCAGGCGAACAACGTGGAGCTGGCGCGCTACGACCTCTCCGAGGACGCCTCGACCGAGACCGCGATGGTCTTCGGCGAGCTGTACCGCAACGGCGCCGAGTGGAAGTTCCGCGCCATCGGCCAGGGCTACGCCTCCGGCCTGCGCGGCATC
>NZ_JZKH01000111.1 GCF_000961885.1 Streptomyces rubellomurinus
CGTGGCGGGTGAAGTCGCCGCGCTGGACGAGGTGTTCGAGGCCTGCGAGCGCGACGGCGTCCGGGCCCGCAAGGTCAAGGTGGACTACGCCTCGCACTCCGCCCAGGTCGAGACGATCGAGGCCGAGCTGCTCACCGCCCTCGCGCCGGTCGAGCCGACCAGCGGCCGGGTGCCGTTCTACTCGACGGCGGTCGGCGGCTACCTCGACACGGCGACGATGGACGCCGCGTACTGGTACGCCAACCTGCGCGGCCAGGTCGGCTTCGAGCCGGCCGTCCGCGCGCTGATCGACGGCGGCACCGGCTGCTTCCTGGAGATGTCCCCGCACCCCGTGCTGACCATGGCCGTCGAGGACACCGCCGAGGCCTGCGGCGCCGCCCGCCGGGTCAAGGTGGTCGGATCGCTGCGCCGGGACGAGGGCGGCCTGAAGCGGTTCCTGTTCTCCCTCGCCGAGGCGCACACCGCCGGGGTGAAGGTCGACTGGGCCGTCTGCTTCGCCGAGTCCGGCGCCCGCCGGGTCGAACTGCCGACCTACGCCTTCCAGCACAAGCGCTACTGGCCCAACCCGCGCCCGGCCGCCGGCGACCCGTCCGCCTCCGGCCTCGGCCGGGTCGGGCACCCCGTCCTGGCGGTGGCCCTGCAACTCGCCGACCGGGAGCAGTGGGTGCTCACCGGCCGCCTGTCACAGGAGACGCAGCCGTGGCTGCGCGACCACGTCGCCTTCGACCTGCCGGTCGCGCCCAGCACCACGCTGGTCGAGCTGGCGCTGGCCGCCGGCCGCAGCGTCGGCGCGCCGCTGCTCGACGAGCTGGTGTTCGAGGCGCCGCTGCTGGTGCCGGACGGCGCCGCGCTCCAGGTGCAGGCCATCGTGGGCGCCCCGGCGGCGGACGGCCGCCGGCCGGTGACCGTCCACACCCGCCCGGACGGCGACCAGCGCGCCGAGTCGACCCGGCACTGCACGGGCTGGCTCGCGCCTGAGGACACCGAGCCCGCCGCCGTCCTGGTCGGCACCTGGCCGCCCGCCGGCGCCGAGTCGCTGCCGGTGGACGGGCTGTACGCGGCCCTGGCCGAGCTCGGCCTGGACTGCGGCCCGGCGCTGCACGGGGTACGGGCGGCCTGGCGCTCCGGCGCCGAGCTGTACGCCGACCTGGCGCTGCCCGAGGAGGTCGGCGCCGAGGGCTTCGGCATCCACCCGGCGCTGTTCGAGGCCGCCCTGCACGTCGGCCAGTCGGCCTTCGCCGCCCAGGGCGCCCCGAAGCTGCCGGTCGCCTGGAACGGCGTGCGCCTGGTCCAGACCGGCGCCGCCCGCGGCCTGGTGCGGGTCATCGCGGACGGCGACACCCTGCGGCTGGACGTCTTCGGCGAGGACGGCATGCCCGTGCTCTCCGCGGGCCGCGTCGTCCTGCACGACGCCGACCCGGCCCACCTGGAGGAACTGCGGCGCGGCCAGAGCTCGCTGTACCGGGTCGACTGGGCCCCGGCGGCGCTCGCCGCCGCCAAGCCCGTCCGGCTGGCCGCACTCGGCCAGGCCGCCCCGGGCGTGCTCGACCGCTACGCCGACCTGGCCGGGCTCGCCCAGGCCGTGGACGGCGGGGCCGCCGTGCCGCAGGCCGTGCTGACCGTGCTCGACACCCCCGCCGGGGACGGCCCGGCCGCCGTGCGCGACGCCGCCGGGCAGGCCGAGGAGCTGGTCCGGCACTGGCTGGCGCAGGAGCGCCTCGGCGAGGCCGTGCTGGTGGTGACGGCCCGCCGCGCGGTCGCGGTCGTCGGGGCGGAGGCTCCCGAGCCCGCGCGGGCCGCCGCGTGGGGCGTGCTGCGCGCCGCGCAGTCCGCGCACCCGGGCCGCTTCCTGCTGGTCGACCTGGACGGCGGCGTCGAGCCCGAGTGGGGCGCGCTGCTCGGGGCCGACGAGCCGCAGCTCGCCGTGCGCGGCGGGCAGGCCCTGGCGCCCCGGCTGACCGCGGCCCCGGCCGGGCCGGCGGGGCGGACGGCGCTGACCGACCTGGACGGCACCGTGCTGGTCACCGGCGGCGGCGAGGGCACGGCCGCGGCGCTGGCCCGGCACCTGGCCGCCCGGCACGGCGTCCGGGACCTGCTGCTGATCGACGGCAGCGGTGCGGCGGACGGGCTGGTCGAGGAGCTGGCGCAGCTGGGCGCGCGGGTGCGGGTCGAGGCGCCTGCGCCCGAGCGGTTGCCCGCCGTGCTGGAGTCCCTGAAGCGGCCGCTGCGCGCGGTCGTCCAGGCCGGCGAGGAGCCGCTGGAATCGGCCTGGCGGCTGCACGAGCTGACCGCCGACGCCGACCTGGCCGCCTTCGTGGTGTCCTCCTCCTTCGCCGCCCTGCTGGGCGAGCGGCCGCAGGAGCACCCCGCCGCCCTGGAGGCGCTGGTGCGCACCCGCCGCGCGGCCGGGCTGCCCGGCACCGTGCTGGCCTGGGGCCCCCGGCCCGGCGAGGCGGTGCCGGCCGGCACCACCGGGCTGACGGCCGAGCGCGCGGGGGAGCTGTTCGACCAGGCCCTCGCCGCGGACGCCGCCCTGCTGGCGCCCGTCCAGCTGGACCCGGCCGAACTGCGGGCGCGGGCCCGCGAGCGGACCCTGCCGGCGCTGCTGCGCGGCCTGGTCCGGCTCCCGGCCAAGCGCGAGGCGGCCGGCGGGTCGCTGGCCCAGCGGCTGGCCGAGGTGCCGGACGCGGACCGCGAGCAGGTCGTGCTGGAGCTGGTCACCGCGCAGGTCGTGGCGGTGCTCGGGCACGGCGCCGACGACAGCATCGACGTCGAGCGCAAGCTCAAGGAGCTCGGCCTGGACTCGATGAGCGCGGTCGGGCTGCGCAACCGGCTCTCCCAGGCCACCGGCCTGAGCCTGCCCGTCTCGTTCGTCTTCGAGCACCCCACCCCGGCGGAGATCGCCCGCCAGCTGCTCAAGCTGGCCGGCTCCGAAGGGGCGGAGCAGCCGCAGTCAGCGGCAGGGGACACGATCGGCGCCCGGCTGCGGCGGGCCGCCGAGGCGGGGGAGCTGCCGGCGTCGCTGCGCCGGCTGCTGGACGCCGCCGCGGCCCGTCCGGTCTTCGGCTCGGCCGCCGAACTGCCCGACCGGGGCGGCGCGTTGGTGCGCCTGGCGGCCGGCCCGGGCCGGGTGAAGGTGGTCTGCGTGCCGTCCTACGTGTACGTGGTCGGATCCGGCCAGGAGCAGTTCGTGCGCCTGGCCGAGCGGTTCGAGGGCGTGCGGGACGTACTGGTGTGCGCCCTGCCGGGCTTCGGGACGGAGCTCAACCCGGGCTCCCGGGAGGCCGTCGAGGAGGCCATGGCGGGCGCGGTCCGCGCAGCCGTCGGCGACGACCCGTTCGTCCTGGTCGGCTACTCGATGGGCGGCGCCGTCGCCCGGTCGCTGGCCGGGCGGCTGGAGGCCGGCGGCGCCGCGCTCGCCGGGGTCGCCATGATCGACACCCCGGCACCGGACGACGACCCGGAGCGGGCGGAGCGCGCGTTCGCCGCCATGCTCGCCGGGATCCTCCTGCGGGAGCGGCGCGACGTCGTGGTCGACGACGCCAACTGGCTGGCCATGGGCGGCTACCTGCCGCTGTTCGCCGGCCCGCGGCCGGCACCGGCCGCCCGCACCCTGCTCGTCCGGGCGGCCCGGCCGCTCGGCGGCGCGACGGCGGCGGACGCCCCGCGCTGGGAGGACGCCGACGACCTCGTCGAGGTCGCCGCCGACCACCTCGCCCTCATCGAGGCCGAGGCCGCCGCCACCGCCGAGGCGATCGAGAAGTGGATCGAGGCATGAGAAGTAGTGCGGGCCTGCGCCGCGGCCTGGCCATCGCGGTGATCCTGGTCGGGGTGTTCGTCTCCGCGGTGGACATGCTGATCGTCAACATCGCCTTCCCCCGGCTGGAGGAGTCCTTCCCCTCGGCCAGCCTGACCGGGCTGTCCTGGGTGATGAGCGCCTACGCGATCACCTACGCCGCGCTGCTGCTGCCCAGCGGGCGCTGGGCGGACCGCTCCGGGACCAAGCAGGTCTTCCTGCTCGGCCTCGGGGTGTTCACCGCCGCGTCCGCCGGCTGCGCGGCGGCGCCGGACCTGGGGGTGCTGATCGCCACCCGGGCCCTGCAGGGCGTCGGCGCGGCGCTGATGGCGCCCAGCTCGATGAGCCTGCTGCTCGGGCTGTTCCCGCCGCGGAAGCGGGGCGTCGCGGTCGGGCTGTGGACGGCGGTCGGCGGGGTCGGCTCCGCCGCCGCGCTGCCGCTGGGCGGCCTGCTGGCCGAGGTCGACTGGCGCTGGGTGTTCGTCGTCAACCTGCCCCTCGGGGCGGTGGCGCTGCTGCTCGGCGGCTGGTCGCTGACCCGCTCCGGCACCGAGGACGGGCCCCGCCCGGACCTGCTCGGCATCGGCCTGCTCGCGGTGTCGGTCGGCGCGATCGTCGGCACCATCTCCCAGGGCCAGGCCTGGGGTTGGACCAGCGCGCAGGTGATCGGCCTGTCGGCGGTCGGCGTGCTCGGCCTGGTGCTGACCGTGCACCGGGCCCGCCGCCACCCGGCGCCGGTCATCGAGCCGGCCCTGCTGCGGATCCGCAAGGTCGCCCTCGGCAACGTCGCCACCGGCTTCTTCTTCATGGGCGTCGGCGCGATGGCGCTGTCCACCATCCTGTTCCTGACCCAGATCTGGCGGCACACCACCCTGCGCGGCGCCCTGGAGATCGCGCCGGGCCCGATCGCCGCCACCCTGTTCGCGGTGCCCAGCGGCATCCTGGCCGTCCGGTACGGCGCGCACCTGGTCGGCGCGGTCGGCGCCGGCCTGTTCGCGGCGGGCGGCCTGTGGTGGGCGTTCGCCGTGGACGGCACGCCGGACTTCACCGGCACCTTCCTGCCCGGCGGGATCGTCGGCGGCATCGGCTTCGGCGTGATCCTGCCGGCGCTGGCCGCCGCGTCCACCCTGGCGCTGCCGCCCGAGCGGGTCGCCACCGGCACCGGCATGGCGTCGATGTCCCGGCAGATCGGCATGGCGCTCGGCGTCGCCGTGGTCTCGGCCGTGCTGACCGGCCACCCGGGCGTCGCCACCTACCGCACCGCGTTCCTGATCATGGCCGGCGCCAGCCTCGTCAGCGGGCTCGCCCTGTTCGCGATCGGCCCGACCACCCCACCCGCCCCGGCCGCCCCGGGCGGGGAGCACCAGCCAGAGCAGCTGTCCCGAGCGGCAACGAGCTAACGAGCTAAGGAAACCGAGGACCATGGACCACTCGAGCAACACGCACGACGCGGCGGCCGCCTCCGGGGGCAAGTGCCCCGTCGACCACTCCGCGCCGGCCGCCCAGGCCGTCGTCCCCTCCTCCGCGCTGCCCGCGGTGGAGATGCACCGGATGCGGCAGGTGCTGAGCATCTGGGCCCGCCCCGAGCCGTACCTGAAGAGCTGCCGCGCCAAGTACGGCAGCCGCTTCCGGGTCACCATCATCCCCGGCGTGCCGCTGTACGTGATATCGGCGCCGGAGGACGTCAAGCAGATGTTCCTGGCCCCCCGGGACGTCCTGCACACCGGCTCCAGCAACACCCCGATCGAGAAGTGGACCGGCCGCAACGGCCTGGCCTGGCTGGACGAGGCGGAGCACACCAGCCGCCGCCGCGCCGTCATGCCGGCCTTCCGCGGCGACGCGATGAAGCGCGTCGAGCAGGCCGTGTACCGGCTGGCGAAGGAGCACGTGGCGTCCTGGCCGCGTGACAAGGCCGTGGCGACGCACCCCTTCGCGCACGCCTACACCGTCAAGGTCATCATGGAGGTCCTCTTCGGTGAGCACCGCCCCTCCAACGAGGCGGCGATGTACGCGGAGGTCATGAAGATGCTGACCTTCAACTCCAAGCCGTCCACCATGAAGCCGTTCCACCTGCTGCCGCCGGCGAAGCTGCGCCGGATGCGGCTGTTCCGGCCCAACGGCGTCAACGAGTTCCTGGTCCGCCGCGACCGGGTGCACGCGATGGTGAACGCGGCGATCGAGGAGCGCCGGCGCTCCGGCGCCGAGGGCGACGACCTGCTCGGCGTGATGCTCGGCATCCGCGACGAGGACGGCAACCCGCCGAGCGTCACCGAGATGCGCGACGAGATCATGACCCAGTTCCTGGCCGGCACCGAGACCACCGCCTCGGCGATCTGCTGGGCGCTGGAGTTCCTCACCCGCCACCCGCAGGTGGTCGAGAAGCTGCGCACCGAGATGGCGGCCGGCGACGGCGACGAGTACCTGACCGCCGTCGTGCACGAGGTGCTGCGGCTCGGCCCGCCGATCCAGCAGATCGTGCCCCGCGAGGTGGTCAAGCCCGTCGAGCTCGGCGGCGTGCGCTACGCGCCCGGCGACCGGCTGTGGGCCAGCGCCTACCTGCTCAACCGGGACGAGCACAACTACCCGGACCCGGACGCGTTCAAGCCCGAGCGCTTCCTCGGCGTCAAGCCCGCCTCGCACACCTGGATCCCGTTCGGCGGCGGCCACACCCGCTGCCTCGGCGACCGGATCGCCCTGATGGAGCTGAAGGCCACCCTCACCGAGATCCTGACCACCACCGACGTCCAGCGCGTCGGCGCCGAGGCGGTGCCCGCGCACAGCCGTACCGTCGTCAACATCCCCAAGGACGGCGCCCGCATGGTCTTCCACCCCCGCCGGGCGAAGGCCGCGGCCGCCGCCCGATGAGCCGCGGGTAGGTTGACGAAGCAGGACAATCGCGCACAACGCGGTTGCGTTCCACGAGAGATGAGGCAGGAATGAGGATCCCGAACACCGCGTTCACGGATCGGCCCTGGCGGATCCACGAGTACATCGCGGATTTCGACATCGAGGACGTCTGGGACCTGGACACCCCCGGTGGCCCGGACGACCTGGACCGCCTCGTCCGGCAGTTCAGCGGCGACGGGACCGACTTCCACCCGTCGGCGGCCTACCGGCTGCTGTTCGCGATCCGCTGGAAGCTCGGCAAGGTCATGGGCTGGGACACCGCGGAGCAGGGCGTCAGCTCGCGCAAGCCCTCGCTGCGCGCGCGGCTGGCGGAGGACCTGCTGAACGGCACCCGCGGGCCGGACCTGAGGACGGTGCCGATGAAGTCGGTGTACCAGACGAAGGACGAGTGGGTCACCGAGGTCGTCAACCAGACCGTGCACGCCGTGATGCACATCGGCTGGGTCGACGACGGCAACGGCCGCCACCACGCCCAGATGGCCGTCCTCGCCAAGCCGAACGGCACGCTCGGCAAGGTCTACATGCCGGCGATCCTGCCGATCCGCCGGGTCTTCGTGACGCCGAACCTGGTGAAGACCATCGGCCGCACCTGGCACGCGGGCAAGGCCGCCTGACACCGGCACCGCTGCCGCGCGAACCGCACGGTTCGCGCGGCAGCGGTGCTGTGCGGGGGTGAACACCCGCGCACCATCCGGTGCGTTGGGCAAGTCCACCGCCGTTCCCCACCGTCCACCCCCCACCCGCCTGCCGGCGGGTGCCCGCCCCGGGCCTGGCCGCGTGCCGCCGGGGCAGAGTGTTTCAGGCGGCGACGTGTGCGGTCCGACTGCCGGTGATGGCGGAGCGCAGGGCGGTTCGGACTCGCGCGGCACCTACGGCTGCCACCTCTGCCCCCGTGCCGGTCGTGAGGGTGCGGGTTGTCAGGCCGGCGCACGGGCGGCAGATGCCCGGTCGGGGCACGGGGTCGTGGCACTTGGCGCACTCGGCGTACCGGGCCGGTGGCCGTGCGGCGGGCCGGGCGGGCGGCATCTTGTGCTCCAGGCGGTAGCGGAGCACGGCCGCCGCCGAGTGCATCGGGACGGGCAGGCCCGGCAGCAGGGCGTGGGCCAGGTCGGCCGGGGTGCTGCCGCGAGCGAGCCACTGGGCGACCAGGGGAGCGAGTCCACGCGCTTCGGCCTCGCCCAGGCGCAGGCGCGGTTCGGCGCGGATCACGCGGAACAGCGTGGCCACGGCCTCTCGGACCTCTTCGGTCTCGGAATCCTCCTCCCGTCCTTTCGATTTGACGTCATCGGCCGGACTCGCGGGGAGGGTGGGTTCTTGGTGCTGGTCCTTTACAACAGGGCTGCCAGCGCGGCCGGTAGCCGCTCCACCGGGCGCCGGACGGGTGGCAGCCGGTGCGAACCACGGTGTGTCGTACACGTGGGTCTCGGTGCGGATGGTGCCGTCCGGCAGGCGGATCTTCTCGACGCGGTAGAAGCCCGCGTCGGTCAGCTCCTTCAGGGCCTTGCGGATCGCACCGCGCCCCTGCGGGCTGGAGTCGGCCATGTGCCGCCCGTCCTCCCGCCAGCCATCGGGTCGGGAGAGGAGGTCCGCGAGCAGGCCGCGGGCGGTGTAGGACAGCTCCCGGTACTGCAGCATGCAGTTGGGCAGCACGGTGAAGTCGCGCACGTGGGCGCTACGATGGACACGCATCGGGAGTTGCTTCTCCTGGTGCCGGACCCCGGAGCGTTGCCGCGCTGCCGGGGTCGCCTATTTTCGATTTGACTACGAAATTTACCACGTAACTCGCTACCACAAGGTCCTTTTGCTGCAGCGGGCTTGATCACATTCCGCGTTGCTCGGCAGCAAGGTTCGTGATGCTCGAACCGGCCGCCTTCGTGCCTTTCCTCCGCTAGCCTGCTTGGGGTGACGGACGCGACTTTTGACGGCCCCAGCGCTGCTCGGTACAGCGAGATCGCAGAAGATCTGGCGCTTCTCGGCGAAGCCTTCGGGCTGGGCGAAGTGCGGGAGTGCGGTTTCCTGTCGGACGGGTTGATGAACGGGAACTGGCGGCTGGATACGGCCGAGGGCTCGTTCGCGTTGAAGCGGATCATGGATGTGCCGCTGTCGCTGGCACGTCGGAACCTGGCTGTGCTGTCGGCGCTGGCCGACGACGGCCTGCCGGTGGGCAGGGCGCGGGTCTCCTCGACCGGGGACACGGTGGTCGAGGTCGCCGGTCGCGGGTACTGCGTGATCCCGTGGATGGAGGGGAGCCATCAGCCGGGTACGGCTCTCTCGATGGAGCAGGCCGGTGATCTCGGTGTTCTCCTCGGTCGGATCCACCAGGGCTTGAACGGTGAGCAGGTGGCCGGTCTGCTGCCGCCCGCGCCGGCGCAGGTGACCGTTTCGGCGACCACCCCCGCTGCCGCCCGCACGGAGGCGAACCGCTTCCTGGCGTTGATTGCGGGCCTGGAGAACCGGACGGCGTTCGACGCCGAGGCCGTCGCGGCACTGGCTGAGCGCAAGGTGCTGCTGGAGAAGTACGGGAGCGAGCGCCCGGCTGGCGACGTGGCGGTCGGTCCGGTGGGGTGGACGCACGGTGACGTCCAGCACCGGAACGTGTTGTGGCGAGACGGCGCGATCGTCGGGGTGATCGACTGGGACCGGATCCGGGTCCGGCCGTTCGGCGAAGAGGTCGCCCGCACCGCCACGGTGCAGTTCGGCGGTGAGGACGGCTTCCTCGACCTGGAGCGGACCTCCGCGTTCGTGGCCGGCTACCGCTCGGTGGTGCCCATCTCGGTGCCGGCGCTGGCAGATGCGGTGGAGCGGCTGTGGTGGAAGCGCATGTCGGACTACTGGCAGCTGGTCTTCCACTACGACCGCAACGATCACTCGTGCGATCACCTGTTCCTGCCCGCTGAGCGGTTCCTGGCCTGGTGGAGCGAGCGGCGCGACGAGGTGCAGGCGGCGTTCGCGGCTATGCCGTGAGCACCGTGCGCATCAGCACGGTGGCAAGGGCTTCGGCCACCTGCTCCATGTAGTCCGCAGCGGGGATCTGCGGCACCTTGAGGACGATCATCTGCCGCAGGGCCTTGTAGTAGTTCGGCAGTTCGTCCCTGGTCGGCGGCTGGTAGGGGCTGTCGGCGAGGTGGGGCCAGTAGCGGGCGGCCAGGTCGGGGCGTTGCAGCAGCGGGGTCTGGGTCCAGTCCTCGTACTGGGCGCGGAGGGGGACGCCGGCGGCCCGGCACTTCTCGTGGAGCGTCTTCGGGTCGGGCACGCGGACGTTGATCGTCAGCGGGGTGCCGTACCAGCCCCGGACGGAGAGTTCGCCGATCTCCGGCCAGGTGATGGGTGCGTCGTACTCCTCCAGGGCCTTGCGCAGGGTGGACAGGTTCTGTTCGGCGGCGAGCATCCGGTCGGGCAGCGTGCGGAGCTGCTGGCGGGCGATGACGGCGGAAAGGGCGGGCATCCGGTACTTGTACGCCGCCCCGGTGTCGGCGAGCGGCTTCAGCTCGGGGAGGGTGAGTTCGGCGGCGAGCCGAGCGGGGTGGTGGCCGAGGGTGAGGGCGCGCTCGTAGATCTCGCGGTCGGAGGTGGTCAAAACGCCGCCTTCGCCGCCGGAGACGGACTTGGACTCCTGGAGGCTGAAGCATCCGGCGGCGCCCCAGGAGCCGACTGCCCTGCCCTGGTAGACGGCGCCGTGGGCGTGCGAGCAGTCCTCGACGATCGGCAGGTCGGTGGCCTTGGTGAGCCGGTCCATGCGGGCGGGGATGCCCCAGGTGTGGGTGGCGAGGACGGCGGAGCACTGGACGGCGATCTGTGCGACTGCGGGGGCGGTGATGTTGGGGCTGTCGGGCTCGATGTCACAGAAGACGGGGTAGCTGCCAGCCTGGTAGACCGCGGTGATCGCGGAGATCCAGGTCATCGGGGAGACGGCAACGCCGGCTTCGGGGTTGGCACCGACCGCGTGGAGCGCGGCGTGCAGGGAGGCGGTGCCCGAGTTGAACGAGAGCGCGTGACGGGTGCCGGCGAGGCGGGCGAAGGCGGCTTCGAGGGCGTTGGTGGCCGGGCCTCGGTTGATCTCGGAGAGGTGGCCGGCGTCGAGGAGCTTGAGGACGGCGTCCTTCTCGGCCCGTCCGTACTTGGGCTCCCGGGGAAACGGGAGGGTGACCTTGGGGTTGCTCATGGCGTCCTTCCGGGTGGGACGGCTTACGGGCGTCGCCGTTCGGTGGAGCAGGGGTCGGGGGTGATGCGCGGGACGGCGGTGAGTTGCCCGTGGTCGAGGTCGTCGAGGTCGGCCTGGATCTGGGCGACCCGAAGCCGGACCATGTCCTGGTCGTCGCAGGAGGCGTGGAAGTGCAGGAGCGAGACCGCGATGCGCAGGCGGAACAGGACGAGCGGGAGCAGGCTGTCGGCGGGGAACGGTCCGTCGAAGTAGCCGGCGAGGAGGGCCTCGGTCATCGGGGCGGGTTCGCGCAGGGACCAGCCGGCGAGTTCGGCCAGCGGGTCGCCGCCTCGGACGCTCTCCAGGTCGACGACTCCGGTGATGTGCCGGTCGTCGGTGAAGATGTGGCGGCCGACCCAGTCGCCGTGCAGAAGCTTGGGCGCCGTCGTTGGGAGGCGGTTGACTCCGGCTTCGAGGATGAAGCGGGTGCGGCGCAGAAGCCCGAGCAGGTCGAGGCCGTCGAGGCTCGGTGTGCTGCGGGAGGGTAGGGCGAGGAACCAGCCCTGGACGGTGGAGTGTTGGCCGATGCCGTGTCCGTCGAGCTGGCCGAAGCTGCTGACCTCGACGGCGTGCAGGCGGCGGAGGACCTCACCGGCTCGGGCGGCGGCATCCAGGTCCGCCGGCTGCGGCGGTTCCGCTTCGATCGGGCGGCCGGGGCAGCGGGTCTCGACGCACGCGTCGATGCTGTGCCAGATGATCCGGGCGGCGGGGATGCCCGCTTTCTGCATCCGGGCCGAGGCCCAGGCGGCGGTCGCGTAGCGCGAGCGGCTTCCCGCACGGCGGACCTTGACGACCAGCTCGTCGCCGTCGCGGGTGGTGACGGCGAAGGGGAGGCTGTCCGTTCCGGACCTCAGCGAGGTGAACTGCGCGTCGGTGCAGTCGAAGCCGGCGGCGGTGAGCGCGTCGAGCAGCAGCGGATGGGGCCGGACGATGGTGGTGTCACCGGCGGGCATCGGGGACCTCCGGCACCAAGACGGGGCGTCGGCTGACGGCGGACCGCAGGGCGGCGTCCAGCAGGGCGATGGAGCCGAGGTTGTCGACGGCAGGCACGGGGACGGTGCCGGGCTGGTGGAGGGCGTCCACCATGGCGGTGATGCACCGCTGGTAGGCCGGGGTCGTCCTCGGCTTGGTGGCGGGGTCCTGGGCCCATCGGGCGGCGAAGCCTCGGGCCTCCACACGCCAGTCGCCGTTGGCATCGGTTCGCAGGAACGGGTCCACGATGAACCCGCCTCGGTAGGTGAACAGCGAGTCGTCCGCGAAGCGCACGGTGATCACGGCGATCGAGCTGTGCGGGGCGAGGAAGCCAGCCGGAGCCTCCATGCAGGTGATCTCAGTCGGTGGCGCGGTGATCAAGGCGCGGAGCTGGTCGAAGGCGTGCACCGCAAGGTCGGTCGTGGCGGGCAAGCGCTGGCTGCTGCGGAAGCCGGGGCCGGGCAGCGTGACGAAGGTGTCGGCGGTGACGACGAAGGGCGGCTCGGCACCGACGCGGACCATGTCGCGGAAGGCAAGGAAGTCGGGGTCGGCACCTCGGTTCTGCATGACGGCCAGCAGCAGACCGCGCTCCTGCGCGAGGTGAGCGAGGTCGAGCGCGTCGGGCAGGTTCAGGGCCAGGGGCTTCTCGGTCAGGACGTGGAGCCCGTGGGAAAGGGCTTCGCGGCTGACTCGGTAGTGGTGGTCGGGCGGGGTGAGGTTGACGATGACGTCGACCGAGGCCAGCGAGCGCGCCTCGTCGAGCGTCGTGGCGAACGCCGGGTTCAGCTCGTACCGGTCCGCGAGCGCCTGTGCCGCCTGCTGGTCGGGGTCGACGAGGGCGGCGACCCCGACGCGGCCGTCCGCGAGCAGGGAGCGGACCCAACGGCTCGCGATGCTGCCGCAGCCGATCAGTGCGGCCTTCACGATGCCTCCCGCAGGGCGCGCTCGCCGGCCTGGTGGCGGCGGACGTGGTCGAGGGCGCGTGCGGCGAGTTCCTCGGGTGAGCCGGTGGTGGTGTCGAGCCGGACGACGGCCGGGGCGAGCGGGCGGTCGAAGTAAGCGTTGAAGTGCTCGCTGAAGTGGCGGTCGTAGAAGATCGTCGGCATGCCCTTGCGCAGGCGGGCACGGCGGGCGAGCACGTCCGGGTCGGCGGTGAGGACGATCGTCAGGTCGGGCATCGCCACGCCCCGGCTGGTGACGGCGTGTTGGGCCTGGTCGTCGCAGTCGAAGCCGTGCATCCGTCCGACCGCGTGCGCATGGGCGAGGAGGGTGTCCACGGTGCGGTCGAGGATCACGTCCCTCTCCGCGACGAGGGCCTGTAGCGCTCGGGCGAACCGGAGTTCCTCGACGTCGAGGAACTGGGCAATGTTGGTCAACTGGTTTTCGGCCGTGAAGGGTTCGGGCTTCGGCAGCCGGGTGGGGTCGGGGCTGGCGTGGTAGTAGCAGGGGATGACAGCGGGCTGGTCGAGGTGGGTGGCGAGTGCAGCGGCCAGCGTGGTCTTGCCGACGCAGCTGACGCCCTCGATGCCGAGGATCACGGTGTCTCCCTGTCCGTGGTGGTGGGTGGGGCCGTGCGGCGGTTGGTCTTGGGCGCGAGCGCCGAGTGCCTGGTGCCGGTGACGGCCCAGCGGCCGAGGGCGGTCATCGGGCCGATGCTCTTGAACAGCAGTCCGGCCAGCGTCTCCACGCTCTGCGCGGCGGTCTCGCGTATGGTCAGCGGCCGGCCCTCACCCTGGGCGAGCAGGCGGACCGGTGCGACGGTGGCCGTCCAGAGCGCTGCTGCGGCCGTCACTCGGACCGGCAGGCGCGTGCGCGGGCCGAGCACGAGAGCCAGGCAGGCGACCGTCGCAGGCGAGACCAGTAGCCAGGCCAGGCCCCGGTAGGCGCCGATGGCGAGCGCCGCCGCGTGGTCAAGGCGGCTGCCATGGCCCTGCGAGCGCCAGCGGGTGGCGCACTGCGGGTAGTCGAGGTAGCTCTGGAACCAGCGCTCGCTCTGGGCCAGCAACTCGGGCAGGTACTCGGCTGCGGGCACGGTGGTGGTGAAGGGGAGGCTGTCGACCGGGATACCGCTCAGGGTGAGCCGATAGCCGAAGGCGACGTCGTCGAGCACGGTGAAGGTGGGCAGGCCGCCGACCTCCCGGAAAACGTCGGCGCGAACGAGGAGGCCGTGTCCTACGGTCTGCGCCAGACCTCGTCGGCCAGGGCCGCGCCGCGTGGAGGCGGCGTACCGGCGGAGGTTGGGGATCTCGCGGCGGACTGTCCACAGAGTCTGGGCTCGGGCGGCGCCCTGGCACAGGCTCCCTTCCCACCAGGTGCCGGCGGCGCCCTGCGTGGCGAAGCGGGCGGACTGCTGGACGACGCGGGGCAGCTCGCCGTCCTCAGCCCTGCGGCCGGCCAGGAACTCGGTGGTTCGCAGCAGGAATTCGCGGCTCGGGCGGGAGTCCACGTCGTAAACGGCGATGTACTCCTCGGCGGAGTCGGCCGCGAGCTGGTCGACGGCAGCGTTCACCTGGGCGGCCTTCCGGCCGTCACCCTCGTAGTGGATGTGCCGGACCGCCGGAGCGGGTTCCCGAAGGCGCGCGATCTCGTCCGCGATGACCTTCGCCGTCGCGGGGAAGGCCGACAACACCTCGGCAGCCGTCGCCTGGGTGAGCGCGTTCGCGCCGGTCTTGGCCAGGGCCTCGGCGAGGGCAGCGAGCTCCTCTCCGGTCAACTGCGGGAAGCGCCGCAATGTGAGGTCGGCCTCCGTCGCGCCCGTGAGCTGGGCGGCGAGGTGCTCGCGTTCGCGCTCCTCGCGCGCCGTGGACACCAGGGTCAGCGTCGACCCCGGGAAGTCCCGGAGGAGCGGCATGAACCACGCCAGTGCACCGACGATGTGCTGCTGCTCGCGCAGCACCGGGATGACGACGTGCAGCACCATCGGCTCCGCTGCCGCCACCGGCCCAGGCCGGTCGACCCAGGCCAACGTCTGGCATACCTGCCGCAGCCCGTTCGCATTGCGCGCGGCCACGGCGGCAGCGATCCACCAGGTCGGGCGGCGCCAGAACGGCTTCCGGCCGTTCACTCCATGCCTCCCGCAGCGACGTAGTCGTGGAACAGCCGGTAGGTGTCGCGGAGCTGGCCTTCCGGGTAGCTGTCCTGCCAGGGTTTGTCGGGGCCGGCGAAGTGCACCAGGGCGGCGGTCGCCTCGTCCTCCAGGAGCAGGGCGAGCGGACTGTCCGCCTCGGCGTAGTGAACGAACCCGGGCTGGGCGGCCTGCGAGGACATCGCGAAGGTGTTCCAACGCCGGTCCAGCCGGTGCCAGTTGTCGTCGACGGCCCAGTTCAGCGCGTCCTGGTCCCAGAACCGGACCTTGTCAGGGTGCTCGGACAGGAACTGCCTCGACCGCTCGAAGACACCCAGCCTCTGGCAGCGGCCGAGGTCAATGAGCATGACGCCGCTGTTGAAGTAGTCCCGACCGTACGGGATGCCGAGCTTGTCCCAGCCCGGCAGCTGGATGCCCCGGCCGATGACCGGGTTCTGCGGGTCGCGGACCGCGCCGATCGGGCGCCCGCCCAGGGACTGCCGCAGCAGCGGGCGCAGATCCCCGAGGACGAGCGTGTCGGCGTCCAGGTACAGCACCCGGCGCTCGTCCGGGATGACCTCCGGGATGGCCAGGCGCACGTACACCGCGCCGCTCACCCAGTGGGAGACCGGGTAGCGGGGGTCGGTCATGGGCGCCGGCCGCAGCTCGGTCCGCAGGCCCGTACGGTCGGCGTCCCGCCGGATCGCCCGCCGGTTGGCGTCGCTGATCTGCTGGTCGAGGACGATCAGGCGAAGCTCCTCGACGGCGCCCGGATGGGCGGCGGCGATCGAGTGCATCAGTGTCTGCAGCGGGCGGGCGTAGCCGTCGTCGACCCCGCAGACGAGCGCGGGCAGCAGACGGGAGGTGGTGTTCACGAGACGCCCCTTCCAGTGGTGGCGGTGGCCTGGCGGGGGAAGTGCTGCTCGGCCCAGCCGAGGGTCCGGCGCAGGCCGTCGCGCAGGTGTGTGGTGGGCTCCCAGCCGAGGTGGGCGAGGGCCGAGGCGATGTCGGGGCAGCGGCGCTTCGGGTCGTCGGCGGGCAGCGGGACGAAGGTGATCGCGGACGAGGAGCGGGCCAGCGCCCGGATCTCCTCGGCGAGCTGGAGCATGGTGATCTCGTGCGGGTTGCCGAGGTTCACCGGGTCGGCGTGATCCGCGGTGGCGGCGGCGAGCAGGCCCTCGACGGTGTCGGCCACGAAGCACAGGGAGCGGGTCTGGCCGCCGTCGCCGGCCACGGTGATCGGTTCGCCCGTCAGCGCCTGCTGCATGAACGTCGGCACGGCGCGGCCATCGTCGGCCCGCATCCTCGGCCCGTACGTGTTGAAGATCCGTACGATCCGGGTGCGGGCGTTACCGGAGCGCTGGAAGCAGGCGGCCAGCGCCTCGGCGTACCGCTTGGCCTCGTCGTACACGCTGCGCGGCCCGACCGGGTTGACGTTGCCCCAGTAATGCTCCGGCTGCGGGTGCACGAGTGGGTCGCCGTACACCTCGGACGTAGACGCGAGCAGGAACCGGGATTGCTTGGCCTCGGCCAGCTCCAGGGCGTTGAGCGTGCCCATCGCACCGACCTTCAGGGTGGCCAGCGGGTGGCGGGCGTAGTCGAGCGGCGACGCCGGCGAGGCGAGGTGGAAGACGAAGTCCACCGGCCCGGACACGCCGAACGGCTGGCTCACGTCGTCGGTCTGGAAGCTGAACCTCCCGGCCGAGCGCAGGCCCGAAAGGTTGTCGAGGTGACCGGTCAGTAGATTGTCGACGCCGACCACCTCCGCGCCGAGGTCCAGCAGGCGCTCGCACAGGTGCGAGCCGATGAACCCGGCAGCGCCGGTGACGACGGCGGTGCGGTGGGCGAAGGCGCTGGTCGCTGCCGTTCCCCCAGGATCTGATGCATGCGGGCGTGACAAGGTGCTTCTCCTCAACTCGTAAGCAGGTGGCCGCACGGGCTGCGGAGCCAGGGTCCAGAGTCGCGGCGCGGCCGATCATCGCGGAACGTTTCCAGGGGGTTTCTCTCCGAGATCGCCCGCGCCGCAGCGGGTAGCAGTACGCTCACCAACAGGGCCTAGAAAGCCGGGGGTTGAGATGAGCGAAGACGTTCTGGCGGTCCACCCGCTCACCTACCTGCTGCACTCGCGCGGGTGGGGAAAGATCCAGTTCGCGCGGATGATGCGCGACCACGGCGCCGCATTGAAGATCCACCTGGCGACCAACCGGACGCTGGTCTGGAAGTGGGAGCAGGGCCAGGCGCCCGAGCCGGACGCGCAGTACGTTCTCGCAGACCTTCTTGGCGTCAACCCTCGTAGCCTGGTCGCGAATCCGTGGCCCCGATGGCTTCCTGTCTGGGAGGTGACCGGCATCACGGCGCCGTGGACGAAGGCCGGTACCGTGGACGTACTGGTGGAACTGGTCAGGAGTGGTCATATGGATCGGCGGGGCTTTCTCACTATCACCGGGGCCGCCATGGCCACCGTCGCCGCGAGCTGGGCCTCGGCCTCGCCCGCCTTCGCCTCCGCCCTCAACGGGGACCAGGTGACCGACTCCATGGTCGACACCCTCGACGCCCGCGTGGCCACCCTCCAGACGCTGGACGCCCAGATGGGCGGCGCCCGCCTCATCGAGCAGGCCCGCGGCGACCTGGCGATCATCACCAGCCTGCTCAAGCACGGCCGCCACACCGAAGCCGTCGAGGCCCGCCTCTACGGGCTGGCGGCTCAGGTCAACTACATCGCCGGCTGGATGGCCTACGACAGCGGCCTGCGCTCAGCCGGCCAGCAGTACTACCTCGGCGCCCTGCGCGCCGCGAAGACCGTGGGCGACGACGCCCTCGGCGCCTTTCTCCTCGCCGAGATGGGCGTCCACCTCTCCGACGCCGGCAACCCCGCCGAGCGCGTCGCCCAGGTCGAGACCGCGCTCGCCAACACCCACTCGACCATGCAGCCCGGCGTCCGCAGCTACCTCGAACTCCACCACGCCGAGAGCCTCTCCCGCGACGGCCAGCACCAGAAGGCCGGCTCCGCCCTCAACCGCGCCCACGACCTCTGGGCCAAGAACGGCGGCGACCACCTCCCCAGCTGGCTCTCCTGGTACGGCGACGCCCAGCTCAGCTCCACCGAGGGCAAAGTCATGCTCCGCGCCGGCCAGGTCGAGCGCGCCACCAGCGCCCTCGCCTCCTCCATCGACCACGCCGTCCCCCGCGACCAGGCCGTCCGCTCCGGCCGCCTCGCCACCGCCCGCCTCGCCGGCAAGGACCTCGACGGAGCCCTCGACGCCGCCAACCGCGGCCTGGACCTTCTCGAAACCAAGGTCCACTCCGTCCGCGCCGTCAACCGCCTCACCAAGTTCGAGGGCTACCTCAAGCCGTACTCCGCCGCACCCGCGGTCGCCGAGTTCCGCGAGCGACTGCGTGCTCTGCCTGCGATGGCGGCCTGAGGAACTCGGCGATCAGGCCGACAAACCGAATGATGTGAGGGCAAAGTCCCGGCAGCTCGCTGGGGTGTACCAGGCAGCCAGCCGTGCGGCCTTCGCTCGGGAGCGCAGTACGTTGGGCGGATGGTCTTTCCAGGCGTGAACTACTTAGTGGAGGTCGGCGCTGACGCCTGCCGACCTCCAAGCTGCTGGGAGGGGCGTCAGGTGTTCTATTCAGCCGATGATTCGGAGCGACCCGAGTCGACCGGGAAGAATCCAAACCGCTGACCGTGGGTTTCCTGGCTGATGGAGCGTCAGCATGTGCTCACTGTCGCGGAGTTCTCACCGTCCGTGAACGGATGGGATGTGTCACTTCCTGAAGTCGTACCGGCGCCGAGTGATACGCCTCGTATCACTCCTCAGTTGATGATCACGGATGTTCCGAGAATCGATGAGAGCTTGCGCAACTTGGCTGTGGTGGCGCTGCCCGCGCTCGCCTTTTGCGCGATCACCCCGGGCAATCCCTGATGCCGAGCCCAACCGGGCGCGGTCGAGCACACCTCGAGCAGGGTGTCCAGGGCGGTGTCGGACTGCCGGGTCTCGGCTTGTGCGAGCGCGACATCCAGCATCATCCGGTTACGCGCGGACGGGGTGAGCGAGCTCGTGTCGCCGATCGTCTGGAACAGGCTGAGCGCCTTGCCTGGCCGACCGGTTGAGACGGCGATTCCGATCGCCTGTGCGGTGACCGTTGCCGGCCCGAACGCCGTCCCGTTCACCATGACGTCCCTGCCCATCCGGGCCGCTACCGCAAGCCCCTGCGACAGCAGGTCGTCGGCGCCGTCCACGTCCCCCTGGCGGGCGGCGACGACGGCCGCGAAGGTCACGTGCCACCCATAGGTGGCGAGCGCTCCCAGATCCCGATCCCCGTACCTGGGCTCGATGGACTCGTACGAGATGCGGGCGGTCTCCTCCGCCTGGTCGAGGCGGGCATCCCGCACGTAGATCCACGACCGGCCGGATGCGACCATGGCCGAGCGGATGGTGTCCCCGGCGCGGTCGGCCTGGTGTTGCGCGTGCCCGATTCCGGCGTACGCGAGATCGCGGGCGCCGAATTGGTTCGCCACGTAGGCAGCGAGTCGATAGGCGTCTGCGAGGATGCCCGCGGCCGCGCTCTCCTGGTCGACGGGAGCGGCCTTCCACGTGGCGGCGGCTTCGCGCAGTGCTGGGGCGACGTGAGCTCCCGCCCCCACGTAGTCGCCGGAGCGGTAGGCCTCCCATGCGGCGGCGAGTCCGGCCGCGAGTTCGGCCGGGCGTGGGGGCTGCACATCGACGCCGACGCCGGCGGCGGTGTCGTGGACAGCGAGGGACAGCTCGCGCATCATCGCCCGGTCGGCGCCGTGCATTGCGCGGCGGGGAGCCTGTTGGCCGAGGACCACGGACACATCGGTGTGGAGCGCGGCCGAGATCCGAAGCAGCGTCTGGAGGCTGCCACCGAGGTTGAGTTCTGCTTTGCGGATCGTCGCCACCGACAGGCCGGACGCTTCGGCAAGCTGTTCCTGGGTCATGTCAGGTCCGCGGAGAAGTTTGATGCGCTCGCCTGTGGTGTAGTCGGTCCACTGCGTCATCCCTGGGTCCCTTCCGGGTGCACGGCCGTACTCGGAAGGTACCCGCTCCCTCGGGCGGGCGGGCGCGCTTTGGCCCCGTGGAGCTTTCGTCAACCCACTGCCGCGTGACCTCTCCCTTCGGGGATAGACGACCCGCAGCTCGCTGCACGAGCTGGCCAGTGGCAGCGGCCCGGACCGCGCCTGGACGGCGTACGCCCACAACACCTGGAGGACCACCGCGTGACCGTCGAACTCCGCCACCACACCACCCTGCCCGCAGAGGCCCGGCGGGACCTGCTGGACGTGTACGCCGACGTGCGGGCCCCACTGCTGCACCTGCCGAACTACCGCGTCGCCGTGTTCGCCGAACGCCTCGACCGGCATGCCACCGAGCCCGGCTTCGAGCTCGTCCTCGGCTACGACGGCGAGGTACCGGTCGGTTACGCCTACGGCAACACGATCGGGGCGGATGACCGGTACTGGAAGCGCATGACCGAGCCTCTTCCGGACGGCTTCACCGACGCCCCGGCTCTGGCCATCAAGGAAATCGGCGTCCGGATCCCATGGCGGGGCACGGGTGCCGCCCGCCGAATTCACGATGACCTGCTGCGCCGCCGGGTTGAGGGCCGCGTCACCCTCCTGGTCAACCCGCTCGCCGGGGACGGCAAGGTCCAGCGGCTCTACGAGACCTGGGGCTACCGGGCGTTCAATGCGCAACAGCCCTCTCCGGACTCGCCCCGGCTGACCGCGATGATCCGCCCGATCCGCTGAGCCTGGGGCGACGGGCGTCCGCACCGGTTGGTGGGCGCCCTTCACACGTCGCCGTCTGAGACGCGCTGTCCCACCAGTGCCGTGTGCCGCCTGGTCGGGCGGCACGCGGCGAGGCCGGGGGCGGGAACCCGCCGCAGGCGGGTGGGGGGTGGATGGTGGGGAACGGTGGTGGAACTGCTCAACGGAGCAGATGATGCGCGGGTGTTCACCTGGTGGCGGGCCGAGCGGGGGTGGTCCGGCTCGCCGGCCGGATGCTGCCGCGCTGGACCGGGCCGAAGCCGCCCGCGGGCGTGTCGTGGGCACGTCCGAAACCTTCCGGGGCGGGTTCGGCCGGAAACTCGTCCGAATTGGCGTCCCGAAAACGTATCTGAGGGGCCCGTCACCCGATCGAGTTGTCAACAGGGGTAGCGAGGGTCGGGAGCTCTAATGGGCGAGAACGAGTTCGGGGACGGGCTCACGGGGGCGGGCCGCGAGGCGATCGCCGTCATCGGGATGTCGTGCCGGGTGCCCGGCGCCGAGGACCTGCGGTCCTTCTGGCGGATGCTGGCCGAGGGGGAGGAGGCCATCGCGGAACCGCCCGCCGGCCGCTGGCCGGAGGGCGTCGCCGAGCTGGCGCGCCACCCCCGGGCCGGGTTCGTGGCGGGTGCCGGCGACTTCGATGCCGGGTTCTTCGGGATCTCCCCGCGCGAGGCCGCGGCGATGGACCCGCGCCAGCGGATGGTGCTCGAACTGAGCTGGGACGCCCTGGAGGACGCCTACCTCCCGCCGGACAGCCTGCACGGCAGCGCCACCGCCGTCTTCCTCGGCGCCACCGGCGACGACTAC
>NZ_JZKH01000112.1 GCF_000961885.1 Streptomyces rubellomurinus
GCTGACGCACCGCCAGGTGCGGGGGTGCCGGGTGCGCCGTCACCGTGCGTGGTGTGGCATCGGCGGCGACTCGGCGGGTGGGTGGGTGGTTGGGGGTATTCGCCTGCGGCGAATCCGTGGGTTTGCTCGGGTGGTTCGTGGCTGGCGTGGGGCGTCGCTGCGCTCCGCCTATTGGGTGGCATTATGCCGGGCCTACGGCCCGTCAGCCGGTCGTCTTTCCGGTCTTGTTTGGCCGGTGTTTTCACGGGCCTACGGGACGATTGTCAGGCAGGGCTTTCCCGGGCTGCGGCCGGGGGCGGGCGTTGACGATGTGACGCGGAATTCGGGTAGCAGCCCATCCCTCCGGACGGGCGGGGTGCCGGCCGGGGCCTGCGGCCCTCGGCGTTGACGATGTGTCGCGGACTTCTGGTATCAGTCACAACCCCACCCCCGGGAGCCCTCCCTCGGCCCCGGCCGGTGGGGCGCTCGGGGGCGGTTTCGCCTTGCGGCTGCTGGGCTGGCGGCCCATCCTCCGCCTCCGGGACGGGGCCTGCGGCCCTCGAGAGACACCCCCGGGCCACCGGTCCGGCCCGGGATCTCCCGGCCCCGGGTGGCGGGCCCTCACAAGCACCCCGGACGGCGGCCCCTGACCGGCCCTCAACCGCAGACTCCCAACCGGAATCCGAACCGAATCCAGCAGCGTTTCCACGGCTTCCGCACAGCGCTATCCTACAGGTTCCCTGACGGGTGCCGGAGGAGAACAAGCAACCTCGCGGAAACCGTCCATCACGGCTCTATCCGGCCGCGCTCCAGGCGAGAATGCGAATTTCTTTCCACTTTCTTTCAGGCGGCAATCAGAAAGCCTTGCGGGGCGCAGCGGACAGAAATCGAATCCAGGCGCACCGGAAAGGGGCCTACGGCCCTCCACGACGACACGGCGACCGCCCTTCCCGACCGTCCAGAAAATCCCGTCCAGCATCACCCGAGCAATTCCCGGAGCAGCGACACCAAACCGAACACCAGACCAGGACGGCGGCCAGGGCGAGGCGCAGCGGGGCGCGGCACCGGGCGGCCAGGGCGGGCACGGGCACAGCGGCCGGACGGCCAAAACGAGCGCAGCGGGGGCGGCCTGACGGCCGGCCAGGACGCCGCCGACCGGGGCGATGTCCTGGCCGGGCGGTGCGTCAGGGGTGCGGCAGGGTGTTCGTGAGGATGTGGACGGTGGTGGTGAGCAGCGGGTGCAGCAGGGTGTCGGCGATGGCTCGGGCGGCGGCCGTGCACAGCAGGTTCAGAACGGCCGTGACGACCGGTCGGCGGGCTGCGGCGTGCAGGGCCTCCAGGGCTCGGCGGACAGGGGTGGCGAGGCGGTGGGCGTTCACGTGGGTGCTCCTGAGGTCGGGGCGGCGGTGTGCCGGCCGTGCATGGAGCAGTCGAGTGGTTCGGGAAGGGGTCCGGCGAGGCGCTCGGGTGACGAACGGTGTGTCCGTCCTGGTCGTGGGGGGTTCGGCTAGGGTTCGACGAGCGTTCGGAGCAGCCGGAGGGGAGCGCGCGGTGGGGGGAAGCGATGGAGGAGTTCGGGCGGGAGCTCCAGGCCTTGAAGGAGGCCTCGGGGTGCTCTCTGGCGGAGATCATGAGGCTCGGCGAAATCTGGTCGGAGAAACACCCGGCCCGAGCGGTGAAGTTCAAGAAGCCGTCCCTGAGCGAGTGGTTCAACGGCAAGTCCGTACCGTCCGACCCGCAGGTGCTCCGCGCCCTGGTAGAGGTGCTGGAGCCCCTCGCCGAAAGGCGCGATCCGGGTCGCCCGCGCAAGGGCGTCGAGGAGTGGGAGAGGCTGCGTCGGTCAGCAGAGCGTGAACGGCGCCAGGGCATGGGCGTGCCCCGGGGCACGGCCGGCGACGCGCACGTCCGAGGGGCCCGGACCCGGCGGTCAGGTAGCGGGGAGGAAGGCGGGCGCGTAGCCGCGGGGCAGCCTCAGGACGCCAGCAGCGAGAACATCCCGGGCACAGAGTCGGGGAACGGCGCCGTCGCAGCGGGCGACGCCGCGAAGGCCGCCCGCCTCCTGACCGCGCTGCCCCCGTACGAGCCGTGGCTGCGCACCCTGCGGGCCAAGCCGATGGACCGCGTCCACACCAGCGTCGACGACGCGTTCACGCTCGCCTGCGAGGAGCTACGCGCCGAGGTCGTCGGCTTCATCGACCCGGCTCTGCACCAGGCGTACACGGTGGTGGAGGAGACGGCGATGGCACTGGAGCTCAAGCTGGAGGGGATGCACGGGCCCGACCCCGGGTCACCGTGGCGGGTCCTGACGAACTACGTCCCCCAGCGCCGCCAACAGCTCGACGGCCTGCATGCAGCCCGCGACCGGTTCGACACGGCCTACCGGGCCCTGCTCGACGTGCTGAACCGACACGGGATGCTCCCGCAGCCGGACCGTCCCGTTCCCAGCCCGTCCGAAGCACCAGACACCGGACCCGGCAAGGCCGGAACCGACGACGGAGCCGTGGCACGGGCCGACACGGCCCTTCTGGCACTGCGCCGGGCACTGGAGTCACAGGTCCCGCTCGACGGATTCGACAGCGACCTGGTGATCGGCCCGGGGGCGTCCGGCGACGAACTCGAATGGGAAGAGATGTGCGACCCCGCCCTGCGCCGGCGCAGGGCCTACCGTGGCGCCCTATGGGAGGTACGGGAGGCGTTCGACGGGCTCGCGCCGTACCTCCTGCTGGTTCTGGGCCCCGACCCCACACGCGAGGACCTGGCACGAGCGGACGAACGCGTGCGGCGACTGCGTACTCAGCACATGCAGCCCTGACAGGCCGCAGCACCCGGCAGCCCAGAGCAGCCAGCGAAGACGCAGCAGGCCGGGCCGACGGCACCCGACCCGGACCACATCACCCCGGCGACCGGCACCACTCGGCACCCAATCCGCCCTACCAAACCGAACACGAACCCCGACCACCGCAATTCCGACCCGAATTCAGGCCACCACCAGCAACCAATCCACCAAACCAGCCAACCAGAATACTCGGCAGAAATCACCCCCGAAAACCCACCCACAACACCCCGGCGGCCCCCAACCGGCCCACCGGACCCTCGACCCCACACACAGTCACCAAACCCCATCCACTCCCGACCCCACCAACACCCCAACAGGACAAACCAAAGGTCCAGACAACCCGGCGGTCAAAGTCATTTCACGCCCACCACAACCAACAGGTCACACCCTGCGGCCCTTCGCCGGGTAGAGCCTGGCGTGCAGTAGGACGAGAGCCGCGATCGGCGGCCGAACGACCGGGCGGTGCGGGCGGGCAACACCAGCGGGCCCAAGTCCTTGACGGTGCGGTCCTGTTCGCACTGCGGTGCGGGCACTCCAACCGGTCGGGGCTGGCCTTCCCGGTCAGCTCCAGCTTCGAGCCCGCCTTCCCGCCGATCGAGCCCCGGCACGACCAGCACGGACGCAGCACGGCGTTCGCCGCCCGAGCGGCCTCCAGCTGTTCTTCGGCCTCCCCAGGCGTTCGTTGCGTTCCTGGTAGCAGGTCCAGCTGCGGGCGCGCCACGGCGACAACGGCGCAGTGCGCCGCCCCGGCAGCAGCCTCCAGCTTCGGCCTCTCCGTGTCCCTCAGTCACAGGCGGTGCACACCCGCCCGGCCAGGCGCAAGAGCAGGGGGCTTGACGGCACATAACATTTTTTGCCTCAGATGTAAACGGTTTGGGGTTGCCGTTCGTCTGCTGGGTATGAAGCGTCAAGGGCTCACCCAACTGCTCGGCTGGACCCCGGCGGTGCCGTTCGTGGCGCTGGGTGCTCACCAGTCGTCATGGATCGTGCTGGCCCTGGTCGGGGCCCTGGGGGTGGCAGTGCGGCAGCTGGCCGAGTGGCAGCGACGACGCACCCTGGTCGCGTTGGTCGAACGGTCGCCGCTGGGCACCGTTGTGGAACAGGAGAGTGGAATGGGCGGGCCCGGCATGCGGGTCCAGGTCGGCGCCCGGCCGGCCGGGGGAACGGACATGGACGAGCGGACCCAGGGGGCCAAGTGACGACAGAGCACACCCGGCGCATCCCGGCGGACGTCGCCGACGCCGTCACCGCGCTGTACAGCGCCGCGTACCGCGACGTGCTGCGCAGCACCACCGTGCTGGCCGGTGCGGCGGACGCCCCCGACCTCGTTCAGTACGCCTTCCAGAAGGCCGCGCTGAAATGGGACGAGGTCGGCTCCCGCTCGCTGGACGGCCAGAAGGCGTGGCTCAGGACGGTGGCCCGCAATCGGTTCATCGACGATCTTCGCCGCGATGTCCACTTCGACGAATTGCACTTCCAGGTGTGCGAGCACTACACCAGCGCCCCGCACAACCCGGCGGACGTCACCGTGGCCCGCGCCGCTCTCGAACGCTGCTGGGCGGTGATCTCCGCCATGCCCCGGTCCCAGCGCGCGGTCGCCGTCCTGGCCTGGCGCGAGGGCCTCGCCCCGGCCGAGGTCGCCCGCAGTCTCGGCATCTCGCCCGCCACCGTGCGGGTGCATCTCCACAAAGCCCGCCTGCGTCTGGGCGCCGAAGTCGGCGAGCACCTGCCCTTCGCCCAGCCCGCCGCACAGGGCACCGCACAGAAAAGGAGGGCATCATGACGATCATCTGGCACTCCGCCGCCAACACCGACCCGCTGCCCGACCTGCTCCGGCGCATCGAGCAGGCCGTGCCGCCGCCGAGCGAGAGCGACGTCCAACGGGAACTCGACCGGCTGACCACCTGGATGTACGAACCTGCCTGGCCCGCCCGGCCGGCCCTCACGCGCCCGGTGACGCACCCGCCAGCGGACGACATCCGGTTCCTGACCATCGCGGACGCCGCCGCGCTGCTGCGGCTGACCAAGCTGACCGTCTACCGCCTGGTCCACTCCGGCGACCTGCCGGCCATCCGGACCGGCAAGGCCTGGTACGTGCCCAGGGACGCCGCCCTCGACTACCTCCACACCCTCGACGTCGCCCAGCCCCGGGACTGACCACTCCCCCGGCCTACGGCGGACCGCAGACACCCGCAGGGCCGTCAGTACGGAGGCGGGCCCGGAGAGTTCCCGGGGCCCGCCTCCGTACTGACTGGTGGCGACCGCGCGGGCGGGTGGAGGAGCCGGCCGCCCGTACCGGCAGCCAGCGCCTGGCCGAGTACGCGGCCGCGGTGCTGGCCTGCGGCCGGGACCTGGACCCCGAGGACGAACGCGGCGATCGTCTCGGTAACCGCCATCGCGTGCTAGGCACCAGTACGGGCGGCGCCCCGGGCCGTGGAGCCCATGTCGGCACGGGGCAGGCCAGGCCAGTTCCAGTGGCGCGGTCGCGGATCCGCTGCTCGGTTGAGTCGGGCCGGTGCCAGCAGGTTCATCCGTTCAGGCAGACGTGGCCGGAGTCTACGACAGAGCCGTCCTCGAACTCGGTCTCTTCGTGCCATCCACACTTTTGACACTGCGCCTTGGCAGTCCAGCGCACCGATGTCACACCAGTCCGGCCTCCTTCGCCCTCCGGTTCCCCGCGTCTGCTCCAGGGAGCAGTCCCACGACGAATGGGGTGCAGCCGGAGCGACTGATCGTCACTGACGGTGGAGAGGAAGGTCCCGTTGGATAAAAATGCCAGCCCCGTGACGTTCCCGCGGTGTCCGCTCTCAACGAAGCCAAACGACTCTCCGGTGGTCGGGTTCCACACTCCCACAACCCCACCTGCGGCTGTGGCCAGAAGTGCGGCGTCGGGGGAGAACGCCAGCGCGCTGATTGAGCGCTCGTGGCCGAGAAGGGCCGGGCGCGCCTCCTCGCCTGTGGCCGCCAGCCACAGACAGATCCTGCCGTCGTCGCCGCCCGATGCCAGCATCTGCCCGTCTGGGGAGAACGTCACCGGTCCAACGGCTCCGGCATGGCCCACCAGTGCTGATCGGACCTCCTCCCCGGTGATCGGACTCCAGATCCGTACTACATCAACGTCGGGGACGCCCAGATATCGCCCGTCCGGAGAGAACGTCAAGGCAGGGAGTGAGCCACAACGATCGATGAACGCAGGTCTCATCTCTTTGCCTCGTCGGAGGTCCCAAATTCTGACCACATGCGCGTCGGTGCTGGCTACCAGGTCGTCCACCGGGGAGATGGCCACAGCCTGAACGTCACCCGTGTGGCCAGACAGGGTCAGCCCGACCTGCTGGCCGCTGGCCCAGTCCACGACCCGCACCTCGTCTGCGGCCCCGATTGCTAGTAGCTTCCCGTCGCTGGAGAAGGCGAGCGAGGTGACCATCGCACTGCTGGGAACAATCCTCATCTGCTGACCAGCTTCCGAGTCCCAGACCTGTGCTTCAGCACCTGAACTCACAGCCAGCAGTCGCCCGTCGGAAGAGAATGCGGTCACGTGGCCAACCTCGGTCTCCCCCGTGAACCTCTCGCTGAGTGCGAAGACCCGGCGCCCGGTCGACCTTCCTGCAAGCGCGACAGGCCATCTCGGTTCAGCCTGGGTCTCCTTCAGAGGTGCGGCGGCCACTGCGGTGGCTCGGCTCGAGCTCCGATTCCGTTGACGGAATCTCTGTACCTCTCTCCAGCGATCGCCCCAGGCCAGCAGGTCAGGGGAGGTGCGATCGATGCGGGTCGGCCGACCGTTCGCATCCCATGAAAGCAGAGCCCGGATCAGCGCTGTGTAGAACTCCCAGCCGGGAAGCCGCTTGCCGTTGAACGCTTCGCTGAGTGCGGAGGGTGACAGCGGCCGTCGACCGTGCGTGTTTCGAGCGCTGATCTCAGCGAGCGTCGGATTTCCGCGGCTGATCCTAAGGTTCCGCAGGTCGGCAGCAAGGGCCTGCAGCAGCAGCTCGTAAGACGGAGTCTCAATCGGCGCAGCTGCACCCACGTGAAGCGGCTCTCTCATACCCCCACCCAAAGTCGTCAAAACTCAGGGTAGAGGCCCTGCAGCCGAAGAACACCGAAAACCAACGAAGTTCACCGACTGCCCCACACGGTCGCCGAACTTCGCTCCAGAACGGCACAGTCCACCAGTATTCGCCGAGCAGCGGATTTCTTCGTGACACGCGACAACTTCCTCTCTCACACGCTGAGCTGATGGGCATGACCGAAACCCAACTGCCGTCGCCGGCTACCAACATCACCTCGATCGATTCCAAGCCCCCAGTGCAACCAGAGCACACCCTCGAAGAGCGCCCCATCCCGGTGCAGCGCAGGCTTCTCGATCTGGTCGCTCTGGTCTGTCTTCTGACCATCGCGACCACGATCTACGTCATCGCTGGGACCAATGCCGGCACGGTCACCAGCGTTGGCCTGGGTCTGTTCGCCACCTGGAGGTCCAACCGACCAACCTGAGATGAACCAGCAGCAAGCTCACGCGTGCCGAGTGCTCCGGTACTGGATGAGATCGGCAACGCATGCGGAGTGCAGGCCGGGTTCAACTTCTGGGCGGTCGACGCCGAGACACCAAGGCCAGCTTCTCCCGCGCGTCCCAGCCGGTCTCGGGGCCGTCGTCCTGATTACAGTCCGGCGCAGCGCGGCGTTGGCCGCGCAGACCGCCGCCTCGGCTAGTCCCAGCGGCCCGGGCCGGGGCCCCTGTCGGCACGGACCATCCCGAGCACCGCAGCGGCCGCGTCCAGCCCGGCCGCACCCTCCCAGCCGCCACGTCTTGTGCCGGACGGCCGTGTTGGCATCAGAGGCCACCAGACCATGCAAACGCTCGGTTCATCGGATTAGACCTGCGGCCGGTCAGGTCCGTGACAAGGTAGGGCTGGGTGGCCGGGGTGCGGCCGGGGGTGGAAGGGTGCCTGGGTGGCTCGCGGTATGGACGACGACGCGTCACATCGTCTGGGCAATGCCGAGAAGACACTGCAGGGCGCGGAACGAGCGCGGATCGCAGAGGAGCGGCGCAAGGAGCGGGAACGGCTGGCTGGCGCTCGGCGGGACCTCAGGCGTGCGGAACGGGTACTCGCGCGGCGCCGGCGGTTGTCGCGTGTGCGGACCTGGGCGGGGGCGGGAGCGGGGGCCGTTCTTCTGGCCGGGCTCGCCTGGAACCTACTGGACCTGGACGCCGTACTTCGCCGCATCCCCGTGGACATCATCCTTGTGATCGCGGCAGCGGTGCCGATGACCGCCGCGGTGATAGCCGCGACCCGCCTTCGGCCACTGGAATCGACGTCGGCGTTGGAAGACACGCTGGACGAGACCCGGGAAAAGCTGCGGCAGGTCAGCGCCTTCGCCTACCCGTCGCTGGAGTGGCGGCGGAACCTGTACCGCGAGGAGGTAGCCGACATCGCCGGGCAGTACCGGGCAGACAGCCGCCGGTACCGCCGCGTCCACAACACCCTGCAGTCCGTCGTCATGGCCGGCTCCACCGTCACCACCACCGTGGGCGCCCTCGACTCCGGGTACCCCGCCCGCTGGCACAGCTTCCTGGTCACCGGCATCAGCTTCACCATCACCCTGGCCGCGATGTTCGCCGGCTACTACAAGTACCGCGAGCGCAGCTACTTCCTGCAGCAGACCGCCGACGCCGTCGAAGAAGAGGCCTACGCCCTCACACTCGGCGTCGGCGCCTACGGGGCGTTCAAGCCCAACCAGGAAGGCGAGGCCCTGGCGCTGGCCTTGTTCACCCAACGTGTCGAGGACCTGCGCAACGAACAACGCCGCCGCCAGCAGCAGCTCGACCAGCCAGCCGAGCAGACCAGCCCCACAGGGGCCCCTCAAGCCTGAGAGGCCCCTGAAACCACGAACCGTCGAAGGACACTGTCGGCATGACGGACGAACAGCTGGCCCGGGACCTCGCGCAGCGGTTCCGAAGCGCCCTGGAGACGGAAGCAACCCAGCTCGCCGCGCGCAACGGGGCGCTCATCGGCCTACGGGAGTTCCCGATCGGCGCATGCCTGGACGCCTCGCTCCTGCTCGCCGAGTATCTACGGGAGCACGACCAGGGCAGCTGGCGGTGCCTAGCCGGGGAGCGGCTCTTCCGGCCAGCCCAGCCGGAAAGCCACGCCTGGGTGGAGCGCGACGGCCTGGTCGTGGACATCACTGCTGACCAGTTCGCCGATTCACCGGGCCCGGCTGTGTGGGTCACCCGCAACAATGCCTGGCACGCGCAATTCGCCCCGGCCGAGGACCAGGGCCAGCTGTGGCGCCCCCAGGACGAGGAGCTCCTGGACGCCTACGCCGTGCTGCGCGACACGGCCAACCGGCCAGCGGCGTAACCGGACACCCCCACCGCCGGGCGGGACCGAGGTCGGGTCGGAAGCCGTCATCGCCGGCCGCGCACGACGGGCCGCTGCGGCCCGGTGCCGCTGGGCGCAACGGCCGCGGTACCGAAACGCTCCAGCCAGCTCATGGCCTGGCGCAGCATGGCGGGGTCGAGGTACTGGGTGAGGTCGCGGACGTCCTGATGGTCGGTGCCGGTCAGGTGCAGAGGCCAGCGCGGTCGAGGGCGGTGAAGAGGGGCTGGGCTGCGGATCCGCTGTACGATCTGCGGACGGGCAAGTCGCGTACGCCCTCCGCCGTCACCGGTGCCCACGCCTCCAGGTGATCGTCCGGCCAAGGTCCTTCGGGGCCCGCGTTCGATCGTCGTGTCTTCGTCCGGCGGAAGCGTGGGAGACCGCTAGGAACGGGCCTCAGATGCCAAAGAACAGGTCGACCGCAGCGCAGCGCGCCCGCCAGCGGCAGGCGGCCACCGGCGAGAAGTACACGACCGCCCTACGCGCCCAGCGTCCTTGCACCACTCACCATCAGATCTTCTCGGCCCGTGGGGCCGGATGGACGCCCATCACCCAACGCGCCGAGCAGCGATTCGACCATGCCTGGCCTGGTCACCCCAGGCCACACTGGGAGGAAAAGTTCGGCGAGTTGTGCTGGAAAAGTTTCCCCTGGCAGGACGCGCCAGCCGAGGCCCACCGGATTCTCCGCGAGGCGCAGCGGGAGGCGGATGCGACCTGCCAGAGCTGTCCGGCCCCTGGCCGCAAGCGGGTTGTATGGATCTGGGATGACTACTGCGGCACGTGGATCATGCCCTGGGTGAAGACCTGCTGTGACAACTGCTACTGGGTCCCCTCGCACCTTCTCCACGACGGGGAGTACCGGTTCTTGTTCGAGACGTACGAGGAGTCCTCTGCCTAAGGGCTGTCCCGTAATTGATCTCTTGCAGTGGCTGGACAGGCCGAGCCCATCGGCGGCAGACCCGGACTATGCGGCCTGGAGGAGGTTGTGGAGGCGGGCGATGCCGAGCATGGCGTGGTGGACGCCGTCACCCTTGAGACGGCAGTCGCGCAGGATCTTCCAGGTCTTCATCCTGGCGAAGACATGCTCGACGCGGGCGCGGACCCGCTTGTGGTCGCGGTTGTGCTCGGCCTGCCATTCGGTGAGCTCGCCGCCCTTGGGTCGGCGGTGCGGGATCACGAGACCGGTGCCGGGGTAGCCGCCGTCGGCGATGGTGATGGTCCGGCCGACGGCGGCCTTGGCGCCGGACTCTGCCCAGGCCTTGCAGTCGTTGCGGTTGCCCGGGACGGGGGTGCCCACCGCGACGACCAGACGGGTGTCGGCGTCGACGACGACCTGATGGTTGGTGGAGTACCTGTAGTTCTTCGACTTCTCCGCGATGGTGTGGTCGCGGGTGGGGACGAGGGTGCCGTCGACGATCAGCACGGTGTCCTTCCGGAACCGGCGCCGGGGCTTGAGCGCAAGGAGGGGGCCGATGTGGTTGATGATGCGGTCGGCCGCCGACTTGGACACGCCGAACAGCGGTGCGAGCTGCCGTAGCGTCAGGTTGGTTCACCAGTAGGCCGCGACAAGCAGGACCCGGTCTTCCAGCGGAAGACTCCAGGGCCGGCCCGGCCGCACGACGTCAGCGCCCTCTCCGCGGAGCACTGTCATCAGCTTGCGGAAGTCGCGCGGGCTCAGCCCGGTGAACGGGGTTATCCAGGACGATTCCGACGCCGTGATCACACCAGCCATGGCGAGATCATCCCAGCCGTGGTCACTGCTCCGGCAGCCAGCTCGCGGCCCTCAGGACGCTGGCGCCGGCAGAGGCCTACTTCCCAGGGCGTCGGCGAGAGCATCGCTCTGGGGTCGAGTGAGGTTGAGTGCCCACAACACGGCCGCTTCATCCGAGTCCGGCTCAGTGTGCCGGTGACCGCCACCGCTCAGAGGGGAGTCGGCACCACCACGGCGACTGGCTGCAGGCCGCCTGTTCCGAAGGAGATGTTCAGCCGTGTCCTGGGCAGAGTCGTCGGGTGCTCCGATGGCCGCGAGAGCGGCGTTCACCCGTGCTGGCGCTTCCGGCGGCAGCTCGTCGTCGGCGAGCAGCGGCAGCAGGAGCAGGAGTCGGGCCGCGGTGTCGTGCACGCCGGGTGCGGTCAGGTCCGGCGTCTCGGTGATGTGCACGATGTCGCGCCAGGACAGGCCCGGGCCGTACCAGTCGCCGTCAAAGCTGGATAGGTCCTCTGACCGAGGCCAGTCCGGTTGGGTCAGCAGGTAGTCGATCCCGTAGTCACCGATGAGGTTCCGGTAGACGACGACGGCGCTGTGACCGCCTTGGAACGGGATGTGGAACGCCGGCCAGGCTTGGTCGTCCAGGAGGACTTCGGACAGGGCGTCCGTGTCGGCGCCGTCGTCACCGAACCACTCGGGTGCTGGCCGGGTCTCACCCGAGGTGAACCGGCACATGACCAGCAGGTGATTGGACCAGAACCCGGCGCGCTCAAGCAGCCACTCACCCGCGACCAGCCGCCCGTAGTCGTATCCCTTGATCAGCACGGACCAGAGTGTCTCAGTCCCCACCGACACGTCTCCGCTGCCGGTCCGTCGGGACTAGCGGGACAGCCCTTAGCCTGCGGCGGACTGACCCACGTCGACGACCGGCCGGTTGCCGCAGAGGGCACCGTTTCGTAGGCGCCGGCGCGCCGAGCGGCCGTGTTCTGGTGGCTGTCGCCCGGCGGACGGGCGGCGGCCGTCGCCGTTGCTGGCACTGGCGGCTCGGTTCGAAGCCGGTCCGCTGCCCGCTCGGGGGTCCCGGTGCGGACCGGCCTCCCCAGTGTGTGCGCGCCAGCTCCGCGGGGCCCGCGGGGTGGCCCGCAGGAGTCAGGGGGTGTCCCCCTGCCAGTCCCATCGGCTCGGGTCCGCGGGCCGCGGTTCGTAGTGAGCCCGGCCGCCCCCGCCGGGGCAGACCGCGTCACCGCCCGCACCCAGCTTCACCCTCACTGACAACCAACCCACCGACCAGCAGCCAGCCGCGTGACCGGGCGCCCCGGTGGAAAGCCACGCCGAGCCACTGAAAACCAAACGCCGATCATCAACTCCCCAATCGCCACACATAGTTATCAAACCCCGGCCGACGCCGAGCCAGCCAACATCCCCAACAGGTCCAACCAAAGGTCCAGATAACACAGCGATAGAGGCCATTTCACGTCTGATCGCGCCAGCAGGTCACACCCTGCGGTCCTTCGCCGGGTAGAGCTTCGCGTAGAGCACGCGGTCCTCCCGCCACGGATCGTCCGGTGCGCAGGCTGCGGCAGTCACCTGCTCGCACTTGGCCAGGGCAGGCAGCACCGGGCCCAAGTCCTTGGCGGTGCGGGCCTGTTCGCAGCCGTGGCGTTCAGAGCATCCCGGACTCGACTGTCCGGGCCAGGATGTGTTCTGCCTCAGCCGCCGTCAGACGAAGGCTTGAAGAACCCCTCTGCCCGAAACAGCGGACCCGGCATTCATATCCGCTGTCGACGACCTCGGTGACCGACACGCACATGTGCATCGGCACATCGCACCCCTGAAGACCTCGTTCGAGGTGAAGGTGGCGGCGCAGCGCGGCGAGTCTGTGGTGCGGTGGCAGGGTGCGGTGGGCGCGGCAGTCTTTGCAGTTCAGGAGGTGCTGCACGCTGCCTTTGCGGGCGAGGAACTCCTTGCCCTGGCCTTCCATGGTGTTGCAGCTGCCGCACAGGGGCCCGCGGATCAGGCCGTGTTCATGGCAGTGGTCCCAGGCGGCTGCGGGCCGGGCCGGTTCGCATATCGCGCACAGGAAGTCCTCGGCCCGCGGTCCGCGTTCTCGGACGCCCGCGTAGGTGGCTCCTGCCAGTTCCTGCTGGTAGCGGCGCAGTCCTGCGGCGGCGCAGGCGGGGCAGATCACCTTCCAGCCGCTGGTGGTGGATGTGTGCCAGGTCGAGTCCGTGCTGTGCGCGCCGCAGGTGCCGCAGACGTGGCTGCTGGCAGCCAGCGCGGTCTCGGTCTCCTCCCACTGGTCGAGGATGAGAGCGAGGGTGCGCGGGACCAGCCATGTGTCGTGCGACCAGACCAGCGTGGGGACTGGAAGCACGCAGGCGATGGAGTGGTTGGAGCAGCGCTGGAGCAGGCCCTCGGGGGTCAGGCCGCAGGGAAGTGCCCACCCGTCGGAGCGGCGCTGGCAGGACGTTCCGCACGAGCAGCCGTTCTTCATCCGCATAACGAAGCCCGCGTGGTCGGCCCAGCGACGGATCTGTTCTCTCCAGCCTGTGCGAGCTGGTGTCGCCGGCTTGGGCTTGCCGGGACTGTGCGGTCGTGGGTCGACGAGGTCGCTGGGGTCCCACGGCAGCGCGACTATGGTGCGCCCGGCCGTGCGCACCTCGGATTCGTCGAACTGCCACCGGTTTGCGAGCTTGTGGGCACGCACCGGCACATGCCCGAAGAGGACGAAATCGTGCTCGGCGAAACGCTTGCGCTGGAACTGCTCCGGCACCGTCGGGACCGGGCAGCCGCGCATCTCCTCGGCCAAGCACTGCACAGCCAGCTTTTGACTGATCATCCGACCAGCCTGCCACCCGGCTCTGACAACGGGCCCGGGTGATCGGCTGATCCGGTCTGGTGGCGCAGCTGCGAGGCTCTGCCGACTGAACCGGGTCACAACCGCGGGTCCTGGCGCCCTTCCGCAACAGGCTGCGGGTCGCTTCCGTCCTTTGTCAGTGGGGCTGTGACGGGGAGGTCGTCTGCCAGGGGCCGAGGGCGTCGAGCAACGCGGTCTGCTGGGCAGTGTGCCCTCCGGTGGAGGCGAGGCGGTTCTGCTTGCGTAGCCAGGATCCGGGGCGGAAGTGGGGGTCGCTCGTGTGGCCGGTGCGGTTGACCGGGCCGGTGAGGCTGCCGCCTTCGGCGAGGTAGGCGGTCAGGCGGCGGTAGGAGCGGTTCCAGTCGGGCTCCAGTTGCCAGAGCGGGTCGAGGGCGTCGAGGTTGTGGTGCTGGTGGTCGGTCAGGCCCGCGGCCTTGCGCTGGCGGCGCATCCAGGCGCCGACGGCGTAGCCGTCCAACGTTGCTTTGACGGGGATGGCGAGGTGGCCGGTGCGGGCCGCCCAGGCGCGGGCGTAGGCGTGGCCGCGTTCCCAGGCGCCTGCGTTCTTCGACCAGATCATGCCGAGTGCGTCGAGTTCGGTGATACGGGCAGGGGCGAGCTCTCCGCAGCCCTTGAGGTGGCGCTGGCGGGCGATCCAGGTCATCAGGGGGCTGTCGTGGTCGGGGTCGGTGGGGTCCAGGTGGTGGTGTTCGGCGTGGAAGGCGGCCGCATCGGCGTACATGCGCTCCCACTCGCGCCAGCGCGTGCCCTCTTCCTGGAGCCGGCGGCGCCGCTGGACTGCGCCGGCCAGGTGCGGTGGCACGTCGGGAATGTCGACGAAGGCTGTCCAGTCGGGGCCGTCCGGCAGCGCTGCGGGGAGGGCGTAGCTGGTTGGGCGCTTGGTGGGGTGGGGGTGCTGGGGCGGGCGCAGTCGGCAGTGTTCGGCGCTCTGCAGCAGGGGTGCCAGGGAGTGCTCGGGCGGGGCGAGGAGGCGGGTGCCGGCGGTGGTGAGGCTCAGGTAGTGGGTGGCGGTGTCCAGGAAGAGGCCTGCCCAGGGCGGGAGTTCGTAGGTGGCGCAGCGGGCGGGGGTTCGGCCGTGGGGTGGAGCGTGGAGGGTGAGGGTGGCGCGGGTGGGGTGGTAGTCGGCAGGGGTGGCGGTGGCGAGGTGATGGAAGGGCGCGCCGGTGACGAGGGCGGTGGCGAGCGCTGCGGCGTGTTGGGGGTGGGCGAGACGGTGAATGCGCTGGACGGCCTCGTTGAGGAGGCCGTCGGGCAGGGTGCGGCCCGTGGTGCTGGGCGGTGCGGGGGTGCAGGCAGTGCAGGGGGGGTTCGGGGATGTCCGACAGGGCGAGGCGGGTCAGGGTCGGGACGGTCAGCCAGTCGAGGCTGGCGGCACGCGGGATAGGCGGCAACGACGTGCTCGGCTGGGGGCAGGGCAGGGCGTGCGGGGGCAGGCCTGTGGTGGTCGTGTGCGCTGTCTGGTGCAGGGCCGCGGTGAGGGCGGGTGGCGTGGTGCGGTGGCAGACGAGGGTCAGGTGGATGCCGGTGCGCTGCTGCAGGTCCAGCAGGAGCCGCCAGGTGGGCGGGGCGAGGAGGTGGGCGCGTAGGACGGTCACGTGCCGGGCAGAGGTGGCGAGGATCCAGGCGGCCGTGGCCGCCCACAGCAGGCCGTGGGCTCTGCTCCAGGGGCCGGGCGGGGTGTAGGGCTTGTCGAGGGCGGCCAGGACGTCGAGAGCGAGGTCGTCGGCGCGGGTGGTGCCCGGAGTCGGGTGCACGGTGATACGGCCGGCAGCGGGGTCGTGGGCGGCCAGCGCCGCCCTGGTGCAGGCCGCGTCGTCGCCCGGGTCGAGAACCAGAGTGACACCGGGCACCGGGCGCGGGTTCACGTGCTGATGCCGATGCGGTCGTAGACCTGGCGCAGCAGGTGCTCGTCGATACGGGTGCCGCCCTGGGCGGCCAGGCCGTCGGTGGCGAGTTTGGTGATCCGGGCCCACTCGCGGAAGTTGCCGTGCGCGGCCTGCTTGTCGACCAGGGCGATCAGATCGGCGTCCACGCCCTCCCACAGCGGATGGAAGGCGGGGATGGTGGCCAGAACCTCGGACAGGGTGAGCGGGCGGGCCTGCTGCCAGATGTAGACGCGGGAGGCGAGCATCGGCTCGCGGCGCAGCACCTTCGCGCAGCCGTCACCGCCGGCGAAGACGACGGCGATGTCGGTTGCGGGGTCGTCCCACAGGTAGCGCCAGTACTCGAAACACTCCCGCGACATCCACTGGGCCTCGTCGCAGACCAGCACGTGGAAGCCGCGGGCCAGGGCGTCTTTGAGGACGGCGTCGAACTCGATCGGGCGTGCGGGCGGCTCGCCGGGCAGGCCGAGCGCGCGGAAGAGCTCGTGGCGGATGTCGCGCGGGGTGGGGCGGGCCCGGAACGCGATCCGGTAGGAGTTGTGCGGTGCGAGCAGGCGCAGCGAGGCGTTCACCGACAGGGACTTGCCATTGCCCGCCGCGCCGGAGATGCACATCATCGCGCGGGCCTCCAAGGTGGCGGCGATGTTCTCCCGGGCGGTGCGCAGCGCCTCGGTGGCGACGGTGCAGGCGCCTTCCAGGTGCAGGTAGTGATCGGCGCGCTCCGGCGGCAGCATGCCGGGACGGACGGCGGGTGCGGTGGTCACGATGCGGGCTCCTACGAGGCTCAAGAGATCGGAACGGGCGGACAGATGGGGCCAGCGGATCCGAGTGGGGGCGCCTGGCCGGCGGCCCGGGCCGAGGCGAGGGGCGGGGCTTGAAACGGGTCGTTGACGCCCGGGTGCGACGGCGGTGTGGTGCGAGCAGCGGCCCCGCGGCGGGGTTCAGACCGACGGTGCCGGACCCGCTGGGCCGCCGTCTGCTCGCTCAGGCCCGGCAGGTGTCGTGGTTCGGGGCAGGACCCAGCCGTCCGGGACCGGGGCGTGCGGGAGCAGCCCGGGCAGGGCCAGCGTCTGGAGGTCCCGGCCGTCGGCCGCCTCCAACTCGGCCGCGGCCTCCGCAGCGGTCAGGGTGCCGAGCGGCCGCGGCGGGGCCGGGGTGGTCGCGGCCGCGAACCGTCGACGGCGCAGCTTCTCCGCGGCCTTCAGGTCCGCGCGCAGCCGGCGGGCGGCGGCGGCGCGCGCCGAGCGCAGAGCACGGACCTGCTCCGGGCTCGCCTGCTCGGCGAGATGAGCGGAGCCAAGGTGGCGGCCGGTGGACGCGTCGAATACCTCGATCTCGCCGACGTGGTGCGGCAGGTGGCGCAGGCGGACCTTCGTGCCGGTGTAGCCGACCATCCACGGGGCGATGTAGGCATGGCGGCGCCAGGAGATGCCGTTCGTGGTGATCGTGCGGGTGCGGCCGTCGTCCTCCAGGGCGAAGAACGCGAGGTGCTCGGGCGGGACGTCGCGCAGGGGCGTCGGGTCGGCGTTCCAGGCTTCGAGGGGGGTCAGGCCGCCCAGGGCGGACGGGTGGTGCTCGGTGTTCCACCAGCGCACCCAGTCCAGGAGCAGCGCAACGAACGCGGCGAACGTCAGCGGCGGCGCGTCCGGATCGGCGCTCCGGCCTCCGGTGAGCCTTTGGCGGTTAGTGTAGCGCGGCAGGGAGACGAGGAACATCTCCTCAACCGCGTCGTTCAGCGCCTCGACCGTGCCTTTCAAGTACGGGGTGTAGGCAGGCAGGTCATGCACGGGGACCGCGAACGCGCCCAGCGCGGCGGTCACCGTGGCGCACAGGAATTCCTTGCCCCGGTCGACACGAACCAGAGCGGGTAGGCCCCCGGCGGGGCCGAACGGTTCGGTACGGGTGATCGAGGTGCGCAGCGCGGCCAGCACCGCGTCCCTCGACGGGGCGTGCGGCGTGACGGCCAGGCCGAGGACGTGCTTGGTGGCGCAGTCGATGAACCACGTGATCCACGGACACGCCAACTCGCCCTCGACATCGACCTGCACCGGCACATGCTTGTGGTCGCCCTCCCAGCACGCGTTCCTCCACAACACCGGCCGCTTCCCGAACACGTCATGCGCCCGGCGGGCTGCCTCCCCGCCGCGCAGACCGGCCCGCTCCCCCACCGACAGATCCCTGCGGACCGCCCGCTGCAGGGCGCGCAGCGACGGCACGACGGCGGTGGGATCGTCGGCGGCCCGGGCGGCGAGCTCGCGGTGGACCGCGGCGGTGTTCCCGCCCCAGAACGCCAGCAGGCGCCGGACTTCGGGGGTGACCGCCGTGCGCTCGCGCGGCCGGGCCGAAAGGCGCCCCTCCGTGCGAGCGGCAGCCAGCCAGTACCAGACCGCCCGTTCCGTCACCCCCATCGCGGACGCGACCAGCCTCACATGAGCGGTCGTCAGCTCGCCCCGGCTGTCCAGATCCATCAGCCGGGCCACCGATCCCTCTCGCCCTGCTGCGGTGGTCGGCCGGGACTGGCCCGGATCGAGCGGCGGCGGTGTGCCCTGCCGTTCGGGTCTCACGGCCACCTCCGGTCCGCTGAAAGAACGCCGTCGTCTGACGAAGGCGAACTGTCCCGCGGACGCAGAGCCCATCCCGACACGCCGACCAGTTCCACACGATGGGCGGAAGCACCACGGCACGACGTTTCAGCGGGAGCAGCACACCCGGAAACCGGCGTCGTTGGTAGCCGGAGCCTTGGGTTGAGAACGACGGCATCGTTCAGCAGCATGACGCTGCTCGTGCGGTTGTCCCCGGAACACCGCCTCCGGGCGCGCCTCATCAGCGCGCCATGGTCTACTCCCCCGCGGTCTGCACAAGGAGTCGAAGCTCCCCGCGGTCCGCAGGTAGCCCGGCTGAACGCAGCCAGGCATCCCGGTTGGCAATCAACCCCCAACAAGACTCTTGTTCCACCAAGGCCAGCAGGAAGGCGTTGTGCGCCCATGCCAGGGCGGCCCCCGCCGCGTGGGGCTCGGGAAAGGCGAAAGCAAGCAACGGTCCCCAGTCCCGGTCGACGCTGTACTGGCTGCACAACGGGATGAGGGCGAGCGCGGCGGGCAGGACCTGCTCGAAGCTCTCAGCGCGCTCGAGCAACCCCCGCAGCACAATGAAGCGGAACCAGCCGTCGACCTGGGGCAACGGCTCGTCGAACCAACCGTCCACCGCGACAGGGTCGGCAAGCGCGGCCAGCAGAACATCCACTGCCGACGGGTCCGCGGTGCCGAGCGCGGCGCATGTGCGGATGGCCGGGTCCTCGTCGGTGAGCAGCATCGCGGTGTCCCGTCCCCAGCAGGCCAGGGTGAGCAGCGCACCCGCACGCTCACGGCGCGGCCCCCGGCCACGGGCGATGCACTCCAAACGGTCGGCGGCAGCTGGTATCCGGTCGGCGAGGTCGTCCGCCGCCAGCAGATGGGTCACGGCGCCGAGCGCCGCCTCCCGGACCGTCTCGTCCTGGTCGTCGAGAAACGGCACGACAGCCTCGAAGATCCCCGGCCGGACTGCCCGGCACGCACGTACGGCTTCCAACGCCTCGGCTTCCTCTGCGTCCTGCGGGTCGGCGAGAGCCTCGTCGTCCCAGGCCGCGGACTCGGCGAACTCCCCGAGCCATTCCAGCAACGCCGCCCTGAGCGGGCGCCTGCGGTCGTCCCACGGGAAGAAACTCTCGTGAACGGCCAGCGTGCGCGGATGCGGGAGAACCCCGGCGATGAACAGGGCCGCCGGCGCGGTCGCGGAGTAGAGCGAGCCCTGGTGGAGAACCGACATCTCCAACCGGCCCAGCGACGCGGCCTGGACCTCAGGATCCTCCTCCAGCAGTCCGAGCAGATCGTCCGCAGTGGTCGCGGCCGGGCCGTAGGCATGGGTGAGCGCTGCCCAATCGGTGCTGTGAAGCACCACAGCCGGGTCCGGGCCTGCCGTAGCGGAGATCTCATGTGAGGACATGATCCGTATCCTGCACCCGGCCTCGGACAACCCGCGCTGCGGTCCTGTCACAGGCGACGTCGAAACTTCGCCGGCCTGCGACGCTGCCCTCATCACGGACACGACATCATCGTTCAGCGACACCAGGCACTGACCAGCTGCGACCACCACCAGGCCACTGAAAACTGGTGGCGTATCACCACTGCAACCCACATGCCACCCATCAATGTGTCGCGGACTTCGGGTATCAGCCACAACCCCACCCCTCGGGGGCCCTCCCTCGATCCCGGCCGGTGGCCGGTCAGCCGCCTGATTGCTGGGCTGACGGCCCATCCTCCGCCCTCGGGGCGGGGCCTGCGGCCCTCGGGAGGCACCGGTGAGCCTCTGGCCCGGCTCGGGCCTGCCCGGCCCCTGTGGCGGGCCCTCACGGATGCCCCGCACGGCGGTGGCTGACGGGCCCTCAACCGCAGACTCCCGACCGGAATCCGCAGCGAATCCGGGAGCGTTTCCCCAGCTTCCGCACAGCTCTATCCTACCGGGCTCCCTGACGGGCGCCGAAGGCGAACAGGCAACCTCGCGGCGACCGTCCATCACGGCTCTATCCGGCCGCGCTCCAAGCGGGAATCAGAATTCCCTCTTGCTCCCTTTCGAGCGGAAATACGAACCAATTTCGGGACGCAGGTGCGGGGAATCGAATTCAGGCGCGCCGGAAAGGGGCCTACGGCCCTCCACACCTACACGGCGACCGCCCTTCCAGACCACCCAGGAAATCCCGCCCAGCATCGACCGAACCATTTCCGGAGCAGCGACACCGAACCAGGACGGCAGAGAGGGGCGCCGGCACGGCGGCAGCCCCAGGGAACCGCGGCAGCGGCGGGGAGCTGCCGGGGCCGGCCCACCGGGCAGACCGATGCCGTGCGCTCCCGTACCACCGCGGTGTAGCGCTCAGCCGTGGATCTCCCAGGCCCGCTGCGGGAACCAGTGAGGGAGGTCGTCGAGGGCCTCCGCGGGGAAGAACACCGGCCGGGTGAGCAGACGGTCGTGCGCCCGCTGGACGTTGACGACCACGCCCAGGAGGTCCGACCGGGGCACGCCCAGGCTCATGTACGAGAGCTCGGCATCGCGTTCCTCCATCCACCGCCCCACCTCTGAGGGAGTCCGGCCCACGAGCGCGGTGCCCTCCACGGTGACCTGCGGCCCGCACAGGGCGTCGACCGCGATCCCGGACAGCCGCTCGTCCTGGTAGTACAGGTGCAGGCCGAACTCCCGGTACCGGCCCTCCTCGACCCTCCAGACCTTGTCGCCCGGCCCTCCGCCCCAGGTCCGGTGCTCGGTCCCACCGGTGAGAGCGCTCATGGCGGCCGTCACCTCATCAGCACTCATACCGAAACGCAACGGCCCCACGGCCGTGAACGACTCCAGCACCCACTGCACACGATCCTCGTCCGGCTGAACACGCCACCACTCCTCCAACATGATCAACACCCTCCCCGACACCACCGACATCCGCAGGCATCCAGGACACCGCCCAGCCTGAACCTCGGGCGCAGCGGACGGGCCGGGACAGCCTGCACCCGGCGGTCGGCCCGCCGAGCACTCCCGGACGGCGCCTGGACGTTCTCCAGGGCGGCCTGACGGCCACCCAGCACTGGCCCCACCACCCGGCCGGGACGGCGGCGCAGCAAGCGGGCACGGGCACGGCCACCGGGGACGGCGGGCCCGGCCTGGACGAAACCCGAACACCAACCCCCGCCACCACTCCCACCCAGCAATTCCAACCCGAATTCACACCACCACCCGGCGGCCAATCCACCAAAACAACCCAACCGAATTACCGGCGGAATTCACCCCCGAAAACAGCCCACAACACCAGACCCACCCCCAACC
>NZ_JZKH01000113.1 GCF_000961885.1 Streptomyces rubellomurinus
CCCCCGCCCCCACCGGCCACCCTGTCCCCGGCCACTGCGTCCCCGGCTGGGCTCGGGCGGACCCGCCCGCGCTTCCCCGCCCAGGTCGCCGCCGAACTGAAGGCGGCCGGCTGGCACCCCGGCCGCTGGGAGATCCGGCAGGCCGAGGAGTGGGCCGACACCCTGGTCGGGCACGGCGGTCCGGCCGGCCCGGGGCACACGGTGTTCCCGGCGGCGGTCGAGGCCTGGGCCGAGTTCGGCGGCCTCGCCTTCGACCTGGTCGGGCCCGGCCGCCAGCTGGCCCGCAGCCCGTTCCTGCTCGACCCGCTGTGCGGACTGCACCTGCCGCGCACCCTGTCCGACCTCGGCCGGGCGCTCGGCACCCGGCTCGCCCCGCTCGGCGAGGAGGCGCACGGGCAGTCGCTGCTGGCCATCGACGAGGAGGGCCGGGTCTACGGCCTGGACCACACCGGCGAGTGGTTCCTCGGCCACGGCATCGACCAGGCGATCACCACCCTGGTGCAGGGCACCGCCCCGGAACGGCTGCGCACCGCCGACGGGTACGACGCCTGACTAGGGCGCCGCGCCCGGCCCCGGCCGCCCGAGCCGGTCCGCCCGGACGGCCAGCCGGGACGGCAGCACCGCCTCCACCCGGAACCCGCCGTCCGCCTCCGGCCCGGCCGAGAAGGTGCCGCCCAGCGCGATCACCCGCTCCCGCATGCCGACCAGCCCGTTGCCGCCGCTGGGCAGCTTCGCCGCCCCCAACTCCGCGCCCGGGCAGGCGTTCACCACGCTCACCCGCACGCCGTTCGGCGCGTACGCGAGCAGGACGGACACCTGTGCGCCGCCCGCGTGCTTGTGCGCGTTGGTCAGCCCCTCCTGGACGACCCGATAGGCGGTCTGCTCGGCCTCGCCGGTGAACTCCTGCCGGCTGCCGCTGACCGTCAGCGTCACCGCCATCCCGGCCGCCCGGGACTGGTCCACCAGCCGGGGCAGCCCGGCCAGCGAGTCCGGCTCCGGCTGGTGGCGGTCCTCGTCCATCCGCAGCACGCCGAGGATCTCGCGCAGTTCGTTCAGCGCCTGCCGGCCCACCTCGCCCATCAGCTTGGCGCTCTGCGCGGCCTTCGCCGGGTCCTTGGCGACGATCCGCTCCAGCGCCCCGGCGTGCACCACCATCAGCGACACCCGGTGCGCCACCACGTCGTGCATCTCCCGGGCGATCCTGGTCCGCTCCTCCAGCCGGGCCCGGCGGGCGCGCTCCCGGGCCTGCTCGGCCAGCAGGTCCAGCTCGGTCTCCAGGCCGTGCGCGCGGTCCTTGAGCGACTCGATCAGCCGCCGCCGCGCGCCCACGTACAGGCCGGTCACCACCGGCGGGACGGTGAGCCCGACCGCCACCAGCACGGCCACCAGCACCTGGACCCACAGGGCCGGCTGCTCCACCGCCGTGTCGCCGGGCGTCAGCATCGACACCATCATCACGGCGACCGCCTCGGCGAAGGCCAGCACCGACAGCGACACCAGCCGCCGGCGCCGCGAGGGCCACTCCCAGGTCTCCGCCAGCGTGTACAGCGACACCACCAGCAGCAGCACCCCGAGCATCCCGGGCAGCACCGCCAGGGTCACCAGCACCGGAACGGCCGGCCACCGCCGGCGCAGCACCAGCGAGCCGCCCGCCAGCGTGCCGACCACCGCGACCGCGGCCGTGCCCGCGGCGGACAGGTCCACCCGGGCGCTCAGGAAGGCGACCGTGCTGACCGCGCACTCCAGCGCGGCCAGCAGCGCCAGTCCGATGTCCAGGAAGGCGCTGCGCGGCCGCTTCCACCACCAGAACGGGTTGACCGGCGCGCGCTCCCCAGGCGACTTGCTCATGCCCCACAGCCTAGAGCGTGCCCCTCGGGCACCGCCGGGCAAGGCCTCCCACCCTTCCCACCGGAACCACCCGTCACACCTCCCGCGCCCCTCAAGTGGTCCATACCACAAGCCGTTCCGGTCGCGCTGTCCGCCATCCGGCCACCTCGCGGACAGCGACCGCCCCGACACCTATGCTGGTCGCGTCGGACAGCGCGGTCCGCACGCGTCACACCCGCCACTCTGCGCGTGGACCTGTGACGATGAGCCGTTGCCGAACCCCACCACCACAGGGAGCCAGCCGTGACCGCTCCGGTCCCCAACCAGGCGGACAGCACCACCTCAGTCGGAGCCGCCGGCTCGGAAGAAGACAACGCAGCACTGCGCGCGGACATCCGCCGCCTCGGCGACCTGCTCGGCGAGACGCTGGTCCGCCAGGAGGGCCCCCAGCTGCTGGGCCTGGTGGAACAGGTCCGCCTGCTCAGCCGCACCAACGGCGAGGCCACCGCCGAACTCCTCTCCGACATCGACCTGGAGACCGCCGCCCGGCTCGTGCGCGCCTTCTCCACCTACTTCCACCTCGCCAACGTCACCGAGCAGGTGCACCGCGGCCGCGAGTTCGCCACCCGCCGCGCCCGCGAGGGCTCCCGGCTCGCCCAGGTCGCGGACCAGCTCGCCGACGCCGACCCCAAGCACCTCCAGGACACCCTGGCCCACCTGTCGGTCCGTCCGGTCTTCACCGCGCACCCCACCGAGGCCGCCCGCCGCAGCGTGCTCAACAAGCTGCGCCGGATCGGCGAACTCCTGGACCGCATCCACCGCGAGGAGATCACCTCCGGCCTGGCCGCCGCCGACCCGGCGCGCACCAGCAGCGCCCGGCGCTCGGCCGACCGCCGCCTCGCCGAGGTCATCGACCTGCTCTGGCAGACCGACGAGCTGCGCATCGCCCGCCCCGAGCCCACCGACGAGGCCCGCAACGCCGTCTACTACCTGGACGAGCTGTACCGCGAGGCCGTCCCCGAGGTCCTGGAGGAGCTGCACGAGGAGCTCTCCCGGGTCGGCCTCGACCTGCCCCCGGGGGTGCGCCCGCTCACCTTCGGCACCTGGATCGGCGGCGACCGCGACGGCAACCCCAACGTCACCCCGCAGGTCACCTGGGACGTCCTCAACCTCCAGCACGAGTACGGCATCAAGGACGCCCTCGCCGCCGTCGACGACCTGCGCAACACCCTCTCCACCTCCGAGCGGCTGGCCGGCGCCTCCGTCGAACTGCTCGCCTCGCTCAACACCGACCTGCACCGGCTCCCCGAACTCAGCCCCCGCTACAAGCGGATGAACGCCGAGGAGCCGTACCGCCTCAAGGCCACCTGCGTCCGGCTCAAGCTGGAGAACACCCGCGAGCGGCTGGCCGGCGGCACCCCGCACGTCGAGGGCCGCGACTACCTCGGCACCCGCGAGCTGGTCGCCGACCTGCGGCTGATCCAGGACTCGCTGCGCGCCCACCGCGGCGAACTCATCGCCGACGGCCGCCTCGCCCGCGCCATCAACACCGTCGAGGCCTTCGGCCTCCAGCTCGCGACCATGGACGTCCGCGAGCACGCCGAGGCCCACCACCACGCCCTCGGCCAGCTCTTCGACCGCCTCGGCGAAGAGGCCTGGCGCTACGCCGACATGCCCCGCGAGTACCGGCAGAAGCTGCTCGCCAAGGAGCTGCGCTCGCGCCGCCCGCTCGCCCCCACCCCGGCCCCGCTGGACGAGGCCGGCACCAAGACCCTCGGCGTCTTCAACACCATCCGCGAGGGCTTCGAGCGCTTCGGCGACGAGATCGTCGAGAGCTACATCATCTCGATGTGCCAGGGCGCCGACGACGTCTTCGCCGCCACCGTGCTGGCCCGCGAGGCCGGCCTGATCGACCTGCACGCCGGGATCGCCAAGATCGGCATCGTGCCGCTGCTGGAGACCACCGACGAACTCCAGCAGGCCGACCGCATCCTCGACGAGATGCTCTCCGACCCCTCCTACCGGCTGCTCGTCTCGCTGCGCGGCGACGTCCAGGAGGTCATGCTCGGCTACTCCGACTCCTCCAAGTTCGGCGGCATCACCACCTCCCAGTGGGAGATCCACCGCGCCCAGCGCCGGCTGCGCGACGTCGCCCACCGCTACGGCATCCGGCTGCGCCTGTTCCACGGCCGCGGCGGCACCGTCGGCCGCGGCGGCGGCCCCTCGCACGAGGCCATCCTGGCCCAGCCCTGGGGCACCCTGGAGGGCGAGATCAAGGTCACCGAGCAGGGCGAGGTCATCTCCGACAAGTACCTGCTCCCCTCCCTCGCCCGGGAGAACCTGGAGCTGACCCTCTCCGCCACCCTCGCCGCCTCAGCGCTGCACACCTCGCCGCGCCAGGCCCCCGAGGAACTGGCCCGCTGGGACGCCGCGATGGACCAGGTCTCCGAGGCCGCCCACACCGCCTACCGCGCCCTGGTCGACCAGGAGGACCTGCCGAAGTACTTCTTCGCCTCCACCCCCGTCGACCAGCTCGCCTCGCTGCACCTCGGCTCCCGCCCGTCCCGCCGCCCCGACTCCGGCGCCGGCCTGGACGGCCTGCGGGCCATCCCGTGGGTCTTCGGCTGGACGCAGTCCCGCCAGATCGTCCCCGGCTGGTACGGCGTCGGCTCCGGCCTCGCCGCCGCCCGCGCGGCCGGCCTCGGCGACGTGCTGGACGAGATGTACGGGCAGTGGCACTTCTTCCGCAACTTCCTGTCCAACGTCGCCATGACGCTGGCCAAGACCGACCTGCGGATCGCCCGCCACTACGTCGAGCAGCTGGTGCCCGCCGACCTGCGGCACATCTTCGACCAGATCGTCGCCGAGCACGAGCTCACCCTGCGCGAGGTGCTGCGGCTCACCGGCGAGAGCGAACTGCTCGAACACAACCCGGTGCTGAAGCAGACCTTCACTGTCCGCGACGCCTACCTCGACCCGATCTCCTACCTGCAGGTCGCGCTGCTGCGCCGCCAGCGCGAGGAGGTCGCCGCCGGCGGCCACGAGGACCCGCTGCGCGCCCGCGCCCTGCTCCTCACCGTCAACGGCATCGCCGCCGGCCTGCGCAACACCGGCTGACGGACGGCACGAACGGCGAAGGGGCCGTTGTCCATCCCCCCGGATGGACAACGGCCCCTTCGAGCTTCTTCCGGGGCCGCTCCTACAGCGGGACCCCGTCCACCAGCAGCGGCCCGTACCGCCGCTTGAACTCCGCCGTCAGCTGCGGCATCCGGTCCCGGAGGTAGCCCGGCCAGACGACCTTCACCCCGGCGCCGCCGTCGAGCAGCCGCCAGTGCCAGCTCTCGACGTTCTGGGACTTCCAGTAGGCGGCGTCCGCCCTGGCCTTCTCGGTGACGGCCCGCAGCTCGGCGAACGAGTGCTCCGCGTCCTCGAACACCAGCCTGGTGGCCGGCCACGGCCGGACCGCCGCCCGCACCGCCTCGTCGAAGCCGCCGTCCCCGGGGACGCGCTTGACGTGGAGCGTCTGCGCGCCCGGGTCCCAGCAGAAGCCGAGGTAGCGGTCCGCGAACTGCTTGGCCCCGAGCTCGTCGACGGCCTTGGCCGCCTCGTGCGGGGCGATCGTCTCCTGCGCCGTGCGCGGCACCCCGGGGGTCGGGAACGGCGCCTCGGCGAACTCCCGCCAGGAGGACGACCCGTGCCACTGGGCGTCGATCCAGAAGTCCCCCGTGCCGTCGCTCTTCGCGGGGTCGCAGGAGGCGACGGGGCTGCCGGGGAGGTCCGACACCGGTGGTGGAGTCCACGGCGGCCCGGTGCGGAAGCCCGTGGAGCTTCCGGACGGCGAGCCGGACGGAGCCCCGGTCGGAGAAGCGGACGGGGAGGCGGAGGCGGACGGGCTCGCCGGTGCCACCATCGCCGTCTCCGACCCGCCGCCCCCGCCGAGTTGGGCCAGGCCGCCCATCCCGACCGCCAGCACCACGACGACCGCCGACCCCCGTACGGCAGCCCGACGCCGCGCCCGGCGCGCGCCCGCCTTCCTCAGCCCGGCCAGCGGCACGGCGCCGCCGGTCACCCCGTCCGCCCGCGCGCCCAGCCGGACGACCAGCTCCCGCTCGAACTGCCCCGATGCCCCGCCGGTGTCGCCCTCAGTGGCCATGTGCGACCAACTCCCTCTCCCCAGCCAGTTCCTGGCGAAGCGCCTTGACGGCCCTGGCCAGGTGCGTCTTGGCGGTCGGCAGCGAGCAGCCCAGCTCCTCCGCCACCCGTGCGACCGGGAGGTCCACGTAGTAGCGCAGCACCACGGCGGCCCGCTGACGCTTCGGCAGCGCCCGCAGCGCCTCCGCGAGCCGCTCGTCCCCGGCGTCCGCCGGGTCCTGCGGGGCGTCCGGCAGTTCGGAGGTCAGCACCTCCCGCCGGGTCCGCCGCCAGCGGGAGACGTGCGTGCGGACCATCGCGGTCCGCACGTACCCCTCGGCCGCCTGCGGGTCCCGGATGGCGAAGCGCTTCGGGTACACCCGGGTCAGCGCGTCGTGCAGCAGGTCCCTGGCGTCGTGCAGGTCCCCGGTGATCAGGAAGGCCCCGCGCAGCAGTGCGTGGTACCGCGCCGCGACGAACTCGTCGAACGGGTCCCCGCCGACGCCCCCGGGGGCCACCGCATCACGCTTCATACCCACAGGACGCACCGCCCGTCGAAAACGGATGACAAACCGAACGACGGATTTTCAGACCAACACGAAGGGCCGGCGCTCACCGAGAGCACCGGCCCCTTCCGTCCCACGTTCCTACTCCGCGGGCTCCCCCGCGCGCCTGCGCCGCAGCCACAGCGCGGCACCGCCGGCCGACACCAGCAGGCCGCCGCCGACCGCGAGCAGCCCCGCGTCCGGCCCCATCGAGTCACCGAGCACCGGCGCGAACTGCGCCGCCGCGGGCTCCGGGGTGACCGCCGGGTCCGGCTCCGCGACCGGGTCGGCGTGCGCCATCGCGCCGCCCGACAGCAGCGCTCCCGCCACCCCCAGCGCGCCGGCCGTGCCGACCCGTCGCCCGAGCTGCACCAGCCGGACCACCCGGCGCCGCCGAAGCCGGCGGACCGGACGCAATCTCCGCATCGAGAACTCCCCAGGACCCGTTCGCGTACCAGGGCGACGCTATCCGATCGCCCACAGGGTTCTCACACGGATTCAGGTGTGGGCGGGCAAGCGTTGTACGACCGTTGCGTACGCCGCTCAGTACGCCGCGCAGTACGCCGCAGAGTACGCCGCACATCCCGCCGCCGGGACCGCCCGTGACGGACCGTCAGGAGTTGTACGTGCCCTGCGCCCGCTCCAGCCCCTCGGACAGCAGCGCCTCCACCGCGTCCGCCGAGCGGTCCACGAACCACTCCAGCTCCTTGCGCTCGGTCGAGGAGAAGTCCTTCAGCACGAAGTCCGCGACCTCCATCCGGCCCGGCGGCCGGCCGATCCCGCAGCGCACCCGGTAGTAGTCCGGGCCGAGCGACTTGGTGATCGACTTCAGCCCGTTGTGGCCGTTGTCCCCGCCGCCCAGCTTCAGCCGCAGCGCCGCGTAGTCGATGTCCAGCTCGTCGTGGACGGCGATCAGCGCCGAGGCCGGCACCTTGTAGAAGTCCCGCAGCGCCGTCACCGGCCCGCCGGAGAGGTTCATGAAGGACATCGGCTTGGCCAGCACCACCCGCCGGCCCGCCAGCCGCCCCTCGGCCACCTGCGCCCGGCTCTTGTGCGCCTTGAACTTGGCGCCGATCCGCTGCGCCAGCAGGTCGACCACCATGAAGCCGATGTTGTGCCGGTTCCGGGCGTACTGCTCGCCCGGGTTGCCCAGCCCCACCACCAGCCAGGGGCCCTCGTACTCGTCCGCCATCCTTCACTCCTTCGCGCTCGACGCCATCATCCCGGACACACCGCTGCCCCGGCCGCTCCAGCGGGAGCGACCGGGGCAGCGGCCTTCAGCTACGTGGTGCTACGAGGCTCAGGCCTCGGCGCCCTCGGCCTCGGCGGCCTCGTCCTCGGCCGGGGCGGCCTGGGCGGCGATGACCTGCAGGACGACGGCGTCGGCGTCGACGGCCAGCGAGACGCCGGCCGGCAGGACGATGTCCTTGGCGTGCACCGAGGCACCGGCCTCCAGGCCGGCGACGGAGACGGTGACGGCCTCGGGCAGGTGGGTGGCCTCGGCCTCGATCGGCAGGGCCTGCAGGACGTGCTCCAGCAGGTTGCCGCCCGGGGCCAGCTCGCCCTCGGTGTGGACCGGAACCTCGACGGTGACCTTCTCGCCACGCTTGACCAGCAGCAGGTCGACGTGCTCGATGTCGCGCTTGATGGCCTCGCGCTGGACGGCCTTCGGCAGGACGTACTCGTCCTTGCCCTCGATCGGCACGACCAGCAGGGCGTTCGGGGTCTTCAGGGCCATCATCAGGTCGTGGGCCGGCAGGTTCAGGTGAACCGGGGCGTGGCCGTGGCCGTAGACGACACCGGGGACGAAGCCGGCGCGACGGGCGCGACGGGCGGCACCCTTGCCGAACTCGGTACGGGTCTCGGCGGCAAGGCGGATCTCGGACACGACTGCACTCCTCGTGAAAATGGCGCGGGGGTGCAGGCAACGCGAAAAACCGCCGGGACCACACCCTCAGTACGTTCGGGGGTCACTCGGCGGCAACGGCCTCTGCCGGCGGACGGAATCCGCTACCGGCAGCGCGTCGATCACGGAGCGGGCGCCCGTCCAGCGGGCACACGGCATCCCTCGCCGAGCAGTTTCACGAGTCTAACCGCACCGGGGCCCTCCCGCGAAATCGGCGGCGGCCCCGGCCCGTCCGGACCGGGGCCGCCGCGGGGCCCTCGTCAGTGCACGCCCGCCGGGGCGGGCGCCGATCGGCTCAGTGCACGCCCTCGAACAGGCTGGTGACCGAGCCCTCCTCGAACACCTCGCGGATCGCGGCCGCGATCGACGGGGCGATCGACAGCGTGGTGATCTTGTCCAGCTGGAGCTCCGCCGGGGTGGGCAGCGTGTTGGTGAACACGAACTCGCTCACCCGCGAGTTCTTCAGCCGGTCCGCGGCCGGGCCGGAGAGCACGCCGTGGGTCGCGGCCACGACGACGTCCGCCGCGCCGTTCTCGAACAGCGCGTCGGCCGCGGCGCAGATGGTGCCGGCGGTGTCGATCATGTCGTCGACCAGGACGCAGACCCGGCCCTTGACGTCACCGACGACCTCGGCCGACAGGATGGTGTTGGCCTGGGTCATGTCGCGGCGCTTGTGGATGATCGCCAGCGGGGCGTCCAGCCGGTCGCACCACTGGTCGGCCACCTTCACGCGGCCGGCGTCCGGCGAGACGACGGTCAGCTTGGAGCGGTCCACCTTCTCGCCGATGTAGTCGGCCAGCAGCGGCAGCGCGAACAGGTGGTCCACCGGGCCGTCGAAGAAGCCCTGGATCTGCGCGGTGTGCAGGTCCACGGCCATCAGGCGGTCGGCACCGGCCTGGCGCAGCAGGTCGGCGATCAGGCGGGCGGAGATGGGCTCGCGGCCCAGGTGCTTCTTGTCCTGGCGGGCGTACCCGTAGAACGGCAGGATCGCGGTGATGCTCCGGGCGGAGGCCCGCTTCAGAGCATCGATCATGATCAGCTGCTCCATGATCCACTGGTTGATGGGAGCCGTGTGGCTCTGCATCACGAAGCAGTCCGCGCCGCGCGCCGACTCCAGGAAGCGGACGTAGATCTCGCCGTTGGCGAAGTCGAGGGCCTTGGTCGGAACCAGCTCGGTCCCCAGCGCCTCGGCAACCTCCTTCGCCAGCTCCGGGTGGGCACGGCCGGAGAAGAGCTTGAGCTTCTTCTCACCCGACGTCGTGATCCCGCTCACTGCACCGTCTCCTCGCGTTGCGGACGCTGAACCCCGCACCCCGCCCGGGCAGGCGCAGCCCGCACGCGACAGGGATCGGGGAATTGTCGGTACGCCTGGACACGGGCGGTAAGCCCAGTGGCGCACGTATGTCCCCCAGGTTACGCGCCCGCGCAGAAACCGTCCGCCCCGGGACCGCCCCCAGGATTCCCGCCCGTCCCGTCAGGTCTGCGCCGCACCCTGCGCCGCACCGTCGGTCGCGGCCTGCGCGGCCTGCGCCGACGCGGTCCCGGGACGCTTGCGCTCCACCCAGCCCTCGATGTTGCGCTGCTGCGCCCGGCTCACGCCGAGCGCGCCCGGCGGGACGTCGGAGGTGATCACCGAGCCGGCCGCGGTGTAGGCGCCGTCACCGACCGTGACCGGGGCGATGAACATGTTGTCCGAGCCGGTCCGGCAGTGCGCGCCGATGACCGTGCGGTGCTTGCGCACGCCGTCGTAGTTCACGGTGACCGAGGCGGCGCCGACGTTGGTGCCCTCGCCGATGGTGGCGTCCCCGATGTAGGAGAGGTGCGGCACCTTGGCGCCCTCGCCCAGCTCGGAGTTCTTCACCTCGACGTAGGTGCCGACCTTCGCCTTGCGGGCCAGCTTCGCCCCCGGCCGCAGGTAGGCGTACGGGCCGGTGACGGCGAGCTCGCCGATCTCGGCGCGCTCGGCCGTGGTGTTGCTCACACGGGCGCCGGCGCCGACCAGGGTGTCGGTCAGGGTCGAGTTCGGGCCCACCTCGCAGCCCTCGCCCAGGTGGGTGGCGCCGTGCAGCTGGGTGTTCGGCAGCACCACGGCGTCCGGCTCGAAGGTCACCTGCACGTCGAACCAGGTGGTCGCCGGGTCCACCACGGTGACGCCCGCGCGCATCGCCCGCTCCAGCAGGCGGTCGTTCAGCAGCCGACGGGCCTGCGCCAGCTGCACCCGGTCGTTGATGCCCAGGATGTCGCGGTGGTCCTCGGCCACCACGGCGCCCACCCGGTGGCCGGCCGTGCGCAGGATCGCCAGGGTGTCGGTCAGGTACTCCTCGCCCTGCGAGTTGTCCGTGGTCAGCTCGGCCAGCGCCTCGGCGAGCAGCTTGGCGTCGAAGGCGAAGACGCCCGAGTTGATCTCGGCGATGGTGCGCTGGGTGTCGCTGGCGTCCCGCTCCTCGACGATCGCGGCGACGGCGCCGTCCTCGTCCCGCAGGATCCGGCCGTAGCCGAACGGCTCGGGGACGACGGCGGTCAGCACGGTGACGCCGTTCTGCTGCGCCTCGTGCGAGGTCGCCAGCCGGTGCAGGGTCTCGCCGGTGAGCAGCGGGGAGTCCCCGGCGGTGACGATCACGGTGCCGTCCAGCGTCACGCCGTCCGCGGCCAGTGCCTCCAGCGCCGTCCGCACGGCGTGCCCGGTGCCCTTCTGCTCCTCCTGCACCACCGGACGCGCGGCCGGGTGGTGCGCGGCCAGGTGCTCGACGACCTGCTCGCGCTGGTGCCCGACGACCACCACGAGGTGACCGGGGGTCAGTTCACCGGCCGCCGAGACGGCGTGGCCCACCAGGGAGCGTCCGCACACCTCGTGCAGCACCTTGGGCAGCTTGTTCGACTTCATCCGGGTCCCGCCACCGGCGGCGAGCACGACAACGGCGGCAAGCGACTTGGCACCCAAGGGGAGGCTCCTCAGTAGGTTCACAGCGAGGGCAGAGCGGCCAGGGGCGCGGATCCGCACAGATGCCCTGGCCGTTCGAGGATAGTGCGAGGCTACCTGCGGGAACGCCGGGGCCTCGGCCCGCGGATGTCCGCCCCTGGCCGTTCGGATGGCTCCCGGAGGAGGATTCGAACCCCCATAAGCTGGACCAAAACCAGCTGTCCTGCCCTTAGACGATCCGGGACCGCGCACCCGCTCGCAGGACTCCCGGCGGCGCGCTCGCCCAAGACTACGGGTTGGCGCGGCTCACATCTACCACCTGTCGCCAACCGCCCCCGCCGCTCCCGGCCGTGGTCGCGGGGCGCGCGGCGAGGGGCCCGCGGCGGCCCGTCCCCCGATCGGGTGCGACCGGCCCGCTCACCGGACGGGCCCCGGGTTCATCCATCCAGTCGGGTGAATTCACTCAAGCGCCGCGCGGCGGTGTGTTCCCCTGGCGACGGAGCGCAACCTACGATGCCGTAGGTTACGCCGACGTAGCCTCCGCTCCTCTCCCGTACCGGGACGCCGCAAAGGGACGCCCATGACCATCCAGGCAGGCGAGACGCGCGCGGGGAACGCCGCGTCCCCCACCCCACCCGCCGACACCGCCGCCGATCCGACCGCCGACGCCGCCACCCAGCTGTCCGCCACCCGCGGCGGGGAGCGGCAGGGCCAGGCCGAGCGGATCGCGCTCCTGCTGTTCATCCTCGTGCCGTTCGCCGCCCTGCTGGCCGCCGTCCCGGTGGCCTGGGGGCACGGGCTGGGGTGGACGGACGTCGCGATCGCCGTCGTCATGTACTTCCTCACCTGCCACGGTGTCACCGTGGGCTACCACCGCTACTTCACCCACGGCGCGTTCAAGGCCTCCCGCCCGATCAGGCTCGCCCTGGCGATCGCCGGCAGCCTGGCCGTCGAGGGCCCGCTGGTGCGCTGGGTGGCGGACCACCGCCGGCACCACCGGTTCAGCGACAAGGAGGGCGACCCGCACTCCCCGTGGCGCTACGGCGAGAGCGTCCCGGCGCTGATGAAGGGCCTGTGGTGGGCGCACATGGGCTGGTTGTTCGACGAGGAGCAGACCTCGCAGCTCAAGTACGCCCCCGACCTGGTCCGGGACCCGGCCATAAGGCGGATCTCCCGGCTGTTCTGGCTCTGGACCCTGATCTCCCTGCTGCTGCCCCCGCTGGTCGGCGGCCTGGTGACGCTCTCGTGGCAGGGCGCGCTGTCCGCCTTCTTCTGGGGCTCGCTGGTCCGGGTCGCGCTGCTGCACCACGTCACCTGGTCGATCAACTCGATCTGCCACGCGGTCGGCCGGCGCCCGTTCCGCTCCCGGGACCGCTCCGGCAACGTCTGGTGGCTGGCCGTGCTGTCCTGCGGCGAGTCCTGGCACAACCTGCACCACGCCGACCCGACCGCGGCCCGGCACGGGGTCCTGCGCGGACAGATCGACTCCTCGGCCCGGCTGATCCGCTGGTTCGAGCTGGCCGGCTGGGTCCGGGACGTCCGGTGGCCGGACGCTCAGCGGATCGCCGCCCGCCGCGCCGCATGAGGCGGCGCTTCCAGCATGATGTAGGGGTGAACGGGAGCAGCGCAGACAGCACAGGCGGTCACCTCAGCGCGCGGACGGACGCGGCGCCCGATGCGGCGCCGGTCCGTCCGCGCGCCGCTGCACCGGAGGGCGGGGCGGCCGACCGGCGCCCCGGGAGCGACGGTCCGGCCGCCGCCCCCGCACCGCGCCGCCGCGGCGGCCGGGTCCGGATGACCGGCAAGCAGCGGCGGGAGCAGCTGCTGGAGATCGGCCGGACGGTCTTCGCGGAGCGCGGCTACGACGGCACCTCGGTGGAGGAGATCGCGGAGCGCGCCGGGGTCTCCAAGCCGGTGGTGTACGAGCACTTCGGCGGCAAGGAGGGGCTGTACGCGGTGGTGGTGGACCGCGAGATGCAGCTGCTGCTGGACATGGTGACCGGCGCGCTGACCGGCGGGCACTCGCGCGAACTGCTGGAGCAGGCGGCGTTCGCGCTGATGGACTACATCGACACCTCGACGGACGGCTTCCGGATCCTGGTCCGGGACTCGCCGGTGGCGCAGTCGACCGGCACCTTCGCCTCGCTGATCAGCGACATCGCCACCCAGGTCGAGGACATCCTCGGCCTGGAGTTCAAGTCCCGCGGCTTCGACGCCCGGCTGGCCCCGATGTACTCGCAGATGCTGGTCGGGATGGTCGCGCTGACCGGCCAGTGGTGGCTGGAGGTCCGCAAGCCGGACAAGGCGACGGTGGCGGCGCACCTGGTGAACCTGGCCTGGCACGGGCTGGAGGGCCTGGAGCGGCACCCGAGGCTCGTCGGCGAGCGCACGGGCTGAGCCCGCGCCGGGCTCCCTGTCAGCGCTTGGCCCCGGCCTACTTGGCCCCGGCCTGCTTGACCCCGACCGCGAAGATCCGCCGGAACGGGAACACCGTCCCGTACGGCCCCGCCGGGTAGGCCTCGCGCAGCAGCCGCCCGTACTCGGCGAGGAAGGCGGCCCGGTCGGCCGGGTCGGTGAGCCGGGTGAGGACCGGGCGCAGGGCGCTGCCCTTGACCCACTCCAGGACGGGCTCCGGCCCCGCCAGCAGGGTGGAGTAGGTGGTCTCCCAGACGTCGGGCCGGCAGCCGGCGGCGGCCAGGGCGTCGAGGTAGCGCTCGGGCGGGTGGACGCCGGCGCGGACGGCCCCCGTGCCGAGCGCGTCGCGCCAGCGGGCGCTGCGGCGCAGGTCGGCGAGCAGGGTGTGGCTGGGGGCGTCGAAGTTGCCGGGCACCTGGAAGGCGAGGACCCCGCCGGGTTCGAGGGCGTCGGCCCAGCGCGGCAGCAGCGCCAGGTGCCCGTCCACCCACTGCAGGGTGGCGTTGGAGACGATCAGGTCGGGCCGCACCGGGGCCGGGTCGTAGTCGCGGGCGTCGGCGAGCAGGTACGCGGCGGTGGGCTCGCCCTCGGTACGGGCGGTGGCGAGCATCGGGGCGGAGCTGTCGACGCCGGTGAGGCGGGCGTGCGGCCAGCGCTCGCGCAGGGCGGCGGTGGAGTTGCCGGGGCCGCAGCCGATGTCGATCACCACCTCGGCGCCCGGGTGCGGGAGGGCGGGGACCCGGGCCAGCAGCTCGTGCAGCGGGCGGGTCCGTTCGTCGGCGAAGCGCAAGTACTGGGTCGGGTCCCAGACGGGAGCGGCCATGGCTCACCTCTCAGGTATCTCGACATCAAGATATCTCCGTTAGCCTCACTGGCACATTTCTCGATGTCAAGAGACTTCACATCGACACATCCACCGATACACTGATCGTCATGGAGGACGAGGTCGACAGGCTGGTCGCAGCGTGGCGCCGAGAGCGCCCCGACCTCGACGTGGAGCCGCTCGAAGTGCTCAGCCGGGTCAGCCGGCTGGCCCGGCACCTGGACCGCGCCCGCCGCACCGCCTTCGCCGAGCACGGCCTGGAACCCTGGGAGTTCGACGTGCTGACCGCCCTTCGGCGGGCCGGCTCCCCGTACCAGCTCTCCCCCGGCCAACTGCTCACCCAGACCCTGGTCACCTCCGGGACCATGACCAACCGGATCGACCGCCTCACCGGCAAGGGCCTGGTCAAGCGCCTGCCCGACCCGGACGACCGGCGCGGCGTGCTCGTCCGGCTCACCGACGACGGGCGGGACCGCGCCGACCAGGCGCTCGCCGGACTGCTCGTGCACGAGCGCGAACTGCTGGCCCAGCTGACCCCCGGCCAGCAGGGCGAACTCGCCGGACTGCTCCGGCTGCTGGTCGCCCCGTTCGACAACATCCCGGGCTGAGGGCCTGCGGGGCCGTGCCCGCTCAGCCCCGCTCGGCGGCGCCCGCCACCGACTGCGGCGGCGCCGGGACGGCCGGCTCGGCCGGGCCGACCCCGGCCCGGCGGGCCACCGCGACGGCCGCCAGCGTGGAGTGCACCCCGAGCTTGCCCAGCACGTTCTGCATGTGGGTCCGGACGGTGTGCGGCGACAGGTACAGCCGCTCGGCGACGGCCTGCCGGCCGAGACCCGCGACCATGCAGCGCAGGATCTGCTTCTCCCTCGGCGTGAGGGTGTCCACCAGCCGCTCGCTCTCGGTGCGGTCGCGCCGGGCGGTGGTCAGCTCCCGGATCACCCCGGTCAGCAGGGCCGGCGGCAGGTGCGTCTCGTCCCGCAGCACGCCGCGGATCACCGCCAGCAACCGGGCCAGCGAACTCTCCTTGGCCACCCACCCGGCGGCGCCCGCGTGCAGGGCGCGGGCGGCGCGGTGCGGGTCGTCGGCGACGGCCAGGACGACGGCGCGCAGCCCGGGGTGGGCGCGGCGCAGCCGGCCGAGCAGGGTGATGCCGTCCGGCGCCGGGGCGACGGGTCTGAGCTGGTCCGGGCGGTGCTGCGGGAGGCGGTCGGGGCGCTCGTCGAACAGCGGGCGGGCGCCGGGCGGCGGCGCCGACACAGCCGCGGGCGGCAGGGCCGGGCGGCGGGGCTGCGGCACGGCCGGGGCGGGGCGGCGGCGGACGGCCGGCTGTCCCGGCTGACCGGCCGCCGGGCCCGGCTGCGGGGGGTGCGCCGTCCGGGCCGCCGGGGCGGCCTGGTTCGTCTGCGCCGCCTGTGCCGCCTGTGCCGCGACTGCCGCCTGTGCTGCCTGCGCGCCGAGGTCGGCGTCGACCAGCACCACGTCGTAGGCCCGGCCCTCGGTGGCGGCCCGCTCCAGCGCCCGCTCGGCGGCGGCCGCGCTGCCGGCCGCGCCCACCTCCACGTCCGGCTCGGCGGCGAGCGCCGCGGCCAGCGCCTCGGCGAAGATCCGGTGGTCGTCGACCACCAGGACGCGGATCCGCCCCATCGTCAGTTCCCCCTGCTCAGACCATCCCCGCCAGCCCGGAGCCGACCCGGTCCGGCCCCGGGGCCCGTCGTCGAGCCCCCGCCCGCAGGGCGGCGCCGGGGCCCGGGCGCTGCCGATACCGCCCTCAGGGTACGGGCCGGGAAAGACGCTCGTGGTGGTTTGGTGAAGTTTCGCCAGGAGGTGCGCGGGTGGCCGGAACCACCCCCTGTGCCGCTCCCCACCCGCGAACGGCGCGGGCGCCGCCCCCCGGGTGGGGAGCGGCGCCCGCGGCGGTCGTCACGGCCTACTGGCCGGCGCGCTCCAGGGTGAACTTCCAGGCGTCGGCGACGATGTCGTCCAGGTTCGCCCGGCGCGGCTGCCAGCCCAGCGCCTGGTGGGCGCGCTCGGCGGAGGCGACCAGCACGGCCGGGTCGCCGGCCCGGCGGGCGGCGACCTGCACCGGGATCTCCCGGCCGGTGACGCGCTTGACCGACTCGATGACCTCGCGGACCGAGAAGCCGTTGCCGTTGCCCAGGTTGCAGATCAGGTGCTCGCCCGGCTTGGCCGCGTCCAGCGCCAGCAGGTGCGCGTCGGCGAGGTCCGCGACGTGGATGTAGTCGCGGATGCAGGTGCCGTCCGGGGTCGGGTAGTCGTCGCCGTACACGGCGATGTGCGGGCGCTGCCCGAGCGCGGCCTGGAAGACCAGCGGGATCAGGTGCGACTCGGGGTCGTGCCGCTCGCCGTAGGAGCCGTACGCGCCGGCCACGTTGAAGTAGCGCAGCGAGACGGCGGCCAGGCCGTGCGCGACGGCCTCGCTGGTGATGATGTGGTCCACGGCGAGCTTGGTGGCGCCGTAGGTGTTGGTCGGCGCGGTGCGGGCGGTCTCCGCGATCGGCACGACCTCCGGCTCGCCGTAGGTGGCGGCGGTGGAGGAGAACACCAGCTTGCGCACGCCGGCCGCGCGCATCGCGCTGATCAGCTCCAGCGAACCGGCCACGTTGTTGCGCCAGTACTTCTCCGGGTCCGCGACCGACTCGCCGACCTGGGAGGAGGCGGCGAAGTGCAGCACGCCGTCGAAGGAGCCGTCCAGGACCTTGCCGGCCTCCTGGATGCGCCCCTCGACGAACTCGGCCCCGGCCGGAACGCCCTCGCGGAACCCGGTGGAGAGGTCGTCCAGGACGGTCACCTGGTGCCCCGCCTCCAGCAGGTGGGCAGCGACCACGCTGCCGACGTAGCCGGCCCCACCCGTGACCAGGTACTTACTCATGTTGAGACCTCCAGCGGGCGACGGCACCCGCCCGGTCGGCGGCGCCGTCGACTGAGATGCGAACGACTGGGGCCATTCTCCCTTCCCGCCGGTGTGCTCCGGACCACGGTTGCCGCCCGGACGATCCCGTCCCGCACCGTTCACCTGCCGCTCAGCCGTCCGCCATCCGCTCCAGCAGACCGGTGCGCGCCGCCACCGCGGCCGCCTCCAGCCTGGTCCGCGCGCCGAGCTTCATCAGCACCCGCTGGACGTGGGTACGGGCGGTGCTCGCGGCGATCCGCATCCCGGCCGCGATCGCCGCCGTGTCCTCGCCGTCCGCGATCCGGGCCAGCACCTGCACCTCACGGCGGGTCAGCAGCCGCAGCAGCCGCGCCGCCTCGTCGTCCGGCTCGACCGCCGGGCGCAGCAGCTGGTCGAAGGCCCCGCGCAGGACGTCCACGGCGACCGCCGCCTCCCCCGCCCGGGCCCGCCCGATCGCCCGCTCGACCACCTCGATCCGCTCGTCGCTCGGCACGTACCCGGCCGCGCCGGCCGCGAACGCCCCTGCCACGCCGCGCAGTTCACCCACCGGCCCGAGCACGATCACGGCCACCCCGGGGCACTCCCGGCGGATCCGCCGCAGCCCGTCGAAGGCGCCCGGCCCGCCCGGCGCGGCCACCCCCAACAGGCACACCTCCGGTCGCCGCCCGACCACCAGGTCGGCCGCCACCGCGGCCGGGGTGCCGACCGCGAGGACCCGGTGCCCGCGCAGCTGGAGCGCGGTGGCCAGCGCCTCGGCCAGCAGTCGGTGGTCGTCGACCACCACGAGTCGAACACCCATGACGCCCTCCCGGTCGGGGTCCGGCTCGCGCCCGCACCCCTCGGGCGGACGGCCGATGACGCACCATCAGAACGCATTCCGTGCCCGACCCGCCAGACCTCCCGGCCCGGCTCCCCCGAACGGGGAACGCGAAAGACCCCCCGCCATCAGGCGGGGGGTCTTTCCGTGGAGCCCCCATGCGGAATCGAACCGCAGACCTTCTCCTTACCATGGAGACGCTCTACCGACTGAGCTATAGGGGCTTGCCGGGCTTTTCGCCGGGCCGGTCGAACAAGGAAGACATTACACGGCCGCCGACCCGAAAGGGAAATCGGCCCCGGTCCGCCGACCGCACCGGCACCGCCGCCGGCCTCAGCCCTCGGCGTGCGCCGCGTCGAACTCCTCGCGCGCCGCGACGATCCGCCCGGTGCACCGCTCCGTCCAGCGGCCGATCGGCGCGAGCAGGGCGGCCAGCTCCCGGCCCAGCGGCAGCAGGTCGTAGACCACGCGCGGGGGCGTCTCCGGATGGACCGTCCGCAGCACCAGGCCGCTGCGCTCCAGGGAGCGGAGCGACTGGGTGAGCATCTTGCGGCTGACCCCGTCGATCCCGCGCTGGAGCTCGGAGAACCGCTGCGGGCCGCAGAGGGCGAGGTCCATCAGGATCAGCATCGACCACTTGTCGGCCAGCTCGGCGAACACCTCGCGGCTGGGGCAGAGCTGGGCGAAGACGTTGTGCCCCTGCTCCCCGTGCTCCTGCTCCCCGTGGTCCCGCTCCCCGCGCTCCTGCTGCCCGCCCCGGACGGACGCGGCCCGGGCCACTTCTTGCGTCGTCATGCCCTCCAGGGTAGTCCGCCGGTCTCCAATCCACCCCTGGTCTCTTTTCGCTTCTTGGTCTCCGATGGAGACCTGGTCTATATTGGAGACCGTTCGACGGACCGGCCCCCGAACCACGGCCCGGTCCGTTCCCCGCCGCCCTTCCCCGGCCTTCGCCCGTCCCGTACAGGAGTGCCCGCATGACCGCCGTCCGCCCCACCGTCGCCCTCGCCTACCACTCCGGCTACGGCCACACCGCCGTGATCGCCGAGGCCGTCGCGCGCGGCGCCGCCGCCGCGGGCGCCGAGGTCGTCCAGATCGGCGTCGACACCATCACCGACGAGCAGTGGGCCCAGCTCGACGCCGCCGACGCGATCGTCTTCGGCTCCCCCACCTACATGGGCAGCGCCTCCGGTGCCTTCCACACCTTCGCCGAGGCCACCAGCAAGCGCTGGTTCATCGACGCCTGGCAGGACAAGGTCGCCGCCGGCTTCACCAACTCCGCCTCCAAGAGCGGCGACAAGGCGAGCACCCTCGCCTACTTCCAGACCCTCGCCGCCCAGCACGGCATGAGCTGGGTCAACCTGGGCCTCAAGCCCGGCTGGAACGCCACCACTGCCAGCGAGAACGACATCAACCGCCTCGGCTTCTTCAACGGCGCCGCCGCCTCCTCCCCGTCCGACGCGGGCGCCGAGGCCGTCCACAAGGCCGACATCGCGACCGCCGAGCACCTCGGCGAGCGCGTCGCCAAGCACACCGCGATCGTGCTGGCCGGCCGCGCCGCCCTGGCCGGCTGAGCCCCCGCCCCGCCCGTACGCGCGGCTACGCCGCCGGGTCCGCCCCCAGGGCGGGCGCCCGGCGGCGTCCGCCGTCCGCCGCCTGATCCGCCGCCTGATCCGCCGCTCGGTCCACGGCCGCCAGCTCGACGGCCGTCGTGTCCGGCAGCAGCCGCAGGCACCCCAGCGCCAGCACCCCCAGCCCCGCCAGGTACCAGCCGACCGGCTGCGCCGTCCCGTACGACTCCGTCAGCCTCGTCGCCACCAGCGGCGTCGTCGCCCCGCCTACCACCCCGCCCAGGTTGTACGTCAACGCGGCGCCCGTGTAGCGCACCCGCGTCGGGAACAGCTCCGGCAGGAACGCCGCCATCGGCCCCAACAGGCACCCCAGCACCACCATCGCGCCCGCCAGCGCCGTGAACATCAACGGCCGGCGCACCGTCTCCAACAGCGGGAACAGCACCAGCGACCACACCGCCGCCAGGCCCGTCGCCCGCTGCAGCGTCCGCCGCCGGCCCCACCGGTCACTGAGCGAGGCGCTCACCCACACCATCACCCCGCCGCCCACCGCGCCGACCAGCAGCATCGACAGCAGCAGCGTGCTCGCCACCCCGAGCCCGGTGGTCCCGTACGCCAGCGCGTACGTCGTCGTCAGGTAGAACAGCGCGTACCCCACGGTGAGCGCCCCGGCCCCCGCCAGCACCGTCCGCCAGTGCCCCCGCACCACCTCCACCACCGGCGGCCGCTCCCGCCCCTGCGCCGCCCGGAACAACGGCGTCTCGTCCAGCCGCAGCCGCACCGCCAGCCCCACCGCCACCAGCGCGAACGAGGCCAGGAACGGTACCCGCCAGCCCCACTCCCGGAACGACCGCTCGTCCAGGCCGAGTTGGAGCGCCAGGAAGACCCCGTTCGCCAGCACGAACCCGCCCGTCGGCCCCAACTGCAGGAACGCCCCGTAGCGCCCCCGCCGCCGCGCCGGCGCGTTCTCCGCGATCAACAGCGCCGCCCCGCCCCACTCCCCGCCCAACCCCACGCCCTGGCACACCCGCAACACCACCAGCACCGCCGGCGACCACCACCCCCACGCCGCGAAACCCGGCAGCACCCCCCCCGCCGCCGCCGCCGACCCCATCAGCAACAGCGACACCACCAACGTCGCCTTCCGCCCCACCCGGTCCCCGAAGTGCCCGAACACCAC
>NZ_JZKH01000114.1 GCF_000961885.1 Streptomyces rubellomurinus
AGGGGGAGTTGACGCCGACGCCCCAGACCGGGCCGAACTCCTGGCCGATGATGGTGGTGACGCCGGAGGCCAGCGAGGCCTCCATGATGCGGGGCGACAGCAGGTGGACGTGGGTGTCGATGGCGCCGGCGGTGGCGATCAGGCCCTCGCCGGAGACGATGGTGGTGCCGGTGCCGACGACGACGTCCACGCCGTCCAGGGTGTCCGGGTTTCCCGCTCGGCCGATGGAGGCGATGCGGCCGCCGATCAGGCCGATGGACGTCTTGCGGATGCCCTGGATCGCGTCGATGACCAGCACGTTGCTGATCACCACGTCGCAGGTGTCGCGGACGGCGGCGGGCTTGAGGTGCAGGCCGTCGCGGGCGGTCTTGCCGAAGCCGGCCAGGAACTCGTCGCCGGGGGCCTGGGAGTCGGACTCGACGCGCACGATCAGGCCGGAGTCGCCGAGCCGGACCCGGTCGCCGGCGCGCGGGCCGTGCACCGCGATGTAGTCGTGCGGGGTGATCGAGCTCATGAGGGCACCTCGGCGTCGTCGAAGCTGGTCAGGTAGCCGGTGGCGCGGGCCTTCGCGAGGGCGGCTTCCTTGGCGCCGGGCGCGTCCAGCGGCCCGTCGACGAGCCCGGCGAAGCCGATCGCGACGCGTGCGCCGCCGATCGGCACCAGGCCGACCTCGACGGTGGCGCCGGGGTCGAAGCGCACCGAGGAGCCGGCCGGGACGGCCAGGTGGGTGCCGTAGGCGGCGGCGCGGTCGAAGGCCAGGCGCGGGTTGGCCTCGAAGAAGTGGAAGTGCGAGGTGACGGAGATCGGCACCCCGGAGGTGTTGTGGACGGGGAGCAGCAGGGTCTCCTCGACCGGGTCGTAGCCGGCGCCGTCGCCGATCAGGGCGCCGCCGGGGGCGCCGTCGCCGAGCGAGCCGGCGCCGCGGAAGGGGTCGTTGACGACGGCGAGGCGGGTGCCGTCGTCGAAGACGGCCTCGACCTGGACGACGGTGACCACGTCGGGCACGCCGGGCAGCACGTCGTCGGCGGTGAGGACGGAGCGGCCGGCCTCGATGGCCTCGGCGAGGCGCCGGCCGTCGCGGGCGGCCTCGCAGACGGTGTCCGCGATCAGGGCGGTCGCCTCGGGGATGTTGAGGCGCACGCCCCGGGCGCGGCGGGCGCGGGCCAGTTCGGCTGCTGTGAAGATCAGCAGCCGGTCCCGCTCGGTGGGGGTCAGTCGCACGGTTCCTCGCTCGCGTCGCCGGGGGAGGGGGTCGGCCGGGGGCCCGGTGCGCGGGGCCGCGCGGGCTTCCGGGGTGATGTTAGAACGCCGTTCAAACATCCCGGGTCATTGAACCCGGCCCGGGGCGCCCTGTCCAGCGTTGCCGCTCCCGACACGTTCGGCCCGCCGGGCGGGCGGCGGGGGTGAGGGGCCGGGTGCGGGCGGCGTGCGGCGGTGGCGGGCGCGGGGGCGCGCGGCGGGGAGCACGGTCCGTACGGGCGCCGGGCGTGCGCGGGATCGGGCGGGAGCGGGTTCGAAAACAGCCTCTGCGCTTCGCAAACCCGTCCGGCGCGGGCAGTTGGATCACGTGAACCGCCCCGTGCCCCTTTCACCCCAGGTGATCGGACGCACACTGTTGCAAACGCCGTCAACTGGGCATGACGATGGGTGGCCAGAACGAGGGGGCCACCCGGCCGGCGGGGGATTCCGGACGCGGGGGCCCGGGATTTGAAGGCGGGGGCATTGGTGATGGACGGTCAGTCGCGATTCCCGCGGCAGCGGACGGGCTCGGGCGACGGCTACCGCTCCGGCCCGGTCCAGGGGCCGGTCGGCAGCACCGGGACGGCCCTGCCGGCGGTGCCCGCCCCGGGCTGCGCACTGCACCGCCGGCTGCACCTGACGGTGGACCCGGCGGACCTGCCCGCGGTCGGCTCGGTCCGGCGGCGGCTGCGCTCGGCGCTGAACCACTGGGGGGTGCCGGAGCTGTCCGACACCGCCGAGCTGCTCTCCTCCGAACTGGTCACCAACGCGCTGCTGCACACCGGCGAGGGCGCCGTCTTCGACGCCGTCCTCGGGTCGGACCTGCGGCTGCGGATCGAGGTGCAGGACGGCACCAGCCGGCTGCCCGGCCGCCGCCGCGAGCCGGCCGCCGAGACCGCGACCTCGGGGCGGGGCTTGCTGCTGGTGGAGGCGCTCGCCGACTCCTGGGGCGTGCAGCTGCGCGGCGACGGCAAGGTGACCTGGTTCGAGCTCGCCCTGCCCTGAGCCGGCCGGGCCGCCGTGAGCCCGCCGCGGGCCGACTGCCGGGCGCCGGGCCGCCGCGTCCCGTACGATGGTTCGCCGTCGATTGATTCGCCGTCGAAGCAAGCCCTGAACAGAAGGCGGAACGGAAGATTTCCGGTCCGATGGCATTGCCGCTCGGCGCATCATTGGCCAGGATGGTGGGACTGTGTGTCCACGTGCGGGAAGCTGCGGGGAGACCGAACCTCGACTGACCAGCGCCCGTCGACACCGCCCGATCCAGCACGATCCATCACATCGCCACGCGGCCCGTCCGGACGATCGGCTCGGTCCGCCGCGGCAGCGGCAGGAGCAGCATGCCCACTGAGCCCGAGTCGCCGGGTCCGGCGCTTCCTGCCGGCACGTCCGCCGCCGAACCGCCGGCCCCCGGGCGGGCCCGACCGCCCGCGCAGGCCTCCCGCCGCGGCTCCCGGGTGCCCCCGACGCTCGCCGCCGCCCGGCTCGCCCCGGTGCTCTCCGGCGGCCTGCCGCCCGCCTCCGCCGACACCATGCCGGACTGGCTGGAGCCCGCGATGGCCGCCAACGGCATCGGCTCCTTCGACTGGGACATCCGCCGCGACGTCCTGGAGGGCGACCTGCGGGCCTGCGCGATCATCGGCCTGGACGCCATGGACCAGGGCCGCTTCGACCGCACCGCCGCCTCCTTCCTCGCCCTGCTGCACCCCGAGGACGCGCCCGTGGTGCGCCGCCGGGTCGAGCGCGCGGTCGCCGAGCTGGGCCAGTGCGGCGCCTACTACCGCACGGTCGGGCCGAACGGCAGCATGCGCGCGGTGCGCTTCCGCGGCCGGGTGCTCGCCGACGCCTTCGGCCGCGCCTCCCGGATGGTCGGCTTCGTCTGGGACGCCACCGTCGAACTGCACAAGCGCGACCGCGCGGACCGGCTCGCCCTGCTGCGCGAGGAGCGCTCCCGGTTCATCAAGGAGGCGGCCCGCGCGCTGTCCGAGGCCGTCACCGTCCGGGACGTCGCCCGGGTGTTCACCGAGCTGCCGCTGCCCGGCCTGCCGCCGGACGGCCTGGTGCTCGCCTCCTTCGAGGCCGGGCGGGCGCAGATCCTCGGCGCCTCCGGCTACCTGACCGAGTCGCTCGCCGTCTGGGACCGCACCCTGCTGCCGGCCGGCCACCCGGCCTCCGAGGCGCTGCGCCACCGCGCGCCGGTGTTCGTCTCCTCCCGCGCGGAGTACCGCGAGGGCTACCCGGAGGTGTGGGAGCCCACCAGCCGCAACGGCCGCGGCTCCTGGGCGTACCTGCCGCTGGTGGCCAGCGGCCGGGCGATCGGCGTGTGCGTGGTCAGCTTCGACGACGAGCGGGAGCTGGACGCGGACGAGCGCACCCTGCTCACCACCCTGGGCGGGCTGGTCGCCCAGTCGCTGGCCCGGGCCCGGCTGCACGACGCCGAGCACGAGCTGGCGGCCGGCCTGCAGCGGGTGATGCTGCCGCGCACCGTCCCCGCCGTGCCCGGCGTGACCACCGCCGTGCGCTACCTGGCGGCCGGCTCCGGCCTGCAGATCGGCGGCGACTGGTACGACGTGGTGCCGCTGCCCGGCGGGCACGTCGGCCTGGTGATCGGCGACGTGCAGGGCCACGACGTGCACGCCGCCGGGATCATGGGGCAGCTGCGGATCGCGCTGCGCGCCTACGCCGCCGAGGGCCACCCGCCCGCCGCGGTGATGGCCCGCGCCTCCCGCTTCCTCGCCGACCTGGACACCGACCACTTCGCCACCTGCACCTACGCCGAGGTCAACGTCGACTACGGCGTGGTCTACGCGGTGCGGGCCGGCCACCTCGACCCGGTGGTGCGCCGCGCGGACGGCAGCGCCGCCGTGGTGCCGGTGGCCGGCGGGCTGCCGCTGGGCATCGACCCGGACCAGGAGTACCGGGTCACCCGGTTCAGCCTGGACCCGGGCGAGACCGTGCTGCTGTGCACCGACGGCCTGGTCGAGTCGCGCGGCATGGACCTGGACCAGGGCGTCGAGCGGCTCACCCGCGCCCTCGCCGCGCCGCTGCCCGCCGCGGACGGGGCCGCCCGCGACCCGCTGGAGGAGCTGGCCGACCGGATCGCCTCCCAGGCCGCCGAGTCCAGCGAGCGCGAGGACGACATAGCGCTGCTGCTCCTGCGCTGGGACGGCCCGTCGGGCGGGCTCGCCGCCCAGCAGCTGCGCCGCCGGATCGGCCAGGCCGACCTGGCGCGGATCGCCGAGGTCCGGGCCGAGCTGCGCGACGCGCTGCGCCGGTGGGGCGTCGCCGAGTTCATCGACACCGCCGAACTGCTCTCCTCCGAGCTGGTCACCAACGCCATCCGGCACACGGACCGTGACGCCATGTTCACCGCCCGCCTCTACCGGGAGCCGGCCGCGGACGGCGGCCGGGCCCGGCTGCGGGTCGAGGTGGAGGACGAGTCCGACCTCTGGCCGACCCGCCGGACGCCCGGCGAACAGGCCTCCTCCGGGCGCGGCCTGATGCTGGTCGAGGCGCTGGCCGACGCGTGGGGCGTGGAGCCGCGCGGCTCCGGCAAGCGGATGTGGTTCGAGCTCAGCGGCGTCGCCGCCGCCTGACCGGACGGCCGCCCGGCCCGCGCCCGTCCGGACCGGCCGGACCGACCGGAAACCGGCCCGGTCCGGACGGTCTGGAGGGGCGTAATCTGAAGACAGGTCACGTGCCCCGGCGCGTCCCGGCAGCCGGTGAGGGCGTGTGGCTCCGGCTCGCCGGTCGCAGGCGGTCGCCGGTGGACGGCGGGCAGTCATCACCACTCTGCGGAACCCGAGGATCACGCCATGGTGTCGATCTTCCATCACCACACGCACGACGAAACCCCCGCGACCCCCTCGGTCCCGCTGCCGCCCCCGCAACGGAAGCCCGCCGAGCCGCACGACGCCACCGCGGACGTCGCCCGCCTCCCGCTGATCTACGTGCGCGGCTTCGCCGGCGGCACCAGCGGCATCGACAAGCAGGTCGACGACCCGTTCTACGGCTTCAACGACGGGTCGACCCACATCCGGGTCGGCGGCGACGGAGCCGCCCAGTACTACCAGTTCGAGAGCCCGCTGCTGCGGCTCTTCGCCGAGGACGGCTACCACCCGCTGGTGACCGGTGACCCGAAGGCCTACCTGCGCGCCCGCGCGGCCGGGTCGGTGGACCCGGCGACCGTCTGGATCCACCGCTTCTACGACGCGTCCGCCGACACCTTCGGCGGCAAGGCCGCCGACTTCGACATCGAGGCGGCGGCCCGCGACCTGTACGAACTCGTCCAGCTGGTCCGGGAGAAGACGGGCGCCGACAAGGTCGTCCTGATCGCCCACTCGATGGGCGGCCTGATCTGCCGCAGCATGCTCCAGAAGTGGTCGCACCAGAGCCTCGGCGACTTCCGGCCCACCCTGCCCGGCAAGGACCTGGTCGACCGGCTGTTCACCTACGGCACCCCGCACGGCGGGATCGCCTTCGCGGTCGGCGGGGGCCTGCTCGACGAGTTCATGGAGGACCTCGGCCCGGTCGGCTCCGACATCTTCGCGCCCGAGAAGATGTACGGCTACCTGGTGCCGCACGTCGACTTCGGCACCGAGGCGCCGCCGGACTGGCCGGTGAACGTGGTCCCGCCCGAGGACTTCGACACCGACCGGATCTTCTGCGTGGTCGGCACCGACGCCGGGGACTACGGCCTGGCGCAGAAGGTGGTGGGCCCGCAGAGCGACGGCCTGGTCGCGACCCGCAACGCCTACGTCGAGGGCGCGCACCGCGCGTACGTCCACCGCTCGCACTCGGGCCGCTACGGCCTGGTCAACTCCGAGGAGGGGTACCAGAACCTGCGCCGCTTCCTGTTCGGCCGCAAGCGGGTGGAGATCGCCCTCGCGGGTCTGGCGCCCGCCCCGCCCGACGCGGACGGCCGCCGGTCGTTCTGGCAGGGCGAGATCCAGCTGTCGATCCGCGGACTGCCCGTCGTGATGCACCAGCAGCTGGCCGCGCACCACTGCCCCGTCACGCTGGAGCCCGAGCCGGACGGCGGCCCGATCCCGCTCACCACGGTCTTCCTGCTCGACCCGCTGACCATGCCCGCGGACGGTTCCAACACGCCCGTGTCGCTACCGTCGCGCTACTCGCTGCACCTGCGGGTCTCCCGGCTGACCGAGGAGCACGGACTGCTGTTCTGGCGGGACCATCTCGCCCAGACGGCGGACTGGGACGACACGCTGATCGTCGACGTCGGGCACGAGGCCGACGATCCCAAGGGCGAGCTGCGGCTCTGGGCCGCCTGGAACTCCCAGGTGCCGGTCGCGATCGCCGACCGCTACCCGATCAGCGACGGCCCGCTCGCCCCGGACCGGGACGCGACCCTCTCCGTCCCCCTCCCGCCGAGCGCGGGCCGGCTCCTCGGAGCCGACGCGTCGCTCGTCCTGCGGCCCTCGGTCCGGGAGTGAGGGCCGTGCCAGGGAGGAGGAGCAGCTAGCCGAACTGCTGCTCCAGGTCCTTCAGTTTGCGCTCCAGCGAGTCCAGCCGGGGCAGGGTGACGGTGTCCTCCTCGGAGGTGAGGTCGACGGTGCGCCGCTCCGGCCGGGCCGGCAGGCCGGGCTGGACGACCGTGCCCTCGGCGGCCCCGGAGTCGCCCTCCGGGGCCTCGACCGCGCGCGGGCCGGACGGCCCGCCGACTATGGCGGGCTCCGAGCCGGACTCCAACTGCCGGGCGGCGGTGGTGCTCCCGCGGCCGCGCCAGGTGGCGCTGCCCCGGTTGATCGCCCGGATCTCGGCCCGCTCGCGGCGGCCCGCCAGCTTGCGCCGCTCCTTCTCCAGCGACCGCTCCCGCTTCTCGTCGCGGACCTCGTCCACCGCCTCGTCCAGGCTGCGCACGCCCTCCAGGAGCATCAGCGACCAGGCCGCGTAGGTCTCGCGCGGGGCGCGCAGCCAGCGGACGATGCGGATCTGCGGCAGCGGCCGCGGGACGAGTCCCTGCTCGCGCAGCGCCGCCCGGCGGGTCTGCTTGAGCGCTCGGTCGAACAGGATCGCCGCGGACAGCGACATGCCGGAGAAGAACTGCGGGGCGCCGGCGTGGCCGAAGCCGCGCGGGGCGTGCACCCAGTTGAACCAGGCCGAGGCGCCGGCGAACAGCCAGACCAGCAGCCGGGAGCCGAGTGCGGCGTCGCCGTGGCTGGCCTCGCGGACGGCGAGCACCGAGCAGAACATCGCGGCGCCGTCCAGCCCGAACGGCACCAGGTACTCCCAGCCGCCGGACAGGCCGAGGTTCTGCATGCCGAAGCCGACCAGCCCGTGGAAGGAGAGTGCGGCCGCGACCCCGGCGCAGCAGAACAGCAGCGTGTACGAGGCGGCGCCGTACAGGGATTCCTTGTTGCGGCGCCGTTCCTCGGAACGCTCCCAGGAGTCCGCCCCGGCGGCGGATCCCCGGCTCCGGGCCAGGGCCACCAGGAGTGCGCTGACCAGCAGCCCCGCGACTCCGGTGACGGCCCAGCCGAGCGGTATGTCGGACAATTTCATCGCCGGAACCAGCCTCGCTTTCTGCGTCGAGTTCCTGCGCCGTGATGGCGGGGACCATCATGGCGGATGCTCGGCGAGGGAATGGCGGATTCACCGTCAATGCGCTGAGTAGAGGGATTTCTGACCCCGCGTCGGTCGCATCGTCGTATGAATTCGAAGCGGGCGATTCCCGGAATTCCAGGCTTTTCGAGTTCGAGGTCGAACGGGTTTTCGTCAACCGCGCGTGACGCGGGGGCAGCCGGCGCACATGTCCTCGGGGGCCGCGGTGTACACGAGGCAGCAGCTGGCCCTGGCCCGGGCCGTCGCGTCCGGGGCGCCGCCTCCGGAGGGTGCTCCGGGAGCGCCGCCCCGGCCGGGCGCCGGGGTCGCGAAACCGGCGCCCGGGGTGAAGGGGGCCGGAGCGGGAGCGGGGCGGCCCGGCGCGCCGGGCGCGTGCGCGGGGGCGGGGCCCGCCGGGGCTCGGTCGGCGGGCGCTCGGTCAGCGGGCGCTGGGTCGTCGGGGGCGAGCAGCGCGGACAGTTCGGCGCGCGCCCGCTCCGGCTCGCCGAGCAGCCCGCCCGCGTAGCAGAGCCCCTCCACCACGGCGTCGGTGGCCATCGCCCACAGCACCCGGGGCCCGCGCCGCACCTGCGGGCGGAACGCGGCCAGCAGCGGGTCCAGGAACGCGCCCAGCGCGCACCGGAGTTCGGCCGCCAGCGCGGTCTCGTCCGGGGCGGTGCGGACGGCCACGGTGCGGACGGCTGCGGTGCGGGCGGCCGGGGCGGTGGCCGCGGCGGTGGCCGGTGAGGCGGCCGCCGGGTCGTCCGGCAGGCAGACGAACGCCGCCGGGCGGACCGTCAGCTCCACGGCGGCGTTGCCCCGGCGCAGCGCCACGTCCCCCGGCCCGAGCAGCGGCACCCGCCGCTCCAGGAACCACGGCACCGTGAACAGCAGGGAGAGCGGCCAGACCGCGCGGTGCAGGCCGAAGCCGGCCGCCACGTCCGGGCGCAGCGGCCGCCCGTAGCGGGCGAGGCCCTGGCGGGCGTCCACGGCGACCAGGTCGCGGACGGCTGCGGGGCGTTCGGCCAGGTCGGCGGCGGTCAGCCAGCCGTCGCCGGACGGGGGTGGGGCGCAGCGCACGCTGAGCGTCGGGGTGAGGCCGGTCAGCCGGTGGTACGACGGCGCGCAGGGGGTGGTGGGGTCCGGCGCGGCGGCCGGGGTGTGCGCCTCGGTGGTGCGGGGGGCGGACGGTGCGGGGACGGGCCGGGTGCTGCTCGCGGTCATGGTCGGGCCCCATCGGGTCGACCGGGGCCGCGCATGGGGGCCCGGGGTGCCCGGCCGTGCTGCTGCCCGCCGGGCCCGGCCGGGCCGGGGCATGGCGGTGCCCGGGGAACGGCAAGGCTGACCCGGCCGGGGCACTGCTCACCCCGGCCAGGTTAGGCTCACCTTAGCTGATGGTGCCCCGGGTCTCGCGGGTGCTGCGTCCGTCCGGGGGAGTGCCGGGCGGTGGCGGGGCGGCCAGTTGGCGTGCGAGCCAGACCGGCACGCCGCCGAGCGCGTGCACCAGCCGGGCGGCCTCGGCGCGCAGGCGCGCGGCCTCGGCCGGCTCGGACACCTCGGCGAGCGCCGCGAGCGCCGGCGCCACCCCCACGGTGAAGCCGAGTTGCTCGCGCAGCCGCAGCGAGGCGTCGAAGCCCTCCCGGGCGTGGCCGCGGTCGCCGCGGGACAGCGCGAGGGCGGCCAGGTGGCGCCAGGTGTAGGAGCGCAGCAGCTTGTCGCCGCGCTCCCCGGCGGCCTCGTGCGCCCGGCGGTAGGCGATCCAGGCGGCGCCGCGGTCGCGCAGCAGGTTCTCGGCGACCAGTCCGCGCCGGAAGTCCAGCAGCGGGCGGCCCGGGGCGCCCGGCGGCAGCAGGGCCGAGGTGCGGCCGAGTGCCGCCTGCGCCTCGTCCAGCCGGTCGCGCGGGCCGAGCACGCTGGCCACGTAGGCGAGGAAGCCGCGGGCGCAGGCGGCGGCCGCGCGCTGCTCGGTGCCGGTCGCCAGCGCCTCGGCCAGGCGCAGTGCCTGTTCCGCCTGGATCCAGTGGGCGGCGGTGAACAGGCACTGCTCGATGAGGAGTTCGGCCCGCCGGAGGGCGGCCGTCGGGTCGTGTTCGGCGGCCGGCCGGAGCAGGTCGGCGGCCTCCTGCCAGCACGCCCGGGACCGTAGTCGCCATACGGTGTCGCCCGGTTCCTCCGCTGCCCGCCCCAGCCCGTCCGGGCCGCTCGGGCCCCATCCGTGCTCCGACAACGCCACCTCCTTGTGCGCGCCATCCAGCCGGGCACGGGGCCCGCCCAGGCGCGCTGCCGCGGTCCGTTCGCATGATGACGGAACGGCGGGCTGCAGGGCGAAGTCCCGCGCTGTGGCGGCAATTCAACACGGGGGTGAGCTTGTGCACCAGATCACGAGCGCAGGTTGTTGCTTTTCCGGGGCGGATGATCTAGTGGGGGAGCGGCGGGCCGTCAGGACGTCCAGCCGGTCTCCATCAGCGCCTCGGCCGCGCCGTTGGCGGGCTGCGGCACGCCGGCCAGGTCCAGGCTGAACAGGGCGACCAGCAGCTGCTCGCCGCGCACGGTGGCCTGGTGCGAGTAGCCGGCCAGGGTGAACATGGCGGCGGCCATCTCCTCGGCGTGCAGGGTCTGCAGCCACAGGCACTCCACCGACTTGACGTCGGCGGGCTCGGTCCAGGTGTCCACCTGGGCGACCATCCGGCTGCCCAGCAGGGTGACGCCGTCGCGCTCCTGGGCCTCCGTCAGCTCCAGGTCGTCGAAGCCGAGCCACTCCAGGTAGCGGGCGGCGGTGAACACCGCGTCCTGCGAGGTGCGCACCGGGTGCGGGCGGAACGGCGTGCGGTGGCGGAACGGGCGGGCCCGGCCGGCGGTGGTCCCGGGCGGGGCCGGCGGCGCGGGCGGGGCGGGCACCGGGGCGCCCATCGGGTGGGCCGGCTGCGGGCGGGAGGACTGCGGGCCGGCGGCGGTGAGCGGGCCGGCCGTGCCGGCGTTCAGCCGGGTGGCGCGGTCCACCGGGAGGCGGACGGTCGCGCCGCAGTTGCAGGTGAACTCGGGCTGCGGCCACTGGTCCGAGCGGCCGCAGTGCGGGCAGCGCATGCTCAGCCAGGAGTCCTCCCAGGAGCGGAACCGCACCTGCACCGGCACCCCGCCGCGCAGCAGCGGCACCTTCAGCGAGGCGCCGCACGGGCACGGCAGCGAGGGCGGCTCGTACAGGTGCTCGCGACGGCAGGCGGGGCAGCGGATCGCCCGCGCGCCACCGCCCGCTCCCGGCCCCGGCAGGGCGGGGTCGTGTCCGGTGAAGTCGTCGGGCAGTCCGGCCATCGCGGGCTCCGTCCGTTGGGGTCGGGTGGGTGCGGCGATTCCCATGCTCCCCCAAACGGGGGACGGTTGGCGCGGAATGGGACAATCCTCAGGGACGGATCAGGGATGGTCCCCCGGCAGGTGGAGGGCGGACGGCCCCGGCACCCGGCGGGTGGTCAGCCGGCGGACCAGCGGGCCAGGTCGGCGGGCGTGTCGAGGTCGTCCGGCACGGCGACGTCGGCGCACTCGACGAGCACGACCTCGCCCGCGTGCGCGGCCAGCAGCGCCCGGGCACCGGCATCGCCGTCCGCGCCCGCCGCCGCCTCGGCGAAGTGCCGGGCGCCGATCAGCACCGGGTGCCCGCGCCGCCCGTCGTACGCGGCGGCCGCCAGCTCGGCGCCCGCCCGGTGCGCGGCGAGCAGCCGGGCCACCGCCGCCGGGGTGACGCCCGGGGTGTCCACCAGCATCACCAGCACCGCCGACGCCTCCGGCGCCAGCGCGGCCAGCCCGGCCCGCAGCGAGGAGCCCATGCCGCCGGCCCAGTCCGGGTTGGCCACCAGCCGGCACCCGGGCAGGTGCGCGGTGGCCCGGACCCGGTCGCCCTCGGCGCCCAGTACCACCGTCACGTCCGGGCAGCCCCCGGCGCGGACGACCGCCACGGCGTGCTCGACCAGGGGGCGGCCCCGGTAGCGGATCAGCGCCTTGGGGCGCCCGCCGAGGCGGCGCCCGCCGCCGGCGGCGAGCACCAGCGCGGGGACGGGGGGTCGGCCGCCGCGGCTCATGCGGTCGGCCCGGCGGCGGCGCGGGTGCGGTCGGCGGCCGCGGGCGGCCCCGGGGGCGCGGGGGCGGGGTGGGCTGCGGTGCGGCTCATGGGCCCAGCCTGCCCGGCCGGGCGGCCGTCGCGCAGCACCCGGGGCCCGGAGTTGGACGAACCCACAAGCCCGGGCCGCCGGCCGTGCCCGCTCCCCGGCGGTTCGGCCGCTGGCCGCGCCGCCCGTCCGCCCCCTGTACTGGGTCGATGAACACCGCACCGCGCCCGCTGGTGGACCGCTTCGGCCGCGTCCACACCGATCTGCGGGTCTCGCTGACCGACCGCTGCAACCTGCGCTGCACGTACTGCATGCCGGCGGAGGGCCTGGACTGGCTGCCGCGCGAGGGGGTGCTGACCGACGACGAGGTGCTGCGGCTGGTCCGGGTCGGGGTCGAGCGGCTGGGGGTGCGGTCGGTACGGCTGACGGGCGGGGAGCCGCTGCTGCGCCGCGGCCTGGTCGCCCTGGTGGGCCGGCTGGCGGCGCTGGGCGTGGAGCTGTCGCTGACGACCAACGGCATCGGCCTGGCCAGGGCGGCGGCCGGGCTGCGGGCGGCGGGGCTGCGGCGGGTGAACGTCAGCCTGGACACGCTGCGCCCGGAGCGGTTCGCGGCGCTGACCCGGCGCGACCGGCTGCCGGACGTGCTGGCCGGCCTGGCGGCCGCGCGGGCGGCGGGCCTGGGGCCGGTGAAGGTGAACACGGTGCCGGTGCGCGGCGTGAACGCGGACGAGATCGCCGACCAGGCGGCCTTCGCCGTCGAGCACGGGTACCGGCCGCGGTTCATCGAGTCGATGCCGCTGGACGCGCAGGGGGCCTGGGACCGGGCGTCGATGGTGACGGCGGAGGAGATCCTGGCGGCGCTGGGGGAGCGGTTCGAGCTGGTGCCGCTCGGCCGGCCGGGCAGCGCGCCGGCCGAGGAGTGGCGGATCGCGGGCACGGAGGCGGTCGTCGGGGTGATCGCCTCGGTGACCCGGCCGTTCTGCGGCGGCTGCGACCGGGTGCGGCTGACGGCGGACGGGCAGCTGCGCAACTGCCTGTTCGCCACCGAGGAGTCGGACCTGCGGGCGCTGCTGCGCGCCGGCGCGGACGACGCCGAGGTCGAGGCGGCCTGGCGGGCCTCGGTGGCCCGCAAGGGGCCGGGGCACGCGGTCGGCTCGGCCGACTTCGTCCGCCCGGACCGCCCGATGTCCGCGATCGGCGGCTGAACCGGAGGAGGTGTGAGCTCCGCCATGCTCCTCGGCGTGCGCGTGGCGTCGCCTTGACCCGCTCTTGGGGTGGCTGATCTGCTGGTTCACCGTCAACCCACCCCTGATTCCGGGAGTTCGCCGTGCCCGCCCGCCGTACCTGGCTGTCCGCCGCCACCGTGTTCCTCATATGCGCGCTCGCGCTGGCCGGTTGGCTGCTCGGCGGCCGCGACCAGCCGAAGGGCGGCGCGCCCGCCGCGGGCCCGGGCACCAGCCCGCTGCAGAACCCGGACGGCACCCGGCCCGGCCTCGCCCCGCTCGCCACCGCCGAGGACCGCAGGGCGGGCCGCGAGCTCATCGCCCAGGTCGCCACCGCGGCCGCCGGGCCCCGGGACGGCTACGACCGGGGCGAGTTCGGCCCCGCCTGGACGGACAGCGTCGAGGGCGTCCCGTTCGGCGGCAACAAGTGCGACACCCGCAACGACCTGCTCGCCCGGGACGGCACCGCCGTCGAGCGCAAGGACGGCTCGGACTGCGTGGTCACCGCGATGACCATCCGCGACCCGTACACCGGCCAGACCGTCCGGTGGAGCAAGCAGCAGGCCGGGAAGATCCAGATCGACCACGTGATGCCGCTGTCCTACGACTGGCAGATGGGCGCCGCCGCGTGGGACCGGGCCAAGCGCGTCCGGATCGCCAACGACCCGCTCAACCTGATCCCCGCGGACGGCTCCCAGAACGCCTCCAAGGGCGACTCCGGCCCGGCCGCCTGGCTGCCCGCCGACCCGGCGATCCACTGCTCGTACGCGGTGCGCTTCGCCCAGGTTTCGCTGAAGTACCGGCTGCCGGTCACCGAGGCCGACAAGAAGGCCATGCTGCGGCTCTGCGACGGCTGAGGAGGCGCGCGTCCGACAGCTGCGGAAACCTTTCCGCACACCTCCGGCCCGGGCCCCGGCGTGACCCGGGCCGGGCCCGGATGGTATCCGTGAGCGGTGGACTCGAAGATCCAACGGCTCTCCCGCCGCCGCGCGCTGCCCGCCCTGGCCGCCGTGCTCGCCGTCGCGCTGCCCGCCGGCTGCACCGGCGCGCCCGCCCCCGGCGGCCCGGCCACCCGCCCGCCGCTGTCCGAACGGGCCCCCGCCGGCACCGACCCGGCGCTGCGCGCGCTCTACGACCAGCGGATCGACTGGCAGCCCTGCGCCGACCAGGGCGACGGCGACGGACCCGTCCAGTGCGCCACCCTCAAGGTCCCGCTCGACTACGCAGCCCCCGGCGGCGCGACCCTCGACGTCGCCGTCGCCCGGGTGCCCGCCGCCGACCCCGGCCGGCGCCTCGGCTCCCTGGTGCTCAACCCCGGCGGGCCCGGCAACTCCGGCACCGCGATGGTCCAGTGGGGCTGGAAGAACTACCAGGGCCCGCTGCACGACCACTACGACCTGGTCGGCTTCGACCCGCGCGGCGCCGGCCGCACCGCCGGCGTCCACTGCCTCGACGACCGCACCCGCGACGAGTACACCTCCACCGACGACCCCGGCTACGACCACGGCCGCGTGCTCGCCGACGCCTGCCGGGCCAAGGCCGCCGACCTGCTCCCGCACCTCGGCACCCGCGACAGCGCCCGGGACATGGACGTGCTGCGCGGCGCCCTCGGCGAGACCAGGCTCGACTTCCTCGGCCTGTCCTACGGCACCTACCTCGGCGCCCTCTACGCCGAGGAGTTCCCCGGGCGCACCGGCCGGCTCGTCCTCGACGGCGCCGTCGAGCGCAGCACCGACCTGATGCACCTCAACGGCGAACAGGCCGCCGCCACCGAGGCCGAGTTCACCGCCTTCGCCGCCGACTGCGCCGCCACCGACGACACCTGCCCGCTCGGCACCGACCCGGCCGCCGCCCCGCGCCGGTTCGCCGACTTCCTCGACGGCCTGCGGGACCACCCGCTGCACGGCGAGGACGGCCGCACCCTCACCGCCGCCCTCGGCTGGGCCGGCGTCCTGGGCGTCCTCTACGACGGCCGCCGGTCCTTCGACCGGCTGCGCGAGGCGGTCGAACCGGCCGTCGCCCGCGGCGACGCGGACGGACTGCTCCGCCTCGCCGACGCCGCCAACGGCCGTGACCAGGACGGCCGTTACGACACCACCGCGGACGCCTTCGCGGCCATCCACTGCGCCGACGCCCCGCTCGCGCCCACCGACGCCGACCTGCGCGCCGCGCTCGCCGACCTCGCCGTCCGGGCCCCGCTGACCAGCCGGCACGACACCCGGATCACCCTGCTCGACCCGGACTGCCGGGCCTGGCCGTTCCGTTCGCCGGAGAAGCCGCACACCGTGAAGGCGGCCGGCAGCGCCCCGATCCTGGTCGTCGGATCCACCGGCGACCCGGTCACCCCCTACCTGTGGGCGCAGCGGATGGCCGCCGGGTTCGCGCACGGCGTGCTGCTCACCCGGGAGGGCGACGGGCACACCGCGTACGACAAGAGCGGGTGCGTGCGGGACGCCGTCGCCGCGTTCCTGGTGGACGGGCGGATGCCGGAGGCCGGGACGTACTGTCCGACCGACTGACCGACCGACTGACCGACCGAGCGACTGACCGGCCGGCACAGCGCGCGGAGGGGGCGCGCCGCGAGGGATCGCGGTGCGCCCCCTCCGTCATCGGGGGACGGAATGTGGTCAGGAGGTGGGGGCGGTCAGGTCGTAGAAGGTGGCGGTGCCGACCGTGCGCTTGGTGAAGTGGGCGGTCACCCAGGCCTCGATCTGGCCGCTCTCGTTCGACTGCGCCTCGTCGGTGCCCTCGCCGGATCCGCCGCCGAAGCCGCGGTGCGAGCCGCCGGCGATGAACCAGTGCACCTTGTTCTGCTGGACGTACTTCTGGAAGTCGGCCAGGCTCAGCGACGGGTCGGTGCCGTTGAAGCCGCCGAGGGCCATCACCGGCTTGCCGGTGGCGAGTTGGTAGCTGGCGGCGTTCTGCGAGCCGACCGTCGCGGCGGCCCAGGTGTAGTGGTCGGCGTCCTGGGCGAGCAGGTCGGCCGCCTCGGGGCTCACCTTGGTGCCGCCGAGCAGGCCGCCCATGCCGCCGGGGCCGCCCATGCCGCCGGGGGCGCCGGGGAAGCCGCCTTCGCCGAAGGGGGCGGGGGCGGTGCCGTTGGTGCCGCCCGTGCCGTTGGCGCCGTCCGCGCCGCGCTCGTGGCGGCCGTTCGCCTTGCCGTTGCCGTTGGGCGAGCCGTTGCCGTTGCCGAAGCCGGGGTTGGCGCCCGCGCCCGGGAAGCCGGGGAACCCGCCGGGGAAGCCCCCGCCGTTGCGCCCCTGGGAGGCGTGTCCGCCGCCCTGACCCCCCTGACCGCCCTGGCCGCCCGGCCCGCCGGGGAAGCCCCAGGCGCCCGCGCCGCCCTTGCCGCCCTTGCGCCCGCCGCCGGGCCCGAACGCGCCCTTGACGGACGGTCCGGCGGTCACGATCGAGCCGTTGTGCGGCGTGTTCACGGTGTCCACCGCGTACGCGGCCGGCCCGCCGAACGCCGCCGCCAGGCCCAGCAGGCCCGCCACCGAGGCGATCCGCGCGCCCGTCCGGCCGGAGGTCCGACCGGCCGCCTGCCCGCCGACCAGCGCGGCGGCCGACGCCAGCCCGCCGAACAGCACCGCCCAGCGCAGCCACGGCAGGAAGTCGGCGCTGCGCCCGAGCAGCACGAACGCCCAGACCGCCGTCACCGCGAGCACGCCCGCCAGCAGCAGCGCGTACGGCAGCCGGTGCCGCGCCCGCCACAGCCCGTCCACGCCCATGCCGACCAGCGCGGCCACGGCCGGGGCCAGCGCCACGGTGTAGTACTGGTGGAAGATCCCCGACATGAAGCTGAAGACCAGCGCGGTGGAGAGCAGCCAGCCGCCCCAGACCAGGAAGGCCGCGCGGGCGGTGTCCGGCCTGGCGTGCCGGCGGGTCGCCCAGAGGCCGACCACCAGCAGGATCAGCGCGGCCGGGAGCAGCCAGGCGATCTGACCGCCGATGTCGGAGCCGAACAGCCGGGTGAGGCCGGTCTGGCCCCAGCCGCGGCCGCCGCGCGCCAGGCCGGCCGGCAGGTCGACCCCGGCCGGCAGGTGCGCGGCGCCGCCGCCGACGCTGCCGCGCTCGTTGCCGTCCACCCGGCCGAGGCCGTTGTAGCCGAAGGTGAGCGAGAGGAAGCTGTCGTCCTGCGAGCCGCCCACGTACGGGCGGGCCGAGGCGGGCAGCAGCTCGACGACGGCCACCCACCAGCCGCCCGAGACGAGCAGGGCCGCGCCCGCGAGCAGCGTCTGGCGCACCCGCCGCCAGAAGCCGGTCGGGGCCACCGCCAGGTAGACGGCGGCGAAGGCGGGCAGGATCAGGAAGGCCGCGAGCGTCTTGGTGAGGAAGGCGAAGCCGAACATCGCGCCGGTGAACAGCAGCCAGCGGGTGCCGGCCGTCTCGATCGCCCGCACCAGCCCGTACGCGGACAGGGTGAGCAGCAGCACCAGCAGCGCGTCCGGGTTGTTGAAGCGGAACATCAGCGCCGCCACCGGGGTCAGCGCGAACGCGGCCCCGGCCAGCAGGCCGCCGAGCGGGGAGAAGCGGCGGCGCACCGTCGCGTACAGCACGCCGACGGTGGCGGCGCCCATCAGCGCCTGCGGGGCGAGGATCGACCAGGAGGAGAGGCCGAACATCCGCACCGACAGGGCCATCGGCCACAGCGAGGCCGGCGGCTTGTCGACGGTGATGAAGTTCGCGGCGTCGGAGGAGCCGAAGAAGAAGGCCTTCCAGCTCTGGCTGCCGGCCTGCACGGCCGCCGAGTAGAAGGCGTTGGCCCAGCCGGAGGCGCTCAGGCCCCACAGGTAGAGGACGGCGGTGGCGGCCATCAGCGCCAGCAGGGCCGGGCGCACCCAGCGCGGGTCGTCGGCGCGGCCCCGCCAGGCGCGGGCGGGCAGGGTGCGCAGCCGCTCGGACCAGGAACCGATCCCCTTCGGTCCGGCGGGCGGCAGGGGCTGCTCGGGGAAGAGCGGGGCCGGGCGCCCGTCGAACCGAAGGGGGCCACCCGGCTGCGGCGCCTGCGGCGGCGGGTAGTGCGCGGTCTCGGGCCACGGTTCGCCGGCCGGAGGGGAGTAGCTGCTCGTGGTCATGCGCCATACGGTGCGTGGCGCGGCTGAGAGAAGTGTGAGACGACGCTGTGAGCCGGGTGTGATCTGCGCGGCCGGACGGGTGATCTACGCGGCGGCGGGGGGCATGGTGAGGTGTTTGCCCAGCCACTCCAGGGCCGGGGGGATCTCCCGGGTCCAGGTGTGGAAGTTGTGGCCGGCGGTGTCCAGGGTGATGGTGGACATCTTGGTGGGGGCCTTGAAGGCGCCGACCATGGCCTGGGTCTCGTCGTAGTTGTTCTCGTCGTTCGCGGTGGTGAGCAGCAGGGAGACGGGCGCGGGCGGCTGGTTCTTGAGCCGCCACAGCAGGTCGTTCTCCTGCTTGAGCTTGTTGTCGCCGCCGAACAGGTCGCCGGTGGTCGGGTCGTGGGCGGCGCTGTAGTAGCCGGAGAGCGCGACCGCGGCCCGGTAGGAGTCGGGCTTGCGCAGCGCGAACTTGAGCGCGCAGTAGCCGCCGGTGGAGTTGCCGATGACGGCCCGGTTGGCCGGGTCGGTGCCGATCCGGTAGGTGGTGGCGAGGGCCTTGGGCAGGTCGGTGGTGAAGAAGGTCTCGACCTGGGGGCCGTTCGGGACGTCGACGCACTCGGTGTCGCGGTTGTCGACGAGGGTGGGGCGGGTCATCACCAGGATGGTCGGCGGCAGCTTCTTCTGCTCGATCGCGGCGAGCGTGGAGGCCGGGTACTGCATGAGCGAGATCAGCTTCTCCGGGGTGCCCGGGTAGCCGGTGAGCACCAGGGCCATCGGGAAGCGCTGCTTGGCGAAGTCCGGCTGGAAGTACTGCGGGGGGAGGTAGACGTAGGCCTCGCTGCTCAGGCCGCTGCCGGCTCCTTTGACGTCGACCTTCTGGATCAGCCCGGAGCGCTCCGGGTCCGAGCCCTGCGCCGAGTAGAACTTCTGCTCGCTGGTGACGGCGACGCCGGAGGCGTTGGGCTGGTGGTCGACGACCGTGCCGAGCCCGCCGCTGGTGCCGAGCAGGTCGGTCCAGGAGCTGTAGAAGCCGAAGTAGCTGTTGGCGATCAGGCCCATCGCGGCCAGCACCGTCACCTGGGTGGCGAGGAAGGTGCCGATCCGGCCCAGCCAGGACTTCCAGCCCTTGCCGCCGAAGCGGGGCCACAGCCACATGGTGGCGGCGAAGACGGCCACCGCGAGGACCGAGGTGATGATCTGGAGGGGGAGTCCGGTGAGACTGAGCACGTGCCGATCGTAGTTGACCTCCCGGGAAGCCCCCGGACGGCCCCTGGGAGGTGGCCGCTCGGTAGTCGTCCGGTCACGCCCTCGCGCGGGTGTCGATCCGCATGCGGACCGTTCCGGGGTGGGCGGGTCCGTCGCGGGGCGGGGGAGGCGGGCACTTCACCGGGCGTGGAGTGTCGCCGGGCCGGGCCGTAACGGGCATACCGGGACGGGGGGTTGCGGGATCGGGTCACAACAGCGCATCCGTGGTGGCCAGTTCGGTCACAACGGTTGATTCCTTGTAGTGGGCATGGCACTTTCGTGCGGCGCGGGCCTCGGCGACCAGCCGGGGGACCCGCGATCCCCCACAAGGAGAGCCATGCTGAAGAGACTTGTCGCGATGGCCGGTGCGGGCGTCGTCGTCGCGGGCGGCCTGACCTTCGCCGCCACCCCCGCGAACGCCGTCCAGGCGGCCGACCTGACCTCCACCATCGCGCTGGACGACTGCTCGGCCTCGCTGGTCCGCTACCCCACCTCGGTGGCCGGCGACCGGGCGCTCATGCTCACGAACGGGCACTGCCTGCCGACCATGCCCTCGGCCGGGCAGGTCATCCAGAACCAGAGCGCCAGCCGCAGCGGCACCCTGCTCGACGGCGCGGGCAACACCCTCGGCACCGTCCAGGCGGACAAGGTGCTGTACGCGACGATGACCGGCACCGACGTCACGCTGTACGAGCTCACCGACACCTACGGGTCGATCAGCTCCAAGTACGGCGCCACCGCGCTGACCCTCAGCGACACCCACCCGGTCGACGGCTCGTCGATGTACATCCCGTCCTCGTACTGGAAGCAGACCTGGAACTGCTCCGTCAACGGCTTCGTGCCCACCCTGCGCGAGGACCAGTGGACCTGGCACGACTCGCTCCGCTACAGCTCCGGCTGCAACACCACGCACGGCACCTCCGGCTCGCCGATCGTCGACTCCGCCAGCGGGCGGGTCGTCGGCATCAACAACACCGGCAACGACAACGGCGAGATGTGCACCCTCGACAACCCCTGCGAGGTCGCGGCGGACGGCACCACCACCGCCACCAAGGGCCAGAGCTACGGCGAGGAGACGTACTGGTTCACCACCTGCCTGGGCCCCGGCAACGTCATCGACCTCAACGTCGCGGGCTGCCTGCTCACCAAGCCGGCCGGCAGCGGCGCCGTCTCGGTGAGCAACCCGGGCAACCAGTCGACCGCGGTCGGCGGCTCGGTCAACCTGCAGATCAAGGCCTCGGGCGGCACCGCGCCGCTGTCGTACAGCGCGAGCGGCCT
>NZ_JZKH01000115.1 GCF_000961885.1 Streptomyces rubellomurinus
CATCACAACGGCCGCTCCGGGCGCGGGTCGGTGCGCAGCAGCCCGTAGCGGACCACGTCGCGCCACTGGCCGTCCCGGAAGGTCGTCGCCCGCTGGACGCCCTCGCGCAGGAAGCCGCACTTCTCCAGGGCGCGCTGCTCGGCGAGGTTGCCGACTTCGGTGTCCGCCTCCAACCGCATCACCGGGCTGTGCGCGAACAGGTAGTCCACGAGCAGGAGTTGGGCCCGGGTGCCGATCCCCCGCCCGCGTGCGCCGGGCACCAGCTGGGCGCCGATGTTCCAGTACCGCGCGGTGTTCCGCACCCCCGCCTTCCGGGCGGCGACGAAGCCGGCGAACCCGCCGCCGGCGTCGACGGCCAGCACCAGCCGCTCCTCGCCGAGCAGCCCGTCCTCCGCCAGCTCGCGCCGGAACCGCCGCGGGTCGCTCCAGCCGTACCACTGGTACTCCCCCAGCGCCCCGGGGTCGCCCACCAGGCGCTCCAGGTCCGGAAGGTCGGCTTCGGCGACCGGGCGCAGCGTGATCTCTTCCTCGTTCACGCAGACGCCAACGCCGGTGCGGGCGCGGCGGTTCCGATGGCGGAGTCCATGACGGATGATCAGACGACGGGCCGGGCCCGGGACTGCCTGCCTGCCTGCGCGAACGCTACGCGCCGAGCGCGACGCAGGCCCAGGCTCCGAGCGAGAGCGCGCCCGCCGCCCAGCCGATCGCGGCCGCCGGCCGGCCGTGGTCGGCGCCCTTGGCTCGCTCGAACGCGGCGATGAGCGCGGCGATCGCGGCGCCGGACAGGGCCAGGTGGGTCAGCAGCCAGCCCCAGTCGCCGAGGGCCAGTGCCGCCAGGAGGCCGAGGAGCAGCGCCGGTGTCCACAGGCTCGCGACCACCGCCCCGCCCGCCGCGCAGGCGACCCGGAACCGCTTGCGGTCCCGGAAGCAGAGCGGTGCGGCGCAGCCGGCGGCGCTCAGCAGCTCGACGCCCTGGACGACGTGGGACCAAATGACCCCGGACGGCCTGAACGTGAGCAGCAACGGCACGGCGAACACCGCGACCGCGACCCCGACCAGCCGTCGGGCGCTCGTCGGCACCAGCACCATGGCCCCCCTGCCGTCAGCAATCTGAACGCGTTCAAACCTAGCACGCAGGGGGGCGCCGATCACGTTCCGGGGACGGCGGGCGGTCCGGGACGGTCCGGGACGGTCCGGGGCGGTCAGCCCTCCGGGTAGAACACGAACAGGGTGCACCCGGTGCTGGTCGACGGCACGTGCCACGACCCGGCCGGGGCGTGCAGGAACGTCCCGGCGGGGTAGTCGCGCGCCCCGTCGTTGAAGGTGCCGTCCACCACGTAGACCTCCTCCGGCCCGGGCGCGTGGACGTCCCGACCCTCCCAGGTGGCGCCCGCCTCCAGCCGCACCACGTTGGCGGAGGCGCCGTTCGCCCCCTGCCACAGGGTCCGGAGCCGGATCCCGGGGAACAGCTGACGGGCCGGGACGTCGTCGACGAAGGCGGAGGTGTAGCCCTCCTGCGCAAGGATCTCTGGATGCATGCCCGCCACAGTGCCGTGCCCGAACCAAGCCGGGACAGAGCCTTCGCAGCCAACGTGGGGCACTTTCCCGCCATGCGACGCGCGGTGCCCCTGGTGCCCCTGGTGCAGATGGTGCATTTGTGGTCGAGCCCGGATACCTCGCCGGGCCCCGCAGCGGCTCCCAGGGCTCACCCAGCTCTCATCCAGCCACCCCTCAGACTCTCACCCGCCTCTCATCCGCCGCCCCTAGCCTCCGCCGCATGAACGTCTCCCTGCTCGACGGCTGGTTCCCGTGGACGGTCCAGCTCCTGGCCGTCGCCCTGCTGGTGGCCTCCGCCGCCCGGCGGGACCGCGCGTGGCTGACCAGGTGGGGGCCGATCGCGCTGGGCACGGCGGCCGCGCTCACGGCGCTCATCGCCGTGGCCGTGCTGTCCTTCGCCGGGATCACCGATCCGATCCCGTTCGGCGTCTGGCTGTGGAGCGGGGTCGCCCTCGCCGCCCTGGCCGTGCTCGGGTTCGGCTGGCGCGGCGCCCGGTGGTGGCGCCGGGCGCTCGCGCCGCCCGCCGCGCTGCTCGCGCTGTTCTGCGCGGCGAACAGCGTCAACATCGCCACCGGCTACTACCCGACCCTCGACGACGCGATCGGCGAGCTGACCGGCGAGCCCCTGCCCGACCAGATCACCCTCGACCAACTCGCCTCCATCCACGGGAAGACGAAGACCGGCCGCATCGTCCAGGTCGACATCCCCGACACCGCCAGCGGCTTCGCCCACCGCCAGGAGCTGGTGTACCTGCCGCCGGCCTGGTTCCGCAGCCAGAGCCGCCCCAAGCTGCCCGTCCTGGAGATGATCGGCGGCGAGTTCGCCGCGCCCGACAACTGGATCCGCTCCGGCAACGCGGTCAGGACGGCCGACGAGTTCGCCGCCAAGCACAACGGCTTCGCCCCGATCCTCGTCTTCGTCGACGCCACCGGCGGCTTCCGGGTGGACACCGAGTGCGTGGACGGCCCGCACGGCAACTCCGAGAGCCACCTCGTCAAGGACGTGCCGCCGTTCGTCAAGAAGACCTTCAACGCCGCCACCGACCCGCACAAGTGGGGCGTCGCCGGCTGGTCGATGGGCGGCACCTGCGCCGTCGACCTGACCGTCGAACACCCCGACGTCTTCACCCACTTCGGCGACTTCTCCGGCGACAAGGGCCCGTACATCGGCGACAAGGAGCACACCGTCCAGGAGCTGTACGGCGGCGACGCCGGCGCCTGGGCCGCCCACGACCCGCTGACCGTCCTCGCCCACCACCCCAAGTACCAGGGCGTCTCCGGCTTCTTCGCCCAGGGTGACGAGGAACACGGCCAGATCGAGTCGGCGAAGCTCCTCGACGCCGCCGCGAAGAAGGACGGCATCCGCACCACCACCGCGGTCGGCTCCGGCAAGCACACCTGGCAGACCGGCGCGGCGAGCTTCGCGCAGGCCCTCCCCTGGCTGGCCCAGCAACTCGGCGTCCCGGGCACCCACCCGTAACCACCCGACGCGCAAGCCCTTTTGGCGATCCTTGGCACCACCGGTCGTATCCGGCACCCCGGCACCCCGCACCCCCCGGGCCGCCGACCACGAACGGCCGCCAACCCCCGCCCCGGCGGCGGCGATCCGCCCCATCCGGTAGACCGCCGGTCCGCCACACCAGGCGACGGCTCGCACACACCTTCGGCACCAACCCGCTGCAACTGCGGGCCCGAATCCCGGGGCCCGGCGGAATTCGGCTTTGCTCCCGGCGGTCCGGTGTCATAGGTTTCCACCGCTGTCGAGACCACCGTCGTCCCAGGCCAGCCCCCGCACCGGGGCGCCCGGACGGCCGGCCGGCGGCACACCACGGGGGAAGGAACAGCCATGCCGAGTGCCCGCAACGGACACTTGATCAATCGTCAGCTCACCGTCACCACGGCCGTCGCCCTGCTGTGCGTCGGCGCGCTGAGCGCCTGCGGCCCGAACGACGACAAGGGCGGCCAGGACGCCGGCAAGACCGCCGCGCCCACCGCGACCGGCACGGCCGCACCGGCCACCACCGGAGCCGCGCCCACCGCGACCGGCACCGGCGGCACCGGCGGCGCCCCCAAGGGCAGCATCCCGGCCGCGGCCTGGATGAGTGCGCGCAGCATCCCGATGGACGAGACATACCACTGGGCCGAGCTGGCGCGCGTCGCCAAGCCGGTCACCGGTGACGCGGCCACCTTCAAGGGCATGGAGCTGTGCCACACCCCCGTCGCCAAGGACGACGCGTGGCTGTTCACCGGCAAGGCCGCCGCGCGGGCCGCGCTCAACGAGGGCGGCGCCGAGCACTGGACGGCCCAGCAGACCCTCGTGTACCACGGTGACCCGCGCCCCAGCAGCGGGGCCAAGCAGGCCACCAACCTCGCCTACGCGCACCTGGTCGAGGCGGTGAAGAACTGCGGGCAGTCGCTGCCGGGCGCGACCGTCAAGGTCGCCAGCGCGGACGACGCGCCGTACTTCGCGGCCACCGTCACCGCCCCGGGCCCGGACGGCACCACCGTCACGCTGCACGAGTACGCGGTCGCCGCCGGCGGCTCGGTCAGCGAGCTGGCGGTCTTCGCCCGCGCGAAGGCCGGCGCCCAGCCGAAGGACGCCTGGAAGGCGCCCGAGGACCGGTACGTCGGCACCGGCATGACGGCCCCGCTCTGCGAGGCCCTGCCCGGCTGCTGAGGCAGCGCCGAGGCGACGCACCACCCACAGACGGCCGGTCGGCCCGTCCGGCACAGGGGACCGGACGGACCGACCGGCTTCACGTTCGGGCCGTCACGGCCGCACGACCCGAGCCGTCGCCGCGTCGGCCGTCGCCGCGTCGGCCGTCACGGCCCCAGCGGTCACAGCGGTCACAGCCCCAGCCGGCTGAGCGCCGTCGTCCAGTCGCTCGCGATCGCGCCGCGCGCGGCCGCGAGGCTCACTCTGCCCCCGCACACCGCGGTCTTGAGCTTGTTCTCGACCTGGTCCTTGCTCTGCGCCGGCTGGCTGCCGTAGCGCGGCTCGGGCCACAGGTTGTGCGGGTCGCGCGGCGCGCCGCCCAGCTCCAGCGGCACCAGGTGGTCCTCCTCGTAGTCGGCCGGGTTGGTGTCGGAGAAGCCGTACTGCGCGATCTGCTGCGTCTTCAGCGCGTTGGTGTAGCTGGCCGGCGGCCGGACGGTGGCGGTCCAGCCGGAGACGCAGATGGTCGAGCCGATGGTGGCCTGCGTGACGGCCGGGTTGTACGCGCCCGGCGTGCAGGTCGGGTCGGGCAGCGGCAGCCGCGCCCGCGAACAGCTCGCCGCCGCACCGGACTTGGCCGGCAGCTTGGGCTTTGCGGTGGCGGCCTGCGCCGTCCCGCCGGCGAGCCCGGCGACGGCGAGGCCGAGGGCGGTCGCCGCGGCGACGACGGTGAGACGCTGACGGATCATCATGGAGCGCTCTCCTGGGCCGGCCCGGCCTGCTGCCGGGCGACTGTGCCCATGACAGCAGCGGCCCCGCCCCGACCGTCAGACCCGGGACGTGAACGACTGGTGACTTCCCCTCCACATCCGCCGGGACGACGCCGCCCGTACCCACGCCGCCGCCGAGGCGGCGCAGCACTCGCCCCCGGTCAGCGAGCATTCCTACGCGGGTACACCCTCGGCACGGACGCGCTGCGGCGGCGCCTCGCCACGCTGCCCCGGCCGGTGCTGCTGCTCGCGGGCGAGGTGGACTGTGGCCCACCGCCGAGGCGGCCGCCCGCTCTTGGGACCTCACCGCGCCGACCCCGCACCAACACCCGCGGCCGGACGCCCCGGAGGCGGTCACCGGCGCGGTGCCGGGCTTCCTCTCTCGGCGGGAGGGCCGGCAGGCGCCGGCCGCGCCGAAGCGGAGGCGGCAGCGGGGGGTCGCCTACCCCGCCAGCAGCCGCGCCAGCAGCGCGGCCGGCCCCTCCGGCAGGCTGCCGTGCAGCAGTTCCGTCCGGTGCACCAGCCGCGGCGCGGCGACCGGCACGTACGCGACACCGTCCGCACCCGCACCCACGCCCGCACCCGCCGGCTCGGGCAGCAGTGCGAGCCCGTGCCCGGTGGCGATCAGCGCGAGCAGCCCGTGCAGGTCGGTGCCGCAGTAGCGGGCGGCGGGCCGGAAGCCGTCGACGCCGGTGGCGGCGCGCAGCCGGGCGGCGCCGGGGGCGAGGTCGGGGGCGTCGAGCCAGCGGGCGGCGGAGAGGTCGGCGAGGGCGAGGCCGGTGCGGCCGGCGAGGGGGTGGCCGGTGGGGAGGGCGACGGCGAGGGGGCGTTCGTCGACGGCGACGGTGGTGAGCGGGCCGACCTCGGGCAGCGGCAGCGGGTCGCTGGGGGCGGCGAGGCCGTCGACGAGGGCGAGGTCGAGGTCGCCGGTGGCGACCTGGGCGGGCAGGGCGTCGTGGCCGAGGATCCGGACCTCGACCTCGGCTCCCGGGTACTCCCGGCGCACCTCGCCGAGTGCGCGCCCCAGTTCCGCCCCGACTGCCAGCGGGGTCGCGCCGAGGACGAGCCGGGCGCTCGGGGCGCCGGCCAGGCGCGCGACGTCGGCGCGCGCCGCCGCGAGCCGGACGAGCAGCGGCGCGGCGTGTTCGAGCAGCCGCTGCCCGGCGGCGGTCGGGCCGACCGGGCGGCGGACCAGCAGGGCGGTCCCGAGGTCGGCTTCGAGGGCGGCGATCTGCTGGGAGACGGCGGACTGGGTGTAGCCGAGCTCCCGGGCGGCGTCGGAGAAGGAGCCGAGGCGGGCGACGGTGACGAAGGTGCGCAGCTGCTGCGGGTCCACGGCGGTCATCAACTCATCTGATCGGGGATTCAGAAATCATCGTTGGATCTGATCAACGACGGGGGGTCAGGATAGCCCCATGACCTCCCTGACCCCGCGGGTCGCCCTCGTCGGCGACCGCTCCCCCGCCGTCCGCTCGCACACCCGTATCCCCGGCCTGCTCGACGCCCTCGCCGAGCGGGACCGGCTCGTCCTGGACGCCTACTGGATCCCCACCGAGGACGCCGGTGCGCCCGGCGCGCTCGACGGCTTCGACGCGATCTGGCTGCTGCCCGGCAGCCCGTACCGCAGCGAGGCGGGCGCCCTGGCCGCCGTCCGGACGGCCCGCGAGCGGGGCATCCCGTTCCTCGGCACCTGCGCCGGGTTCCAGCACGCGGTGCTGGAGTTCGCCCACAACGTCTGCGGCCTGGCCGAGGCCGTCCACGGCGAGGAGCACCCGGACCGGCCCGAGCAGGTGATCGCGCCGCTCGCCTGCTCGCTGGTCGGCCACGAGTGCGCGGTCGAGATCACCCCCGGCACGCTCGCCGAGCGCGTCATCGGCACCACCCGCACCGTGGAGCGCTACCTGTGCGCGTACGGGCTGAACGCGGACTACCAGGACCGGCTGGTCGCGCACGGGCTGCGCTTCAGCGGCACGGACGAGTCGGGCCAGGCGCGCCTGCTGGAGCTGCCGGAGCACCCGTTCTTCCTGGCCTCGCTGTTCCAGCCGGAGCTGTCCGGCGACGGCACCCGGCCGCACGCCATGATCCGCGCGCTGGCCGCCGCCGCGGTCCGGCACGCGGACGAGGCCCGGCACGCGGACGCCGAACGGGCCGTCTCGGCCTGACCCGCGGCCGGACGATGCGGCCGGCCGACGCGGCCCGCCGATGTGGCGCCGGGGGGGCGTCACATCGGCAGGGACCGCAGCCGCACCGGCCCCTCCGGCCAGGCGGCGCCCGCCACCAGCGGCGACCACATGGTGCGCAGCGGCATCTCCGCCAGCCGCCCCTCGGGCTGCTCGACGGTGACGACCTCGGCGACCTCGCGGAAGCCGAGCTTGCGGTAGAGCCCGGTCTTCTCCGGGCGGCAGAACAGCAGCGCGTAGCGGTGGCCGAGTTCGCGGGCGTGGTCGAGCGCGGCGTTGACAACGGTCCGGGCGAGGCCGCCGCCGCGCTGGTCGGGGGCGACGCAGACGCCGCCGACGCCCATCGCGGCCAGGTCGGTGCCGCCGACGGTGAGCTGCAGCGCGCGCAGGCCGGTGTGGGCGACGAGCCGGCCGTCCCCGGCCCGGATCCCGAAGTGGATCTCCTTGGGCAGCCAGCTCAGCCCGGTGTAGGCGACGCCGTACAGGTCGTCGCCGGGGCCCAGGATCTGCTCCTGTTCGGCCTTTCCGTACTGTGCCAGCCGTTCGGCTTCGGCGGGGAAACGATCATTCATCCCGTCATGCTCTCCTCTCCGGACTCCGTTGACCAGCCTTTTCCCGGCCACTCGCCCCCGGTCCGCGCGGGGGTGCGCCCCCGGGCCCGGTGCGCCACCGCGCTGCCAGCGCCCGTCCACCGCCCCGCGGCCGGTGCGGGCCGCACGCGCTGTGGCAGCATGCCCCCCATGCGCCCGCCCACCGCCCCACCGGCCGACGAACCGGTCGTGTTGTTCCAACTGCCGCGCGTGCTCAGCGCCCTGGGGCCGGCGGGTCTGGTGCTGATGCTGGTGCCGCTGGCCGTGCGGCACCCGGAGGTGGGGCCGACCGGGTCGACGCGGGTCAACGCGTGTCTGATGGCGTTCGGCGCGCTGGTCCTGGTGTTCCGGCTGCGGTGGCCGGGGGCGGTCGTCCTGCTGGCCCTGCCGAGCGGCCAACTGCCGCTCGCCGTCGCCCTGTACACCGTGGCGGCGCGGCGCGGCCCGGGCCCGCTGCTGTACCTGCTGACGGCGGCCGTCGAGTTGCGGCTGTGGCTGCCGTTCGACGTCGGGGACCTGTTCACCCTCTCCGGCGTCGCCGACGTGGTGGAGGATCCGCTGGTGTTCGGCGCCGTCCCGCTCGCCCTGGGCCTGACCAACCACGCGCGGGTGCGCGCCGTCGCCGTCCTCGCCGAACGCAACCGGCTGCTGCTGGCGGCGCAGCGGCACGCCGAGGAGCGGGCGGCGGCGGCCGAACGGGCCCGGCTCGCCCGGGAGATGCACGACGTGGTGTCCAACCGGGTCTCGCTGATCACGCTGCACGCCGGGGCCGCGCAGGTCGCCCGGGCCGGCGACCCGGCGGCGGTGGGGCAGACGCTGGGGCTGATCCGCGCCCTCGGGCTGCAGGCGCTCACCGAACTGCGCGGCCTGCTGGGCGTGCTGACGCCCGCCGACGACCAGGTGCCGTCGCTGCGCGGGCTGTCCGCGCTGGTGGAGGAGTCCCGGCAGGCCGGGCTGGCGGTCGGCCTGACCCTGGCCGGCGCCCACGCACATGCGCAGGCCGGCGCCGATGTCGGGGAACGGCCGGAGCCCGAGCCGGAGCCGGCCGTGCAGTACGCGGCCTACCGGATCGTGCAGGAGGCACTGACCAACGCGCACAAGCACGCGCCGGCCGCCGAGGTCGCCGTCACCGTCGAGGTCGGCCCGGACGGGCTGCGCCTGGCCGTGGTCAACTCCCCGGCCGGCGACGGCGGGAGCGTGCCGGAGCTGCACCCCGCCCTTCCGTCCGGCGGGCACGGCCTGGACGGCATGCGCACCCGCGTCGCCGACCTGGGCGGCACCCTGGACGCCGGGCCCACCCCGGACGGCGGCTTCGCCGTCCGGGCCCGCCTGCCGCTCAGCGCGTAGGGCTCACCGCGCAGTCTCACCGCACAGGGCCACCGCACAGGGCTCGCCGCGTGGCGCTCAGCCCGCGGCGCGCCGCGCCAGCTCCGCCCACACCTCGTCGACCCGCGGCGCCAGCGCCTCCAGCGGCCCGCTGTTGTCGATCACCAGGTCGGCGATCGCCAGCCGGTCCGCCCGGGTGGCCTGCGCGGCCATCCGGGCCAGCGCCTCCTCCTCCGCCATGCCGCGCAGCCGTACCAGCCGGTCAAGCCGCACCCGGTCGTCGGCGTCGACGACCACGATCAGGTCGTACAGCGGCGCGAGCCCGTTCTCGGCGAGCAGCGGCACGTCGTGCACCACGACGGCGTCGGGCGCGGCGGCGGCCTCCAGTTCGGCGGAGCGCTCGCGCACCAGCGGGTGGACGATCGCGTTCAGCGCCTTGAGGCGTTCGGGGTCGGCGAACACGATCGCCCCGAGGGCGGGGCGGTCCAGCGAGCCGTCCGCCCGCAGCACCCGGGGGCCGAACTCGGCAGTCACGGCGGCGAGTCCGGCCGTCCCGGGGGCGACCACCTCGCGGGCGATCACGTCGGAGTCGACGATCACCGCGCCCCGGGCGGCGAACAGCCGGGACACCTCGCTCTTGCCCGCGCCGATGCCGCCCGTCAGTCCGATCTTCAGCATGGCGTCAGGCTACCGGCGGGCGGATGCCGCCGTCAGCCCGGCTCCAGGCTCTCCCCCTCGGCCGGCACCGTCAGCCCGGCTCCAGGCTCTCCCCCTCCGCCGGACCGTCAGCCCAGCTCCAGGCTCTCCCCCTCGGCCAGCACCGTCAGCTCCGCCCCGGACCCCGGCCCCTCGGGCCCGACCAGCCGGGTCTGCACGGCGAAGCCGATCGGGCTGAGCACCGCCTCGTGGACGGGCACGGCCCGGCGCGGGCCCGCCTCCCGGACGTAGTCGACGACCTCGGCGGCCTTGCTCCACGGCGCCGCGATCGGCAGCAGCAGGGTGTCGACGGCGTGCGGCGGCACGGTGAACGCGTCGCCGGGGTGGAAGAGCCGGCCATCGAAGAGGAAGCCGATGTTCTGCACGCGCGGGATGTCCGGGTGGATCACCGCGTGCCACTCGCCGTGCACGGAGACGCCGAGCCCGCCGGGCCCGCCGATCTCGAAGGCGTCCCCCTCCCCCACCACCGAGACCCGCTGCGCCACGCCGTCCAGCTGGGCGGCGACGGCGCTGTTGGTCCACACGCGCAGCGCCGGGTCGGCCTCCAGCGCGGCGCGCAGCCGGGACTCCTCGAAGTGGTCCATGTGCTCGTGGGTGATCAGGACGGCGTCGGCGCCGGCCAGCGCGCCCGGGTCGGTGAACGCCCCGGGGTCGACGAGGACGGTGGCGGCGGCGTGCTCGATGCGGACGCAGGCGTGTCCGAACTTGGTGATTCGCATGCCGGAACTCTACAGCAAGGCTGTACAGCTTTGCTGGAGAAATTCCGGATAGACTTCTCCCATGCCCGCCGGAACACCCCACCCCCGCCCCGACACCCTGGACCTCGCCGCCGACCTGCGCGCCGCCCTCGGCACCCTGGTCCGCTCCCTGCGCGAGAGCGACGAGCTGCCGCAGAACCAGGCCGCCGTCCTCGGCCTGCTGGTCCGCGACGAGCTTTCCTGCACCGTCGCCGAACTCGCCGCGCTGCGACGCGTCCGCCACCAGTCGATGGCCCGCACCGTCGCCCTGATGACCGAGGCGGGGCTGGTCACCCAGCAGCCCCACCCCACCGACGGCCGCAAGCAGCTGATCGCCGCCACCGAGGCCGGCCGCACCGCCCTGCTCGATCAGCGCGCCCGCCGCGAGCAGCGGATCGCCACCGCCATCGAGGCCCGCCTCAGCCCCGAGGAGCAGGACCGGCTGCGCGCGAGCGTGGAGCTGCTACGCCGACTGGGCTGACCCCACCAGCTCGGGCCGCTGGGCCGGGATCGCCGGCTGCCGCAGCGCGGGCAGCTCGACGTGCTCGCTCAGCCCGAAGCGCGCGTGCAGCCGCTTGAGCGGGCCGGGCGCCCACCAGTTGAACTCGCCGAACAGGCTCATGGCGGCCGGCACCAGCAGGCAGCGCACCAGGGTGGCGTCGACCGCCACGGCGACGGCCAGCGCGATGCCCATCTGCTTGACCATGAGCATGTCCCCGGCGGCGAACCCGGCGAAGACGATCACCATCAGCAGCGCCGCCGAGGTGATGATCCGACCGCTGCGCTGGACGCCCAGCTCCACCGCCCGGCGACAGCTGTGCCCGCGCGCGTGCAGCTCCTTGATCCGGGCGAGCAGGAACACCTCGTAGTCCATCGACAGCCCGAACGCGAAGGCGAACACCAGCACCGGGATGAAGGTCTCCAGCCCGCCGGCCGGGCTGAAGCCGAGCAGCCCGCTGAACCAGCCGTCCTGGAACACCAGGGTGAGCGCGCCCAGCGAGGCGCCCAGCGACAGCAGGTTCATCAGCAGCGCCTTGACCGGCATCACCACCGAGCCGGTCATCAGGAACAGCAGCACCAGCGTCCCGGCCGCGACCAGCCCGAGCGCCCACGGGCCGCGCGACAGCAGCTCGTCCTGGAAGTCGACCACCGAGGCCGCGCCGCCCGTCACGTACGTGGTGAGCCCGCCGCGGTGGTCCCGCAGCTCCTGCACCACCCGCTTGGCCTCGCCGCCCTGCGGGTCGCCGGGCACCAGCACGTCCACCGTCGACACCGTGTCGCTCACCGGGGTCACCGCCCGCACGCCGCTCACCCCGGGGAGCCCGGCGACCACGTCGTCCGCGTACGCCTGCGCCACCTCGGCCCCGCCCCGCACCACCACGGTGATCGGCGCGGCCGCCGCCTGCGGGAAGCGGTGGTCGACCGTCTCGGCGACCTGCCGCCCGGCCGAGGAGGCGGGCAGCACGGCGGCGCCGGAGCTGCGCATCTCGGCGTGCAGGAAGGGCGCCCCGGCCGCCATCAGCACCGCCACGCAGGCGAGCGCGACCAGCACGGCCCGCTTGCGGACCCGTCTGACGGTCCGGCTGAAGAAGCCCTCGTCCGGGACGGGCGCGGCGGGCGCCTTGATCCGGGCGCCCGCGAAGCCGAGCAGCGCGGGGATCAGGGTGAGCGCGGCGGCCACCGCGATCACCACCACGCTCACCCCGGCGGCGGCGACCGCGCCGAGCACCGGGCTGGTGAAGACGAACAGGCCGGACAGGGCGACGGCGACGGTCAGCCCGGAGAAGGCGACGGTGCGCCCGGCGGTCGCGGCGGTGCGTTCGACGGCGGCGGCGATGTCCGCGCCGTGGCCGCGCTCCTCGCGGAAACGATTCACCATGAGCAGCGCGTAGTCGATCGACAGCCCGAGCCCGAGCACGGTGGCGATCGGCAGCACGCTGGTGTCGATGTCCATGATCCGGCTGAAACCGAACATCGCGAGCAGGGCCCCGCCCACCGAGGCGACGGCGCCGATCACCGGCAGCGAGGCGGCCGCCAGCCCGCCGAACACCAGCACCATGACGATCAGGGTGAGCGGCAGGGTCACCATCTCGCCGACCCGGGTGTCCCGCTCGGTCTGCTTCTTGACCTCCTGCTGGAGCACCAGGTCCCCACCGACCGTGACGTGCGCGCCGCCCGCGCCGTCCAGGGCCGCGAGCCGGTGGGTGACGGCGTCGGTCTGTGCGGCGGTGGCGCCGTCCGCCATCCGTACGGTCAGCAGGCTCGCCGTGCCGTCCGCGGAGCGCAGCGCGGCCGGGCCGGAGCCGGGGCCGTAGGCGTCCAGGGCGGTGGAGACGCCGGGCAGGGCGGCGATCTCGGTGGTGGCCTTCTCTACGGCGGTGCGCACCGCCGGGTCGTCCACCGGCCTGCCGTCCACCACGGCGGTCACGGTGCCCTTGGCCGGATCGGCCGCGGCGACCACCGCGCTGCCCCGGTCGCCCTCGGCGCTGGCCGAGGAGGCCCCGGCCACCGAACCCTCGAAGACCCGGCCGCCGATCAGCACGCCGACGACCAGGACGACGGCCCAGAAGCCGAGCACCCAGCGGCGGTGGCGGAAGCAGAACCGGCCCAGGGCGGCGAGCCGGCCGCCCACGGCAGCGGGGGCGGCGGAGGAGGGTTTGCGCATGGAGGAAGCCTTTCGGGCAGCTCCCCTCAGTGTGGGGGAAACCCGACGTTCAACCTATAGAGGGGCAATGAGCTCCATCTCACAAATCCCTACACATAAAAGACACATAAGTCAAAGGGGAAAACGAATCGGGCCCCATCCGGAAATCCGGATGGGGCCCGATTGCCTAGCTGTCAGCTAGCGGGGGGCGAGAGCCTCAGCTCTGGCCACCGGCCAGCTTCTCGCGCAGGGCGGCCAGGGCCTCGTCGGAGGCCAGGGCGCCGGCACCCTCGTCGCTGCTGGACGAGTAGGAGCCACCCGCGGCGGCGGCGACGGCGTCGCCACCCTCCTCGGCGGCCTGGGCGTCGGCCTCGCGGCTCTTGATGACCTGGGCCTGGTGCTGCTCGAAGCGGGTCTGCGCCTCGGCGTACTGGCGCTCCCACTCCTCACGCTGCTTCTCGAAGCCGGGCAGCCAGTCGTTCGCCTCGGGGTCGAAGCCCTCCGGGTAGATGTAGTTGCCCTGGTCGTCGTACGAGGCGGCCATGCCGTACAGGGTCGGGTCGAACTCGACCTCGGCCGGGTTGGCACCCAGGGCCTCGTTGGCCTGCTTCAGCGACAGGCTGATGCGGCGACGCTCGAGGTCGATGTCGATGACCTTGACGAAGATCTCGTCGCCGACCTGGACGACCTGCTCCGGGATCTCGACGTGGCGCTCGGCCAGCTCGGAGATGTGGACCAGACCCTCGATGCCCTCGTCCACGCGGACGAACGCACCGAACGGAACCAGCTTGGTGACCTTACCCGGAACGACCTGGCCGATCTGGTGGGTACGGGCGAACTGCTGCCACGGGTCCTCCTGGGTCGCCTTCAGCGACAGGGAGACGCGCTCGCGGTCCATGTCAACGTCGAGAACCTCGACGGTGACCTCCTGGCCGACCTCGACAACCTCGGACGGGTGGTCGATGTGCTTCCAGGACAGCTCGGAGACGTGCACCAGGCCGTCGACGCCACCCAGGTCCACGAAGGCACCGAAGTTGACGATCGAGGAGACGACGCCGGAGCGCACCTGGCCCTTCTGCAGGGTGGTGAGGAAGGTCTGGCGGACCTCGCTCTGGGTCTGCTCCAGCCAGGCACGGCGGGACAGGACCACGTTGTTGCGGTTCTTGTCCAGCTCGATGATCTTGGCCTCGAGCTCCTTGCCCACGTAGGGCTGGAGGTCGCGGACGCGACGCATCTCGACGAGCGAGGCGGGGAGGAAGCCGCGGAGGCCGATGTCGAGGATGAGACCACCCTTGACGACCTCGATGACGGTACCGGTGACGATGCCGTCCTCTTCCTTGATCTTCTCGATCGTGCCCCAGGCACGCTCGTACTGAGCGCGCTTCTTGGACAGGATGAGACGACCCTCCTTGTCCTCCTTCTGGAGAACCAGGGCCTCGATGTTGTCACCGACGGCGACGACCTCGTGCGGGTCAACGTCGTGCTTGATCGAGAGCTCGCGGGACGGGATGACGCCCTCGGTCTTGTAACCGATGTCGAGGAGGACCTCGTCACGGTCGACCTTCACGATGACGCCCTCGACGATGTCGCCATCGTTGAAGTACTTGATGGTCTCGTCGATGGCGGCGAGGAAGGCCTCCGCGTCGCCGATGTCGTTGACCGCGACCTGCGGGGTGGTGCTGAGGGAGGAGTCGGTGGGGCTCGTCATTAGGAAAAGGGCTCCGGTACGGACATGAAAGTCGTAGGTAATGCCACGCGGAGGGCCCGTATCGCTCCCACCGAAAGCCGGACAGCCAAGAACACGGCGCACCGGGATTCCCGTAGCAACGAGAAATCGGCGTCCGTCTTGCGACCGTGGGGTCTTCGACAGATGCGAGCGCGACCTGCTCCGTCCGAGGCGCGCAGGCCCGCAGCGCAACTTGTAGCATACGGGGACGGCCGGGCACGGTCAACGCCAAGGTCGGCAAGACGGTGGAGCCCGGTACGGATCAGGCCATATCCTCCGAGAGCGCGCCTCGCGGCGGCGCCCCGCAGGGACCCTTCCCCGGATGCCACCACCAGGACACGGGCCCTCACGGGCCGGGTCGCGGCAGCGGCGCTTCCGCAGTCGACACCCTACGCGATGGGCATTATCACCGTGGCCACCACCCCCCAGTCCGAGCTCCACGATCTTGACGACGCCGGCGACGACGCGGTAAGGCGCCAGGCCGGAGCGGGTGAGAGCAGCCGCGCGAGCCGGCACTGGTGGGACCGCAACGCCGACGAATACCAGGACGAGCACGGCGAGTTCCTCGGCGACGACCGCTTCACCTGGTGCCCCGAGGGCCTCGACGAGGCCGACGCCCGCCTCCTCGGCGACGTCACCGGCAAGGACGTGCTGGAGATCGGCGCCGGCGCCGCCCAGTGCTCCCGCTGGCTCGCCGCCCAGGGCGCCCGGCCCGTCGCCCTCGACATCTCGCACCGCCAGCTCCAGCACTCGCTGCGCATCGACCTCGCCCGCGGCGCCGCGCCCGTCCCCGTCGTCCAGGCCGACGCCGCCGTCCTGCCGTTCGCCGCCGGGTCCTTCGACCTCGCCTGCTCCGCGTACGGCGCCGTGCCGTTCAGCGCCGACACCGAGAAGCTGATGCGCGAGGTGCACCGGGTGCTGCGGCCCGGCGGGCGCTGGGTCTTCTCCGTCACCCACCCGATCCGCTGGGCCTTCCCCGACGAGCCCGGCGTCGAGGGCCTGACGGCGGTGGCCTCCTACTTCGACCGCACCCCGTACGTCGAGGAGGACGAGCAGGGGCGCGCCAGCTACGTCGAGCACCACCGCACCCTCGGCGACCGGGTCCGCGAGCTCGTCGCCGCCGGGTTCCGGCTGGTCGATCTGGTCGAGCCCGAGTGGCCGGCCGACCTGGAGCAGGAGTGGGGAGGCTGGTCCCCGCTGCGCGGGCGGCACATCCCCGGCACCGCGATCTTCGTCGCCGAACGGGGCTGACGTGCCTCCGCTGTGGGGCGACCTGCCCGTCCGCACCGCCCTGCCCGAACTGCACCGCGCCCTGGACGGGCACGGCGCGGCCGTCCTCGCCGCGCCTCCCGGCACCGGCAAGACCACGCTGGTGCCGCTGGCGCTGGCCGGGCTGCTCGACCCCGGCGCCCCGGTACGGCGGGTGCTGGTCGCCGAGCCGCGCCGGCTCGCCGTCCGGGCCGCCGCCCGGCGGATGGCCTGGCTGCTCGGCTCGTCCGTGGGCCGCGAGGTCGGCTACACCGTGCGCGGGGACCGGCGCGTCGGGCCTTCGACCGTCGTCGAGGTCGTCACCACCGGGGTGCTGCTGCAACGGCTGCAGCGCGACCAGGAGTTGGCCGGGGTGGACGTCGTCGTCCTCGACGAGTGCCACGAACGCCACCTGGACGCCGACACCGCGCTGGCCTTCCTGCTGGACGTCCGGGCGGCACTGCGGCCCGAACTGCGGCTGGTCTGCGCCTCGGCCACCTCCGACACCGAGGCCTGGGCCGAACTCCTCGACGGGGCACCGGTGGTGGAGGCGCACGGGGTGTCCCACCCGGTCGAGGCCGTGTGGGCGCCGCCGCCGCGCGCCGTCCGGCCCGCGCACGGGACGCGGGTCGACCCGGCGCTGCTCGACCACGTGGCCTCCGTGGTGCGGCGGGCGCTGGGCGAGCGGGACGGGGACGTGCTCTGCTTCCTGCCGGGGGTGGGCGAAATCGCCCGGGTGGCAGGGCAGTTGGCGGGGCTGCCGGTGGACGTGCTGCAACTGCACGGCCGCGCGCCGCAGGACGTCCAGGACGCCGCGCTCTCCCCTGGTTCCTCGCGACGGGTGGTGTTGGCCACCGCCGTCGCCGAGTCCTCCCTCACCGTCCCCGGCGTCCGGGTCGTGGTGGACGCCGGGCTCGCCCGCGAGCCGCGCACCGACCACGCCCGGGGGCTCGCCGGGCTCGTCACCGTACGGGCCTCCCTCGCCGCCGCCCGCCAGCGCGCCGGGCGCGCCGGGCGCGAGGCGCCGGGCACGGTGTACCGCTGCTGGCACGAGGCCGAGGACGCCCGGGCGGCCCGGTTCCCGACGCCCGAGATCGCCCTCGCGGACCTGACGTCCTTCGCCCTCCAGGCGGCGTGCTGGGGCGACCCGGACGCCACCGGGCTCGCCCTGCCCGACCGGCCCCCGGCGGGGGCGATGGCCGCCGCCCGGCAGACCTTGCAGGCCCTCGGCGCGGTGGACGCGGACGGCCGGGCGACGCCGCGCGGCGTCCGCCTCGCCCGTACGGGGCTCCACCCCCGGCTGGGGAGGGCGCTGCTCGACGGGGCGGCTGCCGTGGGTGCGCGGCGGGCGGCCGAAGTCGTCGCGCTGCTCTCCGAAGAGCCGCCGCGCGCCCTCGGCGACGACCTCGGCGCGGTGTGGCGGCTCGTCCGCTCGTCCGGCGACCCGTACGCCGGGCGCTGGCGCGACGAAGTCCGCCGCCTCGAACGCGCCGCCGGCTCCTCGCCCGCCACCGACCTCCCCGACCCGACCGCCGCCGGGTTGGTCGTCGCCCTCGCCTTCCCCGAACGCATCGCCCGCGCCCGGGTCGAGCGGCCCGCACCAGGCGAGCGCAGCCCGTACCTGATGGCCTCGGGGACGGCTGCCGAACTCGCCCCGGACACCCGCCTCGGCGCGCTGCCCTGGCTGGCGGTCGCCGTCGCCGACCGCCCGGCGGGTTCGCACTCCGCCCGGGTGCTGCACGCGGCTGCCCTGGACGAGGACACCGCCCGCCTCGCCGGTGCGCCACTGCTGGCCTCCCGCGAGGAGGTCCACTGGGATACCCGGCGGGGGGAAGTCGTCTCCCGCCAGGTCGAGTTGCTCGGCGCGATCGAACTCGCCGAGAAGCCCCTCAACCGCCCTGATCCTGTGCTCGTCCGGGCTGCTCTCCTCGAAGGCCTCACCCGCGAGGGCGTCAGCACCCTGCTGACCTTCCCGTCCGGTCTACGCGAACGCCTCGCCTTCCTCCACGCGGCAATCGGCACCCCCTGGCCCGACGTCAGCGATGCCGCGTTGGTGGCCCACGCCGACGAGTGGCTGGAACCCGAACTCTCCCGCGCCCGCCGCCGATCCGACCTCGCCAGGATCGATACGACGTCCGCCCTCCAGCGCCTACTCCCCTGGTCCACCGGAGAAGCAGGCCGCCTCGACGAACTCGCCCCCGAACGCATCACCGTCCCGAGCGGGTCGAAGATACGGGTGGACTACACCACCGAACGCCCGGTCCTGGCCGTCAAGTTGCAAGAACTCTTCGGCTGGGTAGCCGCGCCCAAACTGGCCGGAGGCCGCGTCCCGCTGACCATCCACCTCCTCTCCCCCGCAGGCCGCCCCGCCGCCGTCACCAGCGACCTGGAGTCCTTCTGGCACAACGGCTACCGCGCCGTCCGCGCAGATTTGAGAGGCCGCTACCCCCGCCACCCCTGGCCCGAAGACCCGACCACAGCCGAGCCCACCCGCCGCACCAACGCCCGGAAGTAGCAGCGGTCAGACCAGCGGACGAATCAGCGAGTCGTACCGGGGCGAGTCCGGGTACGGCTGCATGACGCCCATCGGCACGTAACCCCACCGCTCGTACAAAGCGCGCACCCTCGGGTGCTCCTGTTCGACCAGCAGGTGTGAGCGTTCCTCGACCCGGTGGGACATGAGCTCTTCGTGGAGTGTGTGGGCGATCCCCGTCCCGCGCCACGGCGCCCGGACCATCACCTCGCACAGCGCGAACGTCCTGGTATCCGTCTCCACCAACTGGTCGGCCGGGGCCGGGGTGATCAGGCCGTGCCAGTCGTAGGACGCGGTGCGCGCGAAGCCGTAGGCGTAGCCGACCGGTTCGCCGTCCACATCACCGAACGCGCATCCCCATCGGGGCCGACTCGCATGCGCCCGTAGCCGCTCGGTGAACCGCTCCACAGTGAAGAACGGGTCATCGGCAGCCTCGCGCTCGTACACCTCGGCGTACACCTCGATCAGCTGCGGCGCGATCTGCTCGAAGTCCTCGGCCCGGTAGTACGTGACGGTCAGCGTCGCGGCGTCCACGATCGGTCAGCCCCTCTCAGGTGGCGGTCAGCACGTCATAGCGTTCAACGAACCCGTCTGCCTCAGGAAGACCGGCGTCGGCCACATGGTCCCGGAACCGACCGAGCCGCACGGCCCACCGGGGGCAGTTCACCGCCTGCCACAGGTCAAGCGCCTGCCCGGCGCTGTCGACGGCCTGCTCCGGCCGGTCGGCCGCGTAGTGGCATTCCGTGAGGTGCACAAGCTTGGCGAACCGGTTGCGCTGGAACTTCGGATCAAGCAGCGCCATGCCTTGTTCTTCCTGCTCGACCGCCTTCTCCGGCAGCCTCAGGTCCATGTGGGCCATCGCGGCGGCGCCAAGTAGTTCCCCAGGGCCGACGAATGCGAGCCACGCAGGCGCGCTGGCGCCAGCCCGATCCAAGCATGCTTCGGCCCGCGCGAGCGCCACACCGGTGCGCGAAGCCTCGCCGCCGGCGGCGTACCCGAGCGCCATCCGGCCGTGCAGCAGCGCTGACAGGCGTGCGTCGCGGCTACTGCGGGTGGCGTCCAGTGCCGCGCGGGCGATCGTCACCGTCTCCATCGCCCGACCGAGCTCCCACGACTGGCGAGACATGTACGACCAGATCCGAGCCTGAAGCATCCGGTCACCGGCCAACAGCGCGCCGCGAAGACCGGCGTCGAAGTTGCGTCCGGCCCGGTCCTGGTCGCCACTGTCGAACGCGAACCAACCGGCGGACGCGTGCAGTTCGCCGAGCACCTGGTAGAGGGCCTTCTCCACGTTCGGCCCGTACAGGCACCGGCTCATGGCGCTCTCGATCTGGCGTACGTAGTTCTCGGCGACATCGGCGAGTTGCTGACCACCGAAGGCGTCGTCAACGGCATGCAGTTGGTCGATGCTCTCGCGGATGCGCCCGACGTCGCTCATCCCGATCCGGCCAGCGGATGGGAGCGGGGCAAACGCGAAGCTCAGCAGGTTGCCGGTCGCGGCAGCCCCCGCCCCCGCGCGTTCGCCGCGCGGCTCGACTCCTGCCTCGAATCGGCGCGCCTCGCGCGGCAGTTGCTCCGTGCGTACCTCTCGGCCCTGCCCTCCGGGGACCGCTACGCCGACGTGGCCGAGCTCCTTCTCGGGGAGCTGTTCGCCAACGCCGTCCAGCACTCCGACGCGCCCGACGACCGCCGCATCGAGATCCGCTTCGCCCTCACCAACGGCCTCCTGCGCCTCGAGGTCCACGACGCCGGCAGCGGCCGACCGGCCCTGCGCTCGGCCTCCCTCTGCGACGAGCGCGGGCGCAGGCTGTTCCTCGTCAACGAGCTCTCCACCCGCTGGGGTTGCTGCCCCCGCGTGGGCGGCATCGGCAAGTTTGTCTGGGCCCTGGTCGCCCCCACCACCGCAGTCGCGGCCTGAGAGAGGAAGCCCCCC
>NZ_JZKH01000116.1 GCF_000961885.1 Streptomyces rubellomurinus
GGCACGAGCTCCGTGCGGGCGAGCGTCGAGACGCCGTACGGGCCGACCGGGCCCGGCTAGGCCTGGGCGGAGACGGGGACACCGCCGGGGACCGGCGCGTACTGGGCGGTGCTCGGCCGGGCCGGGGCGCACCGCTGAGGCCTGGATCCCGGTCGGCCGCAGCCCTGCCGGCCGCAACCCTTGTTCGCCGAATCCCTGTTCGTTCGTAGTTTCAGTCCGCCAGGTCGTCCCCGACCTCGCTTCGTGGAAGGACACCCCCGATGAGGGTGCTGCTGCTGGGCGCCGACGGCTTCATCGGCCGCCGGGTCACCGACCGTCTGCTGATGGACCAGGAGTTGCAGGTGACGGTCCTCGGCCGGCGCGACTCGGCCGACATCCGCTTCGACCTGACCACCGGGAGCCCGGGCGCGCTGGCCCGCTTCCTGGACGCGGTCGTGCCGCAGGTGGTGATCAACTGCGCGGGCGCCACCTACGGCAGCTCGCGGACCCTGATCCGGTCGAACACGCTGGCCGTCGCCACCGTCTGCGAGGCGATCCGGCGCAGCCGGGAGCCGGCCCGGCTGGTGCACGTCGGCTCGGCCGCCGAGTACGGGCCGGTGCCCGGCGGTGTGCCGGTCTCCGAGCAGGCCGAGCCGCGCCCGGTCGGCCCGTACGGGGTGTCCAAGCTGGCCGGCACGGAGCTGGTGCTGGCCTCCGGCCTGGACGCGGCGGTGCTGCGGGTGTTCGACGTGGTGGGCCCGGGGGCGCCGACCGCCTCGCTGTTCGGGCGGCTCGCCGAGGGGCTGCGCCGGGCGCTGGAGCGGGACGAGAACCAGGTGCGGATGCCGGACCTGTCCGGATACCGGGATTTCGTGGACGTCCGGGACGTCGCCCGGGCGATCCAGGCGGCCGCGGTCTCGGCCGCCACCGGGGTGATCAACGTCGGCAGCGGGCACGCCGTCCGGGCCCGGGACGCGGCCCAGCTGCTGGTGCGGGCGTCCGGCTTCGAGGGGTCGATCGTCGAGGAGAACCGGCAGGTCCTGCTGCCGGCGCAGACCGGCGGGCCGCACGCCGACCACCTCCCCGGCCACCATCACCACCAGGGCGGCCCGTACCTGCCGGGCCACCGGCCGGAGGGGCCGCGCACGGAGGGCAGGCCCGTCCCGGGGGAGCCGGTGGCGTGGCGGCAGGCGGACGTGCGCACCGCCCGGGACCGTCTCGGATGGCGGACGCAGGTGCCGCTGGAGGAGTCGCTGGGGGACGTCTGGCTGGAGACGGCCTGCCGGGTCTGACCAGGTGCTCCGGAGGGCGTCCCGGGCCTGTCGGCGCAGGCCCGGGGCGCCTTCCGGGGCCGGTCGGCCGGTTCCACGATCCGGCGCGGCCCGTCTCGTCCAGTGGACGGGCTGTCTCGGAATACCGCGTGGGCGTGACACTGTTGGGCTAAGAGCCACCCGCGTGGCGGAGCAACCACCCCGCAGAAGGCCGGCCCCGGCCGCCTGACAAGACACCCATCGGAGTCCCCGTGTCGTTGCCACCCCTGGTCGAGCCGGCCGACGAGCTCACCGTCGACGAGGTCCGCCGGTACTCCCGCCACCTGATCATCCCCGACGTGGGCATGGCCGGGCAGAAGCGGCTGAAGAACGCCAAGGTGCTGTGCGTCGGCGCCGGCGGCCTCGGCTCGCCCGCTCTGATGTACCTGGCCGCCGCCGGCGTCGGCACGCTCGGCATCGTCGAGTTCGACGTGGTCGACGAGTCCAACCTGCAGCGCCAGATCATCCACGGCCAGGCGGACATCGGCCGGTCCAAGGCCGAGTCGGCGCGGGACTCCGTCAAGGAGATCAACCCCTACGTCGACGTGGTGCTGCACGAGGAGCGCCTCGACAACGACAACGTCATGGAGATCTTCTCCGGCTACGACCTGATCGTCGACGGCACCGACAACTTCGCCACCCGCTACCTGGTCAACGACGCCGCGGTGCTGCTCGGCAAGCCGTACGTGTGGGGCTCGATCTACCGCTTCGACGGCCAGGCCAGCGTGTTCTGGGCCGAGCACGGCCCCTGCTACCGCTGCCTCTACCCGGAGGCCCCGCCGCCGGGCATGGTGCCGTCCTGCGCCGAGGGCGGCGTGCTGGGCGTGCTCTGCGCGTCCATCGGCTCGATCCAGGTCAACGAGGCGATCAAGCTGCTCGCCGGCATCGGCGACCCGCTGGTCGGCCGGCTGATGATCTACGACGCCCTGGAGATGAACTACCGCCAGGTGAAGGTCCGCAAGGACCCGAACTGCGCCGTCTGCGGCGAGAACCCGACGGTCACCGAGCTGATCGACTACGAGGCCTTCTGCGGCGTCGTGTCGGAGGAGGCGCAGGCCGCCGCCGCCGGCTCGACGATCACCTCGTCGCAGCTCAAGCAGTGGCAGGACGAGAAGGAGGACATCTACCTCATCGACGTCCGCGAGCCCGGCGAGTACGAGATCGTCAACATCCCCGGCGCGGTGCTGATCCCCAAGAACGAGTTCCTGATGGGCGACGCGCTGGAGAAGCTGCCGCAGGACCGGAAGATCGTGCTGCACTGCAAGTCGGGCGTGCGCTCGGCCGAGGTGCTGGCCGTGGTCAAGGCCGCGGGCTTCGCCAACGCCGTCCACCTCGGCGGCGGCGTGCTCGGCTGGGTCAACCAGATCGAGCCGCACAAGCCGGTCTACTGAGCGGCTGACGTGAAGGGAGGGCCCCGCCGGATCGGCGGGGCCCTCCCTTCGTTCGCTCAGAGCGCGTGGCGGCGCTGCAGCATGTTGTAGGCGATCCAGCCCGGGATCACCGGCAGCCAGAAGGTCAGCGCCCGGTACAGGAACACCGCCGGGGTGGCGACGGCGGGGGACACGTCCGCGACCGTCAGGGCACCGATCAGGGCGACCTCGACCGGGCCGATGCCGCCCGGCGTCGGGATCGCCGAGCCGGCCGCGTTCGCGGTCAGGAAGACCACCGCGACGGCCGAGAAGCTGACGCTGCCGCCGAAGGCCTGCACCGAGAAGTCCAGGCAGGCGGTGAAGGACAGGGTCAGCAGCAGGATGCCGCCGAAGCCGGTGATCAGCTTGCTGGGCGTCTGCATCAGGTCGAGCATGCGCGGCACCACGCCGAAGAACAGCGAGCGCAGCCGGCCCAGCACGAACCGCCGCAGCGGCGCCACCGCCGCCACCACCAGGGCCAGCACGGCGGCCGTCAGCACGCCGATGATCACCGCGCGGGAGGCGGAGAGGTCGCCGTTGGTCTGGCTGCCGGTGATCAGGCCGAAGCTGAACAGCAGCAGCAGGTGCCCGGCCAGGCCGGCCAGCTGGGAGGCGCCGACCGAGGCCACCGCCTGGCCGGGGCGGATGCCGGCCTTCTGCAGGTAGCGGGTGTTGAGCGCGATGCCGCCGATCGCGGCGGGCGCGACCAGCTTCACGAAGGAGCCGGCCAGCTGCGCGGCGACGGTGCGCCGGAACGGCAGCCGCTCGGGCACGAAGCCGGTCAGGCTCATCGCGGCGGCGACGTAGCTGAACGCGGCCGCGAGCAGCGCGGCCGCCGCCCACGCCCAGTTCATCTGGGAGAGCTTCAGCTGGGCCGGCTTGATCGTGGTCAGCGCCAGGTAGGCGGCGAAGGTGAGCGCGATCACCATGATCAGGCTCTTCGGCTTCAGCCGCTCCAGCTTCGCCGGCTCCATCGGCGCCTCGGGGGCGATCTGCAGGATCTGGCCGCGCAGGCGGCTCAGCAGGTCCTCGCCGGCCGCCGCGATGTCCTCCTCGGCCTGCTGCTGGGTGCGCTCCCCGGCCGCGACCTGCTCCAGCGCCCGGGCCCGGGCGGCGGTCTTGCGCTCCTTGGTGAGCCGCGCCAGGTCGACCCGGGTGGAGCGGCTCATCCCGACCGGCTGGAGCAGCGGCAGCGCCTGCGCGACCCGGTCGGCGCCGAGCACCGCGTTGGCGGTGGCGACGGCCCGCTCCGGGCCGATCCGCAGCGCGAAGGTGGTGAGCAGCTGGGCGACGTCGATGCGCAGCGTCAGGTCGGTGGCGGCGATGTCCCCGCCGGACAGGTTGACCAGGTAGGCGTGCTCCTGGTCGGAGACCAGCAGCGACTCGCCGGTCAGTCGGCGGTGCGCGATCCGGCGCTCGTGCAGGGCCGCCACCGAGCGCCACAGCGAGGCCATCACCCGGTCGGTGACCTCCTCCTCGGCCAGCTCGTCGAGGGTGCGGCCGCCGACGTTCTCGTACACCAGGATCGCGGCGTCCGGGCCCAGCTCGGAGGTGGCGACCAGCTGCGGCGCCCGGGCGCCCGAGGCGGCCGCCGCGTACGCGATCAGCGCCTCCTGCTCCAGCGCCTGGCGCAGCGACTGCGGGCTGCGGCGCACCGCCACCGAGCGCAGCCGCAGCCGCCGCCAGGCCCGGTAGAAGAAGCCGGAGGCCTGCTGCTCGCGGTCGATGATGTGGACGTCCAGCGGCGGGCCGTCCTGCTGGGTGACGTGGTAGCGGCGGGTGCCGCCGGGCGCGTCCGGGGCGCGGTGCGCGGCGTCCGGGGTGAAGCCGACCTTGCGCAGGCCGATCATCAGGTGCTGGCCGGTGGGGCGGATGTTCGGCGAGCCGATCGCGTACAGCGTGCCGTAGGCGACGGACCAGCCGATCAGCACGGTGAGCATCAGCGACAGCGGGGTGGTGTAGCCGCCGAGCAGCTCGGTGATGCCGCTGAACAGCACCACCGCCCACAGCGCCACCCGCCAGCGCGGTCTGCTCGACATGCCGACCGCGGTCATGTAGGCGATCACCGGCGCCAGGTAGCCGTGCACCGGGTCGGTGAGGGCGCCGTCGCTGTTCGCGGGCAGCCTGGTCAGCGCGTCCCGGATGTGCTCGGAGGCGCCCTCGGCGACCCACCAGTCGATGCCCAGCGAGACGCCGTACGCGAGCACCGAGGCGAGCACGCCGTCGGCGACCCGCAGGCCGTCGCGTTTGATCAGCCGCTCGACCGCGAAGGACAGCGGCACGGCGAGCACCGCGACGCTGGACAGCAGGCCGGTGATGGTGGACAGCACCGCGGAGAAGTGCGGCGCGTTGTTGTTGATGTCCTGCTCGATGCCGGTGGTGGTCGAGGTGGCGATGCCGGCCAGCACGAAGACGGCGACGATCCCGAGGACCCCGACCAGGAAGCGGATCAGGTCGGACGGGCGGTGCGCGCGGGCGGCGAGCAGCGGCTCGTCGACGTCCAGGTGCGGAGCGTCGTCCAGCGGGTCGTGGTACTCGGGCGGCGGGGCCGCGGCCCCGGGCCCGGCCTGTCCGGGCGCCTCGGCCTGTCCGGGGGCCTCGGCCTCCGCGGCCTCCGCGGCCTCTTCGGGCCGCTCGGCCGGTTCGGATCGCTCGGTCTGCTCGGCGGCGGGCGGTGCGGGGGTCTTGATCGTCGAGTCCTTGATCAGGGAGACTTCCGGCACGGCCCCGGCCCCCGGCCGGCCCCCGCCCGGCTCCTCGGGAGCCGGGTGTTGCGGGGGTACGGCGGAGGCGGACTCGTCGGAGCCCTTCTCCACGCCCACGTCAGCCGTCCCGGTCATCTGGTCTTGTTGTCCTCGTATCACCACTCACCGCCCCGGAAGATGGTGGCATGTCCCGCGCCCCCGTGCTGGACAGGGGCCGGATCGGGCGCGGCGGATCGTTCGGGCCGGGCCCCGGCGCCACCCGGGTGCGGAAGAATGCCGCAGGTGACGGACGTAACAGAGGACGGCCCGGCGGGCGAGCTGCCCCGCTTCGCCGAACTGGTGCTCGACCTGACCGAGCGGATTCCACCCGGCCGAGTGATGACCTACGGCGACGTCGCCGAATACCTCGGCCAGGGCGGCCCCCGACAGGTCGGCCGGGTGATGGCCCTGTACGGCGGCCCGGTGCCCTGGTGGCGGGTGATCCGCGCGGACGGCCGCCTGCTGCCCGGCCACGAACAGCGCGCCCTCGCCCGCTACCGCGCCGAAGGCACCCCGCTGCGCGAGCGGACCGACCCGCCCCGGGTCGACCTGCGCCGGGCCCGCTGGGACGGGCGGCCGACTTCCGCGAAACCCCCGCACGGACGGGAATGACGGGGCAGGATCGTAGGCTCGATGTGGGCGGGCCCCCGGCGGGCCCGCCCCGGCCATGCCCCTCTGCTCCACCCCAGGAAGCCCGTGACCTCCCCCTACCGGCTCGTGCGCAGCCCGCTCGCCCAGCCCGACCCGCCCGTGCTGGACGAGTACCAGCGCGCCGTCGTCGAGCACCGCGGCGGCCCGCTGCTCGTCCTCGCCGGGCCGGGCACCGGCAAGACCACCACCCTCGTCGAAGCCGTCGCCCGCCGCATCGAACACGGCACCGACCCCGAGCGGATCCTCGTCCTCACCTTCAGCCGCAGGGCCGCCATGGAGCTGCGCGACCGGATGTCCGGCCGCCTCGGCACCGCCGCCGCCCCGCAGGCCACCACCTTCCACTCCTTCTGCTACGCCCTCCTGCGCGCCCACCAGGACCCGCAGGACTACGCCGAACCCCTGCGGCTGCTCTCCGGCCCCGAGCAGGACGTCATGGTCCGCGAACTCCTCGCCGGCGGCGCCGAGGACGCCCGCCTCGGCAGTTCACGGATCTCCTGGCCGCTCGACCTGCGCGCCTGCCTCACCACCCGCGGCTTCGCCGACGAAGTCCGCGCCGTCCTCGCCCGCAGCCGCGAACTCGGCCTCGGAGAAGCCGAACTGGAACGCTTCGCGCACGGCGTCCAACGCCCCGACTGGGCCGCCGCCGCCCACTTCCTCGCCGACTACCTCGACGTCCTCGACCTGCGCGGCGTCCTCGACTACGCCGAACTCGTCCACCGCGCCGTCCTGCTCGCCGAACGCCCCGAGATCGGCGAACAACTGCGCCGGCGCTACGACGTCGTCTTCGTCGACGAGTACCAGGACACCGACCCCAGCCAGGTCCGGCTGCTGCGCCGCCTCGCCGGCGGCGGACACGACCTCGTCGCGGTCGGCGACCCCGACCAGTCCATCTACGCCTTCCGCGGCGCCGACATCAACGGCATCCTCGACTTCCCGCAGACCTTCCGCCGCGCCGACGGCAGCCCCGCCGACGTCCAGGTGCTGCGCGTCTCCCGCCGCTCCGGCGCCGTCCTGCTCGCCGCCTCCCGCGAACTCGCCCGCCGGATGCCGATGGGCCGCCTGCCCGCCGACAAACTCGCCCAGCACCGCGCCCTGCTCCCCTCCCGCGAAGGCGGCCGGGTCGAGGTCTACACCTACCCCACCCCCGGCGCCGAACTCGACTCGATCGCCGACCTGCTGCGCCGCGCCCACCTCGAGGACGGCGTCCCCTGGGGCGAGATGGCCGTCCTGGTCCGGGCCGGCGCCCGCTCCATCCCCGGCGTACGGCGGGCCCTCGGCGCGGCCGGCGTCCCGCTGGAGATCGACGGCGACGACCTGCCGCTGCGCGAGGAACCCGCCGTCGCCCAGCTGCTGCTCGCCCTGCGCACCTGCGCCGAGCTCGCCGCCCGCGACAAGCACGGCGACCCGGACGCCCCCGACCCGCTCACCACCGACACCGCCCACGCCCTGCTCACCGGCCCGCTCGGCGGCCTCGACGGCTCCGACCTGCGACACCTCGGCCGCGCCCTGCGCGAGGAGGAACGCGCCGCCCTGCGCGCCGAAGGCCGCCCCGGCACCGCCCCGCGCCCCGCCGACGAACTCGTCCGCGAAGCCCTCGCCGAACCCGAACGCCTCGTCGCCCTCGACCCCGCCACCGCCCGACCCTCCTACGCCCGCAGGGCCCGCGACCTCGGCACCCTGCTGCGCAAGGTCCGCGAACAGCTCGCCGGCGGCTGCACCGCCGAGGAAGCGCTCTGGGAACTGTGGGACGGCAGCCGCCGCTGGCGCGAACGCCTCGAACGCGCCGCCCTGCGCGGCGGCGCCGCCGGCCGCAACGCCGACCGCGACCTCGACGCCCTGTGCGCCCTGTTCGAGACCGCCGCCCGCGCCGAGGAACAGGTCACCGGTCACCGCAGCGCCCTCGACCTGCTCGCCGAACTCGAAGCCCAGGACATCGCCGCCGACACCCTCACCGTCCGCGCCGTGCGCCCCGAAGCCGTCCGGCTGATGACCGCCCACCGCTCCAAGGGCCTCGAATGGCGCCTGGTCGTCGTCGCCGGCGTCCAGGACGGCCTCTGGCCCGACCTGCGCCGCCGCGGCTCCCTGCTCGAAGCCGACCGGATCGGCCGCGACGGCCTCGCCGAACCGCTCTCCCCGGCCGCCCTCCTCGGCGAGGAACGCCGCCTCTTCTACGTCGCCGCCACCCGCGCCAAGGAACGCCTCGTCGTCACCGCCGTCAAGGCTCCCGCCGACGACGGCGACGAACCCTCCCGCTTCCTGCGCGAGCTCTACCGCGAGGACGTCGACCCCAGGACCGGCAAGGTGGTGCGCCGCACCCCGCCCGTCACCGTCGAGGACGTCACCCACCGCCCCCGCCGCCCGCTGTCCGTCGCCGCCCTGGTCGCCGAACTGCGGGCCGTCACCGTCGACCCCGCGCGCTCGCCCGAACTGCGCCGCGCCGCCGCCGAACGCCTCGCCACCCTCGCCGCCGCCACCGACGACGACGGCCTGCCGCTCGTCCCCGCCGCCCACCCCGACCGCTGGTGGGGCCTGGACGACCCGACCGCCGCCCCCGAACCGCTGCGCAGCCCCGACCTGCCCGTCCGGCTCTCCGGCAGCGGCCTCGAACAGCTGGAGAACTGCTCGCTGCAGTGGTTCCTCGACAAGGAGGTCGGGGCCCGCGCCGCCGGCAGCGCCGCCCAGGGCTTCGGCAACGTCGTCCACGCCCTCGCCGACGAGGTCGGCTCCGGCCGCACCCCCGCCGACCTCGCCGTCCTCATGGAACGCCTCGACACCGTCTGGGACGCCCTCGCCTTCGACGCCCCCTGGAAGTCCCGGCAGGAGAAGACCGAGGCCCGCGCCGCCCTGGAACGCTTCCTCAACTGGCACGTCCTCGAACGCGGCCGCGACGTCGTCGCCACCGAGCACGGCTTCGACGTCACCCTCGACACCGGCGGCGTCTCGGTGCGCATCCGCGGCTCCATGGACCGGGTCGAGAAGGACCAGGCCGGGCGCGCCTACGTCGTCGACTTCAAGACCGGCAAGCAGATCCCCACCGACAAGTCGCTGCCCGAGCACAAGCAGCTCGCCGTCTACCAGCTCGCCGTCCGCGCCGGCGCCCTCAACGACCTGCCCGGCTTCACCGAACGGCCCCCCGCCACCGGCGGCGCCGAACTCGTCCACCTGCGCGAGGCCGCCGCCAAGGCCGCCCCCGACGCCCCCAAGGTGCAGCGCCAGGACCCGCCCGAGGGCGACCCGTGGATCGAGAACCTGCTCGCCGAGGCCGCCGGGAAGGTCCTCGCCGAACGCTTCGTCCCGCAGACCGGCGGCGGCTGCGACCGCTGCGCCTTCCGCCGCAGCTGCTCCGCCCAGCGCGACGGCGCGCAGCTCGTCGAGTAGCGGGGGTCACCTCGGGCGGGCGCCCGGGTTGTCGGCCCGGCCCGTTACGGTTGCGGGGTGACCGCCGTGCTCAGCCATCCCGACCAGCTCAAGGACCTGCTCGGGATCCCGTTCAACCGGGAGCAGATGGCGGCCATCGGCGCCCCCCTCGCACCGGCCGTCATCGTCGCCGGCGCCGGCTCCGGCAAGACCACCGTCATGGCCGCCCGGGTCGTCTGGCTGGTCGGCTCCGGCGCCGTACGGCCCGAAGAGGTCCTCGGCCTCACCTTCACCAACAAGGCCGCCGCCGAACTCGCCGAACGCGTCCGCACCGCCCTCCTGCGGGCCGGCATCACCGACCGGGACGGCGCCGAACCGCTCGGCGACCCCGAGATCTCCACCTACCACGCCTTCGCCGGCCGCCTCCTCAAGGAACACGGCCTGCGCATCGGCATCGAACCCGACACCCGCCTGCTCGCCGACGCCACCCGCTTCCAGCTCGCCGCCAAGGTCCTGCGCACCGCCCGCGGCCCCTTCCCCGCCCTCACCGGCACCTTCGCCAACCTCGTCGCCGACCTCACCGCCCTCGACGGCGAACTCGCCGAACACCTCGTCGAGCCCGCCGCCCTGCGCGCCTTCGACGAGGACCTGCTCGACACCCTCGCCACCGTCAAGCTCACCAACGACGACCTGCGCGCCGTCCCCGCCACCGCCCGCGCCCGCCTCGAACTGCTGCGCCTCGTCGAGGACTACCGGCACCGCAAGCAGGCCGCCGGGCTGATGGACTTCGGCGACCAGATAGCCGCCGCCGCCCGCCTCGCCCAGCAGCGCCCCGAAGTCGGCGAACTCCTGCGCGGCCAGTTCAAGGTCGTCCTCCTCGACGAGTACCAGGACACCTCCGTCGCCCAGCGCCTCATGCTCGCCGGCCTCTTCGGCGCCGCCCGCGACGGCACGAGCGCCGGACACCCGGTCACCGCGGTCGGCGACCCCTGCCAGGCCATCTACGGCTGGCGCGGCGCCTCCGTCGCCAACCTCGACGACTTCCCCCGCCACTTCCCGCAGGCCGACGGCACCCCCGCCGACCGCTACGCGCTCAGCGAGAACCGCCGCAGCGGCGGCCGGCTGCTCGCCTTCGCCAACGAACTCGCCGCCCCGCTGCGGCAGATGCACGAGGGCGTCGAGGCGCTGCGCCCGGCCCCCGGCGCCGAACACGACGGCCACGTGCGGGCCGCGCTGCTGGACACCCACGCCGAGGAGGTCGACTGGCTCGCCGACTCGATCGCCCACCTGGTGCGCACCGGCACCGCGCCCGGCCGGATCGCCGTGCTGTGCCGGGGCGGCGCGGCCTTCCCCGACATCCACGCCGCGCTCGTCGCCCGCGAGGTGCCCGTCGAGGTGGTCGGCCTCGGCGGACTGCTCCAACTGCCCGAGGTGGCCGACCTGGTGGCCGTCTGCGAGGTGCTGCAGGACCCGACCGCCAACGCCGCCCTGGTGCGCCTGCTGATCGGCCCGCGCTGGCGGATCGGCCCGCGTGACCTCGCGCTGCTCGGCCGCCGCGCCGCCGACCTGGTGCGCGGCGCCCGGCCCGAGGGCGTCGAGGCGCTGGCCGCCGCCGTCGCCGAGGCCGACCCGACCGAGGTGGTCTCGCTGGCCGACGCGGTGGAGACCTTCGTCGAAGCCGACCAGCCGGACGAGCTGCCGTTCTCCGCCGAGGCCCGGGTGCGCTTCGCCCGGCTCGCCCGGGAGCTGCGCGAGCTGCGCCGCTCGCTCGCCGACCCGCTGATGGACGTGCTGCACCGGGTGCTGGCCGTCACCGGCCTGGAGGTCGAACTCGCCGCCTCCCCGCAGGCGCTGGCCGCCCGGCGCCGGGAGACCCTGCACGCCTTCCTGGACGTCGCCGCCTCCTTCGCCGACCTGGACGGCGATCCGGGCCTGAGCGCCTTCCTCGGCTTCCTGCGCGCCGCCCAGGAGTACGAGCGCGGCCTGGACAGCAGCCTGCCCGGCGGCGAGGACACCGTGAAGGTGCTCACCGCGCACAAGTCCAAGGGCCTGGAGTGGGACGTGGTGGCCGTCCCCGGCCTGGTGAAGGGCGCGTTCCCGTCCGGCAGCCCGCGCGAACGCTGGACCAGCACCAAGCGCGTGCTCCCGCACGCCCTGCGCGGCGACGCCGCCACCCTGCCCGACGTGCGCGGCGGGTGGAACGGCAAGGCGATGACGGCGTTCCGGAAGGAACTGGCCGAGCACTCGGCGACCGAGGAACTGCGCCTGGGCTACGTCGCGTTCACCCGCCCCCGCGCGCTGCTGCTGGCCTCCGGGCACTGGTGGGGGCCGAGCCAGAAGACCGTCCGCGGGCCGTCCGCGTTCCTGGAACTGCTGCGCGAGCACTGCGAGCGGCCCGGCGGCGGCGAGGTCGAGCACTGGGCGCCGCAGCCGGAGCCGGGCGCGGCGAACCCGGCGCTGGCCGCCGCCGTCGAACGGCCCTGGCCGCTGCCGCTGGACCCGGCCGCCCAGCACGCCCGCCGCCGGGTCGCCGAGGTGGTGCGCGCCCGCCTCGCGGGCGGGCCGGCACCCGAGCCCGAGCCGATGGCCGTCGAGGACCAGCGCCAGGTCGCCTCCTGGGACCGCGATCTGACCGCGCTGCTGGGCGAGTTGGAGCGCTCCCGGCGCACCGCCCGCGAGGTGCCGCTGCCCGCCGCGCTGTCCGCCACCCAGCTGATGCGGCTGGCCGCCGACCCGGACGGCTTCGCCCGCGACCTGGCCCGCCCGATGCCCCGCCCCCCGCAGCCCGCCGCCCGGCGCGGCACCCGCTTCCACGCCTGGGTGCAGTCCCGGATCGAGCCGCTGCTGCTGGTCGGGCCCGGCGCGCTGCCCGGCGCCGACGACGACGGCATCGAGGACGAGCAGGACCTGGAACGGCTCAAGGAGGCGTTCCTGCGCACCGAGTACGCGCAGCGCAAGCCGTACCGGGTCGAGGCGCCGTTCCAGCTGGTGCTGGCGGGGAGGGTGGTGCGCGGCCGGATCGACGCGGTCTACCGGGACGGTGACGGGATGTCGGAATCCGGTGGTGCGTCACGCTACGAAGTGGTGGACTGGAAGACGCACCGCGAGGAGACCGCCGACCCGCTGCAGCTCGCGGTCTACCGGCTCGCCTGGGCCGAGCAGACGGGCGTCGATCCCGAGCAGGTCACGGCGTCGTTCCTGTACGTCCGCAGCGGACGGATCGTCCGCCCGACAGGACTTCCCGACCGAAAAGAGTTGGAACGGCTCCTGATCGGGAACAGTGAAGAATGAGTCACTCAGAGCATCCAAGTCATCACGGCAGCGCCCGAAACCTGTGCGTCATGCACGTTTCGTGCCTATTGTGGGGTCGGTAACCGGTCAACCCCCGAGCTCCGGCCGCCGGCGAGGCCCGCCTCACCTAACCCTCAGTCATCACCGCAGGTGCCAGCGGCATCCGCGTCTTCTGCTGGAGAGACCGAAGTTGAGCGCGACCGGATGGATCAGAGAGCGGTTCACCGGGCCGACCCCGGGCCCCGCACCCGGCACGACCGGCACCTGGCCGCGGACGGCACTCGTGCTGCCGCTCGTCGGCATGGCGCTGATCGTCCTCCTCGACTACGTCAGCGGCACCGAGGTCACGGTCGAACCGGCCCTCACCGCCGTGCCCGCGCTGGCCGCCGTGGTCAGCCGCCGCACCTGGTACCCGCTCGCCATCGGCCTGTGCACCGAGGCGGCGGCCTTCCTGATGGCCATCCGCGGCGACGCGCTCGGCCAGTCCGTGCACGTCGCCAGCGTCTTCGCGATCCTGCTCGTCGCCACCATCGGCTGGGTCAGCGCCACCCTGCGGCTGCGCCAGGAACGCGCCCTGGCCGACGCCCAACTGGTCGCCTCGATCGCCCGCCGGGTACTGCTGCGACCCGTCCCCGAACGGGTCGGCACCGTGCGCGCCGCCGTCCACTACGAGGCCGCCGCCGCACACGCCCGCATCGGCGGCGACCTGTACGAGGTCGTCAACACCCGGCACGGCGTACGGGCCGTCGTCGGCGACGTGCGCGGCAAGGGCCTCGGCGCCGTCGAGACCGCCGCCGCCGTGCTCGGCGCCTTCCGCGAGGCCGCCCACCAGGAACCCGCCCTCGACCGGGTGGCCGGCTGGCTGGCCGTCAGCCTCGACCGCGCCCTGCACGAGAACGACCACCCCGGCGTCGAGGAGGAGTTCGTCACCCTGGTCCTCATCGGCGTCACCCCGGACGGCGCCGCCGAGATCGTCAACTGCGGCCACCCCGCCCCGCTGCTGCTGCGCGGCGCCGACGTCCACCCGCTCGAACTCGCCGACACCGTACCGCCGCTGGGCGTCCTCGACCCGGCCGACGTCCGCCCGCCGGTGCACCGGATCGCCCTGCGCGGCGGCGACCGGGTGCTGCTGTTCACCGACGGCGTGATCGAGGCCCGCGACCGCACCGGCGCCTTCTACCCGCTCGCCGAACGCCTCCCGCGCTGCGCCGCCGAGCGCCCCGCCGACGTCCTGGAACGGCTGCACGAGGACGTGGTGCGCCACGTCGGCCGCCAGCTCGGCGACGACGCCGCGATGCTGCTCCTGCAGTACGAGTCGGCGCCCGGCCCCGAACTGCCCCACCAGGGCGGCGTCCTGGCCCGCAGCCAGGCCCCCCTCTAGAGCGACACCCGCACCAGCAGCGGCCGGTGGTCCGACACCGCCGACCGCGGCGCCGCCGCCGGGCCCACCGCGGCCCGCGGCACCCCCACCGCCAGCACGTGGTCGAACTGCACCGCCGGCCGGTGCGAAGGGTAGGTGGGGGTGCGCGCCAGGTCGTACCAGCCCTGCAGCCGGGGCCGCGGCCCGCGCGCCCGCCGCCGGCGCGCCGCCCCGGACAGCTGCGGCCGCGCCCGGCCGGCCGCCCTCAGCTCCCGCACCCGCACCCGCGGCGACGTCCGCTCCAGCACCGTCGCCCCGCCCAGCACCGTGCGCGGCACCGCCCCGACCAGATTGAAGTCCCCCAGCACCAGGTACGGCTGCGGCAGGTCCGCGATCCAGCGCCGGATGCCGGCCAGCTGCGCCATGTTCCAGCCCGGGACGAACGACAGGTGCGCGGCGACGACGGTGAACGGCCCGCGCCCGCCCTCCAGCACCGCGGCCAGCGCCACCCGCGGCTCGTCCGGCACCGGCGTCAGCCCGCGCCGGCCGGCCACCCGCAGCGGCAGCCCGAACGGCGCCGGGGCGAAGCGCCGGGCCCGCCAGTGCCGCACCGGCAGCCGGGTCAGCAGCGCCGTCCCGTACGAGGGCGGGGCGCCGTCGCCGACCTCGCCGGGCCCGTAGACCCGCAGGCCGTTCGGGGCGGACGGCTCCGGCAGCCAGCCGGCCACCGGCGCCGGGCGGCCGTGCAGGGCGGCGGCGAAGCGCCAGTCGCCCGCGCCCATCGCCGCGGCCGCCACCGCCGCCTGGTCGGTGCCGCCGGAGCGGGCCTGGTGGCGGTCCACCTCCTGCAGCGCCAGCACGTCGGCGTCCAGCGCGGCGACCGCCTCGGCCAGCGGGGCGCCGGGGTCGGCCGGATAGGGCCGCGGGGCGCCGTCCGGGGCGAGCGGCTGACCGTGCAACAGGTTGAAGGTGGCGATGCGCAACTGGCTCACACCGCGACGTTACCCGCTCGCCCGGCGGCGCGGCGCGGCTTGAGGCCGCAGGGCATACCGGGTATACATACCGAGTATGTCCATCCGTCACGGTCTGCTCGCCCTGCTCGACCAGGGCCCGCGCTACGGCTACCAACTGCGCACCGAATTCGAGGCGCGCACCGGCTCCACCTGGCCGCTCAACGTCGGGCAGGTCTACACCACCCTCGCCCGGCTGGAACGCGACGGCCTCGTCGAACCCGCCGGCGAGGACGGCGAGGGCCACCAGTTCTACGCCGCCACCGACGCCGGCCGCGCCGAACTGCGCGCCTGGTTCGACACCCCCGTGCCCCGCACCAACCCGCCGCGCGACGAACTGGCGATCAAGCTCGCCATGGCCGTCACCGTCCCCGGAGTCGACGTCTCCGCCGTCGTCCAGGGCCAGCGCCGCCACAGCATCAAGGCCCTGCAGGACTACACCCGGCTCAAGGGCCGCGCCCTCGCCGGCGAAGCCGCCGCAGACGGCCCCGCCACCGGCAACGACCTCGCCTGGCTCCTCGTCCTCGACCAGCTGATCTTCCAGACCGAGGCCGAGATCCGCTGGCTCGACCACTGCGAGACCCGGCTCGCCCAGCAGGCCGAACTCCTGCAGGCCCGCGCCGCCCGGGCCGCCCGCGACGGCGCCGCCGAACCCGGCGCGCCGTCCGGCAAGGCCCGCAAGGCCGCCAAGGCCGTCAGCGCCGTCAGTGCCGTCAGCGCCGTCAAGGGGCTGCGCCGCACCCGCGGCTGAGCGCCCCGCCGCCTCGCCACCGCCGCACCACCGCCGCACCACCGGGCCCGGCGCCGCCGCCGGGCCCCGCAGCCAGCACGACCCGTACGACCGTACGACCCGTACGACAAGAGGGGGGAAACGTGTCCCGCATCGAAGAAGGCCGGCCCACGCCGGTGCTGCACCTGGAGAACGTCAGCCGCGTCCACGGCCAGGGAGCCGCCGAGGTCCACGCCCTGCGCGGCGTCGACCTCAAGGTCCACCCCGGCGAGTTCGTCGCCGTCATGGGCCCCTCCGGCTCCGGAAAGTCGACCCTGCTCACCCTCGCCGGAGGCCTCGACACCCCGACCGACGGCCAGGTCCTCGTCGAAGGCGTCGCCCTCGGCGGCCTCGGCCGCAAGAAGCTCGCCCAGGTCCGCCGCCGCTCGGTCGGCTACGTCTTCCAGGACTACAACCTCATCCCGGCGCTCACCGCCGCCGAGAACGTCTCCCTGCCCCGCGAACTCGACGGCCTCTCCACCCGCGCCGCCCGCCGCGAAGCCGTCGCCGCCCTCACCGAGGTCGGCATCCCCGAACTCGCCGACCGCTACCCCGACGACATGTCCGGCGGCCAGCAGCAGCGCGTCGCCATCGCCCGCGCCCTCATCGGCGACCGCCGCCTCGTCCTCGCCGACGAACCCACCGGCGCCCTCGACTCCACCACCGGCGAAGCCGTCCTCGCCGTCCTGCGCGCCCGCTGCGACGCCGGCGCCGCCGCCATGATGGTCACCCACGAGGCCCGGCACGCCGCCTGGGCCGACCGCGTCGTCTTCCTGCGCGACGGCCGGATGGTCGACGAAACCGCCAGCCAGGACGCCGCCAGCCTCCTCGTCACCGCCGCCACCAACAGCAAGCAGGGGGACCGGTGAAGCCCGGCGCCTGGCGCCTCGCCCTGCGCATCGCCCGCCGCGACGCCCTGCGCGCCAAGGGCCGCAGCGCCCTTGTCATCGCCATGGTCGCCCTGCCCGTCCTCGGCGTCACCGGCGCCGACGTCTTCTACCGCAGCGGCGAACTCACCCCCGTCGAACACGTCGAGCGCACCATCGGCCAGGCCGACGCCGAACTCCACATGGTCCAGCGCGGCATGACCGTCCTGCAGGCACCCGACCCCGACAAGGGCTTCAGCCTGCCCTCCACCCCGGGCCACACCGCAGACGGCCAGGCACCCGCCCCCCTCACCCCCGCCCAGCAGCGCAGCCGCGACACCGAACCGGCCGAACTGGCCCGGCAGTTGCTGCCCGCCGGCACCACCTTCGTCCCCGAAGCGGACGGCCCCTACGGCGCCGCCACCAGCACCCAGGGCCTGCTCAGCACCCACACCTCCGAGAAGGACCTCACCGACCCCGTCTGGCGCGGGCACCTCACCGTCGTCGACGGCCGCGCCCCCACCGCCGACGGCGAAATCGCCGCCACCAGCGAATTCCTGCGACGCTCCGGCCTCAAGCTCGGCGACCGCACCGGCCTGCGCGGCCTCGACCGGCAGTTCACCATCACCGCCGAAGCCGAATACCCCGGCGAACTCGGCGCCACCGAGATCATCGCCCGCCCCGGCGCCCTGATCGCCCCGCTCGCCCGGGCCACCGGCGCCGACACCAAACCCGCCCTCCGCGACACCACCACCACCGCGCGGTGGCTCGTCAAACTCCCCGCCGGCGCCACCCTCGACTGGCACAAGGTCCTCGAACTCAACGACCACGGCTTCACCGCCACCTCCCGCGCCGTCCTGCTCGACCCGCCCGCCCGCGCCGACGTCCCCTACTACACCGAGATCGACCGGCGCGCCGGCAGCCAGCCGTCCTTCTTCAACCGCACCCCCGTCGTCATCCTCGGCACCGTCGTCGGCATGGCCCTGCTGGAGATCGTGCTCCTCGCGGGCCCCGCCTTCGCCGTCGGTGCCAGGCGCTCCCGGCGGCAACTCGGCCTGCTCGCCGCCGCCGGCGGTGACCGCGCCAACGTCCGCGGCGTCGTCCTCGGCGGCGGCATCGTCCTCGGCCTCACCGGCGCCGCCGTCGGCATCGCCCTCGGCGTCGGCCTCGTCGCCCTGCTGCGCGACCACGCCGAGGACTACGCCGGATCCCGCTTCGGCCACTTCAACGTCCAACCGCTCGACCTGCTCGGCATCCTGCTCGTCGGCCTCGTCACCGGCCTGCTCGCCGCCGTCGTCCCGGCCGTCCAGGCCTCCCGCCAGGACGTCGTCTCCGCGCTCACCAGCCGCGACACCGTCAAACCCGCCAGCCGCAAACTCGCCGTCCTCGGCCTGCTGATGGTCGCCGGCGGCGCCGCCCTCGCCCTGCTCGGCACCGCCGGCGGCGCCAACACCGGCTCCGCCGTCCCCGGCATCGGCGGCAGCGCCAACCGCAGCTTCGCCGTCCTCGGCGGCTCCGCCCTCGCCGAACTCGGCATGGTCGTCCTCACCCCCTTCCTCGTCGGCCTGTTCGGCAAGCTCGGCCGCTGGCTCACCCTCGGCCCCCGGCTCGCCCTGCGCGACTCCGTCCGCCACCGCGGCCGCACCGCGCCCGCCGTCGCCGCCGTCATGGCCGCCGTCGCCGGATCCGTCGCCGTCAGCGTCTACCTCGCCAGCTACGACGAGCAGAGCCGCCGCGAGTACGTCGCCGCCGGCCCCTCCAACGCCGTCATGCTCGGCGGCGGCTGGATCTCCACCGCGGACCGCACCGCCCTCCCGCAGATGCGCGACGCCGTCGAACACTCCATCCCCGACCTCGGCCGGCGCTCCGACATCCGGCGCGTCGACTACAAGGGCAACTGCTCGGACGGCGGCACCTGCGGCTACATCCAGGTCAAACTGCCCAAGGACCAGCGCTGCCCCGTCTTCGAGATGCGCGGCAAGGCCGACCCCGCCGAGATCGACCGCATCCTCGCAGCCGACAGCCGCTGCCACTCCACCCAACGCCGCGGCAGCCACTACGGCGACCTCACCGCCGGCGACGCCACCCTGCTGCACAACCTCTACGGCGTCACCGACCCCGCCGCCGGCCAGGCCCTCGCCGCCGGCAAGGCCGTCGTCTTCGACCCCCGCTACCTCGGCAAGGACGGCAAGGTCGCCATCGAACTCGAGGAACCCTTCCAGTCCACCCCCGCCGGCACCCCGGCCACCCGGCCCGACCCCGTCGAACTGCTCGTCGACGCCGTCGTCGCGCCCTCCGCCATGCCCGCCCAGGGCCAGGCCGTCATCAGCGCCGACACCGCCACCCGGCTCGGCCTCACCACCAGCGACGCCGGCTCCGTCTGGCTGCCCGCCACCGCCCCCGGCGACGGCGCCGAACAGAAGACCACCGCCGCCCTCGCCAAACTCACCGAACACGACCAGCTCACCATCGAACGCGGCTACCAGTCCAGGGCCGGCCTCGTCAGCATCGGACTCGAGGTCTTCGCCGCGATCGTCGCCCTCGGAGCCGCCGGCATCGCCACCGGCCTCGCCGCCGCCGACTCCCAACGCGACCTCACCACCCTCGCCGCCATCGGCGCCGAACCCCGCATCCGCCGCACCCTCTCCGGCTTCCAGTGCGGAGTCATCGCCGCCATGGGCACCCTGCTCGGCGTGGTCTGCGGCCTCGTCCCCGCCGTCGCCCTGCGCAAACTCGGCTCCCGGCCCGACTTCCCCGGCATGAGCCCCGAGGAACTCGCCAACCGGTCGATCGTGGTCCTGCCCTGGCTCACCATCGGGCTCACCGTCGTGGTGCTGCCGCTCCTCGCGGCCGGCCTCGCCACCCTGCTCACCCGCTCGCGGATCACCCTGCTGCGCCGCTCCGGCTGACCCCC
>NZ_JZKH01000117.1 GCF_000961885.1 Streptomyces rubellomurinus
CTTCGCCTCCGGACCCAAGGGCGTCTACCACAAGTACCAGACCAACCCCACCACCTGGTCCGACTGGGAACCCGCCGCAGGCCCCGCCGACTCCCAGCTGACCAGTGAGCGCGCACCGGACGGCCGGGTGGAGGTGTTCGCCATCAACGGCAGTACGGCGCAGCACATCTGGCAGACCGGCGTCAACGCTCCGTACGGTCCGTGGGAGACCTTCGGCGGCGCCGGTACCGAGGTCGGAGCGGCCACCAACGCGGACGGCCGGATCGAGGTGTTCGGCACCAGCAGCGCCGGCGTCTACCACAAGTGGCAGACCGGCTTCTCCACCTGGTCCGACTGGGCCTGGCTCAACACGACCGCCGGACCCGCCGTCAACTGACCGCACCGGTGGCCCGGGCGGGAGCACCCACGCGTGCTCCCGCCCGGGCCGTTGCCCCTTCGAGTGGTCTGCGCCACCCTGCGGTTTATTGTCATGCACAAGGAGGTACCGTTTCGTCCGAGACAACGGTGAGCATGCGAAACGGGGCAGTGGTGCGCGGGACGGGGGTACGGTGAGCGGCATTCTCGTCCACCTGCCGGAGGGGAACGGCGACGAGGCCGTCACCCTGCGGCTCGGCCCGGGAGAGCGGGCGCGCTTCGGCCGCGGCTCCGCGGGCACCCCGGTGGAGCTCCGGCTCGGCGACGAGACGGTCTCCCGGCTCGCCGGCGAGATCCACGCGACCGACGACCACTGGCAGTTGAGCAACCTCAGCAGCACCCACGCCTACCTGGTCGAGAACCCGGAGGGCGCCGGCGAGTACCTGCGGGTGCCGCCCCGCCGGATCGGCGCGCCGATCCCGTTCGAGTTCTCCCGGGTGGTGCTGCCGTCGCGGCGGGAAACCCCGCTGTGCTTCCAGGTGTTCGCGCCCGACCACGTCTACCTGGACCCGCACGCCCGCGGCGCCGGCTCCTGGGAGAGCCGCACCATGACGGCGTACTCGCTGGACGAGACCGCCACCTACTTCCTGGTCCTGGTCGCGCTCTGCGAACCGTGGCTGCGCGACCGGTCCCCCGCCGCCGTGCCCACCACCCCGCAGGTGGTCGCGCGCCTGCGCGGCCACCCGGCCTGCGCCCGGCTCACCCCCCGCGCGGTCAGCTCGCACCTCGACTACCTCGCCGACGAGAAGCTCCGCATCGACCTGCCCGACGACGCGGCCCGCGCCGACCGCCGCAACGGCAAGCGCGAGGCCGTGGTGGGGCTCGCCCTGAAGTTCGGCATCGTCCGCGAGGAGCACCTCGCGCTCCTGCCGCGCCCGGACGCCGTCGAGCCGGGACGGTGAGGAGTGGCGCGATGACGCACCACCCGGCCTTCCGCGGGTCCGACCAGGAGCTGCTGCCCGCCGGCCACCGGGTCGGCGAGTGGACCGTCACCGAGCCCATCGGCGAGGGCGGCTGGGCGACGGTCTACGCCGCCCGCCGGGCCGGGGGCACCACGGCCGCCGCCGGCCCGGACGACACCGGCGGTGCGGCCGACACCGTCGCCCTCAAGGTGCTGCCGACCGCCGGACTCGCCCCCCGCCAGGCCCGCCAGGTCGCCGAAGCGGCGCGCCGCGAAACCGAGTTGGCCCGTACCGCACCGCACCCCCGGTTGGTCCGGCTGCTCGACTCCCTCACCCTGTCCGCCCCCGACCACCCCGCGCTCGACGGCGCCGTCGTGCTGGTGATGGAACGCGCCCGGGGCACCCTGCGCGACCTGCTCGCCACCGGCGTCGACGAGGACCGGGGCGGCCGGATCATCGCCGGCATCTGCGAGGGCCTGGCCCACCTGCACCGCTCCGGCTGGGTCCACACCGACCTCAAACCCGAGAACGTCCTCATCGGCCCGGACGGCGAGGTCCGCCTCTCCGACTTCGGCCTCGCCGTGGAACTGACCGGCACCCACGGCCACTGCGCCCCCATGGGCACCCCCGACTACCTCCCGCCGGAACGCTGGAAGGAACCGCTCGGCGAGCACGGGATCAAGATCCGGTCCACCGCCGACATCTGGGCGCTCGGCATCGTGATCCACGAGGTGTTCGCCGCCGGCGTCCCGCCCTTCCCCGGCGCCACCCCCACCGCCCGCGGCGCCGCCGCCCAGCAGTACGCCGAAGGGCGCGCCGACCTGCGGCTGGCCGCCGCCGTACCCCCGTTCTGGCGCGCCCTGGCCGCCGACTGCCTCGCCCCCACCCACGCCGCCCGCGCCCCGCACACCGCCGAGAGCCTGCTCGCCCGCATCCGCGCCCACCAGGCCGGCCACCGCCCGCGACGGCGCCGCCCACGGCCGCGCACCGCCCTGGTCGCCCTCGCCGCGTGCGCCTCGGCCGCCGTCACCGCCGCGCTCTGGCCGGACCCGGGCCCGGCCGCACACCCCTCCCGCGTCCGGGTCTTCAACGCCGAGCGCAGCTGCCAGGACCGCGCCGACCGCGACCCCCGGTGCAGCCTCGGCCTCGCCGTCGACCCGCTGCGCCCGTACACCGCCGACAACGTCGTCCCCACCCGCGTCTGGCACGGCGACCTCCTCGACGCCGACTGCCAGCTCCCCGCCGGCCTGCCCGTCATCGACGAGGAGGACCGCACCTCCACCCTCTGGTACCGCGTCCACCTCCCCGGCCCCACCACCGCCTGGCTCCCCGCCGTCCGCACCAAGGACCGCCCCACCCTGCTCCGCTGCCCCTGACGGGCCCGTCGCGCGGGCCGGCCTCCGGATCGTTCCGGATTCTCCGCCCGCCACCGCCCTGACTAGCTTGTCGACGGCGCCCGCCGGACCGGCGGGCCGACAGCCCTGGGAGCAGCGATGCCGACGACCGCCACCACCAGCCGGCCGAGCGCCACGGCGCTCGGCCCTCAGGAACGCGCCGTGCTCCGCGCGGTCGGCTGCGGCCTGCGGGACGACGAGATCGCCGCCGCCCTCGCCCTCTCCGAGGACGCCGTGGCCGGGCACCTCGCGCGGATCCTGGTGACGTTCGGGCTGCGCGACCGGGCCGCGGCCATCGTCCACGCCTTCGACTGCGGGCTGGTCGCTCCCGGCCGCGGCCCCCGCACGCGGGCGGCGGGCCCGGTGCGGCGGGGCGCCGACGGCCGGGCGGCCGGGGCGAAGGTGCGGATCTCCGTGCTCGGACCACTGCGGGCCTGGCGCGACGGGCGGCCGCTGGACCTGGGGCACCTGCGCCAGCAGGCCGTGCTGGCCGCGCTGGCGCTGCACGCGGGCCGCACGGTCAGCCGGCAGGAGCTGCTGGACGGCGTCTGGGGGGCGGAGCAGCCGGTCACGAACGTGGTGCCGGTCCACGTCTACCGCCTCCGCAAGACCCTGCGCCTCGGGGACGACCCGGACTCGGTGATCGAGCACGACCGGTGCGGCTACCGACTGGTCCCCGGCGCGGCCGAAGTGGACCTGACGTGCATGGAGGACCTGGTCACCGAGGCCGGGGCGGCCCATCGGGCGGGCGATCCGGCCGAGGCGGTCCGCCTCTGCGCCCGGGCGCTGGGCCTGTTCCGCGGGGAGCTCCTGGCCGCGCTGCCCGGCCCGCTCGCCGAGTTGGAGCGGCTGCGGCTCAGCGAGCGCAGGATCGCCGTCGCCCAGCGGAAGGCGGCCTGGCAGCTGGAGCTGGGCCGGCACGCCGAGGCGACCGCCGAGCTGTTCGTCCTCTCCGCGGAGCACCCGCTGAACGAGCCGGTGGCCGCGATGCTGATGGACGCGCTGTACCGCGGCGGCCGACAGGCCGACGCCCTGGCCGTGTTCGACCGCACCCACCGCCGGCTGGCCGACGAGCTGGGCGTCGCCCCGAGCCGGATGCTGCGGCGGACGCACGAGCTGATCCTGGCCGGGGACGGAGGCGGCCCGGGCCGCACCGCGGCCGTGCGGTGAGGCCCGGGTGCCCTGCTCGGGGCTCAGGAGGCGAAGGCCCGTTCCAGCCGGGGGATCAGGTCCCGGAGGTCCTGTTCCCAGCAGCCGGCGCTGTGGCCGCCGTTGCACTGGGTGCCCCAGGCGGCGCCGTCACCGTAGTCGACGTAGTGGTAGGGCATGCCCAGGGCGTCCATGCGGTCCTTGACGTGCTTGGAGGCGCCTTCGAGCCAGAACTCCAGGTCGGTGGGCACCCCGCGGCCGTTGCCCACGTAGATGGAGACCCCGACCCCGGCGAGCTTGTCCATGTGCTGCGACGGGTCGACCTCGTTCCACCGCCGGTCCACGTTGAACACCGGGTAGGGCGAGCCGAACAGGGCGTCGCTGTCCACGCCGGGCTTGTACGGGTCGTTCGCGGGGTCGCCGCAGGCGCCGGAGGCCGAGCCGCAGATCGCGCCCTGCGCGTCGATGAGGGAGGCGACGACGGCCAGCCGCAGGTCCATCGAGTCGGCCGACAGGTCGATGTCCCCCGACAGGGACGCGGTCTGGCTGAACAGTTCGGGGTGGTCCTGGGCGTAGTGGAGGGCCCCGAACCCGCCCATGGAGACGCCGGCGACGGCCCGGGCCTTCTTGGTGGCGACGGTCCGCAGGTTCGCGTCGATGAACGGGATCACCTGCTGGAGGTGGAAGTTCTCCCAGTTCTGGGCTCCCAGCTGGGTGTTCTGGTTCAGCCAGTTGGCGTACCAGCCCCGGGCGCCGCCGTCCGGGATGACGGTGATCATCGAGTCGGACATGGTCAGCGCCGGGTAGTTCTGCTGGACGGGGTCGTCGGGCGAGCCGTGCAGGAAGTACAGCACGGGGTAGCGCCGGCCCGGATCGTCGTAGTACCCGCTCGGCAGGATGATCTTGATGTGGTGCTTCCCGGTGACCTCGGGTGTGGTCACGGTGAGGTAGAAGTTCGTCGGGCCTCCCACGGCCGCGTCGACCTGGGTCAGGCCGTACCCGTCCGCCATCCGCGGCGGCGTTCCGGCGGCCCCGGTGCCGGCGGCGGCTTGCGCGGTGCCCGCCGTGGTGGCCGTTCCCACGACGGCGGCCAGCAGGGCCACCACCGTTCGCCACCGGCTGATCGTCCTCGTCACGGTGTTCCCCCTCGTCGTGCGTCGTGTCGTGTCGCGGCGTCTCGCGTCTCGCGTCGTGCCGCGGGCGTGTCGTGTCGCGGGTGTGTCGTGTCGCGGCGTGCGAGCCGTCAGTCCAGGACCTTGGTCTGCAGGACCGGCGAGGCCGCGATCTGGTCCTCGGTGTAGCGCTCGGTCACCCACTGGCCGGCCGCGAACAGCTTGGTCTGGTCCGCGTAGTGCGGCGAGGTCGGGTCGGCCGACTGGGAGTAGGCCAGCAGCGAGGCGGCCTGCGGCGGGCCGTCCGCGGTGAACCGCGTCTCCTGGATGAAGCTGGAGCCGAAGGTGATGTCCATCTTCCCGTCGACCGCGCCGGGGGTGACCACGTTCAGCACGCCCAGTTCGTGGATCGACCCGTGGATCGGGATCTGCTCGCCGTTGCGGGTGATCCTCTGGACGTCCGACAGCGGCGCGTCCAACGCGATGCCCGCGTTGCGCAGCGCGAGGACGGCCCGGGCGAGCGAGTTTCGGACGCTGTCGTTCCCCGCGTCCAGCGAATTGGGCGTGTGCACCGGATCCTTGGGATCGAAGGGGACCCGCCACGGCAGCTTCTCGATCGCCTGCCCGTTGGTCAGGTTGAACCAGAAGTTCTCGAACAGCCAGGAACCCCGGCTGTCCGCCGTGTACTTGTGGTTCCAGGCGGCCAGGATCGGGCACGCCTCACTGATGTTGACCAGGTTGCCCTCCACCAGGACGAGCCCGAACGGCGCGCCCTGGCAGGCGCTCACCGTGGCGTTCAGGGCCAGGTCGGCCGCTCTGCTGTTGTCGGCGAACAGCAACTGCCGCATGGTCTCGGGCGTGAAGCCCCGGCCCGGCAGGCCGTCGGTGCCGTTGATCCGGTTCTGCGCGGTCAGGATCAGCTCCTGGGTGCGGAGCGAGCGCGGTTGCCCGGTGTCGCCCATCACCCGGGGGAAGGACAGCGGCTGCTCGGGATTGGCCAGCCAGGCGCTGTCGTTGGCGTTGCCGACGAAGTCGGAGCGGATCAGGCGTGGTTGCGCGTGCGGGTCCAGCAGTCCGGGCGCGACCGCGTTCGGGTCGTTCGGCCAGTCGCACGCGCTGCGCTTGCCGTCGAAGATGGAGACCGGTGGCACGTTGGGCAGCCGCAGCTGCTGGTTGAACAGCACCTGACCCGTCAGGGTGAGGCAGGACTGCGCGTGGGCGTCGGTGATGTTCGGGGCGGCCTGGATGTCCGCGTAGAGCGCGTTGCCCTTGCGGTCGGAGGCGACGGTGTTGAAGAAGGGCACGCCCTCCGTGGTCTCCAGGGAGTTCACCACGTCGTTGACGTCCTTGGCCTGGTCTAGGTGGAACCAGGTGTTCAACGCCCGCAGGTTGTCCATGTTCGCGTCGCGCACCGCGTGCGCGCTCACCACCCAGGGCAGCTGGGTGCCGAGGATCGAGGTGGTGATCGGGCCGTACCGGGTGGACCAGAGCGTCCTGGTGACCCTGCCGACGGAGCCGTCCGGGTTCAGCACGTCGACGCCGACCTGCTGTGAGGTCATCGGCTGCCAGGTGCCGTCCACCAGGTAGTTGGTCGGGTGCAGCGGGTCCACCTGGACGTCGAACAGCCCGAACGGGGCCACCGTGGCGACGGTGTGGGTCCAGGCGACGTCGTCGTTGTGCCCGATGTTCACGGCGGGCAGGCCGAGCAGGCTGGCCCCGGAGACGTTGAACCGCCCCGGGATGGTCAACTGGGCCTGCCACATCCGGTTCTTGCCCTGCCAGGGGAAGTGCGGGTTGGCCAGCAGCATGCTGGTGCCGCCGGAGACCCCCTGGGAGCCCACGGCGAGGGCGTTGCTGCCCATGGCGCCCTGTTGGCGGGCGGCGGCCATCGCCTCGCGGATCCGGTTGCCGGTCTCCTCCGGGGAGAGCGCGGGCTGGGCGGCGGCCGATGCTCCCGGGGGTGCGGCGTTCACTTCGCCGTCCAGCAGCGGATCGGCGCTGCCCATGATGATCTCGGCGTGCGCGTGCCGGTAGACGTCGAGCTCGGTGATCGGCCGCACCCAGGCCGCGCCACGGCAGGCCGGGTCGGAGATGTTGTTCACGCCGGTCTCGGCCAGGTACCGGTTGTACCCCTGGACGTAGCCGCGGATGGCGTCCCTGACCTCCGGCTCCGGGCCCTTGGGCGCGGGCTGGTCGATCAGCCCCTCCACCACGCGGTTGTCGTTGATCCGCTGGAAGTACAGGTCGCTGTTGAGGTTGGTGGTGCTGTTCTGGTTCTGGCCGGGGCTCGCCTTGCCGTCGGGCCCCAGGTAGCGGGACCGCTGGGCGTTGACCATCAGGTAGGTGCCGGCCAGGGTGCAGATGTTGTCCTTGGCGGCGGCGTACCCGTATCCCTTGCCCAGCCCCTCCAGGTCGGCGGCGATGATGTGCGGGATCCCGTACTCGGTGTACCGGATCGTCGGCTTGTCGGGCCCCGGTGCGGCGGACACCGGTGTCCCGGCGGCCGCCGCCGTGCTCATCAGGGCCATCGCGGCCACGACCGCGATCGGCAGCCTCGCCGTGAGTCTCCTCCGTGCCATCGAGCCGTCCTTCCCCGTCGTGCGGGTCCGTGCGTTTGACTGGACACGGCCAGACTAGGGAGGGCCGATGACATCCCGATGAAGCGCCCACGCGCCCGGCCGGCGGGCGTTGCGGGCCTACGCGGGGTACCAGGCGCCGTTGTACCAGACCTCGTTGGCGCTGTCGTTGTGGTGGTCCATGTTGAAGTCTTCGGGGTAGTTGTGGGTGTGGTTGTACGGGTAGGTCCAGATGCCGGCGGACTCGTCGCAGACGTAGTCCCAGTGGCAGATCGTCTTGACGGGGATGTTGCCGAAGAACTTGTCGGCACCGGCGAGCGGGGCGCCGATGAAGCCGCCGAACGGCACGGCCCCGCCGTTGGCCCCGGGAGGGCCCTGCCGCTTGGGGTCCGCGATGAGGATGGCGTTGACGTTGCCGAACGTCTGCCAGTTCTCGGTGACCCACACGTGCACCACACCGGCTCCCAGGGAGTACCCGGCCATCTTGACGTGCTGGTCCGGGCACGCGGCGCGCTGGTCCCGGACCAGCCGGTTCAGCTCGTTGACGCCCGCCCGGGTGCTCGCGCCGTTCGGGATCTGGGTGGGGTACCCGACGTGCTGCTGGATGTTGCCGGTGAACCCGTCGTTGTTCCACGAGCTGCCGGTGCCCCCGACGACGATCGTGTACGTGCCCTCGCACGGGGCGGTCACCCGCGCGGTGGCCCCCTGCGCCGTCGCCCCCTGTGCCGCTGTCAGCCCGACCGTCAGCAGGATTCCCGCTGCCGCGGCCGCGATCCTTCGTGCTCGCATCCGTACCTCCCCACGCAGTCGGCCGCCCCGCCCTCTCCGGTGCGGCGGGCGCTCGGCCGAGACGACAGAGCGACGGTGGCAGCAGCCGATGACATCCCGATGAAGCCCCCCGTCCGGACGGCCCGCTCCCGCATCCGCTTCGCGATAGTAGGCTGAGCAGGAAAGATGATCTTCAGGAGAGCTCATGCCCGCCGCCCGACCCCGTGTCCTGCTCGTCACCGACCTCGCCTACCAGGCCCGGGGCCGCCGCTACTGCGACGAGGACATCCGGCTCTCCGCCCGGCTGCGCGAGGACTTCGACGTCGCCCTGTGCCACCCGCTCGACGCCGCCGCGCTGATGGACGGCTTCGACGTGGTGCTGGTCCGCAACAGCGGCCCGGTGCTCGACTACCGCGCCGGGTACGAGGACTTCCGCCGCCGGGCGCTGGAACGCGGCACCCGCGTGTACAACCAGCTGACCGGGCGGGCCGACATGGCCGGCAAGCAGTACCTGCTGGACCTGAGCGCCGCCGGGTACCCCGTCATCCCGACCGTCGACCGGGCCGAGGACCTCGCGCGCCTGCCCGTCGTCCCCGCGTACGTCGTCAAGCCGAAGCTCGGCGCCGACTCGATCGGCCTGCGTATCGTCCCCCGCGACGAGCTCGGCTCCGTCGCGTACGACGGCGTGCTGGTCCAGCCGCTGATCCCGTTCACCTACGAGGTCTCGTTCTACTTCGTCGACGACGCCTTCCAGTACGCCCTGTACGCGCCCGACCCCGAGCAGCGCTGGCGCCTCGAACCGTACGAGCCCACCGCCGCCGACCTCGACTTCGCCCGCCGCCTCGTCGCGTGGAACACCGTCGAGCACGGCATCCAGCGCGTCGACGCCTGCCGCACCCCGGAGGGCGGTCTGCTCCTCGTCGAGCTGGAGGACCTCAACCCGTACCTGTCGCTCGACCTCGTCGACGAGGCCGCCCTGGAGCGCTTCCTCACCGCCCTCAAGGCCTCCCTGCACGCGCTCGCTACCCGCTCCTGACCCGCCGGGCGGCCTCGGTCAGCACCGCGCCCAGCGGCAGGCCGACCCGGGCCGCGGCGAGCTCGTCCGCCCGGGTCGCGCCCTGGTTGACGATCACCACGGGCGTGCCCGCCGCGGCGGCGCGGCGCACGAAGCGCAGGCCGGACAGGACGGTGAGCGAGGAGCCGAGGACCACCAACGCCTGGGCGGCGTCGACGAGTTCGAAGCAGCGCCGGACCCGGGGCTCGGGCACGCTCTCGCCGAAGAAGACGACGTCCGGCTTGAGCACGCCCCCGCAGGCCGGACAGGGAGCGACCCGGAAGCCGTCCACCAGCTCCGGCGGCAGTTCGGCGTCGCCGTCCGGGTTCAGCCGGGCCGATCCCGCTCGGAACCCGGCGTTCAGCGCGTCCAGGCGGCCGTCCAGCTCCTCGCGCGAGGTGGTGCGCCGGCAGGCCAGGCACACCACCCGGCGCAGCGCGCCGTGCAGCTCGACGGCCGTACGGGTGCCGGCCGCGTGGTGCAGACCGTCCACGTTCTGGGTGATCACCGCCGCCACGTGGCCCGAGCGCCGCAGCTGCTCCACCGCCCGGTGCCCGGCGTTCGGCTCGGCGCCCGCGATCGTGCGCCAGCCGACGTGGCTGCGCGCCCAGTACCGGCGGCGGGCCGCCTCGCTGCCGGTGAACTCCTGGTACGTCATCGGCGTGCCGCGCCGGCGGCTGCCGGTCTCGCCCCGGTAGTCGGGGATGCCCGACTCCGTCGACAGCCCGGCGCCGCTGAGCACCACCACACCCCGCCCGGCCAGCAGCCGCACCAGCGCCTCCAGGCCGGCCGCGTCGGCGGCCGGGGCGCCGGGACTCGTCGCGGGCACACCCATGCCGTTCAGCCTAGAACCGGGGCCGGGGCGAACGCGAGCGCCGTCAGCCGGTGACCTCGACGGTGACGTCGTACGTCCGCTGCTGCGGCCCGCAGGCCAGGGCCTCGCCGCAGGTGGTGCGGGAGGCGGTGAGGTGGGCCGTGCCGGGCGTGCGGGCGGTGAAGGAGGTGGCGACGGTGCCGCAGCCGCCGCCCGGGCGGCAGGAGGGGGAGGGCGAGGTGGCCGGGCCGGCGGCGGGGGCGAGGACGTCGGGGGCGGTGCTGGTGGCGCCGGACCAGTAGGTGCTGTGCAGCTCGACGGTGACCGTGGTGCCCGCGGCGACCTTCAGGGTGGTGCGGTCGGCGTGCTCGTCGGCGGTGACGGCGGCCGGCGTGCTCGCGGGGGCGGACGGGGCGGCCGACGAGGCCGACGAGGCCGTCGACGGGCCGGCCGAGCCGCAGCCGGCCAGGGCCAGCAGGGCGGCGGCGCAGGTCAGGGCGAGGGCGGCGGGTCTTCTCAGGTTCACAGTGGTTCCTCTGGTGCCGTGGTGCGATCAGTGCCGAGCAGTACCGAAGCAGTACCGAAGCAGTACCGACGTGGTGCCGGTTCGACGCACCGGAGGCCGGATCGGATCCCCCCGGAAGCGGAAAGAGCGCGCCGGGGCGGGCACGTGGCCCACCCCGGCGGCTCGGGCGAGGGTGATCGTCAGGAGACGGTCACGTCGTCGTAGTAGGTGTAGGTCGCGTCACCCGCGTAGTTGTCGTCGTGGTTGCTCAGGGTGAGCGTGTACGAGTGCCCGGGGGTGACGGTCGCGGTCTGGTTGGTCCAGGTCGCGGCGGAGGAGCAGGTCTTGGCGAGGACCGTGGTGGTCGTGCCGGTGGTGTTGTCCTTCAGGGTGGCCGTCGCCCAGTCGTAGGTCAGGGTGTCCGGGCAGGTGTTGCTGTACCAGAAGGACAGCTTGCTGGAGCCGGTCGGCGCGGTGAAGGTCTGCGCGGCGGTGGAGTCCGTGCTGGGGCTGGTGGAGCCGAGCTGCAGGCCGTAGCTGCCGGTGTGGGCGGCCGCGGCGGGCGTGGTGGCGGTGCCGGTGGTGGTCCAGCCGGTGGTGTTGCCGTTCTCGAAGCCGCCGTTGGTGACGGCGTTGCCGCCGCCACCGCCGGTGGACTCGGTCCAGGTGAAGCTGGTGCTGCCGGCGGCGCCGGTGGTGTCCTTCGCGGTGACCGTCACGCTGGCGGTGCCGGAGGCGGTCGGCGTGCCGGAGATCAGGCCGGTCGAGGAGTTGATCGACAGGCCGGCGGGCAGGCCGGTGGCCGAGTAGGTCAGGGTCTGGCCGGAGGCCGAGTCGCTGGCGCTGATCTGCAGGCTCGCCGCGGTGCCGACGGTCCCGGTCTGGTTGCCCGGGTTGGTGACGGTCACGGTGTTGCCGTGGGTCAGGATCGCGTGCGAGATCGCGCAGGAGTTGGTGTCGTTCGACCAGCTGGCCTGCTCGGCGTAGGAGCCGAAGGCGCCGAAGGAGATGTTCGCGGCGCCGCCGGTGGAGCCCGGCTTGATCCAGGCGCACTCGTCGGAGTTCTCCTGGCCGTTGTACGAGCTGCCGGACACGTGGTTGGTCCAGCCGCCGGCCGGGTTCTGGTCGGACATCATCTCGTGCCACTCGTGGCCGAGGGTCATCGTCCAACCGTCCAGGGTGCCGGGCGAGTTGACGAAGCCGACGCCGCAGTTGGCGCCCGCGTCGATGTTGTACGGCTGGTTCGAGAACGCGATGTCGCCGTAGGGCGAGCTCGCCGCGCCACCGGTGAGGGTGGTGTCGCCGTTCCAGTCGTGCCAGGCGCAGTACCCGGTGGTCGGGTTCTGGTAGTCGTCCGGGTTGGTGCCGTGCGGCGACAGGACGATGTAGTACGCGTCGCGGTTGGCGGCGGCGGTGGTGTTGCCGAAGTGGCCGGCGGCCTTGACGGCCTCCTGGGCGAGCTGGTTGCCGGTCGCCTGGGACGGCGAGGCGGCCGCGTTGTCGTACCAGACGCCGGACAGCACGCCGCCGCTCTGGTACGGGATGAAGTTGGCGTTGGACGGGCAGCTGACGGCGCCGGAGGCGACGTTCGGGCCGTCGCACCACTGCGTCAGGTCGGCCGACCAGGTCTCGCCGTTGGTGCCGATGCCCTTGAACATCTGCTGGGTGGCACCGGCGGCGCCCGCCGAGTCGCCCGAGAACTTGGCGTTGCCGTTGGCGTCGGTGGTCTGGGTGCCCCACTGGGTGCCGTAGAAGATCAGGTAGACCTTGGAGTGGCCGCTCTGCACGCCGATGCCGTCGACGCCGCCGCCGTAGGACAGCGTCTGCTGGCCGGTGGCCGCCGCCTGGTTGTGCGCGGCGAGCCACTGCTTGTAGTTCTCGTGCTGCTGCTTGCCCGGCACCGCGCCGTGGCGGTACGGGTGCCCGGCCTGCGGGCTCCAGGGGTTGAACTCGTTGGCCGTGCTGTTGCTCGGGATGCCGGGGATGTCCTGCGCGGCGGCAGGCCCGGCAGCGCCGGCGAGACCGGCGGCGGCGAGCGCCAGGGACGCCATTCCGGTGAGCGTCGCGTACTTCGCACGCCGCAGTCTGCGGGAGTGACCCATGGTGAGGGTGCCTCTCTCGTACCGATCGCCCGGCCGGCCGGGGAGCCGGCGGACGATCCCTTTGTGGGGAAGGGCAGACGGCGAATTCCGCCGGAGGCCAATCCGGTTCGATGAGTCCGCACACCCGGAATTGACCACCCGTCGGTGGGGGCCGCCTGCTGGGCATGAAGGAAAGCAGAGCTGATGAACACCGGTCAATGGAAAAGGGTAAGGACTCATTAAGAACGGCATCCGGGCAGGTGGGAGCCCATGGAGTGCCCCGCCGACGTCCAAGTTGACGCGCGTAACCATTCACTGAATGACGGTCGGGAGATTGTTTCCGTATTCACCGTGACGGCACTTCCGGAAAGCTCGTGGGAAAGGCGGTGGGCGTGTGCCGCTCAGCCACGCCCGAGGACGCGGTCGACCGCGATCTCGATGACCACCCGATCCGGGTTCTCCCGGGGCGTCCGGTAGCGCGCCTCGTAGCGGCGCTCGGCGTCGGCGACCTGCTCCGGCTCGTCGCGGACGACCGCGACGCCCTCCAGGGTGGCCCAGCGCGCCCGGTCCACCTGACAGACGGCCACCCGCAGGCCCTGCGCGCCGGCCGCGGCGACGTTGCGCGCCTTGCGGCTGGTCCGGCTGGTGATGACCCGGGCCGTGCCGGTCTCCGGGTCGAAGGTGACGCCGACCGGCACCACGTGCGGCGAGCCGTCCGGGCGGGTGGTGGTCAGCGTGGAGATGTGCCGCTCGCGCCAGAAGGCGAGCATGGCGTCGTCGAGGTCGCGCGGGTCCTGGGCCATGATCGGGATCGTACGGCCCCCGGGAGCTCGCGGGACTCCCGGGGGCCTTCGTGGGCGTACGGCGCGTCAGTGCCCGCGGGCGATCCACTCCGGCAGGGCCGGGGCCTCGGCGCCGATGGTGGTCGGGTCGCCGTGGCCGGTGCGCACCACCGTGTCGGCCGGGAGCGACAGCAGCCGCTCGCGGATCGACTCGATGATGGTCGGGAAGTGCGAGAAGGACCGGCCGGTCGCGCCGGGCCCGCCGTGGAACAGGGTGTCGCCGGTGAAGACGGTGCCCAGGTCGGGCGCGTACAGGCAGACTGCGCCGGGGGCGTGGCCCGGGGTGTGCAGCACGGTCAGCTCCGTGCCGGCGACCGCGATCCGCTGCCCGTCCGCTAGTTCGCCGTCCGGCAGCCGCTCGGGGTGGGTGAGCTTCCACAGCGGCAGGTCGTCCGGGTGCAGCAGGATCGGCGCGCCGGTGCGGGCGGCGAGCGCCGGGGCCGCGTCGACGTGGTCGTTGTGGGCGTGGGTGGAGACGATCGCGAGCAGCCGGCGGCCGCCGAGCGCGGCCTCGATGGCGTCGGCGTCGTGCGCGGCGTCGATCACCACGGCCTCGGCGTCGTCGCCGACGATCCACACGTTGTTCTCCACCTCCCAGCTGCCGCCGTCGAGTTCGAAGGTCCCGGCGGTGACGAGCCGGTCGATCCGGGCGGTCCCCGCGGCCATCAGAAGACCACCACCGAGCGGAGCACGTCACCGTGGTGCATGCGCTCGAACGCCTGCTCCACGCCGCCGAGTTCGATGGTCTCGGTGACGAAGGCGGCGAGGTCCAGGCGGCCCTGGAGATGGAGGTCGATGAGCATCGGGAAGTCCCGCGAGGGCAGGCAGTCGCCGTACCAGGAGGACTTGAGCGCGCCGCCGCGGCCGAACACGTCCAGCAGCGGGAGCTCCAGCGTCATCTCCGGCGTCGGCACTCCGACCAGGACGACGGTGCCGGCGAGGTCGCGGGCGTAGAAGGCCTGCCGGTACGTCTCGGGGCGGCCGACCGCCTCCACCACCACGTCCGCGCCGTTGCCGCCGGTCAGCTCCCGGATCGCCTCGACCGGGTCGGTGGTGCGGGAGTTGACGGTGTGGGTGGCGCCGAGCCGGACCGCCGTCTCCAGCTTCCGGTCGTCGATGTCCACCGCGATGATCCTCGACGCGCCGGCCAGCCGGGAGCCCATCACGGCCGCGCCGCCGACGCCGCCGCAGCCGATCACCGCGACGGTGTCGCCGCGGCCGACGTTGCCGGTGTTGATCGCGGCGCCGAGGCCCGCCATCACGCCGCAGCCCAGCAGGCCGGCCACGGCCGGCTCGGCGGCGCCGTCCACCTTGGTGCACTGCCCGGCCGCGACCAGGGTCTTCTCGGCGAACGCGCCGATGCCCAGCGCCGGGGACAGCTCGGTGCCGTCCAGCAGCGTCATCTTCTGCTTCGCGTTGTGGGTGGCGAAGCAGTACTGCGGGCGACCGCGCTTGCAGGCACGGCACTGGCCGCACACCGCACGCCAGTTGAGCACCACGAAGTCACCGGGCGCGACCTCGGTGACGCCCTCGCCGACCGACTCCACGATGCCCGCGGCCTCGTGGCCGAGCAGGAACGGGAACTCGTCGTTGATGCCGCCCTCCCGGTAGTGGAGGTCGGTGTGGCAGACGCCGCAAGCCTGAATCCGGACCACCGCCTCCCCCGGCCCCGGGTCCGGCACGACGATCGTGGTCACCTCCACGGGCGCGCCCTTGGCGCGCGCGATGACTGCCTTGACCTGCTGGGCCATCCGATCCCACCTCCGTCCGCCGGTGCTGCTCCGCACCGGCCCGTCCTGCCGCGTTCGGTGGCGGCGCCGCGGCTCGTGCCACGGAACCACCGACCACGAAGCGTAGCGCCCGGCTCCGCGGACGCCGCCGGAGCGACGGCGGTGATCCGGCCCGCCGCACATGCCGGTGGCATGCGCCGCCGCTCACCGGCGCCGCACCCGCCGCCGACCGGCGCACCCCGGCGACGGCGGCGCGCGGGCGACGCCGAGCGCCCGTCAGCGCGCCCCGGACCGGCTCGGACCGGCCGCCGCGGTAGCCGGAACCACCCCGTGAACCACCGCCGTTGGCTGGAACTGCCGCAGACGGGCGGCCCGCCGCCCACGTACGGTCGTCGTAGCGGAAGCGGTTCACCCGACCACGCTCAGCACACCCGCCCCACCTGACGGCGCGCCATCGCGCGCCACCCGCGCCGGGGATCCCCGGGGACGTTCCGCGGACGTTCCGGGCACGTACCGACCGTACGCGCCCGCACGTTTCGCGCCACCGCCCCGGCCGGAGACCCCTGCCCCAGCAGCCCGCCGAGACCACCCCGACGCACCGATTCCCCGTCAGCACCGATTCCCCGACGCACCGAGTCCCGTCAGCACACGCCACCACGCACCACGCACCGCGCGTCTCGCCCGACGCCCCGGCCCGCCGCGCCACCCGTCCCCCGCACCATCCCGGTTCCCCCCGCCGGGCCGCCCCCGCGGCCCATCGCCCTGGAGTCTGGAGTACGGATGTCCGCCGAGAACAGTGCGACCGGTGCCGGCCCCGGCACCGCCCCGCTCGTCCCGCTGCACTGCCTGCGCGCCATGGAGCCCGGCCCGCCCCGGCTCGCCGCGCTGATGACCGGAACCCCCGTCTGGCTGGTCAGCCGGCACGCCGACGTCCGGCAGGTGCTGACCGACCCCCGCCTCAACCGCGCCGCCCTGCACGCCCCGGGCGCGCCGCCGCTCAAGCTGATCCCGAACATCCTGGACGACCCGCAGAGCATCCTGAACATCGACGGCGCCGAGCACCAGCGGCTGCGCCGCACCGTGCAGCGGGCGTTCACCCCCCGGGCCATCGCCCGCTGGCGGCCCTGGGTGGCCTCGGTGGTCGAATCCCTGATCGACGAGCTGATCGACCGCGGCTCCCCCGCCGACATCGTCGCCGGCTACACCCGCCGGCTGCCGATCGCCGTGATCAGCCGGCTGATGGGCCTGGACCACCTGGACGGCAAGAGGCTCGGGCACTGGAGCGACCACGCGCTGTCCACCACCGCCTTCACCGCCGAGGAGATCCGGGCCGCGCTGCGGGAGTTCACCGCGTTCGGCGCCGAGGTGATCGCCGAACGCCGGGCCGCCCCCGGCGAGGACCTGGTCAGCAGCCTGCTCGCGGCCGCCGCCGAGGACGGCACGATCACCGAGCCGCAGCTGGTGGCGCTGGTCGTCGGCCTGGTCGTGGCCGGCCACGAGACCACCATGACCAGCCTCGGCAACGCCCTGGTCTACCTGCTGGAGGACGGCCGGGACGCCTGGCGGCGGCTCGCCTCCGACGAGGCCAGCGCGGCCGCCGCCACCGAGCAGCTGCTGCGCGCCGTCCCGCTCGGCGACGCCGTCGACCACAACCCCGGGCTGCTGCGCCGCACCGTCGAGGACGTGGAGATCGGCGGGGTGGCGATCCCGTCCGGCAGCGTGGTGGCCGCCGTCACCAACGCCGCCAACCACGACCCGGAGGTCTTCACCGGCGACCTCGTCACCGAGCTGTTCTCCCCGCTGGCCGCCCCGCTGCTGACCTTCGGCGCCGGGCCGCACCACTGCCTCGGCGCCTGGCTGGCCCGGACGGAACTCGAGCTCGCCCTGCACCGGTTGGCCCGCCGCCTGCCCGCGCTGCGGCTGGACGAACCGGTCGAGGGCATCGACTGGCGGCGCGGCCTGGTCACGCGCAGCCCGAACACCCTCCGGGTCGCCTGGTGACGGCCGTACCGCGCCGCTCCGGCGACCCGGTGGAGGAGAGCGCGGCGACGGACCCCGGGGCGGACTCCGACGAGCCCGTGGTCGTCCGGGTCGACCGGGACCGCTGCATCGGCTCCGGAATGTGCGCGATCAGTGTTCCCGCCGCGCTGGCCCTCGGGCCGGACGGGCTGGCTCGGCCGCTGGCCGGATACGCCTCCGGCGGCGCCGAGTTGACGCCGGAGCTGGCCGAGGCGGTGGAGTTCTGCCCGGTCGAGGCGCTGGTCCTGCACTCGGCGCGCGGCGGCCACCGGATCGCCCCGGCGGAGTGACGCTCCGCGGGCAGGGGGCCGGGCACCCGCCCGGCCCCCTGCCCGTGTCCGTGTCCGTGTCCGTGTCCGTGCCCCCGAGGGGATCCATGATCCAGGCTCATCGATCCATGCGCGGATCGATCTTGTTCGCCGCTCCACCCGGCTGATGGGCTGGCCGCATGCCGAACCAGGAAACCCTCGCGCCCCCGGCCGCCCCCGCCGCCGTCCCCGCCCACCGCTGGGCCCCGGTGCTCGCCGTCGCCCTCACCACCTTCACCACGGTCTCCTCCGAGATGATGCCGGTGGGCCTGCTCACCCCGATGTCCGACACCCTCGGTGTCAGCGAGGGCGTCACCGGACTCTCCCTCACCATCACCGGCCTGATCGCCGCCGTCCTCTCGCTCCTCACCCCGGCCCTGATCGGGCTGCGCGACCGCCGCACCGTCCTGATCGCCTCCGTGGCCGTCCTCGCCCTCGCCGACGCGCTCACCGCCCTCGCCCCCGACTTCCTCGGCCTCGCCGCCGCCCGCGTCCTGCTCGGCGTCGCCATGGGCATCGTCTGGGGCCTGGCCGCCGGGCTCGGCCCCCGCCTCGCCGACGGCCCGCGCCTCGCCCTCGCCACCACGCTGATCTTCTCCGGCGTCTCGATCGCCTCCGTCCTCGGCGTCCCGCTCGGCACCTACCTGGCCGCACTGGCCGGCTGGCGGTCCGCGTTCTGGGCGCTCGCCCTGCTCGGGGCCGTCTGCGCCGTCGTCCTGGCCGCCACCCTGCCCGCGCTGCCGGTCCACGAGCGCGTCCGGGCCGGCGGCCCGGCCGGCGCCCTGCGGCACCGGGGCGTCGCCGCCGGGCTCGCGATCAGCGCGCTCGCCGCGCTCGGCCACTTCACCGGGTACACCTACGTCCGCCCGGTGCTGGAGGCCGACGCCGGCCTGGGCACCGGCGTCATCGCGAGCTGCCTGCTGGTGTACGGACTCGCGGGCGTCGCCGGGAACTTCAGCCTCGGCGCGCTGGCCGGCCGCCGCCCGAGGACCGCCGTGCTCACCGCGCTCGGCGGCGTCGCGCTGGCCGCCGGGCTGCTGCCGCCCGCCACCGGGAGCCCGGCCGCCGTGCTGCTCGTCCTGGTCCTGTGGGGCGTCGCCTACGGCGGGGTGTCGGTCTCCACCCAGACCTGGGTCCGGACGGCCGCCCCGGCCCTGATCGAGCCCGCCGCGGCCCTGTGGGCGGGCGTGTTCAACGCCAGCATCGGGCTGGGCTCGCTGGCCGGCGGGCTGGTCGTCGACCAGGCCGGCAACCGTGCCGCGCTGCTCACCGCGGCGCTCTGCACGGCCACCGGGTGGCTGCTCGCCGTGTTCTCCCGTCCGCGGCGGGCCGGCGCCTCCTGACGCGTCAGGCCTCCTGCCGCGTCAGCCCGCGTGCCGGACCAGCTGCTCGACGAAGCCGGCCGCCAGCCGGTGCGGCCGGTCCTCCCGCTGGACCACGAGCAGCGAGGAGGGCGGCAGGTCCGGCACCGGCAGGTAGCTGATGTCCGGCCGCTGGACGTACCGGACGCTCGCCTCGCACAGCAGCAGGCCGAGCCGGGTGGTGGCCACCATCGACAGCCCCTCCTGCACGGTGGCCGCACCCGCCGGGTACCTCAGCTCGCGGCCGGCCCCGGTGCGCCGCGGGGCGTTCGCCAGCCGCCAGTACGCGGGCGCCGGGCCGCGCGGCTCAATCAGCTCCGGCTCGATCAGCTCCGGCTCGGCGCCCGGATTGCCCCGACCCTCCTCCCCCCGGCCCTCCTTTCCCCGACCCGCCGCCCCG
>NZ_JZKH01000118.1 GCF_000961885.1 Streptomyces rubellomurinus
GGCGCGGCCCGCTCGGCCGGCGCGGCCCGGGCGGCGCCCCGGCCGAGCGGGTGCGCCGCAGCAGCACCGCCAGGACCACGGCCACCAGGGCCGCGGCCGCCACCACCAGGGCCACCGTGCTCGCGTTCATGGCGCCGAACCTACCGGGGCGGCGGCGCACGCCACCACCGGGACGGCCACGGCCGCCGGAGATTTGTCCGGGTTCTGCTCCCGGTTCGTCACGGATCCGCCACGTCGCCCGTTCCGCGGCGAACGCCCCGCCGTGTCCGGAAAAGCTGCCTCACGACCGCCCGCCGCCCCGGAGGTGCCCCCGTGACAGCCGAACTGTGGTCGTACGCGGAGATCGCCCGCCACATCAACGTCCAGCCGGAGACCGTCCGCAGCTACCGGCGGCACGGACTGCTGCCCGACCCCGACGTCATCGACGCCAACGGCCACCCCCGCTGGTACCCGGACACCGTCCGCGCCTGGGCCCGCAACCGCCCCCGGCACCGCTGACCCGCCGCCCGCGGCCGTCCCCGCCCTTCTGGTGATTCCAGCCACAGCCCGGCACGGGGACGGGGGCAAAGTGCCCCGCCGCCCTTACCCTCGACACACCAACGCAGTGCTACCGGCCGGTTCACCGGCCCGGCCTGCTGTTTCCATGCCGTTTTCCAGCAGCAGCCAGGACGTGTCGGGGCGGAGGGGCTCGGATGAAACTGACCGTGGTGGGGTGCTCGGGGAGCTTCCCGTCCGCCGACTCGGCCTGCTCCAGCTACCTGGTCGAGGCGGACGGCTACCGCATCGTGCTCGACCTCGGCAACGGCGCCCTCGGCGCGCTGCAGCAGCACACCGGCCTGTACGACGTCGACGCCGTGCTGCTCAGCCACCTGCACGCCGACCACTGCGTCGACCTGTGCGCCTACTGGGTCGCCCGCAACTACCGCGCCGAGGGCTGCCCCGACCTGCTGCCCGTCTACGGCCCGACCGGCACCGCCGAGCGCCTCGCCCGCGCCTACGACATGCCGGAGAACCCGGGGATGAAGGAGGTCTTCGAGTTCCGCACCATCACCCCCGGCACCTTCGACCTCGGCCCGTTCCGGATCGCCGTCGCCCAGGTGAACCACCCCGTCGACGCCTTCGCCTTCCGGATCGAGCACGGCGGGCGCTCGCTGGTCTACTCCGGCGACACCGGGGAGAGCGCGGCACTCGTCGAACTCGCCCGCGACACCGACCTGTTCCTGTGCGAGGCCGCCTACCTCGACGGCCGCGACACCTACCGGGCCGTCCACCTCAACGGCCGGGAGGCCGGCGAGCACGCCACCGCCGCCGGCGCCCGCCGGCTCGTCCTCACCCACATCCCGCCGTGGACGGACGCCGAGCGCAACCTCCGCGACGCGGCGGCCGCCTACCCCGGGCCGGTCGAACTGGCCCGCCCCGGCGCGGTCTACGAGCTCTGACCCGGCCTTTCGCGCGGCCGGAAGAATTCTCGGATCCACCTGCAACCCCCCGGGCCCCCGCACGTCCATGTAAGTGAGCGGCGGGGAGCCGCTCGACCCGGCCCGCCGATCCGGCGGGGCCGGCTGCGGATCGGCGCGCCCATGGGCGAGCCGCACGACGGGGCCTCCAACGGCGGCGTCGGCCCCGCCCTCGTCCTGCGCAGCACCGTCAAGGGGGCGCCGGACTCGCCGACCGACACCCACCGGATCGTCGTCGGCTCGATCGCCAACTCGGTCGTCGGGGTGCCGGGCACGGCCGCGGCCGGCGGTGCACCGATCGAGTTCGAGGTGCACCTCACCAACCCGACGCCGTCCGCCTACACCAACCTCGGCAACGTGCTGTTCGCCGACCGGCGCGCCAGGGTCGAGGCCCGTGCCGCGGACGGCAACTGGGTGTCGCTGGAGCCCGTCGTCACCATCCCGGACGACCCGGCGGGCTTCTCCGTGAACGGCCCCGACTCCTCCGCCGAGCCCGGCAGTGACCAGGTCGCGAAGGTCCGGGTCAGCTACCCGGCCGACATGCCGCTCGGCGGGACCGCGCTGAACCCCTGCGTCTTCGTCAACGAGGGCGAGGGCCACCCGTTCCAGGGCACCACCATGTGTTCGGCCGGTGCCGAGGTCCAGGTCGTCGCCCCCGCGGCGCCGGCACCGTCGACCGCGCCGGACCGGACGGGCGCCCCGGCCGCCGCCGGTGCCCGGCCGGCCGCCGATGTCACCCCGCAGGCCGCCGCGATCACGGACGACAAGCCCGTGATCGCGGCGGACGGCGGCGTGACCCCGTGGGCGGCGAACCCGGCGAAGCCGGCGGAGGGCGAGCTCGCGGCCACCGGCACCGACCTCCACTGGGCGGGCTCGGCGGGCGTCGCCGCCCTGCTGCTCGGCGCCGGCGGCGCGGGGCTGATCCTGGTCCGGCGGCGTCGCGCGACGCGCTGACGGCTCGTCAGGCGGCGCTGTCGGGCGCCGGCTTCCGGCGCTCCGGCACCGGCAGGCCGAGGTGGTCGCGCAGGGTCGAACCGGTGTACTCGGTGCGGAACACCCCGCGTTCCTGGAGCAGCGGCACCACCCGGTCGACGAAGTCGTCCAGGCCGCCCGGGGTGAGGTGCGGGACGAGGATGAAGCCGTCCGCCGCGTCGTGCTGCACGAACTCGTCGATCTGCCGGGCGACGGTGGCGGGGGCGCCGACGAAGGACTGCCGGCCGGTCACCTCGATCACCAACTCCCGGCTGCTGAGCCCCTTCTCGGCCGCGACCTCGCGCCAGCGGGCGGCCGTGGCGAGCGGGTCGCCGTGCCGGACCCGGCCCTGGACCAGGGTGCTCGCCGGGACGGGGTCGACGGCCGGCAGCGGCCCGTCCGGGTCGTGGTCGGAGAGGTCGACGCCCCAGACCTGCTCCAGGAAGTCGATCGCGGTCTGCGGGCTCACCTGGGCCCGGCGGACCTCGGCGGCGAGTTCGACCGCCTCGGCGTCGGTGTCGGCGAGGACGAAGGTCGCCCCGGGCATGATCTTCAGCGCGTCCGGCTCGCGCCCGTAGGCGGCGAGGCGGCGCTTGACGTCCGCGTGGAAGGCCTGGCCGGCGGCGAGGGTGGAGTGCCGGGTGAAGATGACGTCGGCGTGGGCGGCGGCGAACTCCCGGCCCTCGTCGGAGTCCCCGGCCTGGATGACCACCGGGTGGCCCTGCGGCGGGCGGGCCAGCGAGAGCCGGCCCTCGACCTCGAACTGCGGGCCGGCGTGCCGCACGCCGGCCTCCCCGGCGTCCCAGAACTCCCTTGCCAGGCCGAGGAATTCGGCGGCCCGGGTGTAGCGGTCGGCGTGGTCGAGGTAGCCGCCGCGGCGGAAGTTCTCGCCGGTGAAGGCGTCCGAGGTGGTGACCACGTTCCAGGCCGCGCGGCCGCCGGAGAGGTGGTCCAGGGTGGCGAAGCGGCGGGCCAGTTCGTACGGCTCGTTGAAGGTGGCGCTCACGGTGGCCGCGAGGCCGAGCCGTTCGGTGACGGCGGCCAGCGCGTTCAGCACGGTGATCGACTCGGGGCGGCCGACCACGTCCAGGTCGTGGATGCGGCCCTTGGTCTCGCGCAGCCGCAGGCCCTCGGCGAGGAAGAAGAAGTCGAACTTGCCGCGTTCGGCGGTCCGCGCGAGGTGGCGGAAGGAGTCGAAGGCGATGTGGCTGCCGGAGGCCGGGTCGCTCCACACCGTGGTGTTGTTGACGCCCGGGAAGTGCGCGGCGAGGTGGATCTGCTTGAGCGGACGGTCCGTCATCGGGTCACCTCGGCGAGGGTGCGGGAGTCGGTGGCGCCGGCCGCGGGCGCGGCGGCGTAGCGGCTGGCCGGGCGGACCAGGCCCAGGTGCTCGCGCAGGGTGCGGCCGGGGTAGTCGGCGCGCAGCAGCCCGGCGGCGCGCAGGGCCGGGGCGGTCCGTTCGGCGAGGGCGGCGAGGTCGCGTTCGGGCTCGGCGGGGACGAGGTGGAAGCCGTCCACGCCGGTGCCGGCGGCGGTCAGTTCGGCGAGCAGGCGCTCCTCGGCGGCCCGGTCGGGCAGGGCGGCGTCGAGCCGGGCGAGGATGCGCAGGTGTTCTCCGGAGCGCAGCCGCAGCTCGGTGGCGGCGGTGAGCCGGGCGGCCCGGTCGGGGGCGTCGAGCAGGACGACGTCGGCGTGGCGGATCGCGGTGGCGACCCGGGCGCGGCCGGCGGCGGAGGCGTCCGGGGCGAGGTCGGCGGCGGCCACCGGCACGGCGACCACCGGGCGGCCCTGCGGCGGGCGGGGGGTGATGGACGGGCCGCGGACCGAGAAGTACCGGCCCTCGAAGTCGACGTAGTGCAGCTTGTCGCGGTCGACGAACCGGCCGGTGGCGGTGTCGCGGATCTCGGCGTCGTCCTCCCAGCTGTCCCAGAGCCGGGCGGCGACCTCGGCGGCGTCGGCGGCCTCGGCCCACAGCTCGTCGGCGGGTGCGACCGGTCGGCGGCCGAAGGCCCTGGCCTCGGCCTCGGTGGTGGAGACGCCGACCAGCCAGCCGGCCCGGCCCTCGCTCACCCAGTCCAGGGTGTTGAGCGCGATCGAGGTGTGGAACGGCTCGGTGTGGGTGGTGGTGACGGTCGGCACCAGACCGATCCGCTCGGTGAGCGGGGCGATCCGGGCCAGGGTGGCGAGCGCGTCGGGGCGCTGCGGTGCGGCGGCGAAGGAGTCGTCGAGGGTGACGAAGTCCAGGGTGGCCCGCTCGGCGATCCGGGCGAGCGCGGCGTAGTGCCCGGCGTCGAGGCGGCCGGGGCTGTCGAGGGCGGCGGAGAGGTGCAACGGACGGGTCATGGCGTGCCTGGCTTTCCTCGTGCGCGGGCGCGCGGCCGCCGGCTGCCGTACGGACGCGGGTACGCGGATCCGGGGACGGGAGCGCGGCGGGGCGCGGGTGCGTGGTGACGGCCCGGGGGCGGGCGGGGAGCCCGCGGCGGGCGGAGGGGGAGGAGGACGGCCGGCGCCGGGCGGGACTCAGCCTCGGCCGGGCGGCGGCGGAAGGGGTCGGCTCAGCCGCGACACGCCGCGGACCACACGCGACCGAAGTCGATGTGGCTGCGGGTCACCAGCGGGCACGAGGGGTACACGCGTTCAGTTGACCAGGGCCCGCGCCGGTTCGTCAACCGGCTTCCACGGCCCGGGACGGGGCCCCGGGAACGCCGAAGGCCCCGCCCGGCCGCCGGGGGAGTGGCGGTGGGCGGGGCCTGCGGAGCGGGCGGGACGGGGCGTCAGGCCTTGGTGACGTCCTCGATCTCGTCGTCGTCCTCGCGACCGGGGGTCTTGATGTTGAACTTGATGATCGCGAAGCGGAAGAGGAAGTAGTACAGCGCGGCGAAGACCAGGCCGATCGGGATGATCATCCAGGGCTTGGTGGCCAGGTTCCAGTTGAGCAGGTAGTCGATCAGGCCGGCCGAGAAGCCGAAGCCGTCGTGCACGCCCAGGCCCCAGGTCACGGCCATCGAGAGGCCGGTGAGCAGCGCGTGGATCAGGTAGAGGACCGGGGCGATGAACATGAACGAGAACTCGACCGGCTCGGTGACACCGGTGACGAAGCTGGTCAGCGCGACGGAGACCATCATGCCGATCACGGCCTTGCGGCGGTCGGGACGCGCGGTGTGGGCGATCGCCAGGGCGGCGGCGGGCAGGCCGAACATCATGATCGGGAAGAAGCCGGACATGAACTGGCCCGCGGTCGGGTCGCCGTGGAAGAAGCGCGGGATGTCGCCGGTCCAGACGTGGCCGGTGGCATCGGTGTAGCTGCCGACCTGCTGCTGGAAGAAGGTGTTCAGGAACTGGTGCATGCCGACCGGGATCAGGCCGCGGTTGGCGACGCCGTAGATGCCCGCACCGGCGGTGCCGAGGCCGGTGAGCCAGTCGCTGGCGTGGGTCAGGCCGGTGCCGATCGGGCCCCAGACGAGGCCCATGACGACGCCGAGCAGGGTGCCGACGAAGGCCATGATGATCGGCACGAGGCGGCGGCCGTTGAAGAAGCCGAGCCAGTCGACGAGCTTGGTGCGGTGGTACTTCTGCCAGATCACGGCGCTCAGCAGGCCGACCACGATGCCGCCGAAGACACCCGGGTCCTGCGGCTTGCCCGCCGGCAGCGCCGCGGTGACGGAGCCGTCGACCGGGAAGACGGTGAGCACCTTGTGGAAGACGAGGTACCCGACCAGCGCGGCGAGCGCGGTCGAGCCGTCCGACTTCTTGGCGAAGCCGATGGCGACACCGACGCAGAACAGCAGCGCCAGGTTGCCGAAGACGGCGTCACCGGCGGTGGCGAAGACCTGGGCGACCTTCCCCCAGCCGAGTCCGTCCGCGCCGAAGACGTCGGGCTGGCCGAGCCGGAGCAGGATGCCGGCGGCCGGGAGGACCGCGACCGGCAGCTGGAGGCTGCGGCCGATCTTCTGCAGGCCCTGGAGGAGGCTCTGGCCGAACTTCTTGGCGGGGCTTGGCGTGGCCGGAGCCGTGGCGGGCGCCGGTGCCTGCGCAGACTGACTCATGGGGGTGGGTTCCTAACGGCATGGCGGGTCGGTCGGGGGGACGGGCACGGGAGCCGAACCGCGAACTGGTCTACACCACGTGTGGTGTAGACCAGTTTTGTAGCACGGGTGGAGAAGGTGCGGAACCCTCGAAAGCGCGGTCCCGGGGAAGCGCTATGAAATCGAAACCTACGCGCGGAACGACGATCTTGATTAGCCTACGGGATTGGGATTTTGGCTATTTGCGCAACAAAAGATCCGGGACCCGCGCGCCGGCCGGGCCGGTCCCCTGCTCGGGCCGGAGCAGCGCCGGAGGCGGGTGAGGAGGGCGTCGCGGGCGGATCGGGCGGCGCCGGGGGAGTGGCGGGAATAACGGTCGGAACGTTTCCCCGCATTGGCGGATCCGGATCGCGGCGCATCCGGGATGTGACCGAATTATCCTTGCGCCCAATATCGCCCCGGGTATTCGGTCCCCTTCGGAAAAGGCCGAAAGCCCCGGGACCGGCGGGTCCAGGGGCCTTGCGGGGACTGCCCGGGCGGGGCCCGGGGCGGGGGTCGGAGGCGATCAGGCCTTGGTGACGTCCTCGACCTCGCTCTCGTCCTCGCGCCCAGGGGTTTTCAGGTCGAATTTGACGATGATGAACCGGAAGAGCGTGTAGTACACGGCCGCGAAGCAGAGCCCGATGATGATGATCAGCCACGGCTTCGTCGCCAGGCTCCAGTTGATCACGTAGTCGATCAGGCCGGCCGAGAAGCTGAAGCCGTCGTGCACCCCCAGCCCCCAGGTCACCGCCATCGACGCGCCGGTCAGCAGCGCGTGCACGCCGTACAGGGCCGGGGCGATGTACGCGAAGGAGTACTCGATCGGCTCGGTGACGCCCGTGACGAAGGACGTCAGGCCGACCGAGAGCATCAGGCCGTAGATCTCCTTGCGCCGGTGCGGCTTGGCCGCGTGCGCGATCGCCAGCGCCGCCGCCGGCAGCGCGAACATCATGATCGGGAAGAAGCCGGACTGGAACTGGCCGGCGGTCGGGTCGTGCGCCAGGAAGCGCGGGATGTCGCCGTGCACGATCGTGCCGTCCGCCTTGGTGAACTCGCCGAACTGGAACCAGACGAACGTGTTCAGCAGCTGGTGCATGCCGATCAGCAGCAGCGCGCGGTTGAACAGGCCGAAGATGCCCGCGCCGCCCGCGCCCAGGTCGGCGAGGTTCTGCGAGAAGTCGTTCAGGCCGCGGCCGATCGGCGGCCACACCCACAGCGCGAGGACGGCGGTCAGCATGCCGACCAGGGCGGTGATCATCGGCACCAGGCGGCGGCCGTTGAAGAAGCCCAGCCAGTCCACCAGCTTGGTGCGGTGGAAGCGGACCCACAGCCAGGCCGACATCAGGCCGATCAGGATGCCGCCCAGCACCCCCGGGTTCTGGTACGTCGCGTTGGCCGACTTCGCCGAGGAGTAGTCCACGCACTGGTCGCTGACCAGCACCGTCGGCGCCTTGCAGTGCTCGGGGAAGGCGTGCAGGACCTTGTAGTAGACGAGGAAGCCGACCACGGCGGCCAGCGCCGTCGAGCCGTCCGCCTTCTTGGCCATGCCGATCGCCACCCCGATGCAGAACAGCATCGGCAGGCCGAGCGTGGAGTCGAGCAGCGCGCCGCCCGCCGAGGCGAAGACCTTGGCGACGTTGTCCCAGCCCAGCCCGTCCTTGCCGAAGACGTCCGGCTGGCCGAGCCGGTTCAGGATGCCGGCCGCCGGCAGGACCGCCACCGGCAGCTGGAGCGAGCGGCCCATCTTCTGGAGCCCGCCGTAGAACCCGTGCCACCACGTGGTCTGCGGGGCTGTGGCGCCTGCCGAACTCATCCTTCGCCCTCCGGGAGCAGCTGCCGGCCGCGGCCCCCGCGGGACCCCGGGCGGAGCTCGGGAACGCCCGGGGCCCTTCCTGCGTTCATCGGAGTACACATATATTGGTGTAGACCACTCTGGGACGCAGGCCGCACTCCGGGACGCGAGCCCCGCTCCGCCATCCTCGGGCGGCGGTCGGGAGCATGCCCGCCGGAATGCGCCGAAAGTGGACTAACGTGGCAGACCGGACCGGCGCGGGCGATGCTGGTCGCGCTGCCCGGCAGCACGACCGCCGCTGAACCCGCGTCAGCACCGGCCGACCCCTCGCCGCCCACCCGGCCGAGGGCACACCCCAGCACACCCCAGCACAGCGCAGGACGGTCACCGGCAGAGCCGCCGGCCGGCCGGAAACAGAGGGAGAGAACCACATGGCCAGCAAGGCTGAGAAGATCGTCGCCGGTCTGGGCGGCATCGACAACATCGAAGAGGTCGAGGGCTGCATCACCCGCCTGCGCACCGAGGTCAAGGACGCCAGCCTGGTCGACGAGGCCGCCCTCAAGGCCGCCGGCGCCCACGGCGTCGTCAAGATGGGCACCGCGATCCAGGTCGTCATCGGCACCGACGCCGACCCGATCGCCGCCGACATCGAGGACATGATGTGAGCTGAGCCACCCGGCTCACCCGTGAGCCGCCCGGGCTCACCCCACCCGGCCCGCCGACCCGCACCCCGGGCACGGCGGGCCGAGGCGCATCCGCAGCCGACAGTCGGAGTCAACACCCGGAGCGGCTACGCTCAGTGGCTATGTCACGCATCGACGGCCGCACCCCCGACCAGCTCCGCCCCATCACCATCGAACGGGGCTGGAGCAAGCACGCCGAAGGCTCCGTCCTCATCTCCTACGGCGACACCAAGGTGCTGTGCACCGCCAGCGTCACCGAAGGCGTCCCCCGCTGGCGCAAGGGCAGCGGCGAAGGCTGGGTCACCGCCGAGTACTCCATGCTCCCGCGCGCCACCAACACCCGCGGCGACCGCGAATCCGTCAAGGGCCGCATCGGCGGACGCACCCACGAGATCAGCCGCCTCATCGGCCGCTCGCTGCGCGCCGTCGTCGACCACCGCGCCCTCGCCGAGAACACCATCGTCCTCGACTGCGACGTCCTCCAGGCCGACGGCGGCACCCGCACCGCCGCCATCACCGGTGCCTACGTCGCCCTCGTCGACGCCGTCTCCTGGGCCCGCGAGCGCAAGCTCCTGCGCGCCAAGGGCCAGCCCATCACCGGCGGCGTCAGCGCCGTCAGCGTCGGCATCATCGACGGCGTCCCCATGCTCGACCTCCAGTACGAGGAGGACGTCCGCGCCGAGACCGACATGAACATCGTCTGCACCTCGGACGGCCGCTTCGTCGAGGTCCAGGGCACCGCCGAAGGCGCCCCCTTCGACCGCGCCCTGCTCGACCAGCTGCTCGACCTCGGCAGCCTCGGCTGCGCCGAGCTCGACCAGATCCAGCGCAAGGCCCTCGAAGGCTGACCCGCGCCCCCGTGCGGCGTGCTCGCTGAACCGGCGCGCGCCGCGCGGCCGTCGACCTGAACGGACACCCGCGCGCCCCGCCGCTGTACACGCCGGGCCCCGGAGCCGTACGGTTCCCGCAGCGACTCCCGCTGCGGGAACCGCGCACCACCGAGCGCGCGTCCTTCCCACGGAACCCGCGCCCGCTCAGGAGGACCGGATGGATCGGATGCCGTCGAGCATCGCCCGCCCCGCCGCACTCGCCGTGGCCGGCCTGATCGTGATCCTCCCGCTCAGCATCGTGAGCTGCTCCGCCGCGCAGAAGGCCCTCGACTGCGGCAACACCGCCGTGAAGATCACCGGCGACCTCGCCGACGTCACCAAGGCCTACGACAACGCGAGCAACGACTCCGCCGCCGCCGGCAAGGCGCTCCAGAAGCTCAAGACCGACCTCGACCAGGTCGGCAGGAACTCCAAGAACACCGACGTCGCCAAGGCCGTCGCCGACCTGCGCAAGCAGACCGACAAGGTCCAGCAGGCCGTCGACCGCGGCGAGGCCCCCGACCTCAAGCCCCTCGGCGACGCCGCCGGCAACCTCACCTCCGTCTGCGGCAGCTGACGGCCCGGCGGCGGTGATGGGTAGGGTGGGCGATATGTCCACCCGATTGATCCTCGCCACCCGTAACCAGCACAAGGTCGCCGAACTCCGCGCCATCCTCGGCGAGGCCGGCCTGGACGTCGAACTCGTCGGCGCCGACGCCTACCCCGAGATCCCGGACGTCCCCGAGACCGGCGTCACCTTCGCCGAGAACGCCCTCCTCAAGGCCCACGCCCTCGCCCGCGCCACCGGCCTGCCCGCCGTCGCCGACGACTCCGGCCTCTGCGTGGACGTCCTGGGCGGCGCGCCCGGCATCCTCTCCGCCCGCTGGGCCGGCAAGCACGGCGACGACCGCGCCAACCTCGACCTGCTGCTCGCCCAGCTCTCCGACATCGCCGAACCGCACCGCGGCGCCCACTTCTTCTGCGCCGCCGCTTTGGCGCTGCCGGACGGCACCGAACGCGTCGTCGAGGGCCGCCTCCTCGGCACCCTGCGGACGGCCCCCGCCGGCGACGGCGGCTTCGGCTACGACCCGATCCTCCAGCCCCTCGGCGAAACGCGTACGTGCGCGGAGCTGACCGCCGCCGAGAAGAACGCCATCAGCCACCGCGGCCAGGCCTTCAGGGCCCTCGCCCCAGTGGTGAAGGAGCTCCTGGGCTGAGAAGAACGAGGGCCCCGACCGAAACTCCTTCGGTCGGGGCCTTCGATTTGAAGGTTTCACTCGGTGCGGCCGAAGGGATTCGAACCCTCAAGCCCTCACGGGCCAACGGACCTAAACCGTCTGCGTCGCCTCTGCGCCACGGCCGCCTGTCCTGCTGGCCATCATGCTACTTGGCGCGTGGAGCGGCTGACACCTCTGTTTCGCTCGTTACGGGACGATCTGGTCGCTCTTCTTCCTCCTGCAATAGGTCGGAGTGACGGAGTGGCAGTTCGGGCAGAGCAGTCGGAGGTTCTCCGGCCGGTTGTCCGACCAGTCGCCGTTGATGTGGTCGACCTCCAGGGTCATTGGCCGTCCCCGCCACTCCGGCCCGGTGCCACAGTCCTCGCACAGTTCGGGTCGGCCGAGCTCGGCCAGAGCGCGACGGATCCGCGTGCCCGGAATTCGCTTGGCTCCTTGGGGGCGCTGAACCAAGAGCTGATCGGCCGAGATTCGAGTCGGCGAGTGCTTGCCTCGGCCGTGGGCCTGCCCGGTGAAGTGGGAGGTGTCGATGCCGAGATCCTTGATGCGCCGCCCGATGTGGGCCTGTGTGCCGCCGGCCTGTCGCCGGTCGAGGTAGCGCACGACACCGGCCACGCTGTGGCACGCGGTGACGGCCTCTTGCAGCAGTTCCTTCGTGTAGATCGTCCCGGGCGCCGGGAAGTGTGAGGCGTCGATGCCGTACTCCTTGATCCTCCGCCGCAGGTAGCTGCGGTTGTAGCGATTCGGTTCGCGGTCGAGCGCGATCAGCATCTCGTCCAGCGTGGTTGCGGCAGCTGCGGCCTTGGTCAGCACCTCCCTCGAATACTGGTGCTGCCTGCCTGCGCGACAGCCCTGATCGAAGTGTGAGGTGTCGATGCCGTGGTGCCGGAGTCGCTTGCTCAGGTAATCGTGCGCGCCGCGCCTGATCGGCACGCCGAGCTTGCGCATCATCTCGTTGACGCTGCTGGATTCGGCCGCGAGCTCGGCGAGCAGCTCGCGGGTGTACTTGACCGGCATGATCGTCCCCTTCGGGCAGTTGTGTGCCCGTCCCCCGGTGTGCGAACGATCGGTGGCGGGTTTGGTTACGGGTTGCCGGATGTTTAGGCGCTGATGACCAATTGGTACAGACCTATTGACCTCTGTGGTTCAGACCACATAGCTTCGGCGCCAATTGAAATCCCCCACGTGCGTGTTGCCCCACAGGCATGCGCGGACACTCTCTCCTGGAGGACCGAGTGTTGATCCGAAGGACTGCGCAGCGGCGTCCCACCGCCGTTGGGCGAAGGGTCGGTGCGGTGTCGTTGGCGGCGGCGTCGGTGGCCGGGCTGGTGATGGCGACGCTCGGTGCGGCGCCGTCGCAGGCGTCGGCGGCCGTCGACAACGCGGCGTGTCGGCCGGACGGGCTGTACCGGACCCCGGGTGTCGACGTCCCGTACTGCTCGGTCTACGACACCGGCGGGCGCGAGAAGATGGGCGCGGACCACCAGCGCCGCATCATCGGGTACTTCACCGGCTGGCGCACCGGCAAGAAGGGCGACCAGCCGTACCTGGTCAGCGACATCCCCTGGGACAAGGTCACCCACCTCAACTACGCCTTCGGGCACGTCGGCGGCGACAACAAGCTGTCGGTGGGCGCGGACGGTCCGACGAACGAGGCGACCGGGATCGACTTCCCGGGCGTGCCGGCGGCGCAGTTGGACCCGACGCTGCCGTACAAGGGCCACTTCAACCTGCTGACGAAGTTCAAGAAGCAGTACCCGAACGTCAAGACCCTGATCTCGGTGGGTGGTTGGACCGAGACCGGCGGGTACTTCGACGACGGCGGGAGCCGGGTGAACTCCGGCGGCTTCTACTCGATGACCGTGAACCCGGACGGCAGCGTCAACCAGGCGGGCATCGACACCTTCGCCGCCTCGTCCGTGGACTTCATCCGCAAGTACGGCTTCAACGGCGTCGACATCGACTACGAGTACCCGACCTCGATGAAGGACGCCGGCAACCCGCTGGACTGGCAGCTGGCGAACGCCAAGCGCGGTTCGCTGGCCAAGGGCTACGCGGCGCTGATGAAGACGCTGCGGGAGAGCCTGGACAAGGCCGGTGCCGCGGACGGCAGGCACTACCTGCTGTCGGTGGCGGCCCCGTCCTCCGGGTACCTGCTGCGCGGCATGGAGACCTTCCAGGTGGCGCAGTACCTGGACTACGTCAACATCATGTCGTACGACCTGCACGGCGCCTGGAACAAGTACGTCGGCCCGAACGCCTCGCTGTTCGACGACGGCAAGGACGGCGAGCTGGCGGCGGCCAACGTGTACGGCACCGGGCAGTACGGCGGCATCGGCTACCTGAACGCGGACTGGGCGTACCACTACTTCCGCGGCGCGCTGCCGGGCGGCCGGATCAACGTCGGACTGCCGTACTACACGCGCGGGTTCAAGAACGTGCAGGGCGGTACGAACGGCCTGTGGGGCACCGCCGCGGCGACCACCTGCCCGGCCGGTTCGGGCCTGACGGCCTGCGGCGACGGCGCGGTCGGCATCGACAACATCTGGAACGACAAGGACGACGCGGGCAAGGAGTCCCCGGCCGGGTCGAACCCGATGTGGCACGCGAAGAACCTGGAGAAGGGCATCCTGCCCGACTACCTCTCCAAGTACGGCGTGACGGACACCGCGCTGCAGGGCACCTACACCCGCAACTACAGCGACACCCTGGTGGCGCCGTGGCTGTGGAACGACGCCAAGAAGGTCTTCCTGTCCACCGAGGACGAGCAGTCGGTGGGCGCGAAGGCGGACTACATCGTCAACCAGGGCGCCGGCGGCGCGATGATCTGGGAGCTGGCGGGCGACTACCGGTGGGACGCGACCGCCAACGGCGGCAAGGGCGAGTACGTGCCCGGCAACACGCTGACCTCGCTGATGTACGACCGGTTCAAGGCGGCGAGCCCGTACGGCGCGGTCCGTTCGACGGTGCCGCTGCCGGCGCAGACCCTGCCGGTGGACGTGTCGTTCACCAACTTCGCGCTGGGCGACTCGAACTACCCGATCAACCCGAAGCTGCACATCGTCAACAACTCGACGCTGACCCTGCCGGGCGGCACGGAGTTCCAGTTCGACTACAGCAACTCGGCGCCGGGCAACGCCAAGGACCAGTCGGGCTTCGGCCTGCAGGTGATCCGGCAGGACAACCCGGGCCCGGGCAACGCGGGCGGTCTGAAGGGGACGTACAACCGGGTGTCGGTCAAGCTGCCGGGCTGGCAGTCGCTGGCGCCGGGCGCGTCGGTGGACATGGACTTCGTCTACTACCTGCCGGTGTCGACGCCGTCGAACTGGACGGTCAACGTGGGCGGCACGCTGTACGGGATCAGGGGCGACCTGGCCCGGGGTGCGGTGGACGGCGGCACGCCGACCCCGACGACCCCGCCGACGACGCCGCCGACGACGCCCCCGACCACGCCTCCCACGACGCCGCCGACCACTCCGCCGACCACTCCGCCCACCACGCCTCCCACGACGCCGCCGACCACGCCGGCCGGCTGCGCGGGTGCGCCGGGCTGGGACGCGGGTGCCACGTACGCGACGCCCACCAAGGTGTCCTGGAAGGGCCACTACTACCAGAACAAGTGGTGGACCAAGGGCGACGACCCCACGGCCAGTGGCGCGTGGGGAGTCTGGAGCGACCTCGGGGCCTGCTGACCTGACGGCGGCCCGCCGGGGTGAGGAACGGCGGTGGCGGCGCACCCGGTCGGGGGGTGTGCCGCCACCGCTACGTGGTCAGGAGCTCAGGAGGCCTCGACCTTGAGGTCGCGCAGCAGCTTGGCGACGTGCCCGGTGGCCTTCACGTTGTAGAGCGCGTGCTCGACCTTGCCATGCTCGTCCACGATCACGGTGGAGCGGATGACGCCGGTGACGGTCTTGCCGTAGAGCTTCTTCTCGCCGAAGGCGCCGTACGCCTCCAGCACCTTCTTCTCCGGGTCGGAGACCAGGGTGACCTTGAGGTCCTCGGTGTCGCGGAACTTGCCGAGCTTTTCCGGCTTGTCGGGGGAGACGCCGATGACGTCGTAGCCGGCGGCGGCGAGGACGTCCAGGTTGTCGGTGAAGTCGCAGGCCTGCTTGGTGCAGCCGGGGGTGAGCGCGGCCGGGTAGAAGTAGACGATGACCTTGCGGCCCAGGTGGTCGGCGAGCGACACCTGGTTGCCGTCGGCGTCGGGCAGGCTGAAGGCGGGTGCGGTGTCGCCGGGCTGGAGACGCTCACTCACGGTCGTACTCTCCTGGGGGCTGGGACGGGCGGTCGTACCACGGCAAACTTACCTCCGTTGGTGGGTGGGGCCGCGCGGCGCCGTCCGGGAGCTGAGAGACTGGGTCGGTCGTGCTGGACGACCAGGACGACCACGGCGAGTGAATGGGGTGGCCCGAGTGGGCGAGGCGAGCACGCAGGACAAGTCGGCGCGGACGACCGCCCAGATCGAGGCGGACATCGAGCGGACCCGCACCCAGCTGGCGTCGACCCTGGACGAGCTGGCCATGCGCGTGCACCCGAGCACGATCAGCGCCCAGATGAAGGCGAAGGCGTCGGCCGTGGTCGAGGAGAAGACCGCCAAGGCGTACGTGGCCGCGAGCGGCCTGCTGGAGCAGGTCCGGGCGAACTTCGTGGACGAGAAGGGGCAGCCGCGCAAGGAGCGGATCATTCCCGTCGCGGCGGTCGGCGTCGGCATCGTGCTGCTGCTGGCCTCCCGCCGCAAGCGCCGCGAGGCCTGAGCGGGGCCCGAACGAGTACGCGGAAGGCCGGGCGCACACCGCGCCCGGCCTTCCGCGTACCCGGCGTCGCGGCGTCGACTGCCGGGCTGGCGTCACGCTCCGCGCCCGGGAGCGGTACCTTCGGGACCGTGAGTACGAACGACGAAGCGACCCGCTCCTCCTCCTCCGACCACGAGCCCGCCCGGCACGACCGGCTGGGCGAGAAGCTGCCGATCCGGATGCTGCACGACCGCGTGCTGGTGCGCACCGAGGGCAGCGAGGGCGAGCGCCGTTCCACCGGCGGCATCCTGATCCCGGCGACGGCGGAGCTGTCCAAGCGCTGTACCTGGGCCGAGGCGGTCGCGGTGGGGCAGAGCGTGCGCTCGGTGGAGCCGGGTGACCGCGTGCTGTACGACCCGGAGGACAAGCTGGAGGTGGAGGTCCGAGGCGCCACCTACGTGCTGCTGCGCGAGCGCGACCTGCACGCGGTGGCGGCGGGCCGCTTCGGCGACACCGAGGGGTCGACGGGCCTCTACCTGTAGGGGCGGTTACGCGAGCAGCCCGCCGCCGTCGACGGTGACCACGCTGCCGGTGGCGAAGCGCTGCTCCATCAGGTACGCGTAGGCCTCCGCGGTGTCCTCGGGGTCGCCGATCCGCCCGAGCGGGAGGGCGGCGGCGGTCTGCGCGTAGAGCTGTTCGCGGTCGGCCTCGGGCAGGCCGGACCAGAGCGGGGTGCGGACCATCCCGGCGCGGACGGCGTTGACCCGGATCGGGGCGAGTTCCACGGCGAGCGCGCGGACCAGGGCCTCGACCGCGCCGCAGATGCTCGCGGGGACGCTCCAGCCGGGGACGGGGCGCAGGCCGGCGGTGCCCGAGGTGAGGGTGATCGAGCCGCCGGGGCGCAGCCGCGGGGTGGCGGCGCGGACGGCGTCGAGGGCGCCGAAGTAGCGCAGGGTGAAGAGCCGGCGGGCGGCGTCGAGGTCCATGGTGTCGACGGTGAGCAGGGCGAGCGGGTCGCCGGCGGTGTAGACGAGGTGGTCGAGCGGGCCGAGGCGGTCGAACAGGGCGGTGACCTGGTGGCTGTCGGTGAGGTCGGCGGTCTCGGCGGCGGTGCCGGCGGGCAGGGTGGCGAGGGCGCGTTCGGCGCTGTCGGGTCGGCTGGAGACGACGGTGACGCGGGCGCGGCGTTCGGCGGCGAGGGCGGCGGTGGCGAGGCCGATGCCGGAGGTGCCGCCGAGGACGGCGACGTGCTGGTCCTTGAGGGACATGGTGGTGGTGCCTTTCCTTGTGCTGCCGGGGAGTTGTATCGATCGTGCGCCGGGTGGCGCGGTGGCGTCCAAGACCTGTTCGGCCGGCTGTCATACCCTCGGGGTATCAGCGGGGAGTCGGGGGTGGCGGGTGGACGTCGATCTGCGGAAGCTGCGGTACTTCGTGGCGGTGGCGCGGGAGTTGCACTTCGGTCGGGCGGCGGCCCGGTTGCACATCGCGCAGCCGGTGTTGTCGCGGCAGATCCGGGCGCTGGAGGCGGAGTTCGGTGCGATGTTGTTCCGGCGTGACCGGCGGTCGACCGAACTGACGGACGCGGGGCGGCAGTTGCTGGAGGACGCGCCGCCGTTGCTGGCGGCGGCGGAGGCGTTGCGTCGGCGGGTGGCGCGGTCGGGCGGGGACGAGGGGCCGGCCGGGTTCGTGGTGGGGTTCATGCCGGGGCTGACGGTGACGGCGGCGGTGCGGGCGATGCGCGGGCGGCATCCGGGGCTGGCGGTGGAGGTGGTGCGGACGTCGTGGGCCGATCAGGCGCGGGTGGTGCTGGACGGCCGGGTGGACGTCTCGTTCGTGCGGTTGCCGGTGGACGGGCGGGGGCTGGTGGTGCGTCCGCTGTTCGAGGAGCCGCGGGTGGCGGTGCTGCCGGCGGGGCACCGGCTGGCGGGTGAGGTGTCGGTGCCGATGGCGGAGCTGGGCGGGGAGGTGCTGCTGCAGGATCCGGACTTCGTGCCGGAGTGGCGGGACCTTCCCGGGGTGACGGTGGCGTCGCGGCCGCGGGCGGACACGGTGGAGGAGAAGCTGGAGTACGTGGCGGCGGGGGAGGGGATGGTGGTGCTGCCGTGGTCGATGGCGGCCTTCTACACCCGTTCGGACGTGGTGCACGTGCCGGTGTCGGACGTCGCGCCGCACCGGGTGTGCCTGGCCTGGGCGGCGGGGCGGACGTCCCCGCTGCTCGCCGGGTTCGCGGAGCTGGCGGAGCGGGAGCACGCGCAGCGGGGCGAGGTGTCGGTGGGGGGCGTTAGGGTCCGGGCATGACTGCAGCTGTGCCGGTGATCGGTGAGGTGGAGCGTCGGGCCCGGTTGGGTCGGCGGTTGCTGCTGGAGCCCGCGGTGCGGGCGGCGCGGGTGGAGGCCGTGGCGGACGCGGTGGTCGGGCTGCACGCGACGGACGCGGCGACGGTGTACCTGTCGGCGTGCGCCCGGTTGGCGGAGCCTTCGGCGGCGGAGGTGGAGCGGGCGCTGTACGAGGACGTCTCGCTGGTGAAGCTGCTGTCGATGCGGCGGACGATCTTCGCGGTGACGGAGGGCTTCGCGCCGTACGTGAGCTCGGGGGCGGCGCGGGCGATCGCGGTGAAGGAGCGGGCGACGCTGCTGAAGCACCTGCGGGAGCACGCGGTGGGCTGGGACGAGGCCCGGCTGGCGGCGACGGAGCGCGAGGTGCTGGCGGCGCTGGCGGCGCGCGGCGAGGCGACGACGAAGGAGCTCGGCGACGACGTCCCGCAGTTGCGCGAGACGATGCTGATGTCGGCGGGCAAGGCGTACGAGGCGAAGCAGAGCGTGGGCAGTCGGCTGCTGCGGCTGCTGGCCTCGGACGGGCACGTGCGCCGGTGCCGTCCGCGCGGGTCGTGGGTGAGCAGCGTCTATCCGTGGGCGCCGGTGCCGCAGTGGCCGGACGTGCCGGTGCGGGAGGCGAAGGCGGAGGTGGTGCGGCGCTGGCTGGCGTCGTACGGGCCGGGGACGGTCGAGGACGTGAAGTGGTGGACGGGCTGGACGCTGGGGGACGTCCGGCGGGCGCTGGCGGACGTGGGCGCGCGGGACGTGGCGCTGGCGGACGGCGCGGCCGCGCTGGTGCTGCCGGGGGACGTCGGGGCGACGGCGGATCCGCAGCCGTGGGCGGCGCTGCTGCCGGCGCTGGATCCGGCGGTGATGGGCTGGCGGGGCCGGGACTGGTACCTGCGGCCGGAGGACGTGCCGGCGCTGTTCGATCGGGCGGGGAACGCCGGGCCGACGGTGTGGTGGTGCGGCGAGGTGGTGGGCGGCTGGGCGCAGCGGGCGGACGGCGAGGTGGTGTGGCGGCTGTTCCGGGACGTGGGGGCGGACGGGCGGGCGGCGGTCGCGGCGGAGGCGGCGCGGTTGGCGGGCTGGTTGGGGGAGGTGCGGGTGACGCCGCGGTTCCGTACGGCGCTGGAGCGGGAGCTGGTGAGGTGACCGGGCCCGCTCGCCCTATCCGCTGACGGCTGGGGTGGCGGCTCCGGTGGGCCCGCCGGTGGCGGTGGGCGGGTTGGTGGGCCGTTCGGGCCGGGTCGGGGTGGGCC
>NZ_JZKH01000119.1 GCF_000961885.1 Streptomyces rubellomurinus
ATGCCCACCCCCGCCGAGCTCTTCGGCCGCCGGCCCAAGCCCCCCGCCCGCCCCGAACCCCCGGCGGACTCCGCGCCCGAGGACGTCGAACTCGCCACCGGCACCGGCTGAGCCCGCCGGCGGCACGAAGAGGGGAGGGCGCCGAGCGGCGCCCTCCCCCAGTCGTTATCCGGTCGCGGAGCACGGCGTGCGGCTGGCTACCCTTGTGGGGTGAGCGATCAGAGCCTTGTTCCCGCGACCGACGACCTTCCCGAGCAGATGCGCGTCCGGCGCGAGAAGCTCGACCGGCTCCGGGCGGCCGGTGTCGACCCGTACCCGGTCGGCTTCCCCCGCACCAGCACCATCGCGGACCTCCGCGCCAAGCACCCCGACCTGGAGCCCGACACCGCCACCGGCGAGCGGGCCGGCATCACCGGCCGGGTCATCCTGTCCCGCACCGGCGGCAAGCTCTGCTTCGCCACCCTGCGCGACGGCACCGGCGACCTCCAGGTGATGCTCTCCCTGGACAAGCTGGGCGCCGAGCGGCTGGCGGCCTGGAAGGCCGACATCGACCTGGGCGACCAGGTCGGCGTCGAGGGCGAGGTGATCACCTCCAAGCGCGGCGAGCTGTCGGTGATGGTGGACCGCTGGGAGCTGACCGCCAAGTGCCTGCGGCCGCTGCCGGACAAGCACAAGGGCCTGACCGACCCGGAGGCCCGGGTCCGCCAGCGCTACGTCGACCTGATCGTGAACCCCGAGGCGCGCGAGATCCTGCACCTGCGCAGCAAGGTCGTCCGCTCGATCCGCCGCACCTACGAGGACCGCGGCTACATCGAGGTCGAGACCCCGATGCTGCAGCCGGTGCACGGCGGCGCCAACGCCCGTCCGTTCAAGACGCACATCAACGCGTACGACATCGACCTCTACATGCGCATCGCCCCCGAGCTGTACCTCAAGCGGCTGGTGGTCGGCGGCGCCGAGAAGGTCTTCGAGATCAACCGCAACTTCCGCAACGAGGGCGCGGACTCCACCCACAACCCGGAGTTCACCTCGCTGGAGTCGTACGAGGCCTACGGCGACTACGACACCCAGGCCGAGCTGATCCGCGAGACGATCGTCAACGCCGCCCGGGACGCCCTGGGCACCACGGTGATCAAGGGCGTGGACGCGCACGGCGTGGAGCACGAGATCGACCTGGCCGAGCCGTGGGAGGAGGTCAGCGTCTACCCGGGCATCTCCGCGCACCTGGGCGTCGAGGTCACCCCGGCGACCACCGTCGAGGAGCTGCGCAAGCTGGCCGCCGAGCACGGCATCCCGTTCGAGAAGGAGTGGGGCCACGGCCAGATCGTGCTGGAGATGGTCGAGCGCCTGCTGGAGGAGAACGCCGTCCGGCCGACCTTCATCAAGGACTACCCGACCGAGGTCTCCCCGCTGACCCGCCAGCACCGCTCGATCGCGGGCGTGGCCGAGAAGTGGGACCTGGTGATCTTCGGCACCGAGATCGGCACCGCCTACTCCGAGCTGGTCGACCCGGTCGAGCAGCGCGCCCGCCTGACCGCGCAGTCGCTGCTGGCGGCCGGCGGCGACGTCGAGGCGATGCAGGTGGACGAGGACTTCCTGCGCGCCCTGGAGTACGCGATGCCCCCGACCGGTGGCCTCGGCCTCGGCGTGGACCGCCTGATCATGCTGCTCACCGGCAAGAACATCCGGGAGACCGTGCTCTTCCCGCTGGTGAAGCCGGAACCGAAGGCTTCCGCCGCGACGGCGGAGAAGACCGAGGAGGAGTGACCTGATGGACTACGTCAGCGCGATCGTGCCGCCGCTGGTCATGGCGATCGGCTTCGGCTTCCTGGTGCGGGCCATCGTCCGCAGCCAGGGCGGGGCCCAGAAGGCCAAGGAAGACCTCGACTGACGCCGTCAGCCGCTCGAAGCACCGGCGCGCCGCCATTCCCGATCAGCGGGAGTGGCGGCGCGCCGGTTTGGCGCACTTCACAAGATTTGCCCCATTCACTCCCTATCCTGGCCGCACTATGGTCCGGCAACTCGGCGAACTAGAGAACGCCATCATGACCCGGGTGTGGCGGTGGAACCGACCGGTCACGGTTCGCGAGGTTCTCCTGGATCTGCAGTCGGAACGCGAAATCGCGTACACCACGGTGATGACCGTCCTGGACAAGCTGCACAGAAAGGGCTGGCTGCGCCGGGAGCGGGCCGGCCGGGCCTATCGATATGAACCGGTCTCGTCCCGAGAGGCCTACACCGCGGCCCTGATGAACGACGCGTGGGCCACCAGCGACAATCCGGCGGCCGCCCTGGTGCACTTCTTCGGACTGATGTCGCCGGAGCAGCGCGAAGCGCTGCGGGACGCCTTGCGGGTCGCCGCGCTGTTCCCGCCCGATCCGCCCCCGGCGGATTCCGCGGCGGCCGGACCGGATACCGGGGAGACCGCGCCCGGCGCGACGCGATAACGTCCCGCCCATGGAGGTCACCATCCGCCGTGCGCGGACCACCGACGTGCGGGCCGTGCGCGGCCTCATCGACGCCTACTCGCGCGACGGCATTCTGCTGGACAAGCCCACGGTCACACTGTTCGAATCCGTCCAGGAGTTCTGGGTCGCCGAACGCGACGACAACGGCACGGTGGTGGCCTGCGGCGCACTGCACGTGATGTGGGAGGACCTCGCCGAGGTCCGCACCCTCGCGGTCGATCCGTCCTGCCGGGGCTTCGGGGTGGGGCACCAGTTGCTGGAGAAGCTGTTGCAGACGGCGCGCTGGCTCGGCGTCCGTCGGATTTTCTGCTTGACGTTCGAGGTGGGGTTCTTCGCGAAACACGGTTTCGTCGAGATCGGTGAGCTTCAGGAAGCCGATGACGCCACGGCGGACCCGGCGGCGATCGCCACGGACGTCTATGAAGAACTTCTCCGCTCGTACGATGAAGGTGTCGCGGAGTTCCTCGACCTGGAGCGGGTGAAGCCCAACACTCTGGGCAACTCGCGCATGCTGCTCCACCTCTGAGGCGGTCCGCGCCGGTCAAGGGTTTGTGTTTTCCGCAGAAAGGCGCTTTCCTTTCCTTAGGCAATGGGTCGTTTAGCGGAAAGGGAAGCCCGTGGCACAGAGGGTGCAGGTCATTCTTGAAGACGATCTCGACGGCGGGTCGGCGGACGAGACGGTGACGTTCGCGCTCGACGGCGTTGCCTACGAGATCGATCTGAAGAGCGCCAACGCGGACAAGCTCCGCGGCCTGCTGGCGCCCTACGTCGAGAAGGGTCGCAAGCAGAGCGGTCGGCTCGCCGGCGCCCGTCGCCCGGGTCGTGGCGCGGCGCAGCGCCCGGCCGGCGGCAGCGCTCCGGACACCGCGAAGATCCGCGCGTGGGCCAAGGAGCAGGGCATGGAGGTCAACGACCGCGGCCGGGTGCCGAGCCTGGTCCGCGAGGCCTACGACAAGGCCAACGTGGCCTGACCCCGGCACCGCCGGCAGGCCGGAGCGGGTGCGGGGCCCCGGCCGTCGCGCACGGGGACGACGACACACGCGCGGGGCGCGGAGGGGCCTCCTCCGCGCCCCGCGGCACGCCCGCGCGGGCCCGCCGGGGAACCGGCGCCGGGCTCGGGCGGCGGAACAATCACGAGCTGTGCAACGCTGTAGGGGCGTAGCGGTAACGCGGACACCACCGGAACGGCGCACCGGCCGGCCGGGTCGGCGCTGAACCGCCGTCACAGCGGCCCGACTTCTCGCCAGGCGAACACCGCCACCGCGGAAACTGCGCGAGAACCGCCCCGATACCGGGTATGAATGCAGGTGGACGGGTTCTTCGACCCGTCCAGGGGCAGTATGGGCGACCGGCGCGGCCGGTCCGACTCCGCACCGGCGGCTCTTGTTCGCCGATGGCGTAGCGGATTCCGGTGCATCCGGCCCACCTGTGGGAACACCGTTTCCCATCATCAGGTTGGGATTGGTGTCGGCTGGTCGCGCAGCATCTCGCTCCTCTACCGGGGAGTGAATCCGTGGGCCGCGCCGCTGAGCGGGACTAGCATGCGGAAGGACAGGGCGGGGACGGACCCCGAACTGCCCGACCGCTCTGAGGAGCGATAAACGATGTTCGAGAGGTTCACCGACCGCGCGCGGCGGGTTGTCGTCCTGGCTCAGGAAGAAGCCCGGATGCTCAACCACAACTACATCGGCACCGAGCACATCCTCCTGGGTCTGATCCACGAGGGCGAGGGCGTCGCCGCCAAGGCCCTGGAGAGCCTCGGGATTTCTCTTGAGGCCGTTCGCCAGCAGGTCGAGGAGATCATCGGCCAGGGCCAGCAGGCCCCGTCCGGCCACATTCCCTTCACCCCCCGGGCGAAGAAGGTCCTGGAGCTGTCGCTCCGGGAGGCCCTGCAGCTCGGCCACAACTACATCGGCACCGAGCACATCCTGCTCGGCCTGATCCGCGAGGGCGAGGGCGTCGCCGCCCAGGTCCTGGTGAAGCTGGGCGCCGACCTCAACCGGGTGCGCCAGCAGGTCATCCAGCTGCTCTCCGGCTACCAGGCCGGCGGCGGCAAGGAGTCGGCCACGGCCGGCGGGCCCGCCGAGGGCACCCCGTCGACCTCGCTGGTCCTGGACCAGTTCGGCCGCAACCTCACCCAGGCCGCCCGCGAGGCCAAGCTCGACCCGGTCATCGGGCGCGAGAAGGAGATCGAGCGGGTCATGCAGGTGCTGTCCCGCCGCACCAAGAACAACCCGGTGCTGATCGGTGAGCCCGGCGTCGGCAAGACCGCCGTGGTCGAGGGCCTGGCCCAGGCGATCGTCAAGGGCGAGGTCCCGGAGACGCTCAAGGACAAGCAGCTCTACACGCTGGACCTGGGCGCGCTGGTGGCCGGCTCGCGCTACCGCGGTGACTTCGAGGAGCGCCTGAAGAAGGTGCTCAAGGAGATCCGCACCCGCGGCGACATCATCCTGTTCATCGACGAGCTGCACACCCTGGTCGGCGCGGGCGCCGCCGAGGGCGCCATCGACGCCGCCAGCATCCTGAAGCCGATGCTGGCCCGCGGCGAGCTGCAGACCATCGGTGCCACCACCCTGGACGAGTACCGCAAGCACCTGGAGAAGGACGCCGCGCTGGAGCGCCGCTTCCAGCCGATCCAGGTCGCGGAGCCCTCGCTGCCCCACACCATCGAGATCCTCAAGGGTCTGCGCGACCGCTACGAGGCCCACCACCGGGTCTCCATCACGGACGCCGCCCTGGTCGCCGCCGCCACCCTGGCCGACCGGTACATCTCGGACCGCTTCCTGCCGGACAAGGCGATCGACCTGATCGACGAGGCCGGCTCCCGGATGCGCATCCGCCGGATGACCGCGCCGCCGGACCTGCGCGAGTTCGACGAGAAGATCGCCGACGTGCGCCGCGAGAAGGAGAGCGCGATCGACGCGCAGGACTTCGAGAAGGCCGCGTCCCTGCGCGACGACGAGAAGCAGCTCCTGCAGGCCAAGGCCAAGCGCGAGAAGGAGTGGAAGGCCGGCGACATGGACGTCGTCGCGGAGGTCAACGAGGAGCTCATCGCCGAGGTCCTGGCCACCGCCACCGGCATCCCGGTCTTCAAGCTGACCGAGGAGGAGACCTCCCGCCTGCTGCGCATGGAGGACGAGCTGCACAAGCGCGTCATCGGCCAGAAGGACGCCATCAAGGCGCTCTCGCAGGCCATCCGGCGCACCCGTGCGGGCCTCAAGGACCCGAAGCGCCCCGGCGGTTCGTTCATCTTCGCCGGTCCGTCCGGCGTCGGTAAGACCGAGCTGTCCAAGACGCTGGCGGAGTTCCTGTTCGGCGACGAGGACGCGCTGATCGCGCTCGACATGTCCGAGTTCTCCGAGAAGCACACCGTCTCCCGGCTGTTCGGCTCCCCGCCCGGCTACGTGGGCTACGAGGAGGGCGGCCAGCTGACCGAGAAGGTCCGCCGCAAGCCGTTCTCGGTCGTCCTCTTCGACGAGGTCGAGAAGGCCCACCCGGACATCTTCAACTCGCTGCTGCAGATCCTGGAGGACGGTCGCCTGACCGACTCCCAGGGCCGCGTGGTCGACTTCAAGAACACCGTCATCATCATGACGACCAACCTCGGCACCCGGGACATCTCCAAGGGCTTCAACCTGGGCTTCGCGGCCACGGGTGACACCCAGACCGGGTACGAGCGGATGAAGGCGAAGGTCGGCGAGGAACTCAAGCAGCACTTCCGCCCCGAGTTCCTGAACCGCGTCGACGACATCGTGGTGTTCCACCAGCTGTCCGAGGACGACATCATCCAGATCGTCGACCTGATGATCGCCAAGGTGGACGAGCGGCTCAAGGACAAGGACATGGGCCTGGAGCTCAGCGTCGAGGCCAAGAAGCTGCTCGCCAAGCGCGGCTACGACCCGATCCTGGGTGCCCGTCCGCTGCGCCGCACCATCCAGCGCGAGATCGAGGACCACCTCTCCGAGAAGATCCTCTTCGGTGAGCTGCGGGCCGGCCACATCGTCGTCGTCGACGTCGAGGGCGAGGGCAAGGAAGCCAAGTTCACCTTCCGCGGCGAGGAGAAGTCGGCCGTCGCCGACACCCCCGCCGAGGTCGCTTCGTCCGGTCCTGATCTGACGAAGTAAACCAACATTTAACAGACAACTTCACAGCAAAGAGCCCCCGGCGTTCGCGCCGGGGGCTCTTTGCGTACCGAACATCCTTGCAGGGCCCGGGGCCTGGGGTTTTCGAACGGTTCGTCACCTGACAGAAGGTCGGCGAGCATAGCGCCGTGGCCATGTCACGGTCAAGGTCTATCTTTTCCGACCTCACTTCGGTCAAATGTCGTCCACCTGTCTTTCATATTGGTTTACCGGGCCTTGGCCAAGAGTCGGCCCCGGCGGGGAGGACGTCACAACGTTGAAGACCACCAGGAGAGCTGCGGCGGTCACCACCGCCGCGGCGGTCATAGTCACGCTCGGCGCCGGGCTGTTCCCGGGCAGCGCCGTCGCCGCCGACTCGGCCCCGCTGCCGCGGGACCCGGCCGACGCCGTCCAGGCCGTCAACACCGAGCACAACATCCCGGGCCCGCTGACCGCGAAGATGGAGGCCGAGCAGAAGGCCGCCACCCAGCAGCTGCTCGACGGCACCGCCCAGGTCGAGGAGCACAACGGCTCGACCAGCGTGAAGCTCGGCAAGGACAAGTACGTCGAGCTCAAGCGCGAGCGCACCGACAAGATCTTCACGATCCTCGTCGACTTCGGCGACCAGGTGGACAACACCACCAAGACGCCGGACGGCAAGGTCAAGTACGGCGGCGAGGCCGGTCCGAAGCACAACGAGATCGAGAAGCCGGACAGCGCCACCAACAACTCGACCGCCTGGCAGGCCGACTACAACCAGCAGCACTACCAGGACCTGTACTTCTCCAAGGACAAGCCCTCGCTGAAGACCTACTACGAGAAGCAGTCCTCGGGCCGCTACTCGGTCGACGGCGTGGTCTCGGACTGGGTGCGGGTGCCGTGGAACGAGGCCCGGTACGGCTCGGACTACTGCGGTTCCAACGTCTGCCAGAGCGCCCAGGACCTGATCCGTGACGCCGTCGACATCTGGTACAAGGACCAGGTGGCGAAGGGTCAGACCCCGGAGCAGATCAAGGCGACCCTGGCCCAGTACGACCAGTGGGACCGCTACGGTTCGCACCACGACGGGAACTTCAACCAGCCCGACGGGTACATCGACCACTTCCAGATCGTGCACGCCGGCGAGGACAAGTCGGCCGGTGGCGGCAAGCAGGGCAGCAAGGCCCTGTGGGCGCACCGCAGCTACGTCTACGGCAACCTGACCGGCCAGGCGGGCCCGACGGGCAACAAGCTCGGCGGAGTCCAGGTCGGCGACACCGGCCTCTGGATCGGCGACTACACGATGCAGCCGGAGAACGGCGGCCTCGGCGTCTTCGCCCACGAGTACGGCCACGACCTCGGTCTGCCGGACCTCTACGACACCGCCGGCAAGGGCATCGACAACTCGGTCGGCTTCTGGTCCATCATGTCCTCCGGCTCCTGGCTGGGTGAGGGCAAGAACAGCATCGGCGACATGCCGGACGACTTCGACGCCTGGAGCAAGTTCAAGCTCGGGTGGCTGAACGCCGACCACGCCAAGGCGGGCACCGAGTCGACGCACCACATCGGCCCGGCGGAGTACAACTCCAAGCTGCCGCAGGCGCTGATCGTGGACCTGCCGAAGAAGAGCATCACCACCGACATCAACAAGCCGTTCGGCGGCAGCACCGAGTGGTGGAGCGGCAGCGCCGACAACCTCAACGTCTCGCTGACCCGTGACATCGACCTGACCGGCAAGACCAAGGCCAGCATCAACGCCAAGGCCTGGTACGAGCTGGAGCCGGACTTCGACTACGCCTTCGGCGAGGTCTCCACCGACGGCGGCAAGAACTGGACCGTCGTGGACGGCACCTGGAACGGCGCCGCGCTGCCCAAGGAGAACGGCCGCCCGGCCCTCAGCGGCCTGACCGCCGCCTGGGGCGACCTGTCGTTCAACCTGGACGCGTACGCCGGCAAGGCCGTCAAGTTCCGCTACCACAACACCACCGACGGCGGCCTGCACTACCGCGGCCTCGCGGTCGACGACATCTCGGTGACCGCCGACGGCGCCACCGTGTTCAGCGACGACGTCGAGAAGGGTGACAACGGCTGGACCGCGGACGGCTTCACCCGCTTCGGCGGCTCGTACACCAAGGACTACGCGCAGTACTACATCGCGGAGAACCGGCAGTACGTGTCGTTCGACCAGACGCTGAAGACCGGCCCGTACAACTTCGGCTTCGGTGCCGCCAAGCCGAACTGGGTCGAGCACTACTCCTACCAGCCCGGTCTGCTGATCTGGTACTGGGACGAGTCGCAGACCGACAACAACGTCAGCGCCCACCCGGGCCAGGGCCTGATCCTGCCGATCGACTCGCACCCGACGTCGATGAAGTGGTCGGACGGCTCCCTGATGCGTCCGCGCATGCAGGGCTTCGACTCGCCCTTCGGCTCGCGCCGCGTCGGCTCGCTGACGCTGCACAAGAACGGTGTCGAGACGGTCATCCCGAAGTCCAAGGGCGTCGACGAGTTCAACGACCTGAAGACCTGGTGGTCGAAGGACGACCCGTACAGCGGCGTGAACGTCCCGAAGACCGGCACCAGCATCGAGGTCGAGAACGAGTCCTCGAACTACCTCGAGACCTGGATCCGCGTCCGCCCGGTCGACAACATCTGACCGAGCGAACCGTAGGAGCTCCGGCTCCGCGGAGTCCGACCAGGCGGCCCTGACCGCCGTCCGTCCGGCCCGTCCCCGCACCACGCGGGGGCGGGCCGGACGCTTTCGCGTTCGCGGCGCCCGCGGCGGGTTCGCGGCGGGCTCGAACCACCGCGCCGGGTGGGGCTCGTCACAGCGGTCGGGAGCGGTACGAGCGGCGGTAGTAGCACGGGCGGCGCGACGGCCCGCGATGGCGGCCCAGGTGAGGACCATCCGATCTCATGATCATTACTCCGTCAGCTTGAATCTCCGGCGCCACGCTGACTACACGCCGTAGTACGTCACCGCGTTTGGGAGTCGGCTCGGTGACGGTTACACCTGAGTGGTCCCCCGCTCAGCACACGCCCGGAACGGGCCCTTCGTGCTGCCCTCCTACGATCCGTGAGGTACGGCAACCGATGTCCGACGTCCCGCCCGTGCAGCCGGCCCTGCGCCGACTCGCCGCCCGCGCGGTGGCCCAGGCGGCGGCCTGGCAGCCCCGGCTCGGCCGTACCCTCCGCACCGTCCGCACCCACGCCGCACCGCTGGGCTCGATCGCCGCACCCCGGCACGCCACCCTGCCGGGCAGCCGGCAGCGGGCCGAGCGCGACCAGGCGGTGGTCTCCGCCGGAGCGGCCGCGGTGCTGCTCGCCGGCGCGCTGCTGGTGGCCACGCCCGGCAGTGCCGCGGCACAGACCGTGCGGCCCACCACCCCGGGGGCCTCGGCCTTCACCGCGCCGCAGGCCGCGGTGCCCAGCCCCGGGATCGTCCAGGTGGCCGGGCCCAGCCCGTACCGGCTGCCGGGTGACGGGGACTCGGCGCAGGAGTTCGTCGCGGTGGCCGCCAACCTGCTGCCGGCCGAGCCGCCCGCCGCCGCCGCGGCGGCTCCGGAACCCGAACCCGCGCCCGACCCGGCTCCCGCACCCGCCCCCGAGTGGTCGGCGCCGGCGCCGGACGCGCCGACCAGCAACCCGTACGGCGTCGCCAACTCCGAGTACGCGGCCGGGTACCACACCGGGGTGGACTTCGCGGTCGCCCCGGGCACGCCGCTGCTCGCGGTCGGCAACGCGACCGTGGTGTCGGCCGGTTGGGACGGCGCGTACGGCAAGGAGGTCGTCCTGCGGCTGGCGGACGGGCACTTCGCGCAGTACGCGCACCTGTCCGCGGTCTCCGTCGCGGCCGGCGACCACGTGTCGGCGGGCGAGCGGATCGGCCTGTCCGGGAGCACCGGCAACTCGACCGGGCCGCACCTGCACTTCGAGATCCGCACCAGCAACCGCTACGGCGCGGTGGTCAACCCGATCGCGTACCTCGCCGGACACGGCGTCACCGCGTTCTGACCGGCGGGCCCCTCTTCCGCGCGGCTCAGGGACGGGTCGGGTCGGCGATCCGGCCGGCGATCTCCAGGGCGACCGCCCGGGCGGCCTCGGTGGCCTCCTCGATGGTCGCCGTCCGCTTCGGCTCGCCCCACACGTCCTCGATCGGGTCGCAGCGGCCGTCCAGGGCGTCGCCGTGCTTGCCGTCCTCGCTGTCCTTGCTGTCCTTGCTGTCCTGCTGGAGCAGGAACATCGCCGAGTGGATGGTGAACAGCGACATCGCGGCCCGCAGCCGGTCCTGGAAGTCCGCGCCCGGCCCTTGCACCAGCTGCATCATGGTGACGATCCGCTCCCGGAAGGCCAGGCCCGCCGGGGACTCCCGCATCGCCGGCTGGTTCTCGTGGAAGAAGCGCAGCAGCGGCGCCCGCGCGCCCATGCCGTCCGCGAAGCGGCGGATCAGCTCGTCGCGCAGCTCGGGGCTCCAGTCCTGCTTCCGGCCCCACTCGATGGTCTCGTCGATCGGCGCGGACATCCGGTCGACGATGCCGAGGACGATGTCGTCCTTGGTCTTGAAGTGGTAGTAGAGCGCGGCCTTGGTGACACCCAGGTGGTCGGCGATCTCGCGCAGCGAGGTCTGCTCGTAGCCCCGCTCCGAGAAGAGCTCCAGGGACACCTCGATGATGCGAGCCCGGGTGTCGCTGCGGGGGCTGTGCGGTGTGCCCATGGCCTGCCTCATGACTGCGTCGGTGACTACTGCTGCGGACCCCGGGTGGACGTCCGCCCCGGGCACATTCTCCCTGCCCGGGAGGCCGCTCGGGAAACTGGCTTGACGACCGGCTAGGAAACAACCTACCGTGCCGACGATCGATAAACTAGCCGGGCGACAAGTAAGTGAGCCCCTCTCGCCGCCGCAGCGCGGCGCGACGCCCGTCCGCGAAGCTCGTCCGAGAGACCTCCGGGAGACCCCACCTCATGTCACAGTCCAAGACCGCCGGCCCGGAACCGGAGGGCAAGACGACCGAGGAGGAGCAGCCGCGGTCGCCCCGCGAGATCCGCCTCGTGATGATCGGCCTGGTCGTCACCATGCTGCTGGCCATGCTCGACAACCTGATCGTCGGCACCGCGATGCCGACGATCGTCGGCGAGCTCGGCGGCGCCGAGCACCTGTCCTGGGTGGTCACCTCGTACATCCTGGCCACCGCCGCCTCCACCCCGATCTGGGGCAAGCTCGGCGACCTCTACGGCCGCAAGGGCACCTTCCTGACCTCGATCGTGATCTTCCTGGTGGGCTCGGCGCTGTCCGGCCTGTCGCAGAACATGAGCGAGCTGATCGGCTTCCGCGCCCTCCAGGGCCTGGGCGCCGGCGGCCTGATGGTCGGTGTCATGTCGATCATGGGCGCGCTCGTCCCGCCGCGCGAGCGCGGCAAGTACCAGGGCATGTTCGCCGCGGTGATGGCCCTGGCCACCGTGGGCGGCCCGCTGATCGGCGGCTTCATCACCGACCACCTGAGCTGGCGCTGGACCTTCTACATCAACCTGCCGCTCGGCGTGATCGCGCTCGCCGTCGTCACCGTCACCCTGAAGCTGCCGAAGGTCCGCAACAACGCCCGGATCGACTACCTGGGCGCCCTGCTGCTCACCACCGGCATCGTCTCGCTGACCCTGATCACCACCTGGGGCGGCCAGCAGTACGCCTGGGGCTCCAAGCACATCATCGGCCTGACGGTGCTCGCGCTCGCCGCGCTGATCGCCTTCTGCTACGTGGAGCAGCGGGTCGACGAGCCGATGCTGCCGCTGAGCCTGTTCCGCAACCGGAACTTCACGATGGTCTCGATCATCGGCTTCATCGTCGGTTTCGTGATGTTCGGCTCGACCGTGTTCCTGCCGCTCTACCAGCAGATCGTCCAGGGCGCCTCGGCCACCAACTCCGGCCTGCTGCTGATGCCGATGATGTTCGGCATGCTGGTCGTCTCGCTGGTGGTCGGCCAGGTCGTCACCAAGACCGGCAAGTACCGGATCTTCCCGATCATCGGCACCGTCGTGATGACCGCCGGCATGATCCTGCTCTCCACCATGGGCACCGGCACCAGCAGCTTCGTCTCGGCCTGCTGGATGATCGTGCTCGGCGCGGGCATGGGCTTCCTGATGCAGATCACCATGCTGCTCGCGCAGAACAGCGCGGAGCTCAAGGACATGGGCGTGGCCAGCTCCACCGCCACCCTGTTCCGCACCATCGGCGGCTCGTTCGGCGTCGCGCTGTTCGGCGCGCTGTTCAACAACCGGGTCGCCGACACCATGAAGGAGCAGCTGGCCGGCAAGCAGCTGCCCCCCGGCGGCCTGAAGGACCCGGGGCAGATGAGCCCGGCGGACCTGCGCCAGCAGCCCGACTTCCTGCAGGACGCGTACCACCACGCGGTGTCCAACGGCATGCACACCGTCTTCCTGTGGGGTGCGGGCGTGGCCGTGATCGCGCTCGCCGCCGCGGTGTTCATCCGCGAGGTGCCGCTGCGCGGCGCCGGCCCGGGCGCCGACAAGCCGGCCGAGCCCTCGCTGGAGGCGGCCGCCGCCTGACCGGCCCGTGACGACGACGGCGCCCCGGGAGGAATCGATTCCTCCCGGGGCGCCGTCGTCGTCACTGGGGCAGGCGGTAGACGCCCTGTTCGACCGGTTCGACCAGGCCGTCCGCGACCAGGCCGTCCAGGGCCCGGGCGCGCTGCACGGCGTCCGGCCAGACCGCGTCCAGCCGGGCCTGCTCGACCGAGCCGTGCGCCTCGCGCAGCACCGCGAGCAGCTTGCCGCGCACCTGGCGGTCCGTCCCCTCGTAGGTCTGACCGCGCCGGGCCGGGCCCTCGTACGGCGGGCAGCCGGCCCGCTGCCAGGCGCAGTGGGCGAACAGCGGGCAGTCCCCGCACTCCGGGCCGCGGGCGGTGCAGACCAGCGCGCCCAGCTCCATCACGCCGACCGCCCAGGTGGCCGCCGTCTCGGCGTCGGCCGGCAGCAGCGCGGTCGCGGTCCGGCGCTCCGCGGCGGTGGTGGCCTGGGCCGGGTACTCGACGCCGGTCACCGCGCGGGCGAAGACCCGGCGGACGTTGGTGTCCAGCACCACGTGCCGCTGGCGGAAGGCGAAGGAGGCCACCGCGGCGGCGGTGTACTCCCCCACCCCGGGCAGCGAGAGCAGCGTCGCGTGGTCGTCCGGGACGGCGCCGAGGTGGTGCTCGGTGATCGCCACGGCCGCGGCGTGCAGCCGCAGGGCGCGGCGCGGGTAGCCGAGCCGGCCCCACGCCCGGACCGCCTCGCCGGCCGGCTCGGCCGCGAGCTCGGCCGGGGTGGGCCAGCGGGCCATCCAGGCCTGCCAGGCGGGCAGCACCCGCTTCACCGGGGTCTGCTGGAGCATGAACTCGCTCACCATGACGCCCCAGGGCGTGGCGTCCGGGGCCCGCCAGGGCAGGTCGCGCTTGCTGGCCTCGTACCAGTCGAGGACGGTCTCGTGCAGCAGCGGGAGGGGCATCGGCAGCCCGGGGGCGGCGGTGGCGTCGGTGATGGCAGTCATGGCCCTTCGATCCTCCCATGCCCGGCGGGCGAGCCGAAGTGGAGGAGTGAAGTCCGGATGATGCGGGGAATTCACCGGAATTCCGGGGACGGAGGCTCCCTCGAACGGCTCAAATGGCGGATCATGTGAAGGAAGGGGCGACTGTGCGGTGTTGGTGAGTCAACCGGCACACACAGTCTCGTAGAGTTTGGGCGTGCCCTCTCTGCGTCAACCCGTGGGACCTCTGCCGGCCTCGATCTACTGGCGCCGGCGCGTCGTCGTGCTCGCCGCCGTGGTGGCGGTCGTCGCCCTGATCGCCTGGCTGATGACCGATCAGGGAGGCGGTGACGGCGGCTCACCGAGCAAGGCCGCCCAGGCCGTACCGTCCCAGTCCCCGAACCAGTCCCCGGCCCAGGCCATCACGCCCGGCGCCCCCTCCTCCGGCCCGGCGGCCCCGCCCGGCGGCGGCTCGGGCGGCGCGGGCGGTTCCGGCAGCTCCGGGGGCTCCGGGGGCTCCGGGGGCTCGGGCGGAGACGTGAGCATCAACGGCACGGGAACGGGGGCCAACCCGGGCTCCGGCGGCACCGGCGGCGGTGGCACCGGCGGCGGGGCGGGCGGGACCGGCGGCAATCCGCCGGTGAACACGGGCGACGTCATGAAGCTCCCGGTCTGCCTCTCCTCGCAGGTGGCACTCGAACTGACCCCCCACCAGCAGCCGAACCAGCCGAAGGACAAGCAGCAGCTCGTCCTGACGGTCAAGAACTCCGGCGCCGCCTGCCGGGTGGACCTCGGCCGCACCGCGTCCGCGATCACGGTCAGCTCCAACGACCGCATCTGGTCCTCCGCCGACTGCCCGACCGAGAAGGGCAACCTGTGGGTGCAGGTGCCGGCGAACGGCAGCCAGGGCGAGACCTTCACCTGGGACCGCAGCCGCAGCAAGCCCGAGTGCGCCAGCCCCGACGCCGCCCCGGTGCCGGCCGGCAACTACCAGGTGGTCGCCGAGCTCACCGGGATCTCCGGGGAGAAGGTCGTGGCCCGGGCGCAGATCAAGCTGGAGGGCTGAGCGCCCCCTCCGACGAACGGAGCCCCCGACCGCGAGGCGGTCGGGGGCTCCGGCGTTCCGGGCGTCCGGTCGGCACCGACCGGGCGCGGCTCAGACGTAGCGCTCCAGGATGGACGATTCGGCAAGGCGGGACAGGCCCTCGCGGACCGAGCGGGCCCGGGTCTCGCCGACGCCCTCGACCGTCTGCAGGTCGTCGATGCTGGCCGCGAGCAGCTTCTGCAGACCGCCGAAGTGCTCGACCAGGCGCTCTATGACCGTGTTGGGCAGGCGCGGGATCTTCGCCAGCAGCCGGTAGCCGCGCGGCGAGACGGCGGAGTCCAGCGACTCCGGCGTGCCCGAGTAGCCGAGCGCCTTGGCGACCGTCTGGAGGTCCAGCAGCTCGGCGTGGGTGAGCGCCTCCAGGTCGGCCAGCACCTCGGTGACCGTCCGGCCCTTCTTGGCGGCCCGCTCCGGGAAGTAGTCCCGGGCGACCAGCTCGCGCTCCGGCTCGACGCCCGCGATCAGCTCGTCCAGCTGGAGCGAGAGGAGGCGGCCGTCGATGCCGAGCTCCAGCACGTAGCCGGCGATCTCGGTGGCGATCAGCCGGACCATCTCCAGGCGCTGGGCGACGGCCGTGACGTCCCGGACCGTCACCAGGTCCTCGATCTCCAGCGCGGAGAGCGTGCCGGCCACCTCGTCCAGGCGCAGCTTGTAGCGTTCCAGGGTGGCCAGCGCCTGGTTGGCGCGGGACAGCACGGTGGTCGAGTCCTCCAGGACCCGGCGGGTGCCGTTGACGTACATGGCGATCAGGCGCATCGAGTGCGAGACCGCGACGACCGGGTAGCCGGTCTGCCGGTTGACCCGCTCGGCGGTGCGGTGGCGGGTGCCGGTCTCGTCGGTGGGGATGGTGGAGTCCGGCATCAGGTGGACGCCGGCCCGGACGATCTTGGTGATGTCCTTGTCGAGCACCACCGCGCCGTCCAGCTTGCACAGCTCGCGCAGCCGGGTCGCGGTGAACTCGACGTCCAGGACGAAGCCGCCGGTGCAGATGGACTCGACGGTCTTGTCGAAGCCCAGCACGATCAGGCCACCGGTGTTGGCCCGCAGGACCCGTTCCAGACCGTCACGCAGGGCGGTGCCGGGCGCGATGGCGGTGAGGGAGGCCCGCAGCAGGGCCTCCTCGCGGGAGGCCTTGTCCGCCCCCCGGTCGCTGGCTGCCACGTGACTCCTCCGGTCGACCCCGTGCCGCGCGCCTCGCGCCGTGCGCCGGTCCGCGGTCTGTTGCTCTGTCGCTCAGTACCGCTCGGTACTGCCTTCTGGCCAATGAGACTGGGGAAAGTCTAACTGCGTGCGGCTTCGGCAGGGCTTGGGTCAGCGCAGTTCGTCGGAGTCGAGCGGCTCCCAGCCGTCCATCAGCTCGTCGGGGTGGGCCGCGACCCGGGGTGCGCGGGGGGCCGGAGGGGCCGACGAGGCCTCACCCCGTGCTTCCCCGCGCGGCTTGGCGGCCGAGCGGCGGCGGCCCGGGATGGCCCGCAGCGCCTCGCCGATGTCGGCCACCTCCACCACCTTCATGCCCGGGGGCACCTTGCCCGGGTCCGGCGGCACCAGGGCGTGGGTGAAGCCCAGCCGGTGCGCCTCGGCGAGCCGGCGCTGCACGCCCGTCACCCGCCGCACCTCGCCCGCCAGGCCGACCTCGCCGATCGCCACCAGGTTGCTGGGCAGCGGGGTGTCGGTGGAGGAGCTGGCCACCGCGAGCGCCACCGCGAGGTCGGCGGACGGCTCGGAGAGCTTCACCCCGCCGACCGTCGCGGTGTAGATGTCCTGCTTGCCGAGCTTCACGCCGCCGTGCCGCTCGACCACGGCCAGGATCATCGCGATCCGGGGCGACTCCAGGCCCGAGGTGGTGCGGCGCGGGGAGGGGATCTGCGAATCCACCATCAGCGCCTGCACCTCGGCCACCAGCGGGCGCTTGCCCTCCAGGGTGACGGTGAGGCAGGTGCCCGGGACGGGCTTGTCACGCCGGGTCAGGAAGAGGCCGGACGGATCGGCCAGGCCGACGATGCCCTCGTCGTGCAGCTCGAAGCAGCCCACCTCGTCGGTGGCGCCGTAGCGGTTCTTGACCCCGCGGATCAGCCGCAGCCTGGCGTGCCGGTCGCCCTCGAAGCTCAGCACCACGTCCACCAGGTGCTCCAGCAGGCGCGGGCCGGCGATCTGGCCGTCCTTGGTGACGTGGCCGACCAGCAGGGTGGCCATGCCGCGCTCCTTGGACGCCCGGATCAGCGCGCCCGCCACCTCGCGGACCTGGGCCGGGCCGCCGGGGGCGCCGTCCAGCTCGGCGGAGGCGATGGTCTGCACCGAGTCCAGGATCAGCAGGCCGGGGTTGACCGCCTCGATGTGGCCGAGCACGGCGCCGAGGTCCTGCTCGGCGGCGAGGTAGAGGTGCTCGGAGAGCGCGTCGATCCGGTCGGCGCGCAGCCGGACCTGGCCGGCCGACTCCTCGCCGGTGACGTAGAGGGTGCGGTGCTGCGCGGTGGCCGCCTTGGCGGCGACGTCCAGGAGCAGCGTGGACTTGCCGACGCCGGGCTCGCCGGCCAGCAGCACCACCGCGCCGGGGACCAGCCCGCCGCCGAGCACCCGGTCCAGCTCCGGCACGCCCGTCGAACGGGCCGTCGCGACCTGGCCGTCCACCTGGGCGATCGGACGGGCGGGCGCGCTGACCGGGCCGGCGGCGGTGGTGCGGATCGGCACCGCGCCGTACTCCTCGACCGTGCCCCAGGCGTTGCACTCCGGGCAGCGGCCGACCCACTTGGGCAGCTGGTTGCCGCACTCGGTGCAGCGGTAGGCCGGGCGCGGCTTGGCGGTGGTCTTGGAACGCGGAGGCATGCGGCCCACGGTAGCGGCTGGGTCCGACAGCGGCGGGGTGGTCGGTGGTGCGGGAGGGTGGTGACGCGGGAGGGTGGCGGGCGCCAGAGGGCGCGCCGGGCAACCACACAGATGGGCGATGTTGTTACCCGAAAGAAGTACATACGCGCCGAATGGCGGGGCCCGGGTGTCCGGTGAACCTACCTTCGGACGGGTGACGACGCGTATCGAAGGGACGCCGGGCGCCGCCGGAGTGCGGACCGGCGCCGGGACGCCGGCGCGGGGCGCCGCCGGGACGCGGGCCGAGGCCGTGCTCGCGGCGTACGACCGGCAGGTGGACGGGCTGTTCACCTACTGCCTCTCGGTGCTGTGCGAGCACGACGCCGCCGCCGACGCCCTGCGCGAGGTCCGCGCACTGGCACGGCGGCACGGCACCCGGCTCGCCGAGCCCGGACTGCTCCGGGCCTGGCTGTTCTCGCTGGCCCGGTACTGCTGCCTGCGGCGGCTCGCGGACGGGGCCGGCCGGGAGCCCGACCCGGAGCTGCCGGAGGCCGAGGCGGCCCGGCGGCGGCGCGAACTGGCCTCGCTCGCCTGGCCGGAGGCGGCCGGCACCGACCCGGAGCAGCGGGAGGCGCTGGAGCTGTCGGTGCGGCACCGGCTGACCCCGCTGGAGGTCGCGGCGGTGCTGGGCCTGCCGTTCGAGCGGGCCCGGGCGCTGCTCGCGGGCGCCGAGGCGGAGGTGGCCCGGACCAGGTCGGCGCTGCTGGTGCTCGGCGTGGGCAGCTGCCCGGAGCTGGACCGGCTCGGCGGGGCCGGGGCGGAGTCCTGGCGGGACTGGGTGCTCGGGCCGGCGCTGCGGCGGGAGCTGGTGCAGCACGTGGTGGACTGCCCGACCTGCCGGGGGACGGCGGAGCGGGTGGCCGGGGAGGCGGCGGAGGGCCCGGCCGGACTGTCGGGCCTGGCGCTGCTGACGGCGCCGGCGGCGGAGGTCGCGTTCCCGCCGGTGGCGGGCGGCCCGGCGACCGGGGCGCGGGGGGTCGAGCCGGGGCTGCGCTTCGACCAGGGCGGCTTCCCCCGGCACCGGGCGCCGGACGCCGGCCGGGGGCTGGCGGTCCGGCGGCGGGTGGTGACCACCGGGGTGCTCGCGGCCGTCCTGGCGGCGCCGGTGGTCGCGTTGTGGGCCGGGCACCGGGGCGGCGACGGGGCGGGGGCGGCGGCCTCGGTGTCGGCGGTGCGGGTGGACGAGGGCGGACGGCCGGGCGGGCAGCGGCCGCAGTCGGGGGCGGCCGACGCGGGCGGTGCCGGGGCGGGGCGGCCGGGCTCCGGGGTGCCGGGGCTGGAGTTGGCCGGGGCCGGGCCGGGCGGGGGCGGGGTGGGT
>NZ_JZKH01000120.1 GCF_000961885.1 Streptomyces rubellomurinus
GTGTTGTCGCAGTGGAGGAGGGGGGCGGACGGGGAGAGCAGCAGGGTGGCGCGGGCGGTGCCGATGCCGGTGAGTTCGGCGAAGGCGGTGGCCCGGGCCCGGTCCCAGGGGACGCTGCCGCGCAGGGCGGCGACCCTCCAGAACTTCTGGACCCAGGCGGCGCTGATCCGTTCCTCGGTGCGGCGCTCCCGGACGGTGGTGAAGTGGGCGACGGGGCCGAAGCGGCCGCTCGGGTCGTGGTCGACGGCGAGCCAGTGGATGGCGCCGTTCTGGTGGGTGCGGTAGCCGAGGATGACGACGGTGCGGTCGCCGTGGCGCAGCACCTGGCCCTGGCGGAAGTCGGCGGGGCGCGGGTCGGTGGCGGGCCGGTGGGGCTCGCTGAGGACGAGTTCGCGCAGGGTGTCGCCGCGGTCGGCGAGCGGGCCCTTGGTGAGTTCGCCGAGGAGTTCGACGAGCGAGGAGCGGTGGGCGGGTTCGGTGAGCGGGTTGGCGACGGCCTGGGCGAGGACGTGGAGCAGGCCGAGCAGGTGGAGCCAGCCGTGGCCGCCGTCGCCGCCGCGCAGGGTGATCCTGGCGGGGGCGGCGGACCAGCCGTCGGCCTGGCCCTCGCTCGTGTCGGTGGTGGCGGGCGGGTCGGCGAGGACGGCGAGGACGGTGCGCAGGTTGTTGAGCGTCCACCAGCGGTCGCGGATGAGCCAGCCGGAGCCGAAGCCGGGGATGTCGGGCAGCAGGGCGGTGACGGCGTCCTGCAGTTGCTGGTCGCGGCCGTGGTCGGGGCGGTACTCGGGGGTCTGGGCCCGGTCGGGCCGTTCGGCTTCGGGCTGCGGCACGAACCGGGCGATGCCGTCGAGCAGGTCGGCGGCGGCGCGGGCGAGTCCGGCGACGCCGGCGAGCAGCAGCGGGTGGGTGACCTCGGGCAGCAGGGCGGCGACGGCGGGGACGGGCAGGCTGCTGCGGGTCGGCTCGTTGTGCTGGGCGATGGGGCGCCGTACGCCCTGGACGGTGAGCCAGCGCCGGTCGTCCTCGGGGACGGGCCGGGTGTCGACGGGCCGGGTGTCGACGGGTTGGGTGTCGACGGGTTGGGTGTCGACGGGTTGGGTGTCGACGGGCCAGGCGGCGTCGATCAGTCGGGCGGCCTGTTCGGGGTCGACGCCGCGCAGGGCGCGGGAGCCGGCTTCGTCGCGGGGTCGCAGGGCGTGCCAGTGGTCGAGCGGTGGAACGAGGGCGGTGCCGGCGGCGGAGAGGTCGCCGGCGCGGCACGGCCGCAGGTCGGCGGTGCGGTCGGTGGCCGTGGCGAGGTCGGGCAGGGTGAGGGCGAGGGTGTCGCCGGAGGTCTCGGTGACGGCCGGTCGGCCGGCGCCGGGCAGGGCGAGTCGGCCGACCGGGACGGTGTCCGGGTGCGGGCCGGTGATCGGCAGGGTGATGTGCTGTCCGTCCGGGGTGACGGCGGTGGCCGTCCGGTCGGGGTCGATCCGGACCCAGCCGCCGAGGACGGTGCCGTCGGTGCCGAGCGGGGTGCCTTCCAGGCCGGGTTGGAGCGGCAGCAGCCGGGTGTTGCGCGCGGCGAGCCGGCCGGCCGCGGCGGAGGCTGCGATCACGGGCGGTTCGGCGGCGCGGCCCAGGGTGCCGGTGTGCGGGTCGAGTTCGCGCGGGGCGGGGTCGCCGTCTCCGGGGCGCAGCGTCCAGTGGCCGGTGCCGTCGCCGAGGACGCGGTGTTCGGACGGCAGCCGGGTGTCGCCGGCGTGCAGCGGGCGTTCGCCGGTGGTGCGGCCGCCGCCGGGCAGCGGGAGGGAGGGCGGTTCGGGCCGCCGGTCGCCGTAGTGGTAGCCGGTGATGGTCTCGCCGCCGAGTTCGAGGATCTGGTCGGGGCGGCCGGACCAGTAGCCGACCTGTTTGCCGTCCTGCTGCCAGGCGACGAGGAGTTCGCCGTCGACGAAGCGCAGTCGGGGGCGGTTCCAGCGGTGGTCCGGCTCGGGGACGCGCAGGGTGTGTTCCAGCACGGTGCCCTGCGGGCCGACGACGACGGCGCGGTCGCCGCGGGCGAGGATCAGGCACGGCCAGGCGTCCTCGACGATCAGGCCGTCGAGGGCCGGGCCGTGGAAGCCGGGGGTGGCGGCGTTGCGGGCGGTGGCCGTCGAGGCGGCGGTGCCCGGGTCGGCGGGGGTGCCGGGGCCTGCGGAGGTGCCCGGGTCGGCGGGGGTACTGGCGTCGGCCGGGTCGGCGAGGGTGGCGAGGGCGTCTTCGAGGGCGGGCCAGCCGAGTTCGTCGAGGATGCCGGCGGCGAGCGCCCGGGCGAGCAGTCCGGCGACGTCGAGGGCGGCGATCCGCTCGGCGGCGGCCGGGGCGATGCCGCGGATGGCGGTGCGGTAGGGGCTGAGCGAGCGGACCAGGTCGGCGGCGCCGGCCAGGCCCCGGACGGCGGCGAGTTCGTCGGCCCGGACCTCGGCCCACTCGGCCATCAGCGTGCGCAGCACCGGGACGGCGGGCGCCTTGCGGGTGACGGCGGTCACCCAGGCGGGCGGGGTGGCGTCGCGCAGCAGCGGCCGGTAGCGCGGGTCGGCGGCGACGGCGCGCAGGCGGGCGCTGCCGGGGCCGCAGTGGTCGGCCCAGTGCTTGACGCCGAGGGCGCGGCCGGCGGGCGGGTCGGCGACGGGCACGCCGGCGGCCAGCAGGTGGTCCAGCAGGTCGAGGTCGGCCAGGTCGCCGCCGCGGTCGGCGAACAGGTCGACGGGGACGGCGTCGGCGCGCAGGCGCTCGGTCATCCGGCCGGCCAGGGCGAGGGTGGCGGCGGTGTCGGACCGGGTGCGCCAGCCGCGGCGGGTGTGCCGGGCCCAGCGCTGGAGCCAGGCCGCGGCCGCGCCGGGCTCCTCGTCGGCGCGGCGGGGCCCGGTGAGCCCGGCCTCGGCGCCGGTCTCGGCGAGCAGGGCGAGCCAGGCGGCGTCGTGCGCGGCGGCGTCGCCGCCGTCCGGGGCGGGCAGCAGGTCGAGCAGGCGGCGTCGGACGGCCTCCTCGCGGCGCCCGAGCCGGACCAGCGGGCCGTGCCAGGACTTCCAGAACGCGGCGGGCGCCCGGTTGATCGCCGGGGATTCCAACAACTCGGCGAGCAGGGCCTGTTCGTGCGTGCCGCGGTCGAGCCCGGCGGCCCGGAGCAGGGCGCGGGCGTCCTCGGCGACCCCGGCGTACGGAGCCATGCCGGCGGTGGAGCGCTCGGTGCAGAGCTGGCGGAAGCGCTGCCAGGCGGTGTGCGGGTCGAGCCTGGTGGACAGTTCCTTGACGTACTGGCGCAGTTCCTTGACGGTGAGGGCGCCGGCCAGGGCGAACTCCAGGAAGACGGCGCGCAGCCGCTCCTCGTCGACACCGAGGCCGTGGGTGCGCTCGGCCTCGCGGGCCTTGCCGAACCAGGTGGCGGCGTAGGCCTGGTTGCCCTGGGCGAGGAAGATCCGGCCGACCTCCTCGCAGAAGGTGGGCAGGAAGTGCGGCACGGCGCGGCCGAGGCGGGTGGCGAGCGCGGCGAAGCCGTCCTTGGCGGCGCCCGGCTTGGACTTGACCTGCCGGGCCAGCCGCTCCGTCTCCTTGACCAGGGCGAGCGCGTGGTGGCCGTTGGCCGGGTCGTTGACGAGGGCCCAGGCGGGGAAGCCGAGCGCCTCCTGGCGGACCTGGCCGACGTCGGCGGGCGGGCCGGCGGGGGTGAGGCCGAGGAAGTCGAGGGCGGCGTCCTCGGCCGCGCCGAGGGCGCCGGGGACGAGCCGGACGATCCGGCGGCCGTCCAGCGCGGGGTGGGTGTAGGTGCGGGCGGTGAGCACGTCGGCGGCGCTGTCCGGGCGGCCGGCGTCGGGCAGGGTGCCGGCGGGCAGCACGGCGCCCGCGTCGAGCAGGGCCTCGTGGCGGGCCCGCGCCCGGTCGGCGCGGGTGCCGGTGCCGACTGCGGTGGCCGTGGTCGCGCCGGTCGTGGCGGCGGTGGCCGTGGTCGCGCCGGTCGTGGTCGCGGTGGTGGCGGTCATGCGGCGTCCTCCCCTTCGATCGTGCGGCCCGCGTACAGCGCGGCGGCCATGCGCATGCCCTCGGACCAGGCGACCGGCCCGACCTCGGTCAGCGGCAGCGCCCGGCCGTCCGGGCCGGCCCAGCTGAGCGTGCCGGTCTCGCAGGCGTCGTAGTCGTAGTAGTCGCCGACCCAGACCCGGGCCTCGACGGTGCGGCCGCCCTCGCTGACCGGCTGGACGGCGGACCCGCCGCGCACCCGGCAGCCGAGCCGGTCGCAGCGGCCGCGCAGTTCGCGCAGCTCCCGGTAGCGGCCGCCGGCGAACTCGTCGACCGCGGTGCCCGGCAGCGGCCCGGCCGGCTTGTGCCAGACCTCGCGGTAGAGCTGCCGGACGCGCTGGGAGACGCCGAGTTCGACGGCGAACTCGCGCAGCTCGTCGAGGTCCGGCAGCAGGACCGGGTGGGGTATCAGGACCTCGGCGGCCGTCAGCCGGACGGTGTCGCCGTCCAGGTCGACCAGGCCGAGGCCGCGTTCGGCGTCCGCGCCGCGCAGGAAGCCGGCGACCTCGCCGTCGACCCCGGTGACCACCACGTCCCGCAGGACGGCCTGCCAGGCCTCGTCGGCCCACACCTCGGTGAGCACGGCGGCGGGCACCGGCAGCGAGCGCACCATCCAGCGCTCGACGTCCGCCAGGCAGCGCCGCTCGTGGGCGCCCAGCCATTCGGCGAGCTGCTTGAGTTGGGTGACCGCCGGGTCGCCGTTGAGCTTCGGCGGGAGGGACTTGAGCGTGCGCCCCGCCGCGTTGCGGCACGCCACCCTGCCCTCCGCGTCCAGCGTGACGCGGTAGCCCCCCGCGCCCGTCTCCACCCATGCCACGGCCGTTCTCCTCCCACCGGTCCCACCGGAATTGCGCGTCCTGATCGCCTGCTGATCAGCGATGCCAGGAACGTAGCGACGCCCACTGACAGCGGGAGGGGCGGGATGGCGCTCTTCGGGGCCCGCGGAGTTCAAACCGCTCGCACGGGTGAACGAATCGGCCGCGCGGCCCGGTTCGGGACGCGCGACCGCCCGGCGCCCCGGGACGGAACGGGCCGTACCGGGCCGCCGGGCGGGAAGGCGTACGGAGGTGGGCGGGCGTCAGCCCCCGGCCGAGGCGGCCGGTGCCCCCGGCACGACCGCCGGCGCGAGCGGAAGAACCGCCGGCGCGAGCGGAACGACCGCAGGCGCCCGCGGCACGATCACCGGCGCCCCGTCCCCCGGCGCGGCGAGCACGTGGCTGTCGATGTCGTACAGCGCCCGCACCAGCGCCGCGTCCACCACCTCGCGCGGCGGCCCGCAGGCGACCACCGCGCCGTCGCGCAGCGCGACCACGAGGTCCGCGTACCGGGCCGCCGCCGCGAGGTCGTGCAGCACCATGACGACGGTCCGCCCGCCCGCGGCGACCTGTCGGACCAGCTCCAGCACCTCGACGGCGTGCCCGAGGTCGAGCGCGCTGGTCGGCTCGTCGAGCAGCACCACGGGCGCGTCCTGGGCGAGCACCATGGCCAGCCAGCAGCGCTGTCGCTGGCCGCCGGAGAGGCGGTCGAGCCGCCGGCCGGCCAACTCCTGGACGCCGGTGGCGCGCAGGGCCTCGGCGGTCAGCCGTTCGTCGTCGGGCGACCACTGCCGGAACAGGCCCTGGTGCGGGTGTCGGCCGTAGCGCACCAGCCCTTCGACGGTGACCGCCTCGGGTGCCTGCGGGCTCTGCGGCAGCAGCGCGACCCGGTGGGCGGCCTGGCGCGGGCGCAGCCGCCAGAGGTCCTCGCCGCCGACCAGCACCCGCCCGGCGTCCGGCCGGTGCAGCCGGGCCGCGGCACGCAGGAGGGTGGACTTGCCGCAGCCGTTCGGGCCGACCACCGCCACCACCTGCCCGGCGGGGACGGTGAGGTCCACGCCGCCGAGTACGGGGCGGCCGGGGCCGTAGCCGGCGCCGAGCCCCTGGATCGTCAACTCCATGGAGTGCCTCTAGTAGTAGGCGGGGTGGTCAGGAGGCCGAGGCGCCGAGCGCCTTGGTGAAGTCGCCGATCACGGCGTCGGCGGCGAGCGGGCCGCCCCGGGTGGACCAGACCGAACCGTCCACGGTGACGGCGCGGTTGTTCTTCACGGCGTTCAACTCCCGGTAGGCGGGCTTGGACTGGACGTCCTTGAGCGCGGCCTTGCCGTCGTCGGTGAGGGTGGACAGGAACAGCCAGTCGCCGTCGATCTCGTTGAGCTTCTCCAGGCTGAGCGCGGGGCTGTGCGCGTTGCCGTCCTTGTCCTGGGCGGCCGGGCGGGTGAGGCCCATGTCGAGGGCGACGCCGCTGGCGAACTGCTTCTTCTCCATCCAGCTGGGGCCGGTGGGGTTCCAGCGGACGATGGAGACGGCGGCGCCCTTGTTCTTGCCGAGGTCGCCGCCGGCCTTCGCGGCCTTGGCCTCGTAATCGGTGATGACCTTGTTGGCCTGGTCGAGCTTGTTGACGGCGTTGCCGATGCCGCGGAAGGCGAGCTTCCAGTCGTCGGTGGGCGCCATGGTGACGAGGGTGGCGGGGGTGATCTCGCGCAGCTGCTTGAGCATCTGCTCGTCCTGCATGTCGCCGGCCAGGATCAGGTCGGGCTTGGCGGCAACCACCTTGTCCAGTACGGGCTGCAGCAGGTTGCCGACGACGGGGACGCCCTGCACCCGGTCCTTCAGGTAGGCGGGCGGCTCGGCCAGCCCCTGGCCGTTGGTGATGCCGACCGGCTTGACGCCGAGGGCGAGCACCGCGTCCAGGTCCTCCTGGGTGAGGGTGACGATCCGCTGGGGCTCGGCGGGGATCTCGACGGCCTTGCCGGTGGCGTCCTTGACGGTGCGCTTGCCGCCGGCGGCCGCCGGGGAGCCGCCGGCCGAGGAGGAGGACGAGCCGGAGGATCCGCAGCCCGCGAGCAGCAGGGCGGCCGCCCCGGTGACGGCCAACGCCCGGGCCGCGCGGCGGCGACGGACGGGGCTGAGCGGGCGACGGGCGAACGGCATGGGTGCCTCCGGGCAACGGTGGTACGGGAATTGATCAGAGAACTGGCGCGGGAGCTGGTGCGCGGCCCGCACGCGGACGGGCCGGCCCGGCGCCGCGGGCGGCGGCGGGGAGCAACCGGGGCGGCTCGACCATTAGGTTAGCCTTACCTTATGACACCGTCGCAAGTGGGCGTCCACGAAGCGTCCGCCGCCACCCCGCCGGACGCGGCCCCGGGAGCCGTTCCGGGCGCCCCGCCACCCCCGCCGCCCGACCGCCGCCGCACCGGTTGGGCGGTCGCCGCCGGGGCGCTCGCGCTCCTGCTCGTGCTCGCCGCGCTCTCGCTGTCCATCGGCGCCGGCGAGGTCGGCCCCGGCCGGGTCCTGGACTACCTGCTCAACCGCGACGGCGCCCGCGCCGACAGCCGACTCGCCCTCGTCGTCGGCGACTTGCGACTGCCGCGCACCGTCACCGCGCTGCTCGTCGGCGCCGCGCTCGGCGTCGCCGGCGCCCAACTGCAGTCCGTCACCCGCAACCCGCTCGCCGAGACCGGCCTGCTCGGCGTCAACGCCGGCGCCTCGCTCGGCGTCGTCCTCGCCGTCGCCGTCCTCGGCGTCCAGACCTCGTACGGCTACCTCGCGTTCGCCTTCGGCGGCGCCGTGCTCGCCAGCGTCCTGGTGCTGCTGGTCGCGGGCAGCCGGGGCGGCGGCTCGCCGATCCGACTCGTGCTCGGCGGCTCCGCCGTCGCCGCCGTCTTCCGCGGCCTCACCGACGTCCTGGTCGTCAACTCCCCCGAGGCGTACGAGCGGTACCGCGTCTGGGTGCTCGGCTCGCTCGCCGGGGTCGAGGGCTGGACGACGCTGCGCCAGCTCGCGCCCGTGCTGGCCCTCGGGTTCCTGTTCGCCCTGCTCACCACCCGGCCGCTCACCGCGCTCGCCCTCGGCGACGACCTCGCCCGCGGCCTCGGCCACCGGCCCGGCGCCACCCGGGCCGCCGTCGCCCTCGGCGTCACCCTGCTGACCGCCTCCGCCGTCGCCCTCGCCGGCCCGGTCGCCTTCCTCGGACTGCTCTCCGGGTTCCTCGCCCGGACCGTCGCCGGCCCCCGGATCGGACAACTCACCCTGCTCGCCGCACTGTTCGGCGCCGCCGTGCTCACCGGCTCGGACGTGCTCGCCCGCGTGGTGGCCCGGCCGTTCGAGGCGCCGGTGTCCGTGATCGTCGCGCTGATCGGCGCCCCCGCGCTGATCGCCATCGTCCGCTCCCGGCGCTCCGCCGCCCTCGCCCTCACCGACCCCGCCGCCGACGCCCCGCCACCGGCACGGCGGCCCGAACCACCCGCCGCCAAGCCGGACTCGGCCCTGCGGTACGGCGCGTGGTCGCTGCTCGTCCCCCGCCGGGCACTGCTCGCCTCGCTCGGCCTGGCCGCGGTGCTGCTCGCCGCCGTCGTGGTCTCCGCGCACGCCGGGCAGAGCGAACTCGACCTCGGCCGCACCTTCCAGGCCGTGTTCGGCTACGGCGACCGGCTCGACGTGCTGCTCGTCCAGAAGTTCCGCCTCGGCCGGATCGTCGCCGGACTCGCCGCCGGAGCCGCCCTCGGCCTCGCCGGCTGCCTCACCCAGACCCTCGCCCGCAACCGCCTCGCCACCCCCGAACTCCTCGGCGTCAACGACGGCGCCACCGCCGCCGTCCTCATCTCCGCCGGCACCGCCGGCACCTTCGGCGCCTGGTGGGCCGGGCCGCTCGGCGCGCTCGTCGCCGTCCTCGTCGTCACCCTCGCCTCCGGCGGCCTCGGCGCCCGCGGCCTTCGGGTGCTGGTCGTCGGGCTGGCCATGTCCGCGCTCGCCTCCTCCGTCATCCAGGTCGCGATGGCCCGCCGCTCACTCAACTCGGCCGGCTCGCTGTACGTGTGGACCTCCGGCAGCCTCAACGGGCGGGACTACGAGATCGCCACACCCGTCCTCGTCGGGCTCGCGGTGCTGGTGCCGCTCGCGCTCGTCGCCGCGCGGCGACTGGCCGTCCTGCGCTTCGACGACAGCGTCGCCGCCTCGCTCGGCGTCGACCCCGGGCGGGTGCGCCTCGCCTGCCTGCTGCTGTCCGTGGCGCTCGCCGGACTGGCGGTCGGCGTGTGCGGGCCGGTCGGGTTCGTGGCGCTCGCCGCGCCCGTCATCGCCGGACGGCTGGCCGGACCGGCCCGCGTGCCCGTCGTCGGCTCGGCGCTCACCGGAGCCCTGCTCGTGGTGGTCGCGGACACCGTCGGGCGGGTCCTGATCGGCGGCGTCGAGATCCCGGTCGGCATCGTCACCACCGTGCTCGGCGGCCCCTTCCTGCTGTGGGTGCTGCTCGGGCGGCGCGGACGCGACAGCGTCGCGTGAATCGGCACGCATCGACATGAATCGACATGAGTCGACTTGAGGAGTAGTGGACTTGAAGACTTCGTCCCCGACCGTCGCCCCCGATCCGGACGACCCGGCGTACCGGCTGGTCACCTTCCGGTACGCCGGCGAGCAGGAGTACGACGGGGTGCTGGCGCTGCTGCACACCGTCACCGACAAGGACCGGCACTCCGGCGACCTGACACCGCATCTGATGCACCGTCAGATCGACGGCTCGTGGTCGATCACCTACCGGCTGCGCGCCGACCACCGGGCGTCCTACCAGCTGTACCCCTTCCGGGGCGCGGCCCCGGGCACGAGCCGGGCCGACTGGCTGCGCGTCCTCGACGGGGCCGTGCCCGACCCGCACGGCGCGGACGGACTCCTGCTCCCCGCGCGCGACGGCCGCCACCCCTCGTCGGTGCTCAGCCTGCCCGACGCGCCCGCCCAGCCGTACGTGCGGCGGCGCGAGGACGTGGCGCGCGGACGGACCACGGCCCATGAGGTCGACGGTCGTCGCGTCGACGTCCACCTCCCGCCCGGGGAAGGCCCGTTGGAGGCGGTGGCGGTGCTGCTGGACGGGGAGATGTGGGGCGGGGTGCTGTCGGTCGGCGACACCTTCGACAACCTGACGGCGGACGGGGCGATCCCCCGGGCCGCCGCCCTGCTCGTCCACACCATGGGCCCGCGGCGCCCGGACGACCTGAGCTGCAACCCGGACTTCGTCGACCTGCTCGCCGACCGGCTACTCCCCTGGGCACAGAGCGAGTTCGGCACGCCCCTCGATCCCGCCCGCACCGTGGTCGCCGGCCAGAGCGCGGGCGGCCTCACCGCCGCCTTCGCCGCGTTCCGCCGCCCGGACCGGTTCGGCAACGCGCTCTCCCAGTCCGGCTCCTTCTGGTGGCCGGACGAGACGGAGTTCGACGAGGGCAGCGAGTGGCTCACCCGGCAGTTCGCCGTCGCCGCCCGGCGCGAGGCCCGGTTCTACCTGGAGGTCGGGCTGCAGGAGTGGATGCTGCTCGCCCAGAACCGCCACCTGCGGGACGTACTCGTGGCGCGCGGATACGACGTCGAGTACCGCGAGTTCAACGGCGGCCACGACTACGCCTGCTGGCGCGGCGGCCTGGCGGACGGCCTCGCCCACCTGCTCGGAGCGCGCTGACCCGGGCGGCGCGCCCGGGCGGGGTCAGTCCCGGTAGGGGACCAGCCGGGACAGGTCCAGCTCGAAGCCGAACGGCTCGGGGATGCGGATCCGCTCGCCGAACTCCCGCTCGGTGCGGGTGTGGTACCGGTCGCGGTTGGGCTCGGAGAACAGCGTGACGGTCTTCTGTCGCGGGTCGACGATCAGGTAGAGCGGGAAGCCCATGCGGGGGTAGTCGCGGACCTTGCCCGTCCAGTCGTTGTCGGGGTTGGACGGGGAGACGATCTCGACCGCGACCAGCGCGAGCTCGGCGGGGATGTCGTGCCCCTCCAGGTCGATGACGTCTTCCGGCAGGTAGGTGAGGTCCGGGTTGCGGACGGCGCCGACCCCGGGTGAGGCCAGGTCGCTGTTGCCGGTCGGGAAGTAGCCGGCGGGGCAGTGCGGCTCGAACTGGCGCTGCACGATCGAGAGGTTCAGCTGGTGGATCGAGGAAGGCGATGCCTGCATCACGATGACGTCGCCGGACAACTCGACCTTGTAGCCCTCTGGGAGGCTGCGTCTGGCCTCCTCGAGAAGGCGATAGTGCTCAGGGTTCATCGGGTCTCCTCCGCTGCTCCTGTCACAGTACCGCGTACGCGAACGCCGGTCGGCGCACCGGTGGCATGGGCGGGAAGGAGTGTCGTCCGTCCGGGCGGGGCCGGCGACCGGACGGACGACCACCCGGGGTCACTGCCGGGGCAGCCGGGCCGCGAGCGGTGCGCCGGCGGCGACGAGGGCGGCCGTGAGGGCGAGGGCGAGCCGGTAGGGGGTGACGCCGCCGTCCTCGCCGGACGCGCCGATCAGGGCGGCGACGGCGGCGATGCCGAGGGCTCCGCCGAGGGTGCGGACGATGGTGAACAGGCCCATCGCCCGGCCCATGGCGGGCGGCGGGACGTCGGCGAAGCCGGCGATCTGGAGGGTGAGCACGGCGGTGCCCAGGATCAGCCCGACGCCGAGCATCAACGCCCGTACGGCCCACGGGTTCTCGGCGAAGCCGAGGCCGGCGAGCACCGCCGCGGCGAGCAGCAGGGCGGGCAGGGCGAGGCGGCGGGGGCCGAGCCGGGGCAGCAGTCGGTCGACGGCCTGGGAGGCGGCCATCAGGCCGATGGCCTCGGGGAAGACGCTGAGCCCGGCGTCGAGGGCGGTGGCGCCGAGGGCGGCCTGGTGGAGCAGGGGGACGGCGAAGAGCGCGCCCATCAGGCCGGCGGAGGTGAGCAGGGCGAGCCAGGTGGCGGCGCCGTAGCCGCGGTCGGCGAGCAGGCGCAGGTCCACCAGCGGTTCGGGGGCGCGCAGTTGGTGCCGTACGGCGAGTGCCAGCAGGACGAGGCCGAGCGGGCCGGAGAGGGCCACGCCCGGGGAGGTCCAGCCATGGGCGGGGCCGAAGCCGAGGGCGTAGGTGAGGAGGCCGAGGCCGGGGGTGGCGAGCAGGGAGCCGGTGGTGTCGAAGCGGCCGGCGGCCGGCTCGTCCTCGGTCCGCAGGGCGGCGGCGCCGAGGGCCACCGCCGCGATGCCGACCGGCACGTTGACGAGGAACAGCCAGTGCCAGGAGAGGTGTTGGGTGAGGTAGCCGCCGAGCGGCGGCCCGAGGGCGGGCATCAGGGCGGTGGGGACGATCAGGATGCGGCCGAGGCCGGCCCGTTCGTGCGGGGCGAAGGCCCGGAACAGCAGGGTCGTGCCGACCGGGGAGAGCAGGCCGCCGGCCACGCCCTGGACGGCGCGGGCGGCGGCGAGCCAGCCGAGGCCGGGGGCGGCCGCGCACAGCGCGCTGACCGCGGTGAAGGCGGCGAGCGCGCCGAGGAAGACGCGTTTGACGCCGTACCGGTCGCCGAGCCAGCCGGCGACGGGCAGGCCGAGGGCGAGGCCGACCAGGAAGGCGGTCTCGACGGCGTTGGCGGCGGAGAGCGGGCGGCCGAAGTCCTCGGCGATGCTGTACAGGGCCGGGTTGACGATGGTGGAGTCGAGGCCGTTCATGCACATCGCGGCGGTGTAGACGACGACCACGGCCGCCCGCCCCGCCAGCGGGGGGCGAGCAGCGACGGCGGGTGGGGTCACAGGTCGGTCCAGTGGGCGGTGATCCAGGCGAGGGCGGTGGCGCGGTCGCTCGGGCCGTGGGCGACGCCCCAGCCGGCGGGGACGGCGGCGAAGGCGGGCCAGAGGGAGTGCTGGCCCTGGTCGTTGACGAGGGCGAGGAAGTCGCCGTCTGCGTCGAAGGGGTTGGCGGGCGCGTCACTCATCGGAGGTTCCGTCCAGTCGGTCGGCGATCACGCGGGCGATGTGCGCGATCGGGTCGGGCAGGGTCATGTCCTTGTGGGAGCAGGCGACGTCGGTGTTGTCGATCCGCCCGGTCACGTACGGGGCCCACAGTTCGGGCACCAGGGTGTCGTCGATGGTGTCGACGGTGGCGCGGAAGAACAGCACGTCGCCGTCGAAGGGGCGGTGGTCGTGGCCGCGCACCAGGTGGTTGGTGTGCAGGTAGATCCGGTTGAGCGCGGCGACGGTGGTCTCGTCGAGGCCGGCGAGCGGGCTGCCGGCGCCGCGCAACAGGGCGCTGACGGTGTCGAGTTCGAGCGGCTGACCGGCGAGGTCGTCCGGCCCGAAGCCGCCCATGGTGAGCAGTGCCTCCAGGGCTTCGGCCTGGTCGGGGACGGGGAGCTCGCGGAAGCCCTCGGCCGGGTAGGCGTCCAGGATGGCGAGCAACTCGACGTGCTGGCCGAGCTGTTGGAGACGGACGGCGAGCGCGTGGGCGATGATGCCGCCGGTGGACCAGCCGAGCAGCCGGTAGGGGCCTTCGGGCTGGACCTCGCGCAGCCGGTCGGCGTAGTGCGCGGCCAGCTCCTCCAGCGTGCGCGGCAGCGGGAGTTCGGCGGTGGCGGCGCCGACGCCCTGGGCCTGGAGGCCGTAGATCGGCACGTCGGCGGGCAGGTGGCGGATCAGTCCGGTGTAGCACCAGCTGAGGCCGCCGGCGGGGTGGACGGCGAACAGCGGCGCCGGACGGCCGGGGGCGGCGGGCCGCAGCGGGAGGAGGACGTCGAGGGCGTCGACGGCGGTCGCGCCGGCGGAGAGCGCCGTTTCGAGGCCGGCCGGGGTGGGGGCCTGGAACAGGGTGCCGATGCCGAGGTCGATCCCGAGCACGTCGCGGATGCGCCCGGCGAGGCGGACGGCGAGCAGGGAGTGGCCGCCGAGGGCGAAGAAGTCGTCGTCGACGCCGACCGCTGCCAACCCGAGGGCCTCGGCGAAGAGTTCGCAGAGCTGCTGTTCGCGCGGGCTGCGCGGGGGGCGGCCGGTGCCGACTGCGCCGGCGGGCGCGGAGGGGGCGGGCAGGGCGCGGCGGTCGAGCTTGCCGTTGGCGGTGAGCGGCAGGCGCTCCAGCGGGACGACGGCGGAGGGCACCATGTGGGCGGGCAGTTCGGCGGCGGCGTGGGCGCGCAGTTCGTCCGGCGACGGACCGGGGCTGGTGCCGGGGCCCGAGTCGGATCCGACCACGTAGGCGACCAGCCGCTGGTCCCCCGGCGCGTCCTCGCGGACCACCACGGCGGCGTCGGCGACGGCCGGGTGGGCGGCCAACACGGCTTCGATCTCGCCGAGTTCGATCCGGAAGCCGCGCAGCTTGACCTGCTGGTCGGCGCGCCCGAAGTACTCCAGGACGCCGTCCGGGCGGCGCCGGGCGAGGTCGCCGGAGCGGTACATCCGGGTGCCGTACTCGCCGAAGAGCGCGGCGTACGGGTCGGCGACGAAGCGGGTGGCGGTGAGGTCGGGGCGGCCGAGGTAGCCGCGGGCGAGGCCCGCGCCGGCGACGTACATCTCGCCGGTGACGCCGGGCGGGACGGGCTGCAGGTGCTGGTCGAGGACGTAGACGCGCAGGTCGGGGATGTTGACGCCGATGGTGCTGCTGCTGGTGGCGGCGGCGCTCGCCCGGTCGAGGGCGATGTGGGAGACGTGCACGGTGGTCTCGGTGATGCCGTACATGTTGACCAGGGTCGGCGCGTTCTCGGGGTGGCGCGCGTACCAGTCGTCGAGCCGGCCGAGTTCGAGTGCTTCGCCGCCGAACACGACGTAGCGCAGGGCGAGTTCGCTGCCGGGGCGGTCCCGGTCGGCGGCGGCGAGCTGGTGGAACGCGGACGGGGTCTGGTTGAGGACGGTGACGCGTTCGCGGGCGAGCAGGTCGAGGAAGGCGGCCGGGTCGCGGCTGACCAGGTGCGGGACGACGACCAGGCGGCCGCCGTGCAGCAGGGCGCCCCACAGCTCCCACACGGAGAAGTCGAAGGCGTAGGAGTGGAAGAGCGTCCAGACGTCGTCGGCGCCGAAGTGGAACCAGTGGTCGGTGGCGGTGAACAGCCGGACCACGTTGCGGTGGGTGACGGGCACGCCCTTGGGCCGGCCGGTGGAGCCGGAGGTGTAGATGACGTACGCGGTGTCCTCGGCGCGCAGCGGGCGGGTGCGTTCGTGCTGGGCCAGCGGGCCCGGCGGGGTGGCCGGCCGCTCGCCCGGTTCCGCTTCGTCGACCAGGAGTTGCGGAACGTCGTGCGCGGGCAGCCGGGGTGCGGTGGCGCGGTCGGTGAGCAGGGCGGCGGGGCGGGCGTCGGCCAGCATGTAGGCGAGGCGGTCGGCCGGGTAGTCGGGGTCCAGCGGCAGGTAGGCGGCGCCGGACTTGGCGACGGCGAGGAGGGCGACGACGAGGCGGACGGAGCGCGGCAGGGCGAGGGCGACGATGGTGCCGGGGCCGATGCCCCGGGCGGCGAGCCGCCGGGCCAGACGCTCGGCGCGGGCGGAGAGTTCGGTGTAGTCGAGCTGCTCGCCGTCGCAACTGACGGCTACGGCGTGCGGGTTGGCGGCGGCCGCGGCGTCGAAGAGGTCCGGCAGGGTGACGTCCGGCGGGGTGGCGTCCGGCGGGGACGGCGCCGGTTCGCCGTTCCATTCGACCAGGGCGCGGTGCCGTTCCTCGTCGCTGATCAGCGGCAGCCGGCCGATCGGGGTGTCGGGCGCGGTGGCGGCGGCGGTGAGGAGCCGGGCGAGGCGGTCGCAGAGGGCTTCGGCGGTGGCGGCGTCGAAGAGGTCGGTGCGGTACTCGAGGAAGCCGCCGATGCCGCCGCCGGGCCGTTCGCCGGCGTTGAGGGTGAGGTCGAACTTGGCGGTGCCGCTGGGGATCGCGGCGATCTCGGCGGTGAGGCCGCCGCCGAGGTCCACCGGCTCGTCGGCGCGGCTCTGCCAGGCGAGCATCACCTGGAACAGCGGGTGCCGGGCGAGCGAGCGGGGCGGGTTGAGCTCCTCGACCAGGCGGTCGAAGGGCAGGTCGGCGTGTTCGTGGGCGGCGAGGACGGTGTCGCGGACGCGGGTGAGCAGCTCGCGGTAGGTCGGGTCGCCGGAGGTGTCGGTGCGCAGGACGACGGAGTTGACGAAGTAGCCGACGAGGTCGGCGGTCTGCTCGTCGTCGCGCCCGGCGACGGGGGTGCCCACGGGGATGTCGGTGCCGCAGCCGTGCCGGGTGAGCAGGGCGGCGAGTCCGGCCTGGACGGCCATGAAGACGGTGCTGCCGGCGGCGCCGGCGAGGGCGGCGAGGGCGGCGTGGGTGGCCGGGTCGAGGGTGAAGGGCGCGGTGGCGCCGTGGTGTCCGGCGACGGCGGGGCGGGGGCGGTCGGTGGGCAGTTCCAGCTGGTCGGGCAGCCCGGCGAGGGCTGCGCGCCAGTACGCGGACTGTCGGACGGCGAGCGGTCCGGGCTTGTCGGCCGTGCCGAGCAGGTCGCGCTGGCGGGCCGCGTGGTCGAGGAACTGGACGGCTGACGGCGGGAGTTCGGGGGCGTGGCGGGCGTGCCGGGCGGTGTAGGCGGCGGCCAGGTCGCGGACGAGCGGGGTGGTGGAGGCGCCGTCGCTCGCGATGTGGTGGAGCAGCAGGAGCAGGGTGTGCCGCGCGGGCCCCTCCTCGAACAGAGTGGCGCGCAGCGGCGGTTCGCTCACCAGGTCGAAGGGGTGCTGGACGGCTTCGGCCAACTCGCCGGTGCCGTGGTGCAGTTCGACGGGCGTGGCGGGCAGCACCCGCTGGTACGGGGTGCCGTCCGGCTGCTCGCCGTAGACGGTGCGCAGGATCTCGTGCCGGGCGGTGAGGTCGCCGAGGGCGAGGGTGAGGGCGGTGCGGTCGAGCGGGCCGGTGAGGGTGAGGGCGAGCGGGATGTTGTAGGTGGGGTTGGGGCCCTGGAGGCGGTGCAGGAACCAGAGTCCGCGCTGGGCGGGTGAGAGCGGCATCCGCTCGGTGCGCGGCACGGGCTCCAGGGCGGGGCGCGGTTCGGCGGCAGGGGTGGTGTCGTCGCGGTCGAGCAGCGCGGCCAGCGCGGCGGGGGTGGGGTGGCGGAAGACGTCGGCGAAGGCGACGGGCACGGCGAGGGTGTCGCGCAGTCGGGCGGCGAGGCGGCCGGCGAGCAGGGAGTGGCCGCCGAGGTCGAAGAAGGAGGTGTCGCGGCCGGGCGGTTCGGGCAGGGCGAGGAGTTCGGCGAACAGGGCGCAGACCTGCTCCTCCCGCGGGGTGGCGGCGGGTTCGCCGGTGGCGGTGGTGCCGGGTTCGGGCAGGGCGCGGTGGTCGAGCTTGTCGTGGGCGGTGCGCGGGAGTTCGTCGAGCAGCAGGACGGCGTCGGGGACGAGTGGGGCGGGCAGCCGTTCGGCGAGGGCGGCGCGTAGCGCGTCCGGGTGCGGGGTGGCGCCGGGGGCGGGGACGGCGTAGCCGAGCAGCCGCTTGCCGTGCGGGCCGGGGCGGGCGATCACCACGGCCTGGGCGACGCCGGGGAGTTGGGCGAGGGCCGCGGCGGCCTCGGCGGGTTCGACCCGGAAGCCGCGGATCTTGACCTGGTCGTCGGCGCGGCCGAGGAATTCGAGGGTGCCGTCCGGGCGGCGGCGGGCGAGGTCGCCGGTGCGGTACATCCGGCTGCCGGGCGGGCCGTAGGGGTCGGCGGTGAAGCGTTCGGCGGTGAGGTCGGGGCGGCCGAGGTAGCCGCGGGCCAGGCAGGCGCCGGCGACGTGGAGTTCGCCGATCGCGCCCTCGGGGACGGGGCGCAGCGCGCCGTCGAGGACGTAGGCGCGGGAGCCGCGCACCACCCGGCCGGTGGGGGTGCCGTCCGGGCCGGGTGTCCAGGCGTAGGCGTCGACGGTGGTCTCGGTGGGGCCGTACAGGTCGACGGGGTGCACGCCGGGGGTGGCGGCGAGGCGCCGCCAGAGGGCGGGCGGGGTGGCTTCGCCGCCGACCGCGATGACGGCGGGGTGGTGCCGGCCTTCGTCCAACAGGCCTTCGGCGAGGAGGACTTCGAGGTAGGAGGGGGTGACGTCGAGGTAGTCGACGCGTTCGCGGTCGAGGTGGGCGATGAGGGCGGCGGGGTCGCGGTAGGCGGCGTCGTCGAGCAGGTGGAGTTCGTGGCCGTGGACCATCCACAGCACCGGGTCCCAGGAGGCGTCGAAGGCGAAGGAGGCGCTGTGGGCGACGCGCAGGCGCTCGCGGCCGGTGCGGCGGACGGCGGGGGCGATGTGGTCCTCGCCGTGGCCGGCGTGCAGGTTGGCGAGCGAGGCGTGGGTGACGACGACGCCCTTGGGGCGGCCGGTGGAGCCGGAGGTGTGCAGGATGTAGGCGGGGTCGGCGAGCCGGGGGGCGGGGAGGGGGGCGGCGGGGTCGTTCTCGGCGCCCTCGGTGTGCGGGGCGTCCTGGGGCCGTACGGTGGGCACGTGCGGCGGCAGGCCGAGGCCGGCGAGGGCGTCGGCGGCGCCGATCGCGCAGACCGGGCGGGCGTCGTCGAGGACGGCGGCGAGCCGCTGCGCGGGGTGGGCGAGGTCGAGGCTGACGCAGGCGCCGCCGGCCTTGAGCACGGCGAGCATGGCGACGAGGGTGTCGGTGCCGCGCGGCAGGGCGATGGCGACGGGCGCGCCGGCCCGGACGCCGTGGGCGGCCAGGCGGTGGGCGAGGCGGTCGGCGGCGGCGTCGAGTTCGGCGAAGGTGAGGGCGGTGGCACCGCTGCGGACGGCGACGGCGTCCGGGGTGCGGGCGGCCTGGGCGGCGAAGAGTTCGGGCAGGGTGCGGTCGACGGGCGGTTCGTCGCGGCCCTCGGTGGCGCGCCGGATGCCCTCGGCGTCGAGCAGGTCGATCCGGGCGATCGGGGTGTCCGGGGCGGTGAGCAGGAGGTCGGCGAGGGCGTCGAGGTGGCGCAGCAGGCCGTCGCGGTGGGCGGCGAGCGAGGCGGTGTCGTAGCGGGCCGGGTCGGCGTCGAGGGTGAGGCGCAGGGCGCCTGCGGGGCCGGGTGAGACGTTCAGGGCGAGGTCGTCGACGGGGCCGGCGGCGAGGTTGCGGACGGTGCCGGGCAGGCCGGCCAGGTCGAGGTCGCCCTCGAAGGCCTTGATGTTGACGACCGGGCCGTACAGGGCGCGCCGTTCGCCGGTCAGGCCGAGGTCGCGGCGCAGGTCCTCCAGCGGGTAGCGCTGGTGGCGGCGGGTGGCGCGCAGTTCGCGGACGACCCGGCGCAGCAGTGCCTCGGCGGTGTCGGCGGGGCGGACGGCCAGGCGCAGCGGGAGGATGTTGGCGGTGGCGACGGGGGTGCGCAGGGCGGCGGGGCCGCGGCGGTTGGCGAGCGGGAGGCCGAGCAGGACGTCCTCGGTGCCGGTGAGGCGGTGCAGGTAGCCGGCGGTGGCGGCGAGGAGGAGTTCGGCCCAGGTGGCGCGGGCGGCGTGGGCGGCGCGTTCCAGGCGGTCGCGGGTGCCGGCGGGGAGGTCGGCGGTGAGGCGCAGGGGGGGTGATGCGACCGGGGTGGCGGCTCCGGTGCCGGCTCCGGTGGCGGGGGTGGCGGCTTCGGTGCTGGGGG